>JBFJHJ010000007.1:0-89758 GCA_041613315.1 Gemmatimonadales bacterium
CATGGCTCGCGGGCGCGCCGCGGCGCGCGCCGCCGGCATCCCGATCTGGGATGCCCCGGCGGCGCCCTGTCTCGCGAGCCGCGTGCGCTACGGGCTCGCCGTGACGCCCGAGCGGCTCCGCGCGGTGGAGCAGGGCGAGGCGCTGCTCCGTGGATTCGGCGTGGGCGGGGACCTGCGGGTGCGGCACCGGGGCGAGGAAGCGCGCATCGAGGTCGCCCCCGCGGAGTTCGCCACCGTGCGGCGGCACCGTGACCGGCTGAGCGCGGCGTTCCTGGAGCTCGGCTTCGACCGGGTGACGCTCGACCTCGCCGGCTACCGGCGGGGCAGTCAGCTCGCCCCGCGCGCGCCGGCGCTCGAGGTGCTGGCCGAGCGCGCCTGAGCGCCGTGCGCCTGTTCATCGCCATCAACCTGCCCGCCGAGCTACGACGCACCCTGTGGGAGGCGACCGCGCCCCTCCGCACGCCGGACGTTCCGATTCGCTGGGTCGCCCCCGAAGCCATCCATCTGACGCTCAAGTTCCTGGGTGACGTGGCGCCGCCCCTCTCCGACCCCGTGGCGGAGGGCGTGAGCCGCGCCGTGGGCACGGCGCGGCGCTTCACGCTGCCCATCGGCGGGTTCGGTGCGTTCCCCTCGGTGCGCCGGCCACGCGTCGTATGGGTCGGGTGCGAGGCCGTCCCACCACTCGAGCTGCTGCAACACCGGGTCGAGCAGGAGATGGCGGCCCTGGGCTTCGAGGTCGAGGGACGTCCGTTCCGGCCGCACCTCACGCTGGGCCGGGTGCGGGGCGATGCGCGCGGCGCGCCGTTCCGCGACTTCGAGCGGACGCTCGAGCCGCTCACCTACGACGCGGAGGCGCCGGTCGAGGCCGTGGAGCTCATGGAGAGCCGGCTGTCCCGCGCCGGCGCGACCTACACGGTGCGGCACCGCGCGGAGCTCCGCGCGTGATCCAGCGGCTCCAGGGCTGTTTCCGGAACCTGTTCGCCGGCGTGGGCTGCGTCGCGGTGCTCGTGGTCGGCGGCTTCGCCGCATGGGAGTACCGCGCGCACCTCGACGACTGGTATCGCTGGACGGCCGCGCGGGTCCGGCGGGTGGTCGCCGGCCGGCCGCCGACGTCCGCGGGGGGTGTGGCCTCGGCGGCGGCGCTGCGCGCGGCGCAACGTAAGGAATCGGCGATGGCCCGCCCGGACGACCCCGCCTACGTGGTGCTGACCGCGGACGAGGTGGCGTCGCTCATTGCCGTGCGGCTCGAGCCCTTGCCGCGCACGGCGCTGGACTCGCTCCAGGTGGTGCTCGCCGATGGCCGCTTCGGGCTCGCCGCCCAGCTCAGCACCGAAGGGCTGAGCGCCGCAGCGTTGGGGCCGCTGGCGGAGTTCGTGGGACCGACCCAGCCCGTGCGGCTCGCGGGTCCCGTACGGATCCTGGGTCGGGGGCGCCTGGGGTGGGAGCCGGACGAGGTCGTGATTCGCGCGATCCCGCTGCCGCGGGCGGCGGTCACGCGGCTGGTGGAGCATCTTACGGGGGACGCGCGTGGGGTGTTTATCATTACGGTGCCCGAGACCGTAGGAGACGTGCGGGTGCGGGTGGACGGAGTCACGTTTTACCGACGGACGGAGTAGTGCCGCGACGCGTAATGGTGGTCGACGACGAGCGAGGGGTCCGGGAGGCCCTGCGCCAGGTCCTCGAATACGAGGGGATCGAGGTCCATGCCGTGGACAACGGCCAGGCCGCCCTCAAGGCGTATGCCGAGTTCCATCCCCATCTGGTGCTGCTGGACGTGAAGATGGCGGGGATGGACGGGCTCGAGACGCTGACGCGGCTCCGCGAGCTCGACCCCGTGGCCCAGGTGGTGATGATCTCGGGGCACGGCACGATCCAGACCGCCGTCGAGGCGACGCAGGGGGGCGCGTTCGACTTCATCGAGAAGCCGCTCGACACCGACCGCATTCTGCTCACCCTGCGGCATGCGTTCGAGCACGTCGATCTCAAGTCGGAAAACGAACGGCTGCGCGAGCGGGTCACCGACCGCTACGAGATCGTGGGGCAGAGCCCGCAGATCCGGAGCCTGCTCCAAGCGATCGAGAAGGTCGCGCCGACCAATGCCCGCGTACTGATCACGGGCGAGAATGGCAGCGGGAAGGAGCTGGTGGCCCGGGCAATCCATCGGCAGTCGCCGCGGGCCGCGCAGGCGTTCGTGGAGGTGAACTGCGCCGCGATCCCGAGCGAGCTGATCGAGAGCGAGTTGTTCGGACACATGAAGGGGTCGTTCACGGGGGCGTTCGCCGACCGGGCCGGCAAGTTCGAGCAGGCGGACGGGGGGACACTGTTCCTGGACGAGGTGGGCGACATGAGCGCCGCCGCGCAGGCGAAGGTGCTCCGGGCGCTCGAGGAGGGGGTCGTGACCCGCATCGGCGCCCAGAAGTCGGTCGCGGTGGATGTCCGGGTGATCGCCGCCACGAACAAGGCCTTGTCGGAGGAGATCGCGGCGGGCCGCTTCCGCGAGGACCTGTATTACCGCCTGAACGTCGTGCCGGTCGACGTCCCGCCGCTGCGCGCGCGACGGGACGACATCCCGCTGCTCGTGGAGAAGTTCGTCGGAGACCTCGCCGCGTACGGCGGCGTCAAGCCCAAGCCGATCGGCGCGGATGCCCTCGAGGCGCTGAAGACCCGGGACTGGCCGGGCAACGTGCGCGAGCTGCGCAACATGGTGGAGCGGGTGCTGATCATGTCCGCCGATGACCGTGTGGCGCGCGCCGACGTGGAGCGGGTGGCCGGAGGGGCGATGGTCATGGTGGGGGCGGAGCTCGCCCAGTGCCAGACGTTCGAGGAGTTCAAGGAATCGGCGGAGCGAGCCTTCCTGGCGGCGAAGCTGGGCGAGAATGACTGGAACGTGAGCGAGACCGCGCGGAAGCTCGACATGCCGCGCAGCAACCTCTACAAGAAGATCGAGAAGCACGGCTTGGCGAGACAGTGAGCGTGACATGACGAAGACGTTCAAGAACTTTATCGGGGGCGAGTGGGTCGAGCCCTCGACGGGCGCGTACCTGGAGAACCGCAACCCGGCCCGGTGGTCCACCGTGATCGGGCGCTTTCCCGACTCTGGTCCGGAGGACGTCGCTCGCGCCGTGGCGGCCGCGACGCGCGGGTTCGCGCGCTGGTCCGCGACGCCGGCGCCGCTCCGGGGCGATGTGCTGCGCCGGACGGGCGACCTGCTCGCCGCCCGGAAAGACGAGATCGCCGCGGCGATGACGCGGGAGATGGGCAAGGTGCTCGCCGAGACCCGTGGCGACGTCCAGGAGGGGATCGACACCGCGTACTACGCGGCGACCGAGGGGCGCCGGCTGTTCGGCCACACGGTGCCGTCGGAGCTGCGTCAGAAGTGGGCGATGTCCTACCGCCGGCCCGTGGGCGTGGCCGGCGTGATCACGCCGTTCAACTTCCCGCTGGCGATCCCCACCTGGAAGATCTTCCCCGCTCTCGTGTGCGGGAACGCCGTGATCTTCAAGCCCGCGGAAGACGTACCGCACACCGCGACGCTGTTCGTGGAGATCCTGCTCGAGGCCGGGCTCCCGCCCGAGGTGATCCAACTGGTCCACGGCCGCGGCGAGGTGGTGGGCAAGGCGATCGTGGAGCATCCGGCCGTCCCGCTCGTCTCCTTTACCGGCTCGACCGAGACGGGCGCGTTCATCGGGCACACGTGCGGGCGGATGCACAAGCGGCTCTCGCTCGAGATGGGCGGCAAGAACGCGCAGATCGTGCTGGCCGACGCGGACCTGGACCTCGCGTTGGACGGGGTGCTGTGGGGCGCGTTCGGCACCACGGGCCAGCGGTGCACCGCCACGTCGCGCTTGATCGTGGAGGCGCCGATCCACGACCGGTTCGTGGCCATGGTGTGCGAGGCGGCGGGCGCCCTGCGGCTGGGCGACGGGCTCGAGCCCACGACCGACGTGGGGCCCCTGATCAACGAGGCGGCGGGGCGCAAGGTGGAGGCCTACGTGGAGATTGGCAAGAAGGAAGGGGCAACCCTGGCGCTGGGGGGTGAGGCCCCGCGCGACGGCGCGCTCGCGGACGGCTTCTTCTATCGGCCGACGGTGTTCACCGGCGTCATGCCGTGCACGCGGCTCGAGCAGGAGGAGATCTTCGGCCCCGTCTTGAGCGTCGTCCGCGTCGCGGATCTGGACGAAGCGATCCGAGTCAACAACGACGTCAAGTACGGGCTCTCCAGCAGTCTGTATACGCGGAACCTCGCGGCGGCCTTCCGAGCGATGACCGAGCTGGACACCGGCATCTCGTACATCAACGCCCCGACGATCGGCGCCGAGGCGCACTTGCCGTTCGGCGGCGTGAAGCAGACGGGGAACGGCCATCGGGAGGGTGGGTGGGAGGTCTACGACTTCTACACGGAGACCAAAGTGGTCTACGTGGACTACTCGGGGACGCTCCAGAAGGCCCAGATCGACACCTACGAGTAGACGGATGCGCGGCCCCACGCCGGTCGCCCCTCCAGGCGCGATAATCCGATACGTGGGCGCAAGAGAACCGTGGGAGCGGCCGCGACGGCCGGCGTTAGGCTCGTGCATGACGACGACGCACCAGTCGGTCGCGGTGATCTTGAGCGCTGGCGGGGCGGTGCTCGATCGCGAGGCCCTGGCGGACCTGCCCCTTGGCCGGGTCGTGCGCGCGGAGTTCGCAGTGGGGGAACGGGCGGCGTGCGCCGCGCTCACGGTGGCGCACCGGTGTAGTGTGACCGATCTCACAGTCGCCGTTCGAGAGTGGGCGCGGGCACGGGGGTGGTCGGTGACCATTGCGCCGCTGGTTCGGGGTGGCTAACGTAAACGGCAGCGAGAGTTGGAGGTGCACGACGCCGACAGTACGGTGCACGTGGTGGATTTGCGGGGCGGCCCGTCGGCCGTTCCGTTGCGCGTCCGGTCGGGTGGTGCGACCGGTCGGCGCTTCCACGTCGCGCGTGTGTCGGAGCTGACGAACCGAGGGGTGTGCGGGCGTGCCGGCACGGCCGCCCGTCGTCGTTTCAGGCGCGCGTCACGTATGCGGCGGAGGAACCGCATTGTATGCGACTGAGCTCCGTCAAGAAGACATCGGTCGACGAAGGCTCGCTCGACCAGTACCTCCGAGAGATCAGCCAGTATCCCCTCATCACGCGCGATGACGAGGTCTCCCTCGCCCAACGCATCCGCGGCGGTTGTCAGGAATCGCTCGACAAGCTCGTGCGAAGCAACCTGCGCTTCGTCGTCTCGGTCGCGAAGAAGTACCAGAACCAGGGCGTGAGCCTGTCCGACCTGATCAACGAGGGCAACCTCGGGCTCATTCGCGCCGCCCACAAGTTCGACGAGACCAAGGGCATCAAGTTCATCTCCTACGCAGTCTGGTGGATCCGTCAGGCGATCCTCCAGGCGCTGGCGGAGCAAAGCCGCATCGTGCGCGTCCCCCTCAACCGGGCGGGCACGCTCCACCGCATCGGGAAGCGGTCGTCGGCGCTGCAACAGGAGTTGGGACGGGAGCCGACGGTGGAGGAGATCGCCGAAGGCATGGACATCTCCGAGGAGGAGGTGGCCAAGACGCTCTCGATCTCTCAGAGCCACCTCTCGCTCGACGCGCCGCTCACGCCGGGCGAGGACAACAAGCTGCTGGACTACCTCCCCGATACCCAGAACCCCACGCCCGACGAGCAGACATTCGAGCGGGCCCTCTCCGACTCGATCGAGGAAGTCCTGTCCACGCTCAAAGACCGGGAAGCCAAGATCCTCCGGCTGTACTTCGGCCTCGACGGCCAGGAGCCGATGACGCTCGAGGAGATCGGGAGCATGATGGGGATCACCCGCGAGCGCGTCCGCCAGATCAAGGAAAAGGCGCTCGCGCGGCTCCGCCACGTGAGCCGGGCGCGGGCGCTGGAGAGCTTCCTCTTCTGAAACGAATAAATGGTGAAAAGTGAACGGTGAAGTGAGCGCGGCATCGCGCACGGCGCCGTTCACGTTTCACGTTTCACCTTTCACCGGTGTTATTCCCCTTCCATGAAACTCGGCGTGATCTCCCTCGGGTGCGACAAGGCCACCGTAGATTCCGAGCGCCTGGTCGGCGAGCTCGTGGGCCACGGTGCGCGCGTCGTTCCGGACCCGGAGGCCGCCGACGTGGTGCTGGTCAACACGTGCGGGTTCATCGATGCCGCGAAGCGGGAATCCATCGAGGCGATCCTCGCCGCCACGCGGCTCAAGGCACAGGGTGTGAAGGCGGTCGTCGCCGTGGGCTGTCTCGTCCAGCGCTATCGCGAGGAGCTCCAGCGCGAGATCCCCGAGGTGGATCTCTTCCTGGGGTTCGGCGACCTGTTCAAGCTGGTGCCCGCTCTGGCCGCCCGCGGCCTCCTCAGCGATCCGGTGGCGGCGCACCCCGGGGTGCGCCAGTACCTGGGGGACGGCCCGCACGTGCGCTATCTCAAGATCTCCGAGGGCTGCGATCACGGCTGTGCCTTCTGCGCGATCCCGCTGATGCGGGGACGGCACCGCTCGGAGCCGCTCGAGCGCCTGGTGCGCGAGGCGCAGGAGCTCGAGGCGCAGGGGGCGCGCGAGATCAACCTCGTGGCGCAGGACCTCGGGCATTACGGTCGAGACCTGGGACGCGGCGGCCCCGGGCTGCCTGACCTCCTGTCGGCGCTCCTGGCGGACACCACCGTGCCGTGGTTCCGCCTGCTCTACGTGTACTCCGCGGGGCTCACCGAGCGGCTGGTGGACCTCATGGCGCGCGAGCCGCGGATCGTCCCCTACCTCGATATTCCCATTCAGCACGCCGCCGATCGCATGCTCGCCCGCATGCGCCGGCCCGAGCGCCAGGCGACGATCCGCGAGAAGGTGCGGTGGCTGCGGGAGGCGGTGCCCGACATCGCGATCCGTACCACGACGATCGTCGGGTTCCCAGGTGAGACCGACGACGACTTCAGCGTCCTGTGCGACTTCGCCGAGGAGATGGCGTTCGAGCGCTTGGGCGTCTTCACGTATTCGGAGCAAGAGGGGACGCGCGCCGCGCGGTATCCGGACGACGTCCCCGACGAGGTCAAGCGCGCGCGCCAGGAAGAGCTGCTCGAGCTGCAGCGGGCGGTCTCGGAAGACCGGCTCGCCCGCTACGTCGGCCGGGAGACGGCGGTCCTCGTGGACCGCGTGGCTGACCCCGACGACGGCGGCGCCACGCACGTCGGCCGCGTTCCCTGGCAGGCGGACGACGTGGACGGCGTCACGTACGTCACCCAGGGCGGCTGGGCCCGGTCGGGGGACTTCGTCCGCGCCCGGGTCGAGGGCAATCGAGACTACGACTTCGAGGCGGCGGCGCTCCGGTGAGGGGCGCCGCCGATCTGTGGCGCCGCGCGCAGGCCGTCCTTCCGGGCGGCGTCAACTCCCCGGTGCGGGCGTTCCGGGCGGTGGGCGGCGACCCGTTCTTCGTGCGCGAGGCCCACGGCGCGCATCTCACCACCACTGACGACGAGACGCTGGTGGACTACGTGCTCTCATGGGGGGCGATCCTCCTGGGGCACGACGCACCGGAGGTGCGCGAGACGCTCAGCCACGCGCTCGCTCGCGGCACGTCCTACGGCGTCACGTGCGAGGCCGAGATCGAGCTCGCGGAGCTGGTGGTGGAGCTCGTTCCGTCGGTCGAGATGGTTCGGTTCGTCAACAGCGGTACCGAGGCGACGATGTCCGCCATCCGCCTGGCGCGGGCGGCGACGGGGCGGGACCTCATCCTCAAGTTCGACGGCGCGTACCACGGGCATGCCGATAGCTTTCTGGTCGCGGCAGGCAGCGGCGTGGCGACGCTGGGCCTGCCCAACAGCCCCGGCGTGCCCGCCGAGCTAGCGCGACTCACGCTCACGGCGGCGTTCAACGACCTCGCCGCGGTCGAGGCGCTGCTCGACGCGCATCGCGATCGCGTCGCGGCGGTGATCGTCGAGCCGTACTTCGGGAACGCCGGGTTCATTCCGCCGGCCGCGGGCTTCCTCGAAGGGCTGCGGCGCCTCACGTCGGCGCGCGGGGTGCTCCTCATCTTCGACGAGGTCATGACGGGGTTCCGGGTCCATCCGGGCGGCGCCCAGGCGCGAACGGGGGTGTCGCCCGACCTCACGACCCTCGGGAAAGTGATCGGCGGCGGCCTGCCGGTGGGCGCGTACGGTGGCCGTCGCGACCTCATGGAACGGATCGCCCCGTCCGGCCCCGTGTACCAGGCGGGGACGCTCTCGGGCAACCCGCTCGCGATGGCGGCCGGCCTCGCCGCGCTCCGCACCGCGCGGGCGTGCAGCGTGTGGGAAGTGCTGGAGCGGCGATCGGCGGCGCTCGTCGCCGGACTCGCGGAGGCCGCGCGCACCGTGGGAGTGCCGGTGACGGGCGGGCACGCCGGCGGGATGTGGGGCTGCTTCTTCCATGAGGGACCCGTGCTCGACTTCGCCGCGGCCACAGCCAGTGATACCGCGCTCTTCTCGCGATTCCACCGTGCCGCGCGCGGCCTGGGGGTGTTCCTCCCCCCGTCCCCCTTCGAGGCCGTGTTCGTCTCGGCGGCCCATACGGATGCGATCGTTGCAGATACCATCGACCGTCTGGCGGACGCGCTGGCACACGCCGCTCGCGGCTAGCGCGGCGCTCGCCGCCGCGCTAGCCGCGTGTGCGCGCCCGAGCGTCCTGGAGCGGGTCGGCACCGAGCCCGACCTCCGCGTGGGGCTCGCCGTCGGCGTCTCGACCGTCCGGATCGGCGGTGAGGGAGCGCTGGTGGCGATCCGCGAGGGCAGCGCCCAGTTCCGGCTGCCCGCAGGGGTCGAGTCGCGGCTCGCGCCGGAAGGTCGCGGCGTGCGGGTGCTCGACGGACCCGGCGCGGGGCAGTACGAGGCGCTGGCCTTCGTGGGACTCGAGTCGGGGCGCTTCGTGCTGGTGGATGGGAAGCCGTATCGGGGGATCGTAGAGGTGGCGGCCGGGGCGGGCGGACTCGTCGTCGTCAACCAGCTGCCGCTCGAGGCCTACGTCGCCGGCGTCGTGAACGCCGAGATGGGCCGGCGTGCGCCGGAGGAGCAGCCGGCCGTCGAAGCGCAGGCGCTGGTGTCCCGCACGTACGCCCTGGCCAATCGGGGCAAGTTCGCGTCGGGAGGCTTCGACGTCCGCGCCAGCGTCGCCGACCAGGTCTACGGAGGCGTCGGCGCCGAAACGGCCGAGGGCCGCGCCGCCGTGCGGGCCACCGCCGGGCAGGTGATCACGTATCGAGGGCAGCTGATCACCACGTTCTTTCACTCGACGTGCGGGGGCGTCACCGCCGACGTGACGGACGCGTTTTACAGCGCCCGTCCCGTACCCTATCTGCGCCACGTGTCCGACCGCCGCCCGTCGGGCGGTGCGTACTGCGACCGGTCACCGCGGTTCCGCTGGAGCGTCGAGTGGGATGGCACCCTGCTGCTGGATATATTACGGCGGACCGTGCCCGCGACGCTCGGGGTGGAAGCGGAGCAGGTCGACGAGGTGCGCGACGTGCGCGTGCGCCGCGTGGGACCCTCGGGGCGGGTCGCCGAGATCCGCGTGGATGTGGGACGCGGAGAGATTCCAGTGTTCGGACCCGACGTGCGGGCCGTGTTCGAGACCTCCGACGGCCGGGTGCTCGGGAGCACCGCGTTCCTGTTCGAGGCGGAGCGTCGCGACGGCGTCGTGCGGCGGCTCGTCGCGCATGGCACGGGATGGGGCCACGGGGTCGGGCTGTGCCAGTGGGGCGCCGTGGGGCGCGCGCGGGCGGGGCAAGACGCCGCCACCATCGTCACCACCTACTTTCCGGGGACGACCATTGTCCGCCTCTATTAGACTCGCGCTCCTCCTTCTCGTATTGCCGGCCCCGCTCGCCGCGCAAGGCTTCCTCGACCGCTTCAGCTACGAAGGGACCCGCCTGTCGGGCATCGGGTTCGACTTCGGCGCCATCGCGTCGGACCGGCTCACCTCGGAGCCCACCGGCGCGCTGCGCGTGGACTACGGCTTCATCGCGCCCAACGTGCGGCTGCTCTTCAGCGTGGGCTACTTCAAGGCCGCGTTCGCCGCCGAGGAGATCGCGCAGTTCGAAACGCGGCTGCGGGGAGTGGTGCAGGATCCGACGAACGATTTCACCATCGACGTGGGGACGATCTCGCTGGTGGACGTCGCGGCGTCTCTCGACCTCCAGTACATGTTCGACCCCGACGGCGACGTGATCCCCTACCTCGGGGTGGGGCTCGGGGTGCACGTGCGCGATGCGGACGGGCAGGCCATTCAGGGGACGTTCGTGGAGGACGCTCTGGGGACGATCGCCGCGGGCGTAACGCTGTCCGCCGGCCTGGAGATCCCGCTCGCGCGGTGGCTGCGCCTCACAACGGACCTCCGCGGCGAGCTGACCAGCGAGCTGCGCACGCTCACCGCACGCGGCGGCTTCATGTTCCGCTTTCCCCGCCGGGCCGGCCCGTGAGTGGGTCCGTCCGGATCGGCGTCGTGGGCGCCGGCGCCATCGCTCAGGTGGCGCACCTGCCCGCCCTCAGCCGGCTCAAGGGCGTCACGCTCGCCGGGATCTGCGACATCGACGTGCCCAAGGCTCGCGCCCTGGCCGGTCGGTTCGATATCTCGGACGTGTACGACGACATCGAAGATCTGATCCGGTACTCGCGGCCGGACGCCGTCGTCGTGTGCACTCCGAACCATCTGCACGAGGTGCACGTGGTCACCGCGCTCTCGGCGGGCGTGGACGTGTTGTGCGAACGTCCGCTCGCCCTCACGCTCGAGGGAGTCGAACGGATCCGGCAGGCGCGGGAGCGGGCCGGCAAGGCGGTGGTCGTCGGGATGAATCACCGGTTCCGCAGCGACGTGCAGGCGGTGCGGGGGTTTCTCACTGGCGGCGAGTTGGGAGCGGTGCATGGCATCCGTGCCGGGTGGTACATCTTCCGCCCGTCGGGCGGCGTCGCCGGGTGGCGCGGGCGCCGTCAACAGTCGGGCGGGGGCGCGATGCTCGACCTGGGGCTTCCCCTGGTGGACTTGGCGCTCTGGCTCGCCGGCTGCCCCGCGACCAAGCGGGTCACGGCGGCGTTCGCGAGCCGGGACGGCAGCGAAGTGGAGCACTCGGGGTGCGCGTTCATCACGTGCGAGGGCGACCTCTCGATCTTCGTCGATGTCTCGTGGCGGCATGTCAGCCAGGAGGAGGTCTTCTGGTTCGAGCTCCTGGGGGCCAACGGGTCGGCGACGCTCGCGCCGCTCCGGGTCTTCAAGGAGATGCATGGGGCGCCGATGGACGTGACCCCAACGGGCGCCGCGGGGCGCGAGAACGTGTTCAGCGCGTCCTATCGGGCGGAGTGGGCGCACTTCATGGCGGTCGTGCGCGGTGACGTGCCCACGCCGGGGCTCGAGGACCAGGTGACGCTCCAGCGCACGGTCGAGGCCATCCGCCGGTCGGCGGCCGAAGGGCACGACGTCACCCTGTGAGAGGCCTGGCACTGCCGCGGGGGGACTGGCCGCTGATCGCGGGGGGCGCGCTCCTCGTCTTCTTCGCGTATCCGCCGTTCCATCTCCTCCTACCGTCGTTCCTCGCGCTGATCCCCGCCGTGTGGCTGATCGAGGACGCCCAAGCCGATCCGCGGCCGCTCCGGCGCCGGCTCGTGCAGGGATTCTGGTTCGGCCTGGGGGCGCACGGCCTCGTGCTCTATTGGATCGTCGTGGCGCTGTGGCACTTCACGCCCGCCGTCGCGGCGGGCTACTTCGCCACCATCCTGATCCTCGCCGGGTACGCGGCGGTGACGTTCGCGCTCACCGGGTGGGTGGTGCGGCGCACGGGCGTGAGCATCATCGTCGTCTTCCCGGTTTTCTGGGTCGCGGCCGAGTGGCTGATCGGTCACCAGGGCGACATCCGGTTTCCGTGGCTCGGGCTGGGGACCTCGCTCACGGGCTATTCGACGCTCGTGCAGGTCGCGGACCTGATCGGCGCCCGTGGGGTCACGTTCGCGTTGGTCGCGGCCAATGCCGCCCTGGCTCTGGCCTGGCGCCGACGCGGGGAGCGGCGCCGGGCCGCGGTGCTCGCGGGTGGGGTGGCCGCGGGCGTGCTCGCGGCGCTGGTCTACGGGATCGTGCGCGAGCGAACGCTGCCCGTGCGGCCGGTGGGCGAGGTGGCGGTGATTCAGCCCAACGTGGGATTCGACGAGAAGTGGGAGGGGGAGACCCGGGACTCCATCATGCAGCGCACGCTGACGCTCGCCGCGCGCGCGATTCGGGAGACCCGGGCGGACCTCGTGGTGTGGCCGGAGGCCGCGGTGCCCGGGTACTTTCTCCAGCATCCCGAGTGGGCGCGCGCGATCGCGCGGCTCTCGTTCTCGACGCGCACCCCACAGCTCGTCGGCGGCCTCGATGTCGCGTTCCCGGCGCCGCGCCGGTTCGAGTACTACAACGCGGCGTTCCTGTTCGACTCGCTGGGCGACCGCACCCGCTACGAGGCCTACCACAAACAGTATCTCGTCCCGATCACCGAACGGGTGCCGTTCGTCAATCCCCGCTGGTTCAAGCTCAGGTTCTTTGGCGGCTTTGGCGAAGGCGGGCCGGGCCCGGTGTACCAGGTGGGCATCGGCCGCTTCGGCGTCCTCATCTGCTATGAGTCGATCTTCGAGAACCTGAGCCGGGACTACCGGCGACGCGGCGCCGAGTTTCTCATCAACATCACGAACGACGCCTGGTTCGGGCGCAGCACGGCGCCGTACCAGCACGAGGCGCACCTGGTGATGCGGGCGATCGAGACCCGCGCCGGGATCGCCCGGTCGGCCAACACGGGTATCTCCGAGTTCGTGGACCCGCTGGGCCGCCAGCACCGCCAGACCGCGCTGTTCGTGGAGGCGCTGGTCGCGCACCGGCTCACCACGACCGACGTGGTCACGCTCTACGTGCGCTGGGGCGATTGGGTGGGCGGACTGGCGCTCGTCGGGGCGGTGCTGCTCGCCATCTACGCGTGGCGCCGGCGTCCCTGATGCGCGTCGGCGTCGACGTGGGTGGCACGTTCACCGACATCGTCGCGCTGGGGAGCGGAGGGGTGGTCACGGTGGGAAAGGTGCGGTCCCGGCCCGACGGTGTCGCCGACGAGGTCTGGACGACGCTGGCCCGGCTGGCCGGCGGCACGCCGGCCGCTGCCGCGCTCGTCCACGGGACCACGGTGGCGACGAACGCGTTGCTCGAGCGCACCGGCGGGCGGGTGGTGCTGGTGACCACGGCCGGATTCGAGGACCTCCTGTGGCTGCGGCGCCAGGACCGCGCGGCGCTCTACGATCTCGCGCGGGAGCATCCACCGCCGGTCGTGGCCCGCCACGACGTCGTCGGCGTGCGGGAGCGGGTGGGCGCGCGAGGGCCCGTCTGCGCGCTCGAGCGGTCCGAGGTACGCCGCGTGGTGGAGGAGGTGCAGCGGCGCGGGCCGGACGCCGTGGCGATCGCCCTGCTCTTCAGTTTCCGCGATCCCCGCCATGAGGCATTGCTCGCCGACGCGCTCCGGGCGGCGCTTCCCGAGACGCCGGTGGCCGCCAGCTCGGACGTCCTGCCGGTGTTTCGCGAATACGAGCGTATCGGCACGACGGTGGCCGAAGCGTATCTGCGGCCGCGCGTGAGCGGCTATCTCGACCGTATGAGCGCCGCCGCCCGCGCGCGGACGATCGGCGAGCTGCGCGTGATGGCGTCGAACGGCGGCACGTTGAGTGTGGCGCAGGCGCGGGAGCGGGCCGCGGCGCTCGCACTCTCGGGACCGGCCGGCGGTGTCGAAGGGGCGCGTCTCGTCGGCGAGGCGCTGGGTGACACGGATCTGCTCACGATCGACATGGGGGGCACGAGCGCCGACGCCAGTGTCATCCTGGGAGGCCGGCCGCTCCTGCAGTCGGCCGGCGAGGTGGGCGGCATTCCGCTGGCGCTGCCCCACGTGCTCATCGAGACCGTGGGAGCGGGTGGCGGGAGCATCGCCTGGGTGGATCAAGGCGGCGCGTTGCGCGTGGGGCCGAGGAGCGCCGGCGCCGTGCCGGGTCCCGCCTGCTATGGCACCGGCGGCACGGACGCCACGGTGACCGACGCGGCTGCGGTGCTCCGCTGGCTGGGTCCCGAGCATCCGTTGGCCGGCGGTCTCGCAGTGGACCCGGATCTCGCGGAGCGGGCGGTGGAGCGCGTGGCGCGCGCCGCCGGGTTGACCGTCGAGCGCTGCGCCCTCGGCATCGTGGAAATCGCAGCGGCTGCGATGGTCCGGGCCCTCCGTCGGGTCAGCGTCGAGCGTGGGGTGGACCCCCGGGCGCTGACGCTGGTGGCCTTCGGCGGGGCGGGGCCGATGTTCGCCTGCCGCATGGCGGCGAGCCTCGGGATGCATCGTGCCGTGGTGCCGCCCTTCGCCGGTGTGCTCTCCGCCGTCGGGCTCGCGGCGGCGCCCGCGAAGCTCGAGTTCACGGCGTCGCTGCATCGGTCCACCGACACCCTCGACCGACGCGAGTTCGACGCCGCCTTCAGCGCCCTCGAGGCGGAGGCGTGCGACGCCCTCCCCGGCGCGACGTTGGACCGCTATGCCGACGGGCGCTATCGGGGGCAGGGGTATGAGCTGACGGTGCCGGCGGCCGCGGACGGTGCGGCGGCGGCCGGAGCGTTCCACGCGGCGCACCGGGAGCGGTTCGGCCACGCCGACCCCCGCCGTCTCGTGGAGTTGGTCAACGTGCGCGTCGTCGCGACCCGGCCGGCCACGGTGGTGACGTTCGGGCGGACGGCGTCGCCCGACCCCGGCACCGTGGTCGAAGGGCCGGCGACGATCGGGCTGCCGGACTGCACCGTGCGGATCGAGCCCGGTTGGCGCGGCATGGTGCACGAGTCGGGCGCCATCGTGCTGACGGAGCGTGGCGCCGAGACGCTCGGCCGCCGGAACGCCTGACCGCTCATGTCGCTCGACGCGATCGGTCTCCAGGTCATGGCGCACGCGTTCGCGGGCATCGCCGAGGAGATGGGCGCGGCGCTCGTCGCCTCGGCGCTCTCGCCGAACGTGCGGGAGCGACGGGATTCGTCGGCGGCGGTGTTCGCCGCCGACGGCGCGCTCGTCGCTCAGGCGGCGCACATCCCCGTGCACTTGGGGGCGATGCCGGAGGCCGTGGCGGCGGTCATCGCGCTCGACCCGGCGCCGGGCGACACGTTCATCCTGAACGATCCGTACACTGGCGGCACCCATCTGCCGGACATCACGATGGTGCATGCGATCGCCGTGGGCGGCGACGTCGGAGGCTACACGGTCGTCCGGGCCCATCACTCGGATGTCGGCGGCTCCCGCCCCGGGAGCATGCCGCCCTCCTCCACGGAGATCTTTGAGGAAGGGCTGGTGGTGCCGCCCGTGCGGTGGGCGCACGGCGGCCGGGTGGTGCGCGACGTCGAGCGACTGCTGCTGGCGAACGTGCGAACCCCGGACATGCGGCGCGGCGACCTCGCGGCGCAGCTGGCGGCGTGCGAGCGAGGCGCGGCACGCTACCGCGAGCTCGGGGAGCGGCACGGCCGGGCGTACGTCGAGGGCGCCGTGGCTGATCTTCTGGACTACGCCGAGCGTCGCACCCGGGCGTCGCTCGCGGCCCGGCTCCCCCCCGGACGCTGGAGCGCGGCGGACCGGCTGGAGGGCGACGGCGTCGGCGAGCACGACGTCACGATTCGCGTCACGGTCGAGATCGGTCCCGACGGGTTCACGGCCGACTTTACCGGGACCGATCCGGCCGTCAAAGGCAACGTGAATTGTCCCATGGCAGTGACCCGCTCGGCGGTCCTCTTCGTCGTGCGGTGTCTCGTGGATGACGACATTCCCACGAACGGAGGCCTGCACCGCGCGGTGACCGTGCGGGCGCCCGCGGGGTCCGTGGTGAACGCGCCCTGGCCACGGGCGGTGGCGGCCGGCAACGTCGAGACGTCGCAGCGGATCGCCGACACGCTGTTCCTGGCGCTGGCCGGCGCGGCGGACGCGCCGGCGCAGGGGCAGGGGACGATGAACAACGTGGTGCTCGGCGGGGAGGGGTGGACGTACTACGAAACGCTGGGCGGCGGACAGGGGGCCTCGGCCCGGGGTCCCGGACCGTCCGGGGTGCACGTCGGGATGTCCAACACCCGCAACACGCCGATCGAGGTGTTCGAGTTGGAGCATCCGCTGCGCATCGTCACCTATGCGCTCCGATCCGGCTCGGGGGGCGCGGGCCGCCATCCGGGTGGGGAGGGCGTCGTGCGGGCGTACGAGGCGCTCGACGACGTCACGGTCAGCCTGATCACCGAGCGCCGCCGCTACGCGCCCCAGGGGACCGCCGGAGGCGGGGCAGGCCGTCCCGGGCGCAACGGCCTCAACGACACCGACCTGGGCGGCCGCGCCGCCGTGACGATGGGCCCGGGCGACGTGCTGACGATCGAGACCCCGGGGGGTGGGGGGTGGGGAGAAACGCCATCCGCCGTCAGCAGTCCGTGATGGCTGATCGCGTCGAGATCACGCGGATGGCGGACGGCTGATCGCGCACGGTTACTCCGCCTGTTCGAACAACCTCGCTTCGGTGAACAGACGGTAGAGGTCGGGGTCGAGCATCCCAACGTGGACCTCCTCGCCCATGATGGCGAGCGCCCGCCCGCGATCCACGGCGCGCTTGTAGGGACGGTCGGCGGCGGTCAGGGCGTCGTAGATATCCGCGATGGTCATCATCCGGGTTTGGATCGGGATGTCCCTGCCCTTGACCCGCCGCGGATAGCCGGAGCCATCCAGCTTCTCGTGGTGGCCGTAGGCGATGACGGGCACCGACTGGAGTTCCTTGGTCCAGGGGATCTGCATCAGGAAGCGGTAGGTGTGGGTGACGTGGCTCTCGATCTCCAGCCGCTCCGCATCATCGAGGCTGCCCTTCCGGATCGAGAGGAACCGGACCTCGTCGTCGGTGAGGAACGGCTGGGGCTTCCCGTCGAGATCGGGGTAGGTCCGCTCCGCGTACCGGAGCAGCTCCTCGAAGCTCCCCTCGGGCAGGACCGTCGGCTCGTTGGATTCCGCCACCAGTCGCATGAACCGGTCGAGCGCCGCCAGCTCGCCATCGAGCTCGGCGCGCGCCTCCCGGAGGAACGCGTCGTAGCCCTCGCGGCCGTGCCGTTCGAGAAAGTCGGCGCGGCGGCGATCGAACGCGCGTTCCGCCGTCCGCCGGATGAACGCGTAGCGCTGGCTGACGAGGGCGAGGTCCGGCGGGTAGAGCTTCTTGGCCTTGATGAGCACCTGCTCCCGCACCCCCACCTTGCCGAAGTCGTGCAACAGGCCGGCGTACCGAATCTCTCGGATCTCTTCGCGCGAGAACGAGACGTGGCGGTACGGGCCGTCGCTCGCGCGATCCACCGTCTCGGCGAGCCGGACCGTCATGGAGGCCACCCGTCCCGAATGACCGAAGGTGGTCGGATCCCGCTGCTCGATCGCCGTCACCGCCGCCGTGACGAACCCCTCGAACAAACGCTCGATGTCCTCGTACAGCCGGCTGTTTTCGATGGAGACGGCCGCCTGGCCGGCCAGGGCGGAGACCAGCTCCACCAGCCGGCGGGTGTAGGAGAGGACCTCCGTCGCGAAATCCTTCGGCCGCTCGAGCCGCACCGTCGCGTGCCGCTTCCGGTTGATCAGCTGCAGCACGCCGATCACCGCGTCTCGGTGGTCCTTCATCGGGATCGTGAGCAGCGACTTCGTGCGGTAGCCGTACTTCTCATCGAACGAGCGGTTGATGCTGTATTCGACTTCCGGCGGCAAGACGTACGCATCGTCGATCACGAGCGGCTCGCCCGTGGTCGCCACGTAGCCCGCGATGCTGGTGATGTCGACGGGGATCACGAATTCCACGAATGGGATGTCGGGCCGCGAGAAGTTCTGTGAGAGCTTGAAGCGCAGGTGCCGGCCGGCGCCGTCGCCCGCTTCGGTGAGATAGAGGCTGCCGGCGTCCGAATCCGTGATCTGGCGCGCCTGCGACAGGATCAGCTCGAGGAGCGTGTTGTAGTCTCGCTCGGTGGCGAGGGCCATCCCGATTCGGGTGAGCTCCTGGATTTCCCGTGTACGAAACGCGGCTTCCTGCCGCGCCCGGTGCGTCTCGAGCCGGCCGGCCGCTTCACGGTACGCGGTCCGCAGGGCGATGAGCAGCTGTTGCGGGGCGTAGGGCCGGGGGAGGAACGCCGAGATCAGCTCGTCGGCCAGCTCCGGCGGGAGATCCGGGTCCCCCACCGCGCCCACCACCACCACGGCGCCGCCGTCCTCGGTGAAACGCCGGAGGGGCTGCGGGGGAAACAGGGCGCGCCCGGGGGGGTCCAGCACGAAGACCGTCGGGTGGCCGTCGGCCTGGAGGTCGGTGGGGCTCTGCACGGCCCGGGCCGCCACGCCCTCGGCCGCGAGGGCCCGGGCGACCGGTCCGAGATCGAACGTGGGAGGATGGAGCAGCGTGTACGTCATCGGTGCGTCACGAGGACGACGGCCGGCCCGCGGGAACGGGCCCGTGCGCCGTGCCGGCGGTGGTCGGCGACGCGGTCATGCTGTCTCGACGATTACCCCCGCCGCATTTGCTTGAGGGCCTCGTCGGCCTCGGCGCTGTACTCCGGGAACTGCGTCTTCACCTGGTTCAGCAGCTCCGCGGCGGTCTGCGTATCGCCCCGGTCCTGATAGAGCAGCGCCTTGGTGTAGAGGCGCACCGCCTGCTCCGGCACCTCGCGCTGCTGGCGCTGCTGCAACGTCTGCCGCGGCAGCGGGGGGAGGCTCACGCCACGGGTGAGCTGTCCGGCCAACGTAACGACCAGGTCGTACAGCTGCTCCCGCTTGTCGCGCGCTTTCTCGGTCTTGACGAGCTCGCCCGTCTCGACGTTCACGATGCGCGCGTCGATGCGGAAGTCGCCGTAGAAGTCCACGAAACCGCCCAAGACCATATACCGGGCGCCGACCAACTTGCCGAGCCGGGCGGCAGTGGCGGCGTCCACCCGAGCCGACGCCCCGAGGTCCTGCTCTTCCATCAACTGCTTGAGCCGGCGGCGCTCGACCACACGGAGATTGGGATTGACCGCGAGCTCCGTGAGCAGCATTTGCTGGAGCCCGACCTCGAGCGCGGCGAAGTCTTCCTTGTCCTGACCGTACGAGCCGCCGTTCTCGAATGGCAGCACGGCGATGCCCGGACGGGTATCCTGCGCCGGTAACGCCTGAGGGGCGGCCACGACCGCCGCCAGGGTGAGCACACCGAGCGAACGCCACCGCATAGAACGCTCCCTTCACGTCGGCGCCGGGGCGCCGGCGGCTAAAGCGTGAGCTGCAACCCTTCCGTCGCGGCCAGCACGGTGAGCGTCAGTCCGGCCTCGCGTGCCGCCGCGCGGGCGTCGGCAAGCAGCGCGTCCATGGCCGCATCCTCGTGCTCGGGCCGGTGGTGAAACAGCACGAGCCGCTTGACGCCCGCCTCGCCCGCCAGGGCCACGGCCTCCGCGTGCGACGAATGGCCCCATCCCCGATGGGTGTCCAGCTCGTCCGGCGTGTACATCGCGTCGTGGATCAAGAGGTCCACGCCGTCGAGAAACTTCACGAACTGCTTCCGCCAGGTCCGACCCACCTCATAGGCGCCGCCCGGGCCGAGCTCGTTGTCGGTCACGTACGCCAGGCTCGCGCCACCCTCGGCCGGGGTCAATCGGTACCCCAGTGTGTGTCCCGGGTGCCGCAGCCGCATGGCCCGCACGGTGAAGCCCTCCACTTCGAAGGCGTCGCTCCCCACGTGCGCGACGTCGAGTTCTGCCGCCAACTCGTCCAGGGGCACGGGAAACACCACCGGGTCCATCTGCTGCCGCAGGATCACGCCAAGATCCACGTCGCCCTGTTTCGACCCCCAGATGCGAATGGCGTTCCCGCGCTCGAAGAAGGGGGCAAAGAACGGCAGCCCCTGGATATGGTCCCAGTGGGTGTGGCTCAGGAGGAGATCGACGGCCAGCGCGCCGTTGCCCCGCTCGGCGAGGGCCTTGCCGAGCGCTCGGATGCCCGTTCCGGCGTCGAGAATCACGAGCCGGTCGCCATGGGCATCGCGGCGCTCGACGGCCACGCAGGGCGTATTGCCGCCGTACCGTGTGGTATGCGGACCGGGCGTGGGAATCGAACCGCGCGTTCCCCAGAACGTCGCCGTGTAGGTCATCAGCCCGCCGCCGCCATTGCGTGCAACTTAGAGGCGCCGCGTCGCGCGCGACAAGGCGAGGTGTCACCGCCGTCGGGTGACATGGCTCACGGCTGGCCGGCGAGCGCGTTGAGCCCCGCGCGGTCCCGGACGAAGATCGCCTGGCGCGTGACCTCGATGAGCCCGCGGTCGGCGAGATCGCGAATGGTGCGCGAGACGGTCTCGCGACTGGAGCCGATCATCTGCGCGATCTGATGGTGGGTGACCTTGCGCGGGACGCGGGTGCCGTCGTGTTCGTCGGCGATCTCCAGCAGAAGCCGGGCGACGCGGCCATTGACATCCAGCAGGACCAGCCCGCCGATCTTGTCATCCGCCCGACGCAACCGGCGCGACAACGCCTGGAGCAGGCCAAGCGCGATCCGCGGCATCTCCTGCATGGACTCGAGGAACTCCAGCCGGCGTAGCACCAGCAGATCCGAATCCTCCATCGCGATCACGTGGGCGGAGCGGGGCTGATCGTCGATCAGCGACATCTCTCCGAAAAAGTCGCCATCCTTCAGCACCGCGAGGATGACCTCGCGGCCGTCCTCCCCGATGAGGACCACTTTCACCTGTCCGCCCGCCACGACGTAGAGCGCGTCGCCGGGATCGTCCTCAAAGAGGATCACGCTGTTCTTGGGATAGCTACGCTCCCGGGTGGCCTGGCTCACCCGGGCCAGCTCCGCCTCGCTCAGATGAGCGAACAACGGCACACGGCGCAGGCGCTCGGCGACGGGGAGCGGCGAGCCTCGAGGGGATGTGATGGCCATAACGCGCCAAGATTAGGGCGCACGCCGTGGGCTGTCAATTCGGTGATGGGGGCGGCGCTTGCCCACAACTCCCTGTCACGGTTATATTTCCGCCTCTTTGATCGGGTTCTCGAGACCCGGGTTTTCGCGAGGAGCGAGCGGTGAAAGCAGGGATTCATCCGAAGTACGAGCGCGCGGTCGTCCAGTGCGCCTGCGGCAATACCTTTGAGACGCGGTCCACGCTGGCGCACATTCATGTCGAGATTTGCGCCCGGTGTCATCCGTTCTTCACCGGGAAGCAGAAGCTCGTGGACACCGCCGGTCGCGTCGAGCGCTTCCGGCAGCGGTACCAGACGGGCGCGGCGCCGAGCGAGGCCTGAGAACCGATGGAAGCGCGGCTCGAGGCCGCGCTTGCCCGCGCGGCCGAGGTTGAGCAGCAGCTCGCCGACCCTGAGACGGCCCGTAAGCCCTCACAGCTCAAGGCGTTAGGCCGAGAGCACTCCCGCCTGCAACGCATCCGCAAGAAGGCCGCCGAGTATCACAAGATCCTCGATGAGCTGAGCCAGGCCCGCGAGCTGGCTCGCGACCCGGATCCGGCCCTCGCCGATCTCGCCCGTGACGACATCATGCGGCTGGAGCCCACGCTCGCCCGGGTGGAGGGCGAGCTCCACGACCTGCTCATCCCGCCCGACCCGCTCGACCATCGCGACACGATCGTGGAGATCCGCGCGGGGACCGGCGGCGATGAGGCCGCGCTGTTCGCCGCCGATCTGTTGCGCATGTACACGCGCTACGCGGAGCGCCGCGGCTGGAACGTCGAGATGGTGGCACTGTCTGAGGGGAACGTCGGCGGCGTGCGGGAAGCCATCTTCAAGGTGAGCGGGGAGCAAGCGTACGGCCGGTTGCGCTACGAGTCGGGCGTGCATCGGGTCCAGCGTGTGCCGGCGACCGAGGCCCAGGGTCGGATTCACACCTCGGCCGCGACCGTCGCGGTGCTGCCCGAAGCGCAGGAGGTGGACCTCGAGCTCGAGGCGAAGGAACTCAAGGTCGACGTGTTTCGCTCCTCGGGGCCCGGCGGCCAGAGTGTCAACACGACCGACAGCGCGGTGCGTGTCACCCACCTGCCCACGGGCCTCGTGGTCCAGTGCCAGGACCAGAAGTCCCAGCTCCAGAACAAGCTCCGCGCGCTGGAAGTCCTGCGCGCGAGGCTCCTCGACCGGATGCTGGCCGAGCAAGAAGCGGAGCGGGCGCGCGAGCGCCGGGCCATGGTCGGGACCGGCGACCGCTCGGCCAAGATTCGGACCTATAACTTCCCCCAAAACCGCGTGACGGACCACCGCATCAACCTGACGGTGCACCAGTTGGAGGACGTGCTCGAGGGCGAGCTCGAGGAGATCATCGACGCGCTCGCGCTGGCGCGCCGCGGCGAGCATGCCGTCGGCTGACACCGTGACGGGCACCGTGGCGGCCGCGGTGGAGCGGGGCACGACGCTCCTCGCGGCGGCGGGGGTGCACGATCCGCGGCGCGAGGCGCTCCGTCTGTGGAGCGCCCTGGCCGGGTCGTCGCCCGGCGCCGTCTGGCTGGTGCGGGGGCGGACGGCCCCTGCCGAGCTCCACCAGCGGTTCGACGCGGCCGTGGCCCGTTGCGCGGCGGGTGAGCCGCTCGCCTACGTGACCGGGCGGGCGGGGTTCCGCACGCTGGAGGTGGCGGTCGATCGCCGGGTCCTGATCCCCCGGCCGGAGACCGAAGGGCTGGTCGAGCACGTCCTGGCGTGGGCGAGCCGGCGCGGTGGCGGCGCCCTGCGGGCGCTGGATCTGGGGACGGGCAGCGGCGCTATCGCGTTGAGTCTCGCCGTCGAGGGGCCGTTCAGGGAAGTGGTCGGAATCGAGCGCTCGGCAGCGGCGCTCGAGGTGGCTCGGAAGAACTGGCGGCGCGTGGCGCCCCGGACACCGGTCCGATTCCTCCGAGGGTCGTGGGGCGAGCCGCTGGGTGACGCGTGTTTCGACGTGGTCGTCGCCAACCCACCGTACCTGAGCGACGCGGAATTCGACGCCTTGGAGCCGGCCGTGCGGGCGTACGAGCCGCGGGAGGCGCTGGTGGGTGGGGCGGATGGGCTGGATCCCAGTCGGCTGCTCCTCCGGGGGGCCGGCCGGAACCTTCGTCACGGCGGGCTCCTGGCGCTGGAACTAGATTGCACGAGGGCCGAAGCCACGCTGGCGCTGGCACGGGCGACCGGTTGGGTCGGTGCCCGGCTCGAGCGTGATCTGTTCGGCCGCATCCGCTACCTCTTGGCCACGGGGGATACCGAACCGTGATTCCGGAGAAGGCCCACGAGCTGGGGCGGCTGATCGGCCAGACCGACGATTTCAAGACGCTGCATCGGGCCCGCGAGGGCCTGCGGCAGGCCACGGAGCTGACCGGGAAGCTCGACCGCCTGGAGCGCCTGGCGCGCACGCTGGAGAGCCGCGCCCGCGAGGGGCAGGAGCCGCCGGAGGAGGAGGTTGACGAGTACGACCGCCTGTTGATGGAGGTCCAGGCCGATTCCCACTACCAGCAGGTGATCGCGGCGCAGTCGAACTTCGACAAGCTGATGGTGCGGGTGAACCAGCACATCGTGGAGGGGATGGAAAAGGGCGCGCAAAGCTCCATCATCACCCTCGGCTGAACGAGCGGGCGTGGCCGGGCTGTTCGTCGTGGTGGAGGGACCCGAGGGGGCGGGGAAGACGACCCTGGTCGCGGGGCTCGCGCGCCGGGTGCGGGCGGCGGGGCACGAGGTGCTCGAGGTGCGGGAGCCGGGGGGCACCGAGGTGGCGGAAGCGGCGCGAGAGATCGTGCTGGATCCGGCGCGGGACTGCGCTCCGGCGGCGGAGCTGTTCCTGATCCTGGCGGCCCGGGCGGACCTCGTGGCGAAGGTGCTCCGGCCGTGGCTCGCGCGCGGCCGCGGCGTGGTGGTGAGCGACCGGTTCGCGCTTTCGACCGAGGCGTACCAGGTCGCGGGACGTGGCCTGCCGCGGGACGCGGTGTTGGCCGCCAATCGCCTGGCGACGGGCGGACTGGTGCCGGATCTGACGCTCGTGCTCGACGTCACCACGGACGTCGGACGGGGGCGCCACGCGGCGGCGGGCAAGGCACCGGACCGGCTGGAGCAGGCGGACCCGGCGTATCATGAACGGGTGCGCGCGGCGTTTCGGGCGGCGGTGGGGCCGGGCGTCGTGCACTTGGACGGCGGCCGTCCGCCGGAGCAGGTCGAGGAGGCGGCGTGGCGCGTGGTGCAGTCGCGCCTCAACGGAACCCGGTAAGTGACTCGCGGGTTGAACATGGGCACACGGGAGGGAGGCACATCTCGATGAAGGGGCAGCGGATCTGGCTGGTCGCGCTGGTGGCCGTCGTGTCGTTCGTCTCCGGCGGATGGCTGCTGCAGCGCGGGACCTCGCAGGCGGGCAACGTGTATCGGCAGGCGCGCCTGTTCGACGATGTGCTGGGGTACGTCGCCCAGTACTACGTAGACTCGCTGGGCGAGGGCCGGCTGTACGATATGGCCATCGACGGCCTGCTGAACGAGTTGAGCGATCCGTACAGTGCGTTCCTCCGCAAGGAGGATTTCGAGGAGTTGACCGAGAGCACGACCGGGAACTACGGCGGACTCGGCATTCGGATCGACGTGCGGGACGGCTGGATCACCGTCATCGCGCCGATCGCGGGGACGCCGGCGGCCGAAGCCGGGCTCGAGACCGGCGACCGCATCGTCGAGGTGGACGGGCGGTCCACGTTCGGGTGGAAGAACGACAAGGCCGTGTCGGAGCTTCGGGGGGAGCCGGGCTCGAAGGTGAAGCTCGCGGTGGCCCGGCCGGGGTTCCCCGAGCCGATCGAGTTCTCCATCGAACGGGCGCTCGTCCACATCAAAGCGATCCAGCTCGCGACGATCCTCCAGAACGGCGTGGGCTACGTCTCGCTCGTCAATTCGAGCGTGAGCGAGACCTTGGCGGACGAGCTCGCCGAGGAGATCAACCGGCTGCGGAAAGCCGGCGCGCGATCACTCGTCCTCGACGTGCGCAACAACCCCGGCGGCCTCCTCGACCAGGGTGTCGCGGTCTCCGATCTGTTTCTCAACCGCGATCAAACCGTCGTGTCCACGCGCGGGCGCGTAGCTCAGGCCTCGGAGGTGTATCGCGCCAAGGAGCGGCAGCGTTGGGCGGACATGCCGGTCGTGGTGTTGGTCAACGGCGGGACGGCGAGCGCGGCGGAGATCATCGCCGGTGCGCTGCAAGACCATGACCGGGCCCTCATCATCGGCACGCCGACGTTCGGGAAGGGGTTGGTACAGACGGTGTTCCGGCTGGGGCGCAACGAGGCGTTGCGGCTCACGACGGCGCGCTGGTACACGCCGAGCGGGCGCACGATCGAGCGTGTGGCCGGCCCCAATGGGCGGCGCGCCGTCGCGGCGGCCAACGAGGACGAAGATGACGGCCGGCACACGCCCGATTCGAGCGCCGTCTTCCACACCGACGGGGGCCGGATCGTCCTGGGTGGTGGTGGGATCCATCCCGACCTGGTCGTACCGGGCGACACCCTGTCGTCGGCGGAGCAGGAGTTCGTGCGAACCCTCGGGTCGAAGCTCCCGGTGTATCGGGACGTCATGACCAGCTATGCGCTGGAGTTGAAGGGATCGAACGCTGTGCAGCCGGCGGGGGTTCGGGTGACCGACCGGATGCGGGCCGAGCTACTGCGGCGGCTCCGCGAGAAGAGCGTCACCATGCCCGACGATGCCTGGGCGGGCGCCCGGTCGCTGGTCGATCAGCAGTTCGGCTACGAGGTCATCCGCTACGTCGCGGGTCGGGAGGCGGAGAGCCTCCAGCGCATCCGCGATGATGTCCAGGTCCAACGGGCCGTGGCGCTGCTGAGCGAGGCGCGGACGCCGCAGGAACTGCTGGCGCAGGCCACCCAGGAGGCGCGGCGCAGCAATCCGTGAGCGCGGTCGGGATCGTCGGGCCCGGGCGCGCCGGGCTCGGGATCGGTCTCGCGCTGGCGCAGGCCGGCCATGAGGTGCGGTTGCACGGGCGGCGGGGGAAGCCGGTTCCCCCGCCGCTCGAGCTTTCGTGGGGTGGGCCGCCCCCGTGGCTCCGTGACGTTGGCATCGTGCTGCTCGCGGTGCCCGATCCCGCGATCGGTCTGGCCGCGGAGGCGCTCGCGGCCTCGGACGGTGTGACCCCGCGTCACGTCGTGCTCCATCTGTCGGGACTGGTGGACCACACCGCGCTCGGCGCCTTGCGCCCCAGCGGGGCGGCGTTGGGATCGCTCCATCCGCTTCAGGCCATCTCGGAGCCCGAGGCCGCGCCGCAGCGCCTCGTGGGTGCCCTGGCCGCGATCGAGGGCGACGAGCGCGCCGTTGCGGCCGCGACCGCGCTCGCCTCCGCCATCGGCCTCCATCCGGTCGTGATCGACCCCGGCGCGAAGCCCGGCTACCACGCGGGCGCCGTCGTGGCGTCGAACTATCTGGTGGTGTTGGCGGCGCTCGCGGAGCGGCTGTTCACCCGTGCCGGGCTCCCGACGGCCGCCGCTCGCCAGGGGCTCGCGGCCCTCATGCGGGGCACGGTGGACAACGTCGCGCGCGAGGGTCCGCTCGGCTCCCTCACCGGGCCGATCGTGCGCGGGGATGCCGATGCGATCCGCCAACACCTCGCCACGCTCGATCCCGGCGTCGCGCGCATCTACCGCGCGCTCGGCCGGGCGGCGTTGGAACTCGCCAAACTGGACGACGCTGTACGGAGAAGGGTCGAGCGGGCGCTCGAGGGGGGAGTGGAGTAGTCTACGGGGTCACTACCCGCGTCCCCTTCGGCACCTCGAACGTGACCTCCCGAGCCGGCACCCGCACGCCGGTGCGGATGTCGTGGAGCACGATCCGGCGGCGTTGGCCCGAGGGCTCGACCAGCGCGATGCGTCGGAGGAGGCCGTCATCCCTGTCCACGCCGATCTCCGCGTTCCGGAACCCGAGCCCCGTCTCCCGTGGGATGAGCCGTACCACGTCCACCACGTGCCCCCGCACGGTGTCCACGCCCACCAGCGTGGCCTCGTAGCGCTCGAGGGGCCGGTCCACGAACTGGGCGATCAGATTCGGGGTCTGCGCGCCCGTCTGGGGAACCGGCTGCCGGATCACCTGGTTGGGGACGCTGCTCGGCGCGTAGAGCCACAGCCACGTGCCGTCCGCCACGATGCGCTCCCCCTCGGGGTCGGTGAACCGCATGGCGAATCGGCCGGGTGGCAGCAGAAAGAGCTTGCCGTGCGTCGTCTCGGGCGCGCCCAACATCGGGTTCATGATCGTTTGCGTGAACTCCGCCGTCAGGGAGGACCCATCACCGTGCGCGCGCTCGGCGCGGCGGAGCACTGCCGCGGCGTCCTGGGCCGCGAGCGGTGCAGCGAACAGCAGAGAGGCGGCCACCGGCGGCCAGAGGCGACGACGGGCGCTTGGCGCCGCGCGGAGGCCGCGGCCGCCCCCGACCGCCAGAGACCGCGTGCAACCCCCCGCGCCGCTCACGTCCTCACCGCCTGCGGCAACGGCGGCGCCACCCGCGTTCCGATTGCCTCCGCGATCACCCGGACTTGCGCCATGAGGTCGGCGAACTGCTCCGGATAGAGGCTCTGGTCGCCGTCGGAGAGCGCCCGGTCGGGATGGGGATGCACCTCCACCATGATACCGTCGGCGCCCGCCGCCACCGCCGCGCGGGCCATCGGGATCACCTTGTCACGCCGGCCGGTGCCGTGACTGGGGTCGGCGATGATGGGGAGATGCGAGAGGCTGTGGACCACCGGGATACTCGCGAGATCGAACACGTTGCGCGTGGTCGAAGGGTCGAACCCCCGGATCCCTCGCTCGCACAGCATCACGTTGTGGTTCCCTTCGGCAAGGAGATACTCGGCCGACAGCAACAGCTCGGTGATCGTCGCCGCCATCCCCCGCTTGACCATCACGGGCTTTCCCGCGCGGCCGGCGCGCTTCAACAGCGAGAAATTCTGCATGTTCCGGGCGCCGATCTGGATGATGTCGGCGTACTCGGCGACGAGATCCACCGCGTCGGGGTCCATCGCCTCCGTCACGACCAGCAGCCCCGTCTCCTCGCGCGCTTTGGCCAGGAGCTTGAGGCCCTTGAGCCCCAGACCCTGAAACGAATACGGCGAGGTGCGGGGCTTGAACGCCCCGCCGCGTAGGATCGCGGCACCGGCGGTGCGCACCGCATGGGCGGCTTCGAGAATCTGTGTCTCGGACTCCACCGAGCAGGGGCCCGCCATCACGACCATCTCGCCGCCGCCCACCGTGAGGCCGCCGGGTAGCGGGATGACGGTCGCTTCCTGCTTCCACTCGCGGGAGACCTGCTTGTACGGCTGGGTGACGCGAAGGATCTCCTTCACCCCGGGCAGCGCGGCGAGCCGCGACGCGTCCACGTGGCCGTCGTTCCCCACGAGGCCGACCGCCGTCCGCTGCCTGCCGGGCATTGGGCATGCCTCGTAGCCAAGCTCTTCGATCGTCTCGACGACGCGCCGGATCTCCTCGCTCGACGCGCCGTGCTGCATCACAATCAGCATGACGACTTCAGGTCTCCAGGGTGAATCGGTCGCCGTCGTTGGCCAGCACGACCGGCCCTTCGAACGCCGCTGCCGCGAGGGCGGCCGGATCGGCGTCGCCGAATACCGGGTAGACGTGCGTCAGCACGAGTCGGCCGGCACCGGCCGCGCGCGCCAGCTGGGCGGCCCGACCGGGCGTTAAATGTACGTCGATGGCCCGATCCTCAGGTAGCGAACACTCCGCCAGCAGGAGATCGCATCCGGCGGCCCACCGGCCGAGCGCGTCGTCCGGTCCGGTGTCCCCCGTATACACCAGACGGGCGCCGTCGGCACGGACCGCGTAGGCCAGGCTCTCCGGCGTGTGCCGCGTCTTGCAGGTCTCGAGCTGGACCCCCCTTCCCAGGCGGTGCTCCTCCGCGGGTCCCAACTCCACGACGCTCAGGGGATAGTCGGGAGCGAGCAACCAATCGCCATATGCTCCCGCCAGCAGCGCGAGGCGGGTGCCGAAACCGGCGGGGCCGAGTACCGTGAGCGGTGCCGACCGCTGGGGGAGCGTGCCCCACCTGAGCGCGAAGAGGAGCATGGGCAACTCACCCCAGTGATCCGGATGAAAGTGGGAGATCGCCACGTGTGTCACGTCAGCCCAGGGAAGACCGAGGCCGGCCGCCCGGTGCAGCATGCCCGCGCCACAATCGAGGAGGAGCCGCACGTCGCCCGCGCTCACCCAGTGCGCGGGCGCAGTCCGCGTCGCGGCTGGCGCCACGGTGCCGCTCCCGATCACGGTGAGCTCCACCCTCAGAACTCGGGGCCGAAGAACACGATGCGTTTGAACCGCGTGCCGTCCGGCGTCACGAGGCGCACGGGGTAGATCCCTCGCGGCAGCGCCCGGCCGTCGTCGGTGGTGCCGTCCCACTCGAGGCGCGGGTCGCAGCGACCGACCTCGCCCGGTGCGGGCCGGCCGTACCGTCCGGCAGGAAGCTCGGGCAGAAACGCGTTGCCCGGCACCAGGTTTCGCACCGGGTGCCCCCGCATATCGAGGATGTCGAGCCGGACACGCCCCGGTGTGGCGAGGTCGAACCAGATACAGGTGGTGTTCGTCCCGGTCGCGGGGTTGGGGAACGGGTTCGGGAAGTTCTGAAACAGCAGCGTCACCGCGGGCACCGAGTCGTCGATGATGAGGAAGGTCCCCCGGCTCTCGGTGACGGCGCTGTCCGGTCCCAGGCGTGCCGTCACGCGCCAGCGGTAGGGCGTGTTGCGCTCGAGGTCCTCGACCGGCGTGAACGTGGTGGCGGTGAGCCCCGTTGTGTCTATCTCGACGGCCCCGTTCGTCGCTCGGATCACGGCCACGTCGTACGTGAACGGGCCCGGTGGCTGGAGCACGCCCGGGGACGTCCAGCGGAACGTGGGCCGGACCTCGCGCGTCGCCGTGCCTTGCGGCTCGTCGAACGTGGTGAGCACCGCCCAGCGTGGCGCCGCGAACGGCCCGAGCAACGGTGTCGCGAACCGCACCGTGTCCGCGGATGTGCCGGTCAGCGTGACGAAGAAGCGGGCCCCCGGCGGCTCCGCCGTCGTGCGCGTCACCTCCGTGCCGGTCAGGACGCTGTCGATCACCACCAGCGACTGCGCGGCGTCCCGGGACACCCGGAGCCGGTAGCTGACGGGCAGCGCGAACGGCGGCACGTCGGACGCGCTCCAGGCAAACCGCGGCGTGGCGTCGGCGAGCACCGAGTCACCGGGCGCGGGGCTCGACAAGACAATCCCCCGCGGGAACACCGCCGCGGCGGCGCCGTCGGGGCGTCCCCAGCCCCGGCTGGAATCGGGCCGCTCGCGGTTGGAGCCGGTCCGCCGCATCGTGTCGAGGATCTCCGCCGGGCTCAGCATCGGATGGAGCTGGCGGATCAGCGCGGCGGTGCCGGCGATGAGCGGCGTGCTGAACGAGGTCCCACTCGCCCGCGAGAAGCCGGTGGCGGGATCCACCACGAACACGTCGGCACCCGGCGCGACCAGGTCGGGTTTGAGGCGGCCGTCGGCGGTGGGGCCGCGGGAGCTGAACGGCTGGAGCACGCCCAGCGAATCCTCCGCACCTACGGCGATCACCGAGTCGCCGTCGGCCGGCGTGACCAGCGATCGGAACCCGGACGTCCCTTGGTTGCCGACGGCGTTCACGACGACGATGCCCCGCTCGGCCGCGAGATCGGCGGCCACCGTGGTCACCGCGACGTCGCCGTTCAGAGCGGAGGCCGGGTAGGCGAAGCCGTTGTCGAACGAGAGGTAGGCGAGGCTCGACGAGACGATCTGCGCGCCGAGGGCCGCGGCCCACTCCACGGCCGCCACCCAGTTGTCCTCTTCCACTCGCGTCTCCGACCGGATGTCTTCGGTCTTGGCGAGCAGGTAGTCCGCGTCGGGCGCGATGCCGATGATCTGCCCGGGTAGATCGGCGGCGAGCAGGGACCACGTCCCGGTCCCGTGGCGTGAGGCGCCCGGCTGGTCGGCGGGCTCGTCCTGGACGACGCCGTCGTCGAACACGAAATCGCGCTGGGCGAGCACGCGCGTCGTGGCGAACGCCGGGTGCGCGGTCTCGAAGCCGGTGTCGAGCACGGCGATCACGACGCCCGCGCCCCGCAGGCCCTGTCGGACCAGGGGGAAGAGATTGAGACGCCGGAACGGCATCGCCGAGGGGCCGTAGAGGGAGTCCTCCGGTGCGGCGGCGCGCGGGCCGGGTCCGCGGACGGGCGTCGCACCGGGCTCGCCACGGCCGAGAAACCGGGCCACCGGCTGGAGGTGTCGGAACTCGAGTCGGCGGCGGGCGGCGGCGACCCCCGCGGCGCTGACGTCGGCCGACACGGCATGCAGCCAGACGCTGCGCCGCCGCTCCCGGCCGCCCACGGCGGCCACCGCGGCCGCGACGTCGTCGAGCGTGTACCGCGGTCGCCCGAAGAACCAGACCGCGGCCGAGTCCCGCTGTGCGAGGAGCGGGCCGAGCGCGGGGGAGACCGAGGGCTGCTGCGCCGCGACGCCGACCGGGCCGGCGCACAACGCGGCGGCGCACGCCAGCGCGCGTCTCACACCGCGGCGGGTTCGACCTCGCCCAGCCGAACGCCCACGATCGTCGACACCCCCGGCTCCTGCATCGTCACGCCGTAGACCGCGTCCGCGACCTGCATCGTGCGGGGGTTATGGGTGATGACGATGAACTGCGTGCTCGATTTGAACTCATTCAGGAGCCGGACGAACCGCATCACGTTTGCGTCGTCGAGCGGCGCATCCACCTCGTCGAGCAGGCAGAACGGGGCGGGCTTGGCGAGATAGATGGAAAAGAGCAGCGAGATGGCCACGAGCGCGCGCTCGCCGGACGACAGCAGGTGAATGCGCTGGGCCCGCTTGCCGCGCGGCGCCGCGATGATCTCGATGTCGCTCGCGCGCGGATCGCTCTCCTCGGCCAGCCGGACATCGCAATCGCCACCCTCGAACAGCGTGTGAAACACGGACCGGAAATGCTCGCGCACCGCGGCGAACGTCTCGACGAACAGGGCGCGCGCGGTCTGGTTGATTTCTCGAAGCGCCTGCTGCAGCGAGCTGCGCGCCTCTGCCAGGTCGTCGCGCTGGGTCGTGAGGAAGTCGAGCCGCTTGACCTCCTCGGCGTGCTCCTCGACGGCCAGCGGGTTCACGGGTCCTAGCGCCTCGAGCGCCTGCGCCAGCCGGGCCGCCTCCGCCCGAAGCGCTTCGGTCGTGCCGTCCAGCGGCGGCGCGTCCCGAAGCAACTCGTCCACCGGGCGGTGCCACTCTCCCTCCACCCGTTCGATCAGCGCCCGGCGCCGACCCTCCGCCTCCGTGGCCTCGAGCTCGACCGCGTGCAACTCGTCGCTCAGGCGCTCCACCTCGTCTCGGGCCTCGTGCACCGTCTGCTCCCCCGCCGTGAGCGCCTCTTCCGCCGCGGCGACCGCCCGCTCCGCCTCCTGCGCCGCGTGCTCGAGCTCCTGGGCGGTCACCCGCCGCTCTCCCATGGTGTCGGTCCACGTGGCGCGCTGCCCGGTGAGGCTCTGCAACAGCTGATCGATATCAGTGGATTCCCGGTCGAGGGAGGCCATGTCCGTGCGCGCCTCCTCCAACATCCGGCGCGCGCGCTCCTCACGCTCCCGCGCGGCGTCTTCCCGTGCGGAGACCTGTGCCTCCTCGACCTGCCAGTGCACTCGGCGCTCGCGCGCCGCCTCCTGTGCCGCCTCCAGATCCGCGAGCGCCGCGCGCTCGGCGGTGAGCTGTTCCTCGAGCCGCGTGCGTTCCGCCTCGCCACCGGTGGACTCGACGGTGACCTGCCGCAGGCGCGTGCGACGCTCGCTGACGCGTTCCTGGAGCCGCGCGCGCGCCTGGTCCGCTTCCCCTCGCTCTCGCGTCGCGCGATGCACCAGCCGCGCGGCCTCGTCGGCCGCGGCCTGGGATTCCCGCCATCCCGCCCGCGCCGCCGCGCGCCGCTCCGTGGCTGTCTCGAGCGCCGCTTCGGCCTCGGCCAGGATCGCCGCGGCCGCCGCCTCTTCCTCGGCGAGCCGGGCAAGCTGGCTCTCGGTGCCGGTGATCCGGCCGCCCAACTCGTCGAGCTCCGCCCGCCGGCGCAGCGGACCGGTCTCCCCGTCACCGGCCAGATAGACCGCACCGTTCGCGCGGCGCACGGCGGCTCCCTGGTCGTCCAGCGCACGGTTCGCGCCGAAGAGGGCCGCGACCCACGGCCGGGCCGGGCCCGTCACGACGATGCCGGGGGGGACCGCGGTATCGGTAGGCGCCTCCGCCGGTCCCGGGGCGACGGGAAGCAGCACCAGCGGTCCAGGCCGCGTCTCAGCATGCCATCGCCGGACTACCGCCACCGCCGCGTCGTCCCGCACCAGTACCGCGTGGAGCCAATCGGCGAGCCGCCGTTCGGCGAGGTGCGCCTCCGCCGAGGTCGTCGCCAAGAAGTCGCTGAGTGGGCCGGTGATCGTGTCCGGTGGGAACCGCTCGCGGGCGGCGAGCAAGGCGCGCGCGGCTGGCGCCAGCCCCTCCCGACGCCGCTCCAACTCGTGCAGCGCCTCGCGGCGGACGCGGTCCTGCGCGAGCGACTCCTCGAGCCCCCGGCGCTCCGCGCGCAACGTCGTTTCGCGTTCGCGCGCAGACGCCAGCAGATCCCGGGCGCGGTCCAGGCCACGCGCCGCCTCCTGCTCCTCCCGCTCACGTTCGGCGAGCGCCGCCTGCGCCGTCCGAAGGCGATCGTCGGCGGCCTCCTGCTCCCGCGCCGTCTCGTCACACCGGGCGCTGAGCTCGCGCTCCTGGCCGGTCAGCTCTTCCAGCTCCCGTTCGAGGGCCGCCCGTTCGCCGGCGAGGGCGCGTTGCGTCTCGGCGTGCTGTTGCAGCGTTCCCTCGAGCCCTCGCACGCGCTCGCGCTTGGCCGCGAGCTGCTGGCGCGCCTCGTCCTCACTCGCGGTACGCAGGTCCAACTCGCCCTGCACCGAGGCGCGGGCGCGCTCTGCCGCCTCGCGTTCGGCCCGCGCCGCCTCCAACTCCCGCTGGGCCCGGGCGGCGCGCTCGTCGGCCTGCGTATGCTCGTCCTGGGCCCGGCCGCGGCGACGGGTGGCCTGCTCCAACCGTTCCGCCGCGAGGTTGAGGTCGCCTTCCAGTCGCTCCAGTTCGATGCGCGTATCGGACAGGCGGCGATCCACCTCGGTGCGCCGCGCCACGGCCGTGGCCCGTCCTTGCGCGTGAGTCTCACGCGCTCGTTCGAGATCGGCGAGCCGCTCGCGCTTGGCCGGGATCGTCGCACGCAGCGCGTCCCGCCGCGCGCGCAAGCCGGCGTGCCGCTCCTCGAACGCGTCGAGCTCACGCCGCGTCAATGTCATCACGACGGCGAAGCGCTCCGCCGTGAACGTGCCGTGCCGCTCCGCTTTCCCGCGCTGCCGCGCCAGGCTGCGGACCTGCGTCTGCACCTCGGCAATCAGGTCGTCGACGCGCTGCAGGTCCTCCGCGGTCTTCTCCAGGCGCCGCTCGGTGCTCGCCTTGCGGTCGCGGTAGATCCCGATCCCCGCCGCCTCCTCGAAGAGCGCGCGCCGTTCGTCGGCGCGGTCGGAGAGCAGGCGGTCGATCATCGCCGCTTCGATCACGACCCCAGCGTCACTGCCGAGGCCCGTGCCGCGCAACAGATCCAGGAGGTCCCGCAGGCGGACCGGCGACTGATTGAGGAGGTATTCGCTCTGGCCACTGCGGGACAGGCGCCGCGTGACGGCGAGTTCCCGATACGGCGCGCTCAGCGTGCCATCGCTGTTGTCGAAGACCAGCGTCACCTCCGCGATGCTGATAGGGCGACGCTTCACCGATCCTTGGAAGATCACCTCGTCCATGCGCGCACTGCGGAGGATCCGCGCCCGCTGTTCGCCGAGCACCCAGCGGACCGCATCCGATACGTTGGACTTGCCGCACCCGTTGGGACCCACGATCGCGGTGATCCCGTCGTCGAACGGCAACTCGGCATGATCGGCGAACGACTTGAATCCCGACAGGTCGAGCCGGGTGAGTTTCATCGCGTGATTCCTGCGCGCGCAACGAGGGTTGGTGTGAGTCCAGCCGCGCCGAGAATGGAGTCCGCCAAGCGCGCCTGCTCGGGAGCTTCGAACGCGCCGACGAGGAGACGAGCCCTCCCGTCCGCACCCCCCGCAATGTATGCCGCCACCCCTCGGGCGCGAAGCCCCGCCAACGCATCGCGCGCGGTCACGCGGTCGGGATACGTCCCCACCCGCAGCGCGTGTGGCGTCCGGAGGATCGTCCCGTTTGGGTGCTCCACGAGGCCTCGCTCCCACAGCGCCGTCAGCGCCGAATCGGCGCCCGCCGATGTCGACGCGGCGCCGATCAGCAAGCGATACCACGTCTCCAGCTGCCCGAGGCGTACAGGCGTTACCGTAGCCAGCCACCCCGCCGCCTCATACTCGGTGGCCTGCGCGAGCGCGGCCTCGGGACTCTTGAACGCCGCGACCTGGACCGCGTAGAACAGCGAGTCCCCGGCAACACGGGGGGCCGCCACGGGCGTGGCCTCGGCGGCCGGCGTGTCGGGGGCGGGGGTCATCGAGCGCACCAGAACGACGAGGCCGATCGCGAGCCCGATCCCGATCGCGCCACCCATCCCCGCCCACCGTCTACGGCGTCGCCGGCGGGGTGGGCTGGCAGGGCGCGTGGGGGTGACGGGCGGCCGCACGTGCGGGTGGGGAAACGGCGGCACGGGCATGGGTTGGACGGTGGCCTCGGCGTCCATCACCACGATCACTTCGGGACCGTCGTCGAGGCCGGCCGCCAGGGCGAGCGCCATCGTGCGGTCCGCTTCGTAATCGTCGGTGGTCAGAATCACCAGGCGATCGGGTCTCGCGCTCATGTGGGCGAGGCCGTCCGCTGGGACGTACAGCAGGAGCAGGGCGCCCTCGCTCTCGAACCCGCGGGCGAGCCGGGGCCAGCGTGTGTGTCCCCAGATCCGGGTCGGGTCGCCGGGCCCGACGCCGGCCGGAACGAAGAACAGACCGGGCGGGTCCAACGCCAGCGTCACGGCCTGCAACGACTCACCCGACTGAAACACGTCGACGATGCCCGGCCCCGCGTGCGGTGTCCGCGGGGCATGCAGCGCCGGCTCGTCGAAATGCAGATCGACCAGTGCGATCCGCCGCCCGGTGCCGGCCACCGCCCCGGCGATGGACCAGACGGTCTGCGCGGCGCGCCCGACGGGGAGGCCCGCGTTGACGATCACCACGAGATGCGAGAGGAGGAAGGCGTTGGGGAGGGCAGCGACCGCGTCCGGTCGCGGGAGCTCCCGAGGGGTCATGGAATCACGCCGGTCGTGTCGCGGGTAAAGATCCAGTACGGCAGGCCGAGTTTCCGCCCGATGGATTCCGCGGCGTCGCGCGTCGGGTGGGGGCCGATCACCACGCGATACGGCTCATCGGGAAGGGTTGGCGCCAGGACCGTGGCGTTGATCCCGGCCCGCCGGAGGTCGGCGGCCCGCTCCTCGGCCCAGGCCTGATTGATGGTGCTGCTCACCTGGACCCAGTACGACAGGGTGGGTTGGATGAGCTCCGCCACGGTGGTGTCGCTCACGAACTCGAGGGCCGGACGGTGGGGGTCCCAGGCCGCGATGAGCCAGCGGTCGCCGGTCACCGCCTGAGCGATCCCGCGGAGGGCGAGCGAATCGGGGGAGAGGGCGACCACCGCCGCCCCCTGGGGGACTACGAGGGTGCCGTCCGCGGCGCCGGCCGGCAAGTCGCGATCCCAGGATCCCTGGACCGCGCCGACGAGGCGCCAGCGCGCGAGATCGACGACCCACACCGAATCCGCCGTCCCGAGGCGCAGCAGCACGAGGCGTCCGCGAGGGTCGACCCGCAGCGCCGTGGCGGGGCCAGGGAGCGGCATGCGCGTCAGCGGTGCCAGCTCGAAGCGTTCCACTGCGAGCAGCTCGGTGGCGCTCGTGGCGTAGATGCGATGCGCCGAGGGCGAGAAGGCCGCGAGCTGCGGCGCCGGCCTGAGCCGGACGAACCCACGCGTCGCGGGATCGGCCGGATGGATCGTGACGATCCCGGAATCCGTCGCGACGGCGACCAGATCTCCCCATGCGCTGACCGCCACATGGCCGTCGGGGAGGCGCTGGCGCACGGGCGTCGCGCTTTCGCCGAGGAGCTCGAGGACGCGCGCAGTGTCGCTCACGATCAGCCCGATGAGACGGTTCCGCACGGCGCCCCATACCGCGCGCGGGGGCGCGGAGAAGCCGTGCGACCACCGGGTCGGCGCCCGATGCTGAACGACGGCGACGGTGCCGCTGTCGTACACGACGTAGGTCGTCCCCGTGGGCCCGAGCGTGGCGAGCGCCACGGCCGTATCGACCACACGCGCGCGGCCGGTCGCCAGGTCCAACGCGACCAGCTCGCGTTGCTGCGTGAGGGTGTAGACCAGGTCGTCGTCGCTCGCGAACCCCACGGGGAGGTGCGTGGGCGCGGCAGCGCCCTCGAAGCGCCACGCCACCTCTTCCAGGCCGGGCAGATGATAGAGCTTGGGGTCGCCCGCCGTCTGTCCGGGAAACCGAAACGCGACCGATGTCCCCACGCCCGTCGAGCGCGCCGTGCGGGCGAGCGCGTCTTTCACCGGGTTGGCGTGCCGCCCGGCATCACAGGCCGCGAGGCCCACCACGAGGAGCGCGAGCAAGCAGGATGGACGCACGGGCGCAAGCTAAGGGAGAGCGGACGCGGAGTGCAAGGCGGGCCCGGCCGCGCTTCCGCTCCCCGCCCCGATCAACCGTCTGCTAGAAGGTCGGTCCGAGACTCAGCGTCCAGTACGCGCCCGTGTCCTCGCGCGACAGCGGCTTGGCGTAGTCGGCGCGCAGGATCACGATACCCAGCAGGTTGGTGCGGAGCGAGAATCCCACGCTGGTGAGGGGTTGGCGGACCCGGGCCGGGTCGTCCTGCGGGTGGCGGCGCAGGCGAAGCGCCGCCTCGCTCGTCCACGCCATGCCGGCGTCGAAAAAGATCGCGCCCTCGATGGGCGGGAAGCGCAGCGGGGCAAACCCGAGGGCGACGGACCGGACGAGCGGGAATCGCAGCTCCGCGTTGAACACGGCGACGCGGGAGCCGATGAGCTGCTCGAGGGCGCCGCACGACACGGACGTGCGGGACGGGTCCCGGGCGCACTCGTGCTTGCGGATCGAGCCCGCGGTGTAGCCCCGCACGAGGTCGGGGTTCCCGAGGAAAATCGGGAAGCGTTCCTCGTCCCGACCGAACCGGCCGAAAAAGACGACCCGCGTGGCGAACGTGAAGCGGCCGACGAGATGGTCGTACCGCCGGTAGTCTGCCAGTACCTGATGGAACCGCCAGCCCCCGATCGCGGGTGCGTACTCGAAGCGGCTGCGTCGGCCCATCAACGGTCCGACCCAAAAGGGGATCGAATTGTCGAAGACGAACGCGACCGACGGTTGCACGTAATTGACGGTGCCCAGCGACCGCGCATCACGGTCGAAGCGCGTGGTCTTGGACACGGGGTCGAATACCTGCATGAGGTCGAGGCTCGCGCGGGAGACGTTGGCCGCGCGGACGCCCAGCTCGAGCCGCCGGAACCGGTCGAAGGGGCGGTGGGCGGAGAAGAACCCCTCCCGGGCGATAAAGCGCTCGAGCGTGACCGTGTACGTCTCGACGCCGGCCGAGTCGGTCGCGATCCCGGCCCCGGTGAAATAGAAGTACGGGGTCTGGCCCACGCCGGTCGCCCAGTTCACGCGGCGACTCAGGTTGGCGTAGACCCCGAGCACCTGTGCCTCCTCGAGCCGGCCATTCAGCTGGGCTAGCGCGAGGACCCGCCGGTTCCCCAGCATGTCCGACAGGGAGATCGCGGTCCCGCCGAAGATGCCGCTTCCGAAGTTATCCCGCACGTAGCCGATGGACGGCTGCACGATGTAGTCCGGCGACAGCGACGCGGAGTAGTCGCGGAAGATGAAGGCGGAGGTGTCGGGAAGGTGCAGCGCCGCGCTGTCGAGCAGCGCACGGACCGAGACCAGCGCCGGCGTGCTGTCCGCCGGCGGTGCCGAGCCGCCGCCGGGCGGGAGCTCGGGTACCGCCCCGTGCGCGACGTGGGGATGCTCATCGGGACCGCCGTTCCCCGGCGCCGCTGTCCCGTCCGCCGTCGAGGGCGATGCCGACGGGGCCATCAGCGGCGCCACCACCGGCACGTGGGTGTCCGGCGTCCACGGTGTTTTCTTGAGCGCGCGCGGATGGTCAATGGCGTACACGTTGAACTCGCGCCGCTCGTACACGGTAAACGCCAGCCGGTCGGCTTGGGGCGCCCACGAGATCGCCGGGGAAAGCGGCGTGATGCCCGACAGGCCGGTGAACAGGTTCGTCAGCTGATACGTCGCGCGCTCGTCCTCGTCGTACAGGAACAGGTTCGGGATCCCGGTGCGGTCGGACACGAACGCGATGGAGCGCCCGTCGGGCGCCCACTGCGGGTTGAGGTTCTCCCCCACCATCTCGGGCACCCGCTCGATGGCGTGGTTGTCGAGCCGATAGATCGCGACGGCGAGGGATCCGACCGTGAGCGTGGCGAAATCGGTGGACTCCCCCCGATCGGTGACGAACGCGATGCGGGTGCCGTCAGGTGACCAGGCGGGGTGCAGGTCGGCGGCGCGATCGTGCGTGAGGCGCTGCAGCCCGGTCCCGTCGGCGTTGATGATGAAGAGGTCCGAGAAGCCACCTTCGTACCCGGTGAACGCGAGTCGGCGGCCATCGGGGGACCATGACGGCGTCGTGACACCGTGGAGCGGCACCGGGATCCGCGTTCGCACCCGGTGGTGCAGCATGTCGTAGATGACGAGATCGTCCCGCCCCCCGTGCTTGACCGCGATGGCGAACAGCCGCCCGTCGGGCGACCACGCGCCGGCCGAGTTGAGGAAGCGCAGGCTCTCGAAGTCGCTGCTGAACGCGCTCTTGATCAGCCGCCGCTGCACGCTGCCGGTTTCAGCGTCGGCCAGATAGAGGTCGATGAAGTACGAGCCGCCCTCGGAGAAGTACGCGATCTCACGGCCGTCGGGGGAGATGGCCGGGGCGATATGGAGTGTCCCCGGCGTGCGCTCCCCGACCAGCACCGGACGCCCGACCTCGCGGGCGCGCTGGTGGTCGGTGAGCTGCGGCAGATAGGTCCGCTGCACGGCGACCTGCCACTCGCGTACCAGCGTCTCGAGCGACATCCCCAGGACCCGGTGGAACGCCGCGTCCACGCCGGACGCGGCGGCGCCGTGGAGCAGCTCGGCCACCGCACCGTCGCCCCAGCGCTCGCCGATGTAGGACCAGAGCGCGTGACCGAAGCGGTACGGGGAATAGCGCGGATCGTGGGTGAGCGCGTGCAGCGTCGGGAGCCCGCCCTCCAGCGCCGCGTCCCGCAGCCACATCGCGGTCTGGGGAGTGACCGGCCCGAGGGCGAGGTACTCGGCCATCCCCTCCATGAACCACAACGGCGGGTTCACGGCGATCAGTTGTTGGATGCCGCCGCCCACGTGGCCGCGGGCGAAGACGTCGATCTGGAACTGGTGGACGATCTCGTGCTGCAGCATGTGCTCGAACTCCGCGTACGAGCCCGTGAACGGCAGCAACACCCGGTGGCGGAGGAACTCGGTGACCCCGCCGGTGCCCTCCCCGATGGGGGTGACGTTGTTCTGCTGGAAGTCGGTGTGCGAGGCGAAGAGGATGATGGGGCGGCGGTCGCGGTAGTGATGATTCAGCAGCCGGGACAGCCGGGCGTAGGCCCGCTCGGCCATGCGGGCCCCGTCGACCGCAGCCTCCCGCACCGCGTCGTAGTAATAGACGTCGAAATGCTCGGTCTCGATGACCGCGAAGTCCAGGTGGCGGTACTGGACGCGGTTCTGGCCGAAGTACTGCGCCAACGCGGGCGTCGGCGCCGCCATCGTCCCGAGGGCGGCGAGAAGTATGATCGGGCGCATGTCACCTACCGAGGCGGCCAGGTGGAGGCCGAGGGCGCATCCGCCCACAGCCGTTCCAGCTGATAGTACGCGCGCAGGGTTGGATGAAAGATGTGCACCACGAAATCGATAAAGTCCAGAAGGGCCCACCGGCCGGCCGCCAGCCCCTCGACGTGATGCGGCCGCCGGCCGGCGCGCCGCAAGGTCTCCGTCACGTGCTCGGCCAGCGCGCGCACATGGGTGTCGGACGACCCCGAGGCGATCACGAAATAGTCGGCGGCGTCGCTGAGCGTGCGGAGATCCAGCACGCGGATGTCGAGGGCCTTGTGCGCTTCGAGCATGCCGACCGCGAGCCCGACGTCGCGACGCGCGGAGGTCTCTCTTTTTCGGGGGCGAGACGTCTTGGAAATGGGTCCGCAGCGGCTTAGGGCGCCGGCTCCTCGATCTGGTAGAAGACCGCCCAGGCGCCGGGGCCGGTGTGCACGCCCAGCGCCGCGGTCACCTGGTTCACGAAGCACTCGTCGGGGGCGTAGCGGCGCAGCAGCTCGTCGCGCAGCCGCGCCGCGACGTCCGGAGCGTCGCCGTGAGCGACCGCGAGTCGGAAGCGCGCGGGCCGTGGGGTGAGCCGACGGTCGAGGTGGGCCAGGACCCGCGGGATCGTGGCCTCCCGGCCCCGCACGCGATCCAGCGGGATCACGCGGCCTTCGGGGGTGATGTCGAGCAGCGGCTTGATGTCGAGCAGCCCGCCGAGCCACGCCCGGCCACGGCTGACGCGTCCGGATTGCAGCAGGTTCTCCAGCGTGTCCACCGTGAAGATTCCCCCGGAGCGGTCCCGGATGGTTCGCAATTCCTGGACGATCGCCTCGACCGGCACCCCCTCCTCGGCCAACTCGGCCGCGCGCAGGGCGAGCAGGCCAAGACCGAACGAGGCGGACCGGGAATCGACCACCGTGACGCCGTCCACCCCCGAGGCCCGCGCGGCCGTCTGCGCGGACGCCAGCGTGCCCGAGAGCAGCCCGCCCACAAACAGACCGATCACCTCATCCGCTTCGGCCCGCGCTTCCTGAAAGGCCCGGGCGATCGCCCCCGGCGCCGGCTGCGAGGTGGTGAACCGCTCCTTCGACTCGCGCATGCGCGCATACAGTTCCTGGCCCTGCAGGTCGATCCGGTCGCGGTAGGTCCGCCCCCCTGCCATCACTTGCACCGGCACCACGACGATCCCATGCCGGTCGATCACCTCGTCGGGGAGGTCGCACGAGGAGTCGACGACGATCGCGATCCGCCGCCGCGCGGCGTGCCGGGCCCGATGCTGCTCGCGCATGTCGTCGGCCTTCGAGGTCTCCACGGTCCCCCACTCCCGGGCCCGCGCGAACACACGCTCCGGCGTGTCGGTGTGGACGTGGATCTTGAGGAGGTCCGCGGTCGCCACGACCACGATCGAGCCGCCCAGCTCCCGAAGTGCGGCGCGAACCGCCGTCGTCGGCGGGAGCGCCGCACCGCGGACCAGCGCTTCCGTGCAGAACTGGTAGTCCTGTTCGGCCAGCACCTGGGTCAGCGCGGCGGCGTCCGGCGGCGTGACGGCGCCGACCGTCTCGGCGGCCGGAAGGATGGGGTCGCCCTCGATCAGCCGGACGATCCCCTCGAGTACGCGCACGAACGCCTGCCCCCCGGCGTCCACGACGCCGGCGTCCTTCAGGACCTGGAGCAGCTCGGGGGTGCGGGCCAGCGCGGCCCGGGCTCGCGACAGGACGTACCGCATGAACGCCGCGATGTCGACCGTGCGTCGGGCCGCGGCCTCCGCCTCGTCCGCGGCCTCGCGGCAGACCGTGAGGATCGTCCCTTCCACCGGCTCGTCGAGCCCGCGGTAGACTCCGTCGGCACCGGCGCGAATGGCGCGGGCCACTTCGGCTGCGGTCGCGGCCCGTACGTCACCCAGCGCTTCCCGGAACCCCAGCAGGAAGTGCGACAAGAGCATCCCGGAGTTGCCCCGGGCGCCAAACACACAGGCCTCGGCCATCACGCGGGTAATCTGCGGCAGCTCCGCGCCTTCCAGCGGGCGCACCCCTTCCGCGGCGGCCCGGAGCGTCATCGCGAAATTGGTCCCGGTGTCACCGTCGGGGACCGGAAAGACGTTGATGCGGTTGAGCTCCTCGCGACCGGCATCCACCCAGTCCGCGGCCGCAAGCAGCGAGCGCCTGAGGCGTGCGCCGTCGAGGTACGTGATGCCGACGGCGACGGCGGTCACGTGTCCTTCACGACCCACACCCGCACGTGGCCCTGCACCTCGGGATGGAGGCGCACCGCCACCGTGTGGGCCCCGATCATTCGGATCGGCTCTTCCAGCTGCACCGCCCGCTTGTCCACCGGCACGCCTTTGGTGGTCAATTGCTCGGCGATGTCGCCCGAGGTCACCGAGCCGAACAGCTTGTCGCCGTCACCGGCCTTGGCGGTGAAGTGCAGCTCGAGCTCGGCGAGCCGGGCCGCCACGGCTTCGGCGTCGCTCTTCCCGGCCGCCTGGAGCGCGGCGGTGTGCCTGCTCTCGGCCTCGACGCGGCGCTTGTTGCCCGGCGTGGCCGGATACGCGAGGCCCCGCGGGAGCAGGTAGTTGCGCGCGTACCCGTCCTTCACCTGGACCACCTGGCCGGCGCGCCCGACCTTGGCGATCGTCTCACGTAGAATGACTTCCATGGCTCACTTACTCGCTGGCGGTGTCAGCCACCGCCGTCTGAAGTCCAACCCCGAATCCAGTACACCCAGAACGATGCTGCCGGCCGTCGCCACTGGCAACATGAGCAGTGCGAGGAGGCCGAGCCCCAGCGCCAGGCCGAGGCCACCGGCCCCCGCGAAGGCGAGCCCGAACGCCGCCACCGCCACGCCGCGAAGCGCGTACAGCCCCGCCGCCACGACCAGCAAGTTCGCGGCCGCCGCCTTGACGGCGGCCAGCTTGGGAAGCACGACCACGGCGAGGGACAGCACCGCCGCCCACCCCAGGTGCTCGGTGAAGCGGAAGTCCCGCAGTCGCCCGAGCGGCCGCCCGATCGGGCGCGCCGCCACCCGCTGGGCAATCGCCGTGGCCAGGGCGAACGCCGCCAGCAGTTCCAGCGCGAGCAGCGCCGGATAGTAGCGCGAGACCACCTCAACCAGCGTGACGAGCCACGCTTCGAATTCCACCAGCGGCTGCGCGGCCCCGCCGCCCAAGGGTCGCGCGGACGCCCACAATTGACCGATCAGGGTGCGTGCGCTGAGCCCGGTCCGGTGGGCCACCGACCAGCGGAGTGCCCCCCACGACGACCCGAGGGCGACGAACAGGGTGACGAGACCGGCCGCCGCCCCGCCGATCGCCACGAGCGCGCGGTGGGTCACCGAAAGCCTCGTCCGCAGGCTGGCCGTCACGAAGAGCACGGTGGCGAAAACGGCCGCCGCGCGCAGCGTTTGATCCGGAAGCGCACCTCGCGCGAAGAGCCACCACCCGCCGATGCCCGCCGCCACGCCCAGCGTCACGAACTCGACCTTGGCCCGCGGCCGGGCGGCCGCGAGGAGGGCGGCGAGGGGGAGGGCCAACAGCGCCGGTGGGGCGACGAGGGCAAACGCGGCCACGGCGGCCACGAGTCGCCCGAGCCCGCCCGTGGGGGTCCGCTCGGACGGGGACGACACGGCTGCTAGCGGCCGGCGGTCCGAATGAACGAGAGCAGCGCGAGGTGCCGGGCGCGCTTGATCGCGATGGCCAGCTGGCGCTGGTGGCGGGCACACATCCCCGAGAGCCGGCTGGGGATGATCTTCCCGCGCTCCGTGACGAAGCGTCCCAGGGCCCGTTCGTCCTTGTAATCGAGAACCCGGACCCCCATCTCGCAAACCGGGCAGGTCTTGCGGTAGCGTCGCATCAGTCGTCGCCCTCGCTGTCCCCGTCCGTCCGGGCCGCCTGGGCCGGCACCGGCTGGGGACCCTCGTTCACCACGACGAGGTAGCGCAGCACCTGTTCGTCGAGCTTGATCGCCCGTTCGTACTCGGGAAGCCGATCCGGTGCCGTTTCGAACTTCGCGACCACGTAATAGCCCACCTCTTTGTTCTTGATCGGGTAGGCCAGCGTGCGCTTGCCCCAGTGGGCCATGGCGCTGACGGGCGTGGACGCGTCCGGGACTTTGAGGAGCTCGTGAAACCGCTCCAGGTGCTCGTTCACCTGGGTCTCCTCCAGCGCACTATCGAAGATGTAGACCGTCTCGTACTGGCGTGTCATAGGCACCATCCTTTGGACGTAGCGACCCCGGCCGGTGCCCGGCCGGAGTAGGTGATGTGGAGCGCGTAAGGTAATCGTGGACTCGGGCGGGGGGTAGGGTCACACGTTGAACCGGAACAGCAGCACGTCGCCGTCCTGCACCACGTACTCCCGCCCCTCACTCCGCAGCAGCCCCTCCTCTCTGGCCGCCTTATAGGACCCCGCCCGGACGAAGTCCTCGTGCGGCACCGTCTCCGCTCGAATGAAGCCGCGCTGGAAATCGGAGTGGATCTCCCCGGCGGCGTCGTACGCCGTCTCGCCTCTGGGGATGGTCCACGCACGCACTTCGTTGTCGCCGACCGTGAAGAACGTCTCGAGGCCCAGGAGCCGGTAGCTGGCGTGGATCAGCCGGTCCAGCCCCGGCTCCTCAACGCCGGCGCTCGCCAGGAACTCGGCCCGCTCCGCCGGCGCGAGCTCCGCCAACTCCTCCTCGAACCGGGCCGAGAAGGGCACGACGTCCGCCAGCTCGTGGTGCTCCCGCGCGGCGCGGCGGAGCACCTCGACGGCCGGGCCGCCACCCGACGCCAGGTCGGCCTCGTTCACGTTGGCGGCGTACAGCACCGGCTTGGCGGTGAGAATCCCGAGCTGGCGCAGCTGGCGCAACTCGGCGAGGGTGCCGGCCGCCTCTCGGGCCCCGCGCCCGGCGTTCAGCTCCGTCTCGACGCGCTCGAGGAACGCCACTTCCGCCTGATGGTCCTTGTTCCCGCTGCGGGCCGTCTTGCGGATCTTCTCGAGCCGGCGTTCGATGACGCCGAGGTCCGCCAGGGCGAGCTCGCTGGTGACGATGTCGTGGTCCCGCTCCGGATCCACGCCCCCGGCCACGTGGGTCACGTCCGGGTCCTCGAAACAGCGGACCACGTGGACGATCGCATCCACCTCTCGGATGTGGCCGAGGAACTGGTTGCCCAACCCCTCGCCTTCGCTCGCTCCCGCGACGAGGCCGGCGATATCCACGAATTCCACGAACGCCGGGACGACCGCCCGGGGTCGGACCACGTCGGCCAGGCTCGAGAGCCGCGGATCCGGGACGGTCACGACGCCCACGTTGGGCTCGACGGTGCAAAACGGATAGTTCTCCGCCGCCGCCCCCGCATTGGTGAGCGCATTGAACAGCGTGGACTTTCCGACGTTGGGGAGGCCGACGATGCCGAGACGGAGCATGGAGAATGACGTGAACTGTGATCGGTGAAAAGGGAATGGTGGGCGTGACTCGTGGCGAGCCCACCCGCTTCACTCTTCACTTTTCGCGGTTCACGCTCCTTTCCGTGCCTACCCGACGAACCACGGAGCCAGCACCAGGCTCACGACGCTCATCAGCTTGATGAGAATGTTCATGCTGGGCCCGCTCGTGTCCTTGAACGGATCCCCCACGGTGTCACCGACAACCGCTGCTTTGTGCGCGTCCGAGCCTTTGCCGCCGTGGGCGCCGCCCTCGATGTATTTCTTGGCGTTGTCCCATGCCCCGCCGGCGTTGGCCATGAAGAGGGCGAGCACGACCCCGGTGAGCGTGGCGCCTGCGAGGAGCCCGCCCAGCGTCTCGACCCCGAAGAACCGCCCGACGATCACCGGAGCGAGGATTGCGGTCACGCCCGGCAGGATCATCTCGCGGAGCGCCGCCCGCGTCGAGATGTCGACACACCGCGCGCTGTCCGGCTTGGCCGTGCCCTCCATGAGGCCCGGAATCTCCTTGAACTGCCGGCGGACCTCCTGGACCATCCCTTCCGCGGCGCGGCCCACCGCGGTCATCGTCGCGGCGGCGATGAAGAACGGGAGCACCCCGCCCAGGAAGATCCCGATCACCACGCGCGGATTGACGATGTCCAGCACGACCGGCGGCGCGCCCTGGGGCGTCACCGCGTTGGCGTAGGCGCTGAACAGCGCCAACGCCGTGAGCGCCGCCGACCCGATCGCGAACCCCTTCCCAATCGCCGCCGTCGTGTTGCCCAGCGCGTCCAGACTGTCCGTGATTTTCCGGACGTCCGGGCCGAGCCCGCTCATTTCGCTGATGCCGCCTGCGTTGTCCGCGATGGGCCCATAGGCGTCCACCGACATGGTGACGCCCACCGTGGCCAGCATCCCGACCGCCGCGATCCCGATGCCGTAGAGCCCCGCGCTCGAGTACGCCACGTAGATCCCGCCCGCGATCAGCAGGAGCGGCACCGCAGTGGACCGCATGCCGATGGCGAGGCCGGAGATGATGTTGGTGGCGGGGCCGGTGAGCGACGCCTTGGCAATGGTCCGGATCGGGCCGGCCGCGGTGTAGTACTCCGTGGCCAGTCCGATGAGGATCCCGGCCGCGGTCCCCACCACCACGGCCCAAAACGGCCCCAGCACGTTGGACGTCCCGTCGGCGTGGACGAGGCCGATGTCCACCCGCAGGGTGAGCCAATACGCGGCGGCGAGGAACAGGCCGGCCGCGATGAACGTGGCCCAGCGCAGGGCCCCGGCCGGACTCGAGCGTTCCAGCAGACGGAACAGCCAGATCGCGATCACGCTGGCGGCGAGGCCGACCAGTATGTAGAGCATCGGGAGGGCGACCGCGGCCATCCGTGCCGTGATGAAGGGGCTGGTGGCGGCGATCGCGATGGTGGCGATCACCGCTCCCACATAGCTCTCGAAGATGTCGGCTCCCATCCCCGCGACGTCGCCGACGTTGTCCCCCACGTTGTCGGCGATCGTGGCCGGGTTGCGCGGGTCGTCTTCCGGAATCCCGGCCTCGACCTTGCCCACCAGGTCGGCGCCGACATCCGCGGCCTTGGTGTAGATGCCCCCGCCCACGCGCGCGAACAGCGCGATGGACGAGGCGCCCATCGCGAACCCGGCGATGATCTCGCTGAACGCCCTCCACGCGGCCTCGGTGTCCGGACTCCCCAGGAACGCTCGCATGACGAGTCCGATCCCGAGGAGCCCCAGGCTGGCGACGGAGAGGCCCATGACGGCGCCGCCGTTGAAGGCGATCCGGAGCGCCAACGCCTGTCCCGAACTCCTCGCGGCCTCGCTCGTTCGGGCGTTCGCCCGTGTCGCCGCCGTCATGCCGAAGAAGCCGGCGAGGATCGAGCAGATCCCGCCGCCCAAGTACGCGAGCGCCGTGGCCTTCGTGGTGGCCAGCGCGAGGAGCCCGGCCACGACCAGCAGGAACGGCACGAGATAGGAGTACTCCCGGCGGAGGAACGCCATCGCGCCCGTGTACACCAGCTCCTGGATCTCCTGCATGCGGGCGCTGCCGGCCGGCTGGCGGCGGACGTACCGGTACGTGAGCCAGGCGATCAGCAGGCCGAAGCCGCCCGTGGCCGCGGCGGTGAGGGGTACGAAGCTGAAATCGGTCACTCTTCCGTTCCTCGTCGGTTGAAGCGGTTCATGGCCTCGTCCACGCCCTCGACGATCCAGCACTCGACCGCGTCGGCCAGCGCGGGCAGCAGGTCCACCAGGGCCACCTGTTCGTCGCGCGTGAAGGGCTCGAGCAGCCACTCGGCCTGATCGTTGATCCCCTCCGGCCGCGGCCCCACACCGATGCGGAGCCGGGCGTACTCCGTCGAGCCGACGGCCTCCTCGACGGACACGAGGCCGTTGTGGCCCCCCGCCGAGCCCCGGGCTCGCACCCGAAAGGTGCCCATCGGCAGCGCGATGTCGTCTACGAGGACGAGGAGGTCGTGCGCCGGCTGGAGACCGCCGGGCACGAGCAGGGGCCGCAGGGCGGCCCCGCTACGATTCATGTAGGTTTGGGGCTTGAGGAGCAGTACGTCCCGGCTCCCCACCGTTCCCTCCGTGACCAGCGCGCGGTCCCGCGCCCGAAACGGCGGGAACTCCCAGTGGTCGGCCAGACTGTCCGCCAGCAGAAAGCCCGCGTTGTGGCGGGTGATCGCGTAGCGGGGACCGGGATTGCCCAGCGCGACCACGGCGCGCACGGGCTAGTCCTCGGTTTCAGACTCGTCCGCGGCTTCCTCCTCGTCCTTCGGCTTCCGAATGAGCTCGGGCTCCGCCGGCTCCTCGGCGACGACCTCGGCCGGCGGCTCTTCCTCCACCCGCGGCGGAACGACCGTGCAGATCGTCGTCTCGGGGTCGTCCAGGATCCGGACGCCCGGGAGCTGCACGTCCGAAACGTGGAGGGAATGCCCCACGGCGAGATCGGTCACATCGAGCACGACGCGCGCCGGGATGTCCGTCGGCAGCACTTCGATCTCCAGTTCCCGGAGGAACTGCTCCAGCACACCGCCGCTGTTCCGCACGCCCTCGGGCGAGCCCTCGAGGTGGATCGGCACGCCGAGGGTGATCTTCTCGCCGGCGTGCACCTCGTAGAAGTCCACGTGCAGGATGTCTTTGCGGGTGGGGTGCCGCTGGATCTCGCGAATCAGCGTCTTGACCGCCGCGCCGTCCACCGCCAGGTCGATCACCACGCTCTCGGCCGCGATGCCGATCAGGGCGCGGTCGAGCTCTTGGGCGATCACCGTCAGCGGCTCCGGCTCCCGGCCGTGTCCGTAGATGACCGCGGGCACCTTGCCCGCGCGCCGGAGCTGCCGAGCCCCACCCTTGCCGGTGGTGCGGCGCCGCTCCGCGTTGATCGTGACTGTCTGGGCCATCGGTACGTTTCCTCTTCTTCCGCGGTCAGCATTCGTTGTTCGCCGTCCACACGGCAGCGTGCTGGCGGCTGGTGGCGTCAATCAAACAGCGAGCTCACCGACTGATCGCTGTGGGTGAAACGGATCGCCTGCGCAAAGAGCGGGGCGATCGACAACACCTTCAGCCGCTCGAAGCGCCGCTCCTCCGGGAGGCGGATCGTGTTCGCCACGGCGACCTCGGTGACGGGACAGGCCGTCAACCGATCGACGGCGGGGCCCGACAGCAGCGCGTGCGTGGCGCAGCAGAACACCTCCCGCGCGCCGAGGCGCTTGAGCGCCGTCGCCGCCTCCGCCATCGTGCCGGCCGTGTCGATCATGTCGTCCACGATCAGGCAGTCCCGGCCTTCGACCTCACCCACGACGTTCACGATCTCGGCGATGTTCGCCGAGGGGCGCCGCTTGTCGATGATCGCCAGCGACGCATCGAGCCGCTTGGCGAACCCCCGCGCCATCTTGGCCGCCCCCACGTCGGGCGCCACGATCACCGGCTGCCGGAGCCCCTTGTGCCGGTAATGCTGGACGAGCACGGGCGCCGCATACAGGTGGTCCACCGGGATGTCGAAGAACCCTTGAATCTGATGCTGGTGGAAATCCATTCCCAGCACCCGCTCCGCTCCCGCCGTCGTGATCAGGTTCGCCATCAGCTTCGCGCTGATCGCCACCCGCGGCTGGTCCTTGCGGTCCTGCCGCGCGTACCCGAAGTACGGGATCACCGCCGTGATCCGGGCCGCGCTCGCCCGCTTGGCGGCGTCGATCAGGAGCAGCAGCTCCAGCAGGTTCTCCGCCGGCGGGTTCGTGGGCTGGATGATGAATACATCCTGCCCCCGCACGTTCTCGTCGATCTTGACGAAGATCTCGCCATCGGCGAACCGCCGGATCGTCACGTGACACAGCGGCTGATGCAGCGCCCCGGCGATCTCCTCGGCCAACGGGCGGTGGGCCGTCCCGGCCAGGAGAAGCATCTTACTGCTCGCGAGGGAGATCTCGGCCATAAGAGCGTTGGAAGATACTTGGCCGAAGGCGGTAGGCCAAGTTGCCCCCCACGGCGCCCTTACGGGCCACGGGCCGGTTGGGCATATTGGCGTCGGCCGGCAGCCGCTGACGCCGTTTCGAGCCCTGGAGGACCTGCATGCCCGACCGGACCACGTTCGCGCCGTTCTCACCCGGTGAAGCCGCCGCGCTGCGGTCCGCGCTCCAGGCGGGCGACCCGCTCCGGTGCCCGCGCTGCGGCACGGCGATGGCCGCCGACCAGCCGCTCCCCAGCGCCGGCACGGTCGAGCTGGTCTGGCTGATCCGCTGCGGCGAGTGCCGACGCGGCCTCACGGTCGCCGATGCCGCGCGCGGGCCGGCCGGTCGCTGACGACGCTCAGCGCTCGATCAGCGACGCGTATTGCGGGTGGCGCTCGATGACGTACGTCACGAACGGGCACGTGGCAATGACCTGGTAGCCGTGGTCCTGCGCGTAGTCGAGCCCCCGCCGCACGAGCCGCTCGCCGATGCCGCGGCCGCGCCACGTCAGAGGCACGAAAGTGCGCACGAAGTCGAGGGTGCGCTCCGTCACGCGCTCGTATTGCAGCTCGGCGTCCTCGCCATCTCGCGACGCCACGAACCGGCGGCGCGCCGTGTCATGACGGATCTCCACGTCCATCACGTCCATCGCCCTCTCCGCTCGTCAGGGGTCGGCCGTTCGCGTCCAGCGGCGCGGGCGCGCTGCGGCGGCGACCGCTCCGGCCGGTCCGCTCTGCCTCCGTGGTCGCGCCCGCAATGTAGAATGAAAGGCCCCACCGCGCTGTTCCATCCGGTTCGCGCGGCGCGTCGACGGTGCGCGTCGCGTTACCTGAAGACTGCGTTCGACGTCTGAACATCGTGTCGCACGTCGCATTGTGACCTACGGCACGGCCTCCCCTCTGAGGCCGTGAGACGTTAGGACCGTACGCAACCATACATCCGACAGTGCGGCGGCGACGGCGCCGAAAGCGCGCCGTCGCGCCGACTTGCTCCGTAAGGAGGGGCGCGCATGTTCGAGGCGATCCAGTCATTCCTTCCCACCGAGTGGCAGCGCACGGCCGAGTTCGTGGGCGCGCCCGTGTGGTGGATCCCCGAGTGGCAAGGCGTCGTCCTGGGCTTCACCCTCTCCGGCGCTTCGGCGGCGGAGATCGCGCTCAAGACCGTCTTCCTGCTACTCCCGATCTTGGTGGTCGTTGTCGGCATGTGGATCACCATGGTGTCGTTGTATACACTCCCCTTCCGATCGGAACGTGGCCGATACGTGACGGTGGTGGCGATGTCGTGGTGGGATGCGGGGCGGAGCATCTGGTTCTTCTGGGCCGGCGTCGTGCGCGTGTTCGTCGTGCTCGTGGGCTGGGTTTGGGGCCTGCTCAAGCTGACGGTGCGCTACATCGTGGGGATGGTGAAGGGCACGGTCAACTCGCCTTTTGTCCTCCTCGACTGGACGTCGCGCCGCTACTTCAAGCCGGGCGTGCCGTGGATCGCCTTCCTGCTGACCCTGCTGTGGTCGGCGCTCGAGGCCACGATCTTCACGTACACCCTGATGCCGACCATGACCGAGGTCCTCGGCGCGATCACGGGGTTCGATCCGAACCGGGCGGTGATGGTGCCGATCCTCTGGATCCTGCTGTTCCTGCTCATCGCGGGCTCGTTCGCCTGCGTGCAGGTCCTGGCCGACGCCATTCGGCACCGGCATGTGGGCCAACTCGTGCAGATGCTGTTCGTCGAGTTCTTCGTGATGTTCTTTGAGGTGGTCTTCCTGTATCGCGAGCTGATTGACGCGATCACGCCGTGGATCGCGCAGCAGACAGGCGGTGAGCTGCAGCTCGGGCTCGTGCCCACGCTCGCGCTCGCCGCGTTCGGATGGGTCGGCATCCGCGGCATGACCTGGTTCCTGTTCGGCCGCTACGGCACACCGGCGCTGATCGCCGTGCTGTCCCGCGAAACCATCACGCAGGACGAGCCGCTGTCCGCCAGTCAGATGCCCGTGACGCAGCCGGGGTTGTTCCGCGATGCGATGGCCGCGCTCAAGAGCGAGACCGCGTGGTTCAAGCAGGAGGCGCGCTATGTGTTCGAGTTGCTCTCGCTGCCGATTCTGCAGCTGTTCGCCGCCGCGGTGAATTTCACCGTCGTCCTCGTTCGGTCGCGCCCGATCTTCCAGCTGCCGTTCACGGAGCTGGACGAGGTGCTCGCCGCGACGCCGTTCGCCAGCCGGTCGGACGACGGCGGCGGGCGGCGGCGCGCCAAGTCCGCGCAGCCTGCCAGCGCCGGAGGTGCGATGTGAGCCGGGTCCTTCGCATCGCGGCGGCCGCCGGCGTCCTGGCGGCGGCAGGCTGCGCTCCGCAGGGTTCGGAGCAGCAGCTCTTCAAGAACACGCTCGTCATGGGCATCGACGTGAGCGGCTCGTTCCGCGCCCACTATGATGAGGCGATCGAGTTCGCCGCGTACTATCTCTACGGGCACCTGAACGGCCTGGGCGAGCTCCGCCAGCCCACCGCCGTCTTCGTGGGGTCGGTGGGTGGTGAGCGGGCTGGCGAAGTGAAATCGTTTCACCCGATTCACGACTTCACCGGCAAGAGCGTGCAGCAGATCACCGCCGACCTGCGGAAGTGGTTCCCGGCGGAAGACCGCGTGACCGACTTCAACACGTTTTTCGACCGCGCCGCCACCATGGTGAAGCGCCAGAACCTGGTGCTCGCCCCGCTCAATATCGTCATCGTGAGCGACGGGGTGCCCGATGTGCGCGCGGCCCGCGGCGACACGCTCGGGCCGTATCAGCGGCTGAACGTGAGCCCGCTCGAGTACCTGTCCCGGAGCACCACCGTGCGGCTGCTCTACCCGACGCCCACAGTGGCGGTCAACTGGGAGCGCGGTGTGGAGCGCCGGCGCGTCCGGCTGTGGACGGTCGACGCACAGGTGATGTCCGGCTGGCGCACCCAGCTGGTGCCCGGAGCACCACCACAGGCTCAGGACAAGCTGTGGACCTGGATGCACGACAACGTCGACTTCCGGGTTCGAGCACGGATTCTCTAGGACAGCGATCGGCCATCGCAGGAGGCCGGGAGGACCGGGCGGGGGAGACGACGCATCGTCTCCCCCGCCGCGTTTTCTTGTCGCCCGGTCAGTCGTCCGCGCCGGCGACCGGTTGACCGGCCGACGACGCGACGGGCGGCGGGTCGGGCAGGGGGCCGTCGAGGGTGCGTTTCCGCCACACCGGCACCAGCGCCACCGCCGCCACGATGGCGAGCCAGGACCACCCCGCCGCGACCGTGCGTGAGACGAGCAGGGTCGCCACGCCGAACAGCAGGAGGTAGAGGGACAGAGCCGTCAGCCCGGTGCTGGCGAGGCCGCGCCCCAGGGCCCGCATCGGCTGGGCCGCGTCGTCGCCCTCCGCCTCGGCGGTCCGTCGCCAGAACCCGGGCGGGCGGACCCGGCGGTAGAACGCGCGGAGGCGCGGCTCGTCGGTTCGGGGAGTCACGAAGGTGATCGCCACCGCCCCCAAGGTGGACACCAACGCCATGACGCTCAACCACACCCACTCCTGGTCGGTCGTCACCAGGAGGATCGGCGCCACCAGCAGCGAGAGCGCCATGGCGGCGAGCTCCGAGTAGAGGTTGATCCGCTCCCACACCCAGCGCAGCACCAGCACCGATCCCATACCCGCCCCGAACAAGAGCGAGACGAACCACGCGGTCTGAATGGACCCGAGATTCGCCATGACGACCAGCGCGATCCCGATGATGAAGACGTTGGAGAGCCGGGCTACGAGCACCAGTTCCCGGTTGCCCGGCTCGCGGCGCAACCACCGCTGCGACACGAGCCGCTGGTAGATGTCGTTGCTCCAGTAGCTCGCGCCCCAATTGAGGTGGGTATCGATCGTCGAGGCGAGGGCCGCGAGGAGCGCCGTGAGCATGAGCCCACGGATGCCCACGGGCAGCAGCTCGTCGATCCCCGTCACGAACAGGATCTCTCGCGACGCGGCGAAGTCGGCGCTCGCCGCCGCGGCGTCGGTAAACGGGTAGAGGATCAGGAGGCCTACGGCGATGAGGAGCCACGGAAGGCTCCGCAAGAAGATTTGGAGCCACGCGAACAGCACGCCGGCCGTGCGGGCGTCGCGGTCGGTAGCGCAGCCCATGCTTCGCTGGGCGAGGTAGCCGGTGCCGTCGCTATTCATTTGAAAGAACCATTGAAGGCCCACGATCACGAGGAACGGGAGCAACACGTCGCCCGCGCCGGGCGCGAACGAGAGAAGCCGGTCGGCCGTGGCCGCTCCATACAGCTCGCCCACGCGGTCCGTGAGTCCGCCGAGCCCCCCCGCCGCCCGCACGACGAACCACGCGTACGCGATCGTCCCGAGCATCGCCAGCGCGAACTGCGCGATATCCGTGGCCACCACCGCGCGGAGGCCGCCCGTGGTGGAGTACAGGGCGGTGAAGCCAAGGATCGCCCCGATGCTGAGGAGGTTGTTGGTCGTGGCGACGAGCGGGTCGAGCGGCGTCGCGCCCGAGTGCAGGGTTACTCCGACCGCCCGGACGACGCCCATTACGGCGCCGTACAGGTCGCCCGGCAGCCACGCGTGCCACGGCAGGAACACTTCCGCGATCCGCACGGCGGCGACCAAGACCATGGCCAAGACCACGCAGTTGATGACGGTGCCGTAGTAGACCGCCTTGAGGACCCGGAGCGGCAGCACGGCGCCGCCGGCGTAGCGGATCTCGGTCAGCTCGGCGTCGGTGAGGACGCCGGCGCGGCGCCACAGGGCCGAGAACACGTACGCCATCAGCAAGAACGCGATACCGTAGATGAGCAGCCGCCACACGCCGAACAGCCCGGCGGTGGCGACGAGGCCCGTGACGAGAAGCGGTGTGTCGGCGGCGAACTGTGTCGCCGCCATGCTCGTGCCCGCCTGCCATCCCTTCAACGTGCGGCCGGCCAGGAAGTACTCCGTGAGCCCACGGGAGGCCTGGCGCCGGGCCAGGAACCCGGAGCTGATGGCGTAGGCCACGAAGGCGAAGACGATCAGCGCGTCGAGCATCTCCTTCTCGATCGACTCGGCGTCCGTCAGAAGCGGAGCGTCACCCCGAGTTCGAGTGTGGGTCGCGTCGGCGGCCCGAACGACAGCCCGAGGTTCGCGAGCGGCACCACGTGCCAACGGTCGCGCGGGCCGGTGCTCAGCCGCAGTCCGATGACCAGCCCGGCGGCGGCCCCGGTGGCGAGCCCGACCGACCGAAACGTGCCTTCGCACGTGCCGGCGCTACACGCCACCGTCTCGGCAAGGGCGCCAAGCAGCGCGCCCGACGCGCTGCCCACCAGCAATCCGATGAGACCGCCTCGAATGCGCCCGGACGGGAGCGGGCCGCTGCTCACTTCGAACCGGGTGAGCGCGCGCAGTGGAACCGTGAGCGTCGCCGGCTCGTCCGTGACGAGCACGAGGTCATCCGCGGTCAGCGTTTGGAGCGTCCCCACGTCCCGCCCGCAGATCCTCCGCGCGCCCATGCGACCGCGGTGCAGCGTGCAGTCGTGCGTCACGCGCACCCGCGCGCCCGGTGTGACGAGCAACCGTTCCTGACCAAGAAGAGAGGTGGCCCCCGGCATGAGCAGCAGCGCGACGAGTACGGCGGGACCCGCCGGATTCTTCAGCGGCGGAGGCCGTTGCCGGCGCACCTGGAGCGCCCGTCGATCGGTGCCGGGTTCGCGGGCCACCGCGCTAGCGCTCGGGCGGCGGGTCGGAGCGGTCCAGCCGAAACACCCGCACGGCGTTGTCGTGAAACACCGCGCGCCAATGCTCGCGTGGAATCGCGCGCTTGTAGGCGTCGACGTACCCTGCCATGTCCACCAGCGGCCAGTCGGATCCGAAGAGCACCTTCGTGGGATCCTCGATATAGCCGAAGATCCACGCGATGGGCCGCACGACGTACTCGTCCACCCAGGCTCGCGGACGCTCGGCGGGCGAGCCCACCATGAACGCCGAGGCCTCGAGATAGACGTTGGGGTTCTTGTAGGCGACCTCGGCGGCGGTCTCGATCCACGGGTAGCCGGCGTGGGCGATCACGATCCGCACGCCGCGATGATCGACGGCGACCTCGTCAATCGCCAGCGGGTGCGCGTACTGGAGGCGCCCGCGGTCGGAGTAGGTGTCGCCCGTGTGGAAGACGACCGGGACGTCGTAGCGCTCGGCAAGGGCGTACGCCGGCGCGTACGCGGCGTCGGTCGGATACCGCGCGGCGTAGCCAAGGTAGATCTTGATGCAGCGGTAGCGGCGGGTGCGGAGCCCGTCGTCGAGACGGGCCACGTCGACGCGGCTCCCGACGCCCGCACAGTGAATCACGCCGCGGTTCGAGAGATCCACGTACCCGCCGCCCAGGGAATCGGTGTGGGCCACGGCGCCCACCACGCCCGCGGCGGCCATCGCGTCCAGCAGTTGATCCCGGGTTTGTGCGATGCCGCTCGCCGGCTCGGGCTGGCCGGTGAATTGTGTGTGAATGTGCGCATCGATGATCTCGAGGGCCGACTCCGGCGGCGCGCCGCACGCCATGAGGATGGCGAGGCCCGCGACGCCCACGCGGGGCGCGCGTCGTGAGCGGGGTCTCTTCGGGGGTGAGGAGCGCATGCACGCCGCCGTCGAAGTCGGTGCTAGGATAGCGCCCGTCGGCTTGGGAGACCAGTTCCGGCCCTCACCGTGCGTGGCGGGGGGCATTCCTTATCTTACTAGCATATGAGGCGACATCTTCCCGGCACTCCGAGGCGAGGGGCGGTGCTCAGCATGAGACGTGGTTCGGCGATGCTCGTGGCGGCGGCGCTGGTGCTGGCGGTCGTGCTGGGCGGTCCGACGCTCGTCCGGCTCATCACCGACTGGTACTGGTTCGACGCCCTCGGCTACGACGTGGTCTTCCGCACCGCACTCATCACGCGGCTCGGGCTCGGGCTTGGGGCGGGCCTCTTGGCCGTCGGCTTCTTTTACGGCAACCTCAAGTTCGCCCAGCGCGGCATGGTCCCCGACCCGGTGGTCGTTCGTCTCGGGGACCGCAACTCCGGCGTGGATCTCACGCGGACGCTCCGACGGCTGGCGCTGCCGGCGGCGCTAGGATTGGGCGCCCTCGTGGGCTTCGCCGCCTCCGGCGCCTGGCTCGTGGTGCTGGCGTTTCTCCACCGCACGCCGTTCGGCCTCACCGATCCCGTCTTCGGCCGGGACGTGGCGTACTATGTCTTCACGGTTCCGGCGCTGGTCGTGCTGCATGGGTTCGTGATCGGTGCGGCCATGATGGCACTGCTGGTGGTGCTGCCCCTGTACATCCTGCGGCGGGACGTCGTGTTGCTGGGTCGTCGGGTCGCGATCGAGCCCTCAGCGGAGCGGCATCTCGCGGCGCTCATCGCCGTGCTCTTCGTGGCCGTCGGCACCAACGCCTGGTTCGTCCGCCTGCCATCGCTGCTCCACACGGCGAGCGGGCCCCTCTTTGGCGCCAACTACGCCGACCTCGCGATCAACATTCCGGCGATCCAGTTGGCGGCCGTCACGGCCCTGGCCGGCGCGGCGCTCGTCGTATGGGGCGTCCGGACCCACCGGCTCGCGCGAAACGCCGTGGTGGCGAGCCTGCTCTACGTCGCCGTCTCGGGCGTCCTCGGGCCCGTGGCCGCGGCCGCGACCCAAAAGCTCGTCGTAGATCCCAACGAGCTGGTGAAGGAGACGCCGCAGCTCGAGCACCACATCGCCGCCACCCGGCGGGCGTGGGGCCTGGAGAAGGTGCAGGTGCGGGACTTGAGCGGTGATGCGACGCTCAGCCTCGCCGACATCCGGCGCAACGCCGGTACCATCCGCAACGTGCGGCTGTGGGACCGCGAGCCCTTACTCCAGACTTTCGGGCAACTCCAGGCGATCCGCACGTACTATGACTTCGTGTCGGTGGACGACGACCGCTACTGGATCGACGGCGAGTACCGGCAGGTGCTCCTGGCCCCGCGGGAGCTGAACACGGCGTCGCTGCCGACGCGCACGTTCATCAACGAGCGCCTCACCTTCACGCACGGCATGGGACTGACGCTGAGTCCAGTGAACTTGGTGACGCAGGAGGGGTTGCCGGTCCTGTTCATCAAGGACCTGCCGCCAGTCTCCTCCGTGTCCCTCCAGGTGACGCGTCCGGCGCTCTACTACGGCGAGCTCACCAGCGACTACGTCTTCGTGAACACGCGGCAACGAGAGTTCGATTTTCCCGCGGGCGACGAGAACGCGTTCACGGCGTATGAAGGCGGAGGCGGTGTCCCCGTCGTCTCGTCGTTCCGGAAGATGCTCTTCAGTATGCGATTCGGCTCCCTCAAGGTACTCCTCTCGGACGACATCGGTGCCGAGAGCCGCGTGCTGTACTACCGACCCATCCGGGAGCGGGTCCGAAAGGCGTTGCCGTTCCTCCGATGGGACTCGGATCCTTACCTGGTGATCGCCGCCGACGGGGCGCTCAAGTGGATCCTCGATGCGTACACGACGACCGACCGCTATCCCTACAGCCAGCCGGCGGCGGACGGCACGAACTACATGCGGAACAGCGTGAAGGTCGTGCTCGATGCGTACGACGGCAGTTTGGTGGCCTACGCGGTGGACCCCGCGGATCCGATCCTCCAAACGTACGATCGCGTCTTCCCGGGCATCTTCAAGCCGCTGGACGACATGCCACCGGACCTGCGGGCACACATCCGCTACCCCGACGACCTCTTCCGCATCCAGACCGCGCTCTACACCACGTACCACATGAACGAGCCGGATGTGTTCTATCACCGGGAGGACCAGTGGCAGATCCCGGTGCTCTCGCGCCAGGGCAGCGGTCGGGATCCCTTCCTGCGGCACATGGTGATGAAGCTGCCGGAGGAGCAGTCCGAGGAGTACATCCTGATGACGCCGTTCACGCCGCGCCAGAAAGAGAACCTGGCGGCGTGGATGGTGGCGCGGAACGACGGCGCGCACTTCGGCGAGCTGATCGTGTACCGGTTCCCGCGTCAGAGCCTCGTGTTCGGCCCCAGCCAGATCGTGAACCGGATCAACCAGGATACGGAGATCTCCCGACAGGTCTCGCTCTGGGATCAGCGGGGGTCGGAGGTGATCCGCGGGAACCTGCTGGTGATCCCGATCGAAGAATCGCTGATCTTCGTCCAGGCGCTCTACCTGCGGGCCGAGGGCGGGCGGATCCCGGAGCTCAAGCGGGTGATCGTGGCGTATCAGAATCAGGTCGTGATGGAGGAGACGTTGGAGCAGGGGCTCGAACGGCTGTTCGGCGGCGTCGTGGGGGGCGCGCCCCGCACCGTGCAGGCGGCAGCGGTGGGTGCGCCGGCGCCGGCGCCGACGGTGGCGGCGGCCGCCCAGGTGGCCGACCTCGTCCGGCAGGCGGCGGAACGGTATGACCAGGCGCTCGCCGCGCAGCGGGCGGGTGACTGGGCAACCTACGGCGAGCGCATGCGCAATGTCGGGGACCTGTTGCGGCGCCTCAGGGAGCTGGCCGGCGGCGGCAGCTGACCCATCGAGGCAGGACACCGGTGATGGTGCCGCACGGCGCGCCCGGGTAGCTTTGCACCACCGTCCTTCCGGACAGCCCGATGGCCGAGGAGCACTCCATGCGCGTGTCGTACTGTGCCACCGTCGTCGCGCTCGCGACGCTGACGGTTTTCGCGATCCCCGCATCCGCCCAGGCCCCCAAGGAGCAGGTGACGCGCTCGGTGAACGCGCGCGCGGACACCTACCGCGAGGTCGCCGGAGCGATCTGGGGCTTCGCCGAGGTCGGGTACCAGGAGCAGCGGAGCTCGGACCTGCTCCAGCGCCAGCTCCGCGATGCGGGCTTCACCGTTACGGCCGGCGTGGCCGAGATCCCCACGGCCTTCGTCGCCTCGTATGGCAGCGGCACGCCCGTGATCGCGATCCTCGCCGAGTTCGACGCCCTGCCGGGACTCTCACAAGCCGCGGAGCCAGTGCGCCGGCCGGTGGTGCTGGGCGGGTCGGGGCACGCCTGCGGCCATCACCTCTTCGGGACCGGGTCTACCGCCGCGGCAATCGCGGTGAAAGACTGGCTCGCCGCCGCGCGCCGACCCGGCACGATCCGGCTCATCGGGACGCCGGCCGAAGAGGGCGGCTCCGGCAAGGTCTACATGGTGCGCGCCGGCCTGTTCGACGACGTGGACGTTGTGCTCCACTGGCACGCCGGCGATCGGAACGACGCGAGCCCGCGCTCCACGCTCGCGGTCAAGTCGGCCAAGTTCCGCTTCCACGGGGTGTCGGCGCACGCCGCCAGCGCACCCGACCGCGGCCGCTCCGCGCTCGACGCGGTCGAGGCGATGAACCACATGGTGAACCTCCTGCGGGAGCACGTCCCGCAGGAGTCACGGATCCACTACGTGATCACGAAGGGCGGCCTCGCGCCCAACGTGATCCCCGAGGAGGCGGAGGTCTACTACTATGCCCGCCACCCCGAGGCGGGCACGCTCGCCGGGATCTGGGAGCGCATCGAGCAGGCCGCCAGAGGCGCGGCGCTTGGCACGGGCACCACCGTTGACTGGGAGATCATCGGCGGCGCCCACAGCGTCCTCCCCAATGTCGCGTTGGCTCGGGTGATGGACGCGAACCTCCGCCGCGCGGGCGGCGTCGTGTATGCGGCCGACGACCGGGCGTTCGCCGAGAAACTCCGTGAGACGTTGGGCGCACCGGATCTCCCCCTCGCGTCCGCCGCGCAGGTGCAGCCCTTCAAGGAAGGGATCACGATGGCGTCGTCCGACGTCGGGGACGTGAGCTGGGTCATCCCTACGGTGGGGCTGCGCACCGCCACGTGGGTGCCCGGCACCGCCGCGCACACCTGGCAGGCGGTGGCGGCTGGGGGTACGGACATCGGCATGAAGGGAATGCTGCTCGCCGCGCGCACGTTGGCGATGACGGCGGTCGATCTGTTCACCGATCCCAAGCTGATCGAGGCCGCCCGGCGCGAATGGACCGAGCGCCGTGGTCCTGATTTCCGCTACGCGGCGCTCCTCGGCGATCGGTCGCCACCGCTCGACTACCGCAACTAGCCGCACACTGCGCAATCGGGTGCGGAGCGCGTCGGGAATTGCGTGACATCCGGCATGGCGTTGCGCGCCGTCCGACGCCATGTTGTCGCGCGCGACCTGTTTGAGCCGGAATACGTGCGTGCCGGGTTTCGGCACGGGACCGACGTGGGGACGGATGGCCAACCGGATCCTGCTGGCTGACGACGATCAGCGCGTTCGTGAACTCCTGAGCAAGCGACTCAGCTCTGCCGGCTACGACGTGGTGGAGGCGGGGAACGGCGAGGAGGCGTCCCGGCTGTATCGCGAGGCGCCGACGGATGTCGTAATCACCGACATCGTGATGCCTGGCAAAGGTGGGCGCGAGTTGATCAACGACCTGTTGCACTCGTTTCCCGAGGTCCGGATCGTGGCCATATCGGGCGCGCTGGACCGGGACATTACCGGTCTCTTGGGTGAGGCCTCTCGGCTCGGTGCGCTGCGCACGCTGGCCAAGCCGTTCACGTCGGAGCAGCTCCTCGATGCCGTGAAGGCCGTCCTCGAAGGGGACATCGCCGCGTTGCGTGAGAGCGACGCGGCGGCCGCCGATGCCCCGGCCGAAGGCGGCGGCATCTTGCCGTTCCTGCGTTGGGCGGCGATCCTCGCGGCGGTCGCGGCGCTCGTCGCGATGGCCCTCGTCTTTGGCTGGATCTCCTTTTAGCACCTCGTAGCACCTTCGGGGCGTCGCCGTCCGGTCCCCCCACCGCCACGCCGGTTCCCCCGCGCCACCCGCGGCGCGGTGGGCCCCCCCTTGACCTTGTACCATGGTAGAGGCCTTACCATGTACCTGGTTGCAGGCCCGGGGGAGGATGACACGCCATGGGACTCAGCATCGGTCAGGTCGCCCGCGAGGCAGCCGTGAACATCCAGACCATTCGCTACTACGAACGGCGCGGCCTGATGCCGGCTCCGCGGCGGACGCCGTCGGGCTACCGGCAGTACATGCCGGACGCGGTGGCGCGGCTCCGGTTCATCAAGCGCGCCCAGGACCTCGGGTTCTCGCTCGAGGAGATCCGCGATCTGCTCGCGCTCCGGGTGCGCCACGGCTCGGCCTGCGAAGCGGTCGAGGCGAAGGCGCGCGCGAAGGCGGCGCTGGTCAAGCAGAAGATCCAGGAGCTGCGGCGGATGCAGGCCGCGTTGCGGCGGTTGGTGGCCGCCTGCGAGGCGCGGGAGCCGACGGGAGAGTGCCCGATCCTGGAGCTGCTGGAGGAGGGAGCCACGGTTGATGCATAAGACGGTGCTCGCCGCCGCGGCTGGAGTGGGGACGGCGTTCGTCTCGGCGCTATGCTGCGCGGGACCCTTGATCGCCGTGACGCTCGGCGTCTCCGGCGCCGGCCTCGCCAGCACCTTCGAGCCCCTCCGGCCGTACTTTCTGGGCGGGACGGTGCTGCTCCTGGGCTCAGGGCACTATCTGCTGCATCGTGAAGAGCGCAACGCCTGTGAGCCGGGCAAGGCGTGCGCGGATGCGCGGGTTCGGCGCCGCATGCGGATGATGCTGTGGGCGGCCACGGCGGCGGCCGTCGTGTTCGCCACGTACCCGACCTGGTCGGCGTGGGTGCTCTAGGGAGGTTTCACATGGTCACCATCAGTCAGTTGGGCACGGCGGTGTTCATCGGCGCGGTTGCGCTCTGTCCGGACTGCGAATTCGGTGCGCCGGCGACCGCGGGCGCGGTAACCGTGGTGGCCGCGGCGTCTCCGGGCGTGACGGTGGACACCGCGATTGTCCGGCTCACGATCTCTGGCATGACCTGCGGGAGCTGCGCCACCACGGCGCGGATCGCTCTGCAGCGGGTGCCGGGCGTCTACCAGGCTCGGGTATCATACGACTCATCGAGCGCGGTCGTGTCGTACGATCCGGCCGCGACGTCGCCGGCGAGGCTGATCGCGCAGCTGGCGGAGATGACGGGTTACCAGGCCCGGGTGGTGGAGACGCCGGAGCGCGAGGACGGATGAAGGTCCGCGTCGCCTCCAGCGATCTCCTGGTAGTGGGAGGTGGGTCCGCCGGCTTCGCCGCGGCGATCAAAGGCGCGGAACTGGGCGCTCGAGTCCTGCTGCTCGAAGGAGGCACCCTGGGCGGGACCTGCGTCAACGTGGGGTGTGTGCCGTCCAAGACTCTGATCCGCGCCGCGGAAACGCACCATCGGCGCTCGCACCACGCCTTTGCAGGGATTCCGGCGACCAACGGGCGTCCCGACTGGAAGCGCGTCCGCGAGCAGAAGGACGGGCTGGTGGCGCAACTGCGGCAGGCCAAGTACCGGGACGTGCTCGCGTCGTACGACGGCGTCACGCTGGTCTCCCAGCGGGCGGCGCTGACCTCCGGCACCAGCGTGCGGCTCGCCGATGGAAGTGTCGTGACGGGTGCCAAAGTGATCGTCACGACCGGCGCGTCTCCGTGGGCGTCGCCGATTCCCGGGCTCGCGGAGGCGGCGGCGCTCGACAGCGCGTCGGCTATGGCGCTCGACGTGCTGCCGGACTCGCTGATCGTCATTGGGGCCGGCGCCGTGGGACTCGAGCTCGCCCAGACGTTTGCGCGGCTGGGCGTGCGTGTCACCGTCCTGGAGGCGCTGCCACAGATCGCGCCGGCGGAGGACCCCGAGATCGGTGCGGCGCTCAGAGGCCACTTGGCCGCCGAAGGCATTGATCTGCACACGGGAGTGCGCGTGGAACGCGTCGGCCGCGACGGGCACTATACCGTCCATGTCGGTGGGGACGGTCGGCCGGAAGCGCTGAGGGCCGACCAGCTCCTCGTCGCGACCGGCCGGAGAGCCAATACCCGCGGGCTCGGGCTGGACGCGGCCGGCGTCGCGCTCGGCCCGAGGGGCGAGATCAGGGTCAACGAGTACCTGCAGACGGCGAACGCCGACGTCTACGCGGCGGGGGACGTGCTGGGCGACCCCATGTTCGTCTATGTCGCCGCCTACGCCGGCGCGGTGGCGGCGGAAAACGCGCTGCGAGGTAATGCGCGGCACTACGATCTCAGCGGACTCCCACGGGTCACGTTCACCGATCCTGCCGTGGCGGCCGTGGGGCTCACGGACGCGCAGGCGCGCGAGCGTGGCATCGCCGTCATCTCGGCGGTGCTCCCGCTCGAGCACGTGCCGCGGGCGCTCGCGGCACACGACACGCGGGGGCTGATCAAGCTCGTGGCTGACGCGCGGACCCGCCGGCTGGTGGGCGCCCACATCGTCGCCGCCGAGGCGGGGGAGATGATCACCGAACCGGCGCTCGCGATCCGTCACGGGCTCACGATCGAGGATCTCACGGCCGCCTTCCATCCCTATCTCACGCTGGCGGAGGGGATCAAGCTCGCGGCGCAAACCTTCGACAAGGACGTGGCGAAGCTCTCGTGTTGTGCGGCCTGATGAACCGATTGGTCGGTGTCGGATGACGCATTCCGGCGACGTGGCCGCGCTGGCCGGAGCGCTGTCGAGAGTGATGCCCACGTTCGCGCCGCTCGAGCAGAGCCTGGCGGTGGAGCTGTACCGTCACCTCGCAGCCGGCGCCCCCGTGCGGCCCGAGGCCCTCGCGGAAGCGCTCGGCCTCCGCACGCGTGCGGTGGCGGCTCGCCTCGACGCACCGCATATGCGGGCGCTGCTGTTCTACGATGACGACCGACGCATCATCGGCTTTGGCGGCCTCACGATCGTGCCCATGCGCCACGAGTTTCGCGTCAACGGTCGCACGCTGTTTACCTGGTGCGCCTGGGACGGCCTATTCATTCCGGAGGTGCTCGGGCTGAACGCCGAGATCACCTCGACGTGTCCGGAGACCGGGCAGACCGTACGTCTGACGATGACACCGCGCGGGATCGCCGCCGCCGCGCCCGCCCACCTCGTGCTGTCGTTCCTCCTGCCTGACGCCCCTCTGTTCGAGCAGACGACCGCCGAAACGGTGCGCAGCTTTTGTCACTTCATTCACTTCTTGGCATCGCCCCAGGCCGCCACCGCATGGACGGCTCGACACGAGGGGACGTTCGTGCTCTCGCTGGACGACGGCGTCGTGCTCGGCACTCTGAACAACGCGGCACGATTTGGAGCGGCGCTCGCCGAAAGCGGTGCGACGGATGGCGGGCCGACCCGGGTCAACACCGTGGGGTCGTCGGACGCCGGACGGACGTCGGTTGGATAGCGCTCTCATCGTCGGGCGGAGCCTTCGGCTCATCGTCGGTGTGCTGCTGCTCGTGTGGATGTCCAGGCAGCTCGTCGCGGCCTCGGGGTCGGCGTGGCTCATCGTTGGGGCGCTCGTGCTCACGCTGACCTTCCTCTATGGTGGTGTGCACGCCGCGCTGTCCCGGACCTCCGGATCGATCAACCGGTGGCTCGGCGCGCTGCTGGCCCTCGGTCCCGCCGTGCTGGTGTGGGTGCTCGCGGGCGTCCACGGTGCCGTCGCCGTGATCCTGTTCATCGGGATCTCACTCATCGTCGCCGCGATCCGTGCGGATCCGGGGTGTGAGGTGATGGCGATTCCCGGTGCGGTCTCTGGGCGGCGGACGCACCTGGTCTGCCTGGTATTCTCGCCCGTCGATTGGCTGGAGGCGCGACTGCGTCGCCGAGCCTAGGCTGAAGCGTTTACCGCTCGCGGCGTCGGAGCTGCACGACGCGCGTGTTGCCGAAATCGACCACGTAGAGCGCACCCCCGGGCGCCGCCGCGACATCGGTCGGGAGTCGCAGCGAATCGGCAAATTGTCCGAGGTATCGACCGCGGTCGCTGAACACCTGCACGCGGTGGTTATAGAAGTCCGCGACGATGACCTGCCCCTCCCGCACCGCGAGCCCGGTTGCCACGCGGAACCAGCCACGAAGCGGTCCGGGCAAGCCGAGTCCGAACGGGCCGCCCCAGCGCCGGACGCTTGACCCGTCCGGCCGAAACACCTGCACGCGGTGGTTGTACGCGTCGGCGATGTAGAGCAGGGAATCGTCGGCCGCCACATCGGTGGGGTAGTGCAGCCGCCCGCCCCGGAAGCGGCCGGGCCGGCCGATGATTCGCGGGTGCGTATCGTTCAGGAGCTGCGCGCGATGATTATAGAAGTCGACCACCGCCACCGCGTCGCCGAACGGCGCCGCTCCGCCGGGCGCATCCAGTTCCCCCGGGGCGCTGCCGGTCGACCCTCCCACGATGCGCAGTCGCCGTCCTGCCGTGTCGAGCACGGCAATCCGATCCGCGAGGTACTCCGCCACGTACAGCCGGCCGTCGGCTCCGGGCGCGAGGTGCATCGGGCGGCGGAGGCCCACGGCCGACTCCGGCCAGACCGCGCGCCTGGCCCCGCTCGTGTCGAACACCACGATCGCGTTGCGTGCGGCATCGGTGACGTAGAGGCGGTCGTGGCGGTGGGTGATTCCGATGGGCTCTTCGAGGACCTCGCTCCCGAAAGCTCGCACCCAGTCGTACCGGACCGTGTCGCGGCGCAGGAGCGCTGGCGCCAAAACCGCAGCGGTGGCGGCGAGAATCGCCCCGCCGACCCCCGCTGCGATCGTGCGCGTCATGGGTCGAGGCTCAGAACAATACGCGCGCGCCGAAGGCGGGTCGGACACCGACACCTGGCTGCGCGCCATGCAGGTCCTCGAGCACGGGGACCTGCAGACTTGCCTCGACCAAGAGCTGCGGCAAGGGGACCCACTGCACACCGGGGCTCACGAAGCCGACGTGCCCGCCGCTGTCGGTGACGTTCACGTCATCCACTCGGTCGTGCACCGTGATCGTGCCGTTCCACTCGAGGTAGAGCTGAACAGTCTGCGTCCGTACCGTCGCGATGTAGCCCGGGATGCGGAACCCCAGCGCGACGTCGTACCGGGTTGTCGCTCCGTGGCGGAAGCCGTCCGCCGAGGCGGTCCGGCTGTGTCCCACGTCGGCTGTGAGCCCCACTCGGCCGCGGACGAGCGTGCCGACTAACGTGAGCGCAGCGCCCACCGCTCCGGCGCCGAGTTGGAGCGGCGGGGGGGCCGGCGTGCCGTCGCGGAACGTCGCGTTGGTCTCCCCCGTGGGAAGCCGCACGACGCCCAGCACCGCCAGGCGGTTCGTGCCCCCCGGGCGGTCGCGGACGAAAAACGCCCACTTGGCCCCGATGGTGAGATCGCCGAGCCCGCCGATGGAGAGGAGCCCGCCATCGCCGGCGCCCGGCGCCCACATCCGGCGGACCACGACGGGCACCACGACCATGGTCGTCACACGCTCGTGCGGCGCCAGCGGCAGCACGACGAGCGGTGCCACCACGGTCGTGACGCTTCCGCGGTGCACGACCGTGCCGAAGGCGCGCACGCCGCGTTGGGCGAAGGCGGTGGTGAGAGCCGTTTCGGTGTGAAAGGGCAGCCCCTGAGCGGCAAGCGGCGCAGGCACGCCGGCCAGGACCAGCACCGCGCCGAGGGCGCGTCGGGTCATGCGCCGGGCCGGCGGATCTCCCGCAGCGTGAAGCCGGCCCGCTTCACAGCCGCCCGAAGCTGGTCGTCGGTCACCGTCTTTCCGGCGCTCGCGCGGACATAGACGAGCCCGTCACTGACGCGGATCACCAGCGTGTCGATCGTCGCGATCTCACGCAGGCGCTTCTCCAAGCCATGAGCGCAGAAGGGGCAGGACATGCCGTCCACGCGCAGGACGGCCGTGGCGCCGGGCAGGATCGTATCGACGGCCGCCCCCCGGGCCCCGTCGGGTGCTGCCTGGGCCAAGAGCATGCCGGGGAGAGTGAGTCCCACAACGACGGCGGCCTTCAGGATGTGAGTCGAACGCATGGAGGCACCTCCGTTCCACTGGCAGACTTGCCACCACAAAGGTACACCTTAAACCTGACTTCAAGGTCAAGGGGAGACGATGACCTCATCGGATGGTCTGGATCTGCGCATCGGCGAGCTCGCGGCCCGGGCCGGCGTGCATCGGACGACGATTCGCTACTACGAGCGGGAGGGGCTCCTGCCCCGCCCAGCCCGCACGCCGGCTGGGTACCGCGCGTACGCGCCGGAGGATGTGCGGCAGCTCGAGTTTATCCGTCGAGCCAAGGCCCTGGGGCTCCGTCTCACCGACGTGCGCGAGGTCATGACGATCGCCGATAGCGGGCGCGTGCCGTGCTCACACCTGCGCGACCGGCTCGCCGGGCGTCTCGCGGAAGTGGAGGAGCGGCTGCGGCACCTGCGGAGCCTCCGGACCACGCTGCGTCGCGCCCTTCGGCGGTGCGATCGCGGAACGCCCGCGCGGGCCGGGTGCCGCTGTGCCGTGATCGAGGAGACTCCCCTCGCCCGCTGACGGTCTCTCGATCGTTGGAGCCCACCCGCGTCGCGGCGGGATGGTCCGCCTCGCAACGCGGGCATAAGTTACTCGCCGACCGGGACCGTCACGCACGCCCGTGCGCGCGCGGGCCCGGCGGTCGGCGCACCGCCCCGCGCCATGCGGAGGTTCGAACACATGGCCCCGAAGGATTTCTTCGCCCTCGCCAAGACGCACCACGCCGAGATGGTGGACCTCAAGTTCACCGACCTCCTGGGCACCTGGCAGCACTGCTCCTTCCCAGTGGATACCTGGGATGACAGCACGTTCGCCGACGGAGTCGGCTTCGACGGCTCCTCCATCCGCGGCTGGCAGGGCATCCACGTCTCCGATATGCTCGCCGTGCCCGACCCCGCCAGCGCGTGCCTCGACCCCTTCTTCCGGGAGCCCACGCTCAGCGTGATTGCGGACATCGTGGACCCGGTGACCCGCGAGGACTACTCGCGCGATCCCCGCCACGTGGCGCGGAAGGCCACCGAGTACCTGAAGCAGACCGGGATCGCCGATGTCTGCCACATCGGCCCCGAGCCCGAGTTCTTCATCTTCGACGAGGTCCGCTACGAGCAGAACGAGTACCGCGGGTTCTACCAGATCGACTCCGTCGAAGGCGCCTGGAACACGGCACGGTTCGAGGAGCCGAACCTCGGCTACAAGCCAAGCTTCAAAGGCGGGTACTTCCCGGTGAGCCCCACCGATACCTACCACGACCTCCGGGGCGACATGGTCGCCGAAATGCGGAAGATCGGGATCGTCGTCGAAGCGCACCATCACGAGGTGGGAACCGCGGGCCAGAGCGAGATCGACATGCAGTACGCGCCGCTCCTCAAGCAGGCGGACCAGTTCATGTGGTACAAGTACATCATCAAGAACGTCGCGAAGCGGCACGGCAAGACGGTCACCTTCATGCCGAAGCCGATCTTCCAGGACAATGGGAGCGGGATGCACACGCATCTCTCGCTCTGGAAGGACGGCAAGCCGCTGTTCGATGGCGACGGCTACGCGGGACTCTCGCCGCTGGCGCTCCACGCGATCGGTGGCCTGCTGCGCCACGCGCCCGCCGTCCTCGCCTTCGCGGCACCGACGAATAACTCGTACCGCCGCCTGGTGCCGGGCTTCGAGGCGCCCGTGAATCTCGTGATGTCCGCCCGCAACCGCTCGGCAGCCGTGCGGATCCCGATGTACTCGACCAACCCCAAAGCGCGACGGCTCGAGTTCCGCTGCCCCGACCCCAGCTGCAACGGGTACCTGATGTTTTCAGCCCTGCTGATGGCGGTGCTCGACGGCATCCAAACGCAGACCGACCCCGGCGAGCCCCTCGATCGCGACATTTACGAGATGACGCCGGAGGAGCTGGCGCGCTATCCGCACACGCCCGGGTCCCTGCCGGAAGCGCTGGCGGCGTTGGCGCGCGATCACGCGTTCCTCACCAAAGGCGGGGTGTTTACCGATGACCTGATCGAGACCTGGATCCGCTACAAGCAGGAGAACGAGCTGGAGCCGCTCCGTCTGCGGCCGCATCCGTACGAGTTCCATCTGTATTACGACAGCTGAGATGGTCGGGCGCGTGCCGCCCGCTTCGGCGGTCAGGGTCCTCTGGCTCGCCGCCGCGTTCGAGGGCGGGCTCCTGCTGCTCGCCTTCGCGTTGGGCTGGGCGCTGGGCACGCCCCCGTTTGCGCACCTCCGTCCAGCGTGGTCTGGCCTGCTATGGGGCGCGCTGGCCACCGTCCCCACACTCGTGGCGTTGAGGTGGTCGCTACAATCCGACTGGTCGCCATTGCGCCGGCTGCGGGAGGTGGCGCACCGCACCATCGTCCCCATCTTCGCCGGGTGTACGACGCTGGATCTCGGCCTGATCGCGCTCATGGCCGGTGTGGCCGAAGAAGCCTTCTTTCGCGGCGTGGTGCAGACCGCGCTCGCCGAGCGGTTCGATCCCACGCTCGGCCTGGTGCTCGCGAGTGTCCTCTTCGGCGTCATGCACCTGATCACGCCGGCCTACGCGCTCCTCGCAGCACTGGCCGGCGCCTACCTCGGCGTGCTGCTGATAGCGTTCGACAACCTCCTTGTGCCCGTCGTGGTGCACGGGTTGTACGACGGCGTGGCGCTGGTGTACCTGGGAAGGCGATTCCGTGCGGTCGATGAGGTGGGACCTGATGACGGGGCGGCGGCCTAACGGATGACGTGGCCCGGCTGGCGCTGGGCCTACGGGATCAGCACGACCCGCCCGATGGGCTCGCCTTTGCCCAGCGCGTCCACGCCTTGTTGGAACCGGTCCAGCGGAAGGGTGCGGTCCACCACGGTCTCGACCACGCCCCGCGCGACGAGGTCCACCGCGCGCTGGAGCTCCGCCAGCGTGTTCCCCACCGACCCCATGACGCTCGCCTCCGTGATCACGAGCTGGATCGGGTGGACCGTGTAGCTGTCGTCGGAGTATCCGATGAACACGAGCCGTCCCCGCTTGGCGAGCGCCTTGGTGCTCTGGTCCATCGTGGCGGCGGTCGCCACGAGCTCCATGACGACGTCGGCGCCGTGCCCGCCCGTGAGTTCCCGCACACGGTCCGCCACGGGCTCGGCGGCGGCGTCGATGCCGTGCGTCGCGCCCAGCGCCCGGGCCCGGTCGAGCTTGGCGGCGGTGCGGCTCACCGCGATGACATCGGCGCCGGCGTGGCTCGCCAGCTGGACGATACCCAAGCCCACGCCGCCGATGCCGTAGACCAGCACCACGTCTCCCGAGGAGACGCGGGCGAGGGTCATCGCGTGGACGCCGGTGGTGACGCTGCAGCCGATGGGCGCCGCGGCCTCGTCGCTCACGTGCGCCGGGAGCCGGAGGCAGTTGCGTGCCGGCACCTTCACGGCCTCCGCGAAGCCACCGTCGGAAATGAAGCCGTACTCGGCGCGGAGCGCGCCGCAGAGATTTTCGTCTCCCCGGAGGCAGTGCTGACACCGCCCACAGCCGACGTAGTAGTAGACGATCACGCGGTCGCCCTCGGCGACCTCGGTGACCCCGGGGCCCGTCCGCTCCACGCGGCCCACGATCTCGTGCCCCAGGGTGAGCGGGTGGACGCCGAGGTTGAGGAGACCCGACAGGAAGTGCAGCTCGGTGTGGCACAGGCCGGCGGCCGCGATCCGGACGACCACCTCGCCGGGCCCCGGTGTCGGCGCGGGCACGTCTTCCAGCCGCATTGGCTGCTTCGGTCCGTGGTAGCGGACGGCGCGCATGTCTGGCTCCGAGCGAGGTTCTACCGCTGTGTGCCGTCGTCAAGAGTAATGGGTAGGCGACCACGGCGCGACGCCGGCCAGCGGCCCACGTCCTTGCTCCCCCGCGTGCGGGGCGATAGTCTCTCACCGCGGCGTCGCCGGTCGAGCGTCGCGACATCCACCGTCCCTGTTCACCCCCGCGTTCGAGGTTGGTCTTCATGCGATCGAGGTGCCTCGCGCTCGCCGCCTGGAGCGTCACCGCCCTATCCGTCCTTGCCGCGCCGGCCGCGGCCCAGCGACTCCCGATCGTGCCCCAGGATGCGTGCCGGTCGGAGATGGAGGCGCGTCTCGCCTTCGGGCTCTGCCCCGGTCGGACGTTCAACTTCTACGCGTCGGAGACGTACCGCGAGGGCATTCCCACACCGGAGGCCGTGCTGGGCTACCCGCCGGGAAGCTGGCACACGGTGTACGGCCGCATGGAGCGCTACCTCCAGGCCTTGAGCGCCGCGGCGCCCGAGCGCGTGCGGGTCTTCGACTATGGGATGAGTGTCGAGCGCCAGGTGATGCACCTGGTGGCGGTCTCTGGCGAGGCGCACATCGCGCGGCTCGATGCGATCCGCGCCGACCTCGCACGGCTCGCCGACCCACGCCGCACGAGCGCGGCGCAAGCGGACGAGATCATCACCCGGCTTCCGATCGTCGTGTGGCTCAATGCCGCGAACGACGGTAACGAGACGGCGGCGTTCGAGGCCGCGATGCAGATGGCCTATCAGCTGGCGGCTGGCGAGGATGCCCGGACCCGGATGCTGCGGGATTCGGCGTTGACGCTCATCAACCTGGCGCACAATCCCGAAAGTCACGAGCGGCACGCCGCCTGGTACAATGCCTTCGTGATGGGGGACCCCGACCCGGCCGCGCTGGAACATCGCGCGCCCTGGGGCATGAGCACCAATAACAACCACTATCAGTTTGACCTCAACCGGGATGCGCTGGGACTCACGCAGACCGAGTCCCGGGCGGTGGCGGCGGAGATGCAGCAATGGCGGCCGCAGGTGTTCGTCGATCTCCACGGCCAGACGACTCAATTCTTCTTCCCCCCGGCCGCCACCCCCGTGAACCCGATCTATCCCCCGCAGCTCAACGAATGGCTGGAGGTGTTCGGCCGCGGCAACGCGGCGGCGTTCGACGCGTACGGGTGGAGCTACTACACGCGGGACATCTTCGATCTCCACTACCCGGGCTACTGGGACACCTATCCCGCGCTCCACGGCGCGACGGGCATGACGTACGAGACCGACGGCGGTGGGAGCAAGGGGGTGCGGTGGCGGCGGGACGACGGCACGATCCTCACCTTCGCCGACGGGATCGCGCACCACTTCGTCGCGGGTCTGGCGACGGTCGAGACCGCGGCGCGGAACCGGCGCGCGCGGCTCCGCAGCTACTACGACTACTTCCAGAGCGCGCTGCAGAGCGCGGGCGGCACCGAGCTGCGCACGGTCGTCATTGTGCCGGGAAACCAGCCGTACCGGGCGGCGCGCCTCGCGACGACGCTGGCCCGGCACGGCATCGAGGTGGGACGCGTGATGTTGCCGGGGCGGATGACCGGCACCGACTACCTGACCGGCCGGCGCGGCGAGGTCTCGGTGCCGGTCGGAGCGTACGTCGTGCAGCTCGCGCAGCCGAACGCGCGCATCGCCGGTACGCTTCTCGTGCCGAACGTGCAGCTCCCCGACAGCTTCGCGGCGCAGGAGCTGGCGCGGCGGGCCCGGAACGCCCGCCGCGGGCCCGATGATCAGGAGCGGCATGCCTTCTACGATGTCACGGCGTGGAACCTCATCCTGGCGGCCGGCGTCCGCGGCTATTGGAGTGGTCAGGCCGTGTCGTTGCAGGCGGAGCCGATCACGCTCGGTGAGGGCATGACGAGAGCGCCGGGCGGCTGGGGGTCCGAGGTCGCGTGGCCACTCGGGGGTGGCGTGTCGGGCCGCGCCCAGAGTGCCTACGTGTGGGCGCCGGGCGACCGTGGCGCCGTCCGGCTCCTCGCCCGGCTCCTGGACGAGGGGTTCAATGTGGCCGTGAGTACCCGGCCGCCGGTGGTGGACGGTCGCGATTACCCGCGCGGCACGTACATCGCACGGGTGGACCGCAACCCCGGCACGCTCCACGAGCGGATCGCCGTGCTCGCGGAGGAAACGGGTGTAGCCGTCATGGCGGCTGGGAGCGCGTACCCCGATCGCGGCCCCACGGGGACCGGGTCCGAGAGCACGCGAACCCTCACCGCGCCGCGCATCGCGGTCGCCGCGGGGGAGGGGGTCCGCATTACGGCGTTCGCCGCCGTGTGGTTCGAGCTGGAGCGCCGCGTGGCGTATCCGTTCACGGCGCTCCGGGCCGACGCCATGGGGCGAGCGTCGCTCGATCACTTCGACGTCATCGTCCTGCCCGACGGCGGCTACGGCGCGACCCTGGGCAAGGACGGCGCCGCGAAGTTGCGTGACTGGGTGGAGCGGGGCGGGACGCTGATCGGTTTCGGCGGTGGTGCCGACTGGGTGATGGACAACGAGCTCGGGACGTCCCATGCCGAGCCGGATACGACGCGACCGGCTGCCGATACGATCCGCGCCATCCTTCGGACGATCGACGCGGCAGCGCCGCCGGGCACCGTGGTGCCCCCGCTAGCCAGCCCCGACGCGCGGCCCGATGCGCCGCTCCGCGTTCCGGGGGCGTTCCTGCGCGCGCGACTCGACATGACGCACTGGCTCACGTTCGGCTATGCCGACGACGAGCTCCCGGTGTTGATGCGCAGCTTGCCGCTGCGCTCGTCCAAGAGTGGGGCCAATCCCGTGGTTCTTGCGACGCGGGATCGGGTCGTCATGAGCGGCTTCGCCTGGCCGGACAACACGCCACGCATCTACGCGGAGCGGCCGTACGCCACGGTGGATGACGTCCGTCGGGGACGCGTCATTCTGTTCGCCGATGACCCGGTGTACCGCGGGGTCTTCGACGGACCGGCGACGCTGTTCACCAACGCGATCTTCTTGGGAGCGCCGGGGCGGCCGGACGCCGACTCCCGCTAGGGGCCGGCGCGACGCCTGGGCGGCACGGCGCATCGTGTTAGCGTTAACGAGTCACCTCCGCACGGCTCGAACGATGACGCTTGGCCGGCGCCGCGCCCCGGCGCTGGGACGTAGTCCGCGACTCCTCGTGGTGACGACCGCCGCGCTGCCGGCGTTCGTCGTGGCGGCCGTGCCGGTCGTGGCCCAGCACGCGCCCCCGGCCGATGCCGCGGCCGTCGTGGCCGCGCTCGACTCCATCGGCGCGCGGCCCCTGTGGCCGGGGTTCGATCCCCGGCGCATTCCGCTGGCGATCTTCGACGGCTCGCACACCTATCTCTTTCGGCACGGCGGACCGCCGCCCGAGTTCCTCCCGCTCCCTGACGCCGACGACGTCGGGGTGTTCCCCGGCCGGCATGCCGTGATGACCGCCAACACCTGGGTCGAGCTGGCGGGCGTGCCCACGGCGACGGTGCTGCTGGACTCGACCGGCACCGCCTCCGCGCTCGAGCTCGCCGCGCTCGCCGTACACGAGGCCTTCCACGCGTTTCAAGGTCCGCGCCATCCGGAGTGGGCGGCTAACGAGGCCGAGCTATTCGCGTATCCGACTGCCGAGGCCGAGCTGCTGGCGATGCGGCGGCTCGAGTCCGATGCGCTGCGCCGGTCGATCGCGACGCCGAACAAGGGCCGGGCGGGGTGCTGGGCGCGCCTCGCGCTCCAGTACCGCCAGCAGCGCTTCCGCGGGCTGCCGGAGACGGCCGTGGCGTACGAGCGCGGCACCGAGCTGCACGAGGGGCTCGCGCAGTACGTGCAGAGCCGCGCGCTAGGTATGCGGCTGGGCAGGGGGATCCCGGCGGACGACTTCCCGCCCGACGCGGTGCGCCTTCGCGCCTACGCCGTCGGCGAAGCGCTGGCGCTGACCCTGGACCGCTTCGACGACGAGTGGAAGCGACAACTCGAGGTCGGCCGAGCGGCGTCTCTCGATCAGCTGTTGAGCCAGGTCCTCGGCGGCCAACTCCGCGGGTCCTGCGGGTATTCGACGCAGCAGCGAAGCGCGGCGCGCCGGCAGGCGCGCGACGCCGTCGAGGCGATGGAGCGGCAGCGCGCGGCGCAGCGTGAGGCGTTCCTTCTGGAACCCGGATGGGCGGTGGTCGTCGTGGTCGCCGACGCGTCCGAGCCGCTCTGGCCGCGCGCGTTCGATCCGTTGAACGCACGGACGTTGGGCGGCGGGGACGTGCTCCACACCCGCTGGCTACGCCTCGCGAACGAAAGCGGGACGCTCGAGGTCCTCGGCCGAGCGGCGCTCACCAAGGCGGCGGGCGCGCACCCGCTGTTCAACGGCATTCGCGAGGTGGCGTTCACGGGATTCGCTGATCCGCCCGTGGTTCGCCAGTCGCACGATACCGTGACGATCGACGCGCCGGGATTCGCGGCCCAGTTCCGTGGCGTGCAGCTGGAGCGGGCGGACTCGACTCTCACTCTCCGGCTGGGGGCGGTCGCTGGCGCACACCGACTGGACGCGGGGGCAGCTCGTGCCGTACTACCGGTGGGTGACGCCGCCCGAGCGGCTGTACTGGTGCTGGGGAGGCGCTGAGCGGCGATGCAATCATTGGAGCGGGCCTTCGCGTTCATCCATCCAGCCACGCTGACCGGGGCGCTCACCTACGCGGCGCTGTTCGCCGTGCTGGGCGTGCTGGGCACGTTCGTCATCCGCGGCGTGGCCCGAAAGGCGCTCGCGCGGAATTCGGTGGACCGGACGGCCGTGTCCTTTCTCCGGCCGCTGGCGCAGATCGTGCTCTGGACCGTGCTCGCGGTGAGCTACGCCCACCTGATCCCCGCGCTCCGGGTCCTGGGCACGGCGCTGCTCGCCGGGGCCAGCGTCGCGTCCATCGTGATCGGGCTCGCCGCGCAGAACACCCTGGGTAACGCGATCGCGGGCTTGGCACTCTTGATCTACCGCCCGTTCCGGGTGGGGGACCGGATCCAGGTCATGGCGCCCACGGGCGTGGAGACCGGCATGGTCGAGAGTGTGAGCCTCGGCTATACGATCCTCCAGACCTTCGACAACCGCCGGATCGTGATGCCCAACAGCCAGATCGGGAGCCAGACCACGGTCAAGCCTGACGAGCATCGATCCGCGGGTGATGGCGGCGGTGGCGATCGGCATCGCGTATACGGCCGACACGGAAGGGGCGCGGGCGATCCTGCTGGAGCTGGCGCGCGGCCACCGGGAGGTGCTTGAGGTCGTCGACTGCCCGGTGATTCAGCTCGGCACCTCGAGCGTGACCCTCAGTCTGCGCGCGTGGTGCCACGATCCGATGGCGGCGCGGCGCTTCGAGTTCGATCTGTACGAGCGTGCGAAGCGGCGGTTCGACGAGGCCGGCATCGAGATCCCGTACGCGTACACTAACGTCATTCTGAAGCGCGAATCGTGAGCGGCGCGCTGCTGCGGGCGCCCGAGCGCTATGGCTACGCCGGGGTGGCGGTCGGCGTGCTGCTCGAAAGTGCCGGCCTCCCCGTGCCCGGCGAGACGGCGCTGATCGCCGCCGCCTTCGCCGCATCCCAGGGCGTCCTCGCCCTTCCGCTCGTGATCGCGAGCGCCGCCGCCGCCGGCATCCGCGGTGACAACCTTTGATCGCCGAAGACGTAACCCACAGCGAGGCCGCGCCGTTCGACGACGCGGTCCGGGTCTGGGTGCTGAGCCACCACTGGCGGCGGTGGAAGCCCTCATGACGGTGGTCACATGGCTGGGTCGTCGGCCATCCTCGTCCCGCTTGTCGGGGCGGCCGGGTGGATGCTGTAGCGTCGCGGCGGGGTACGTGCGGTGCTAGCGGCGGTCGCCGCGCCGGTCAGCGTCACCGCGGCGGCGGTGGGGCTGAAGGAGCTGTTCCATCGGGCCCGGCCCACCGGTGCGGCCCCGGCGGAATTCATCGACTACAGTTTCCCGAGCGGGCACACGACGGCGGCGACGGCGGTGTACCTCACGATCGCCGTCGTGCTATTGCGGGAGCGGATGGCAGGCCGGTGGCCTCGTCGGTGTGGCGGCGGCGCTGGCGCTCGGCGTGGGGCTCTCCAGAATCTACCTCGACGTCCACTGGGCGACCGACGTGCTGGGCGGGTGGGCCGTCGGTCTCTTCATCTCCACGCTGTGCGTCGCGCTCTACGAGCGGCTTGCCCTGGCGGACCCCTCGGCGCGCGGCGACGTCGTGGCGCGAGGCGGAACCCCGGCTCCCTGAGGCTTCGCCGGCGTGGCCCGAGCGGCGTGGCCGTAGAACATGTGCTTCGCCGCTTCCGCGGCGATGATGTATGCGGCCACGATGCCCCCGAGCGGCACGAGGAACCGGACGGGGAGCGGTGTGAATCCTAGGAGGCCGGCCAGCGGGGTGTACGGCAGGGCCACGGTGGCCGCGGCGACGAGGAGGGTGGCGCCGACCAGGGCCGCGGCCGGACGCGAGCGGTGCAGGGGCCGGCGGCTCCGGACGACGAGCACGACGAGCGCCGCCGAGACCACGGATTCCAAGAACCAGCCGGTGCGGAACGCGGTGGCGTCGGCGTGCAGGAGCAGCAGGAGCACGCCAACGTCAGGAAGTCGAAGACCGAGCTCACCAGCCCGAATGTGAGCATGTAACGTCGGATGAACCGGACATCCTACCGCTGTGGCCGTTCGACGAGCTCGGGGTCCACGCGGTCCGCCGCGATCGTCATCTCGGGGAAGTCGGTCATCAAGTTGGTCAACAGAATCTGTTTGGGGAGCAGCGGCAGGAACGGCAGGAACAAGGAAGCCCCCGCCATGCTGAACATGTTGCCGAAGTTCGCGCTGGTCGCCATGAACACGTACTTGAGCGTGTTGGCGAACGTGATGCGGCCCTCGCGGACCCCGTCGGCGAGCACCCTGAGGTCCGGGGCGAGCAGCACGATGTCGGCGGCTTCCTTGGCGACGTCCACGGCGGTGTTGACGGAGATGCCGACGTCCGCGGAGTGTAGGGCCGAGGCGTCGTTGATCCCGTCGCCCAAGAACCCCACGACGTGCCCCGCCCGCTTGAGGGCCAGGACGATCCGTTCCTTCTGGTTGGGCTCGACTTCAGCGAAGACGTCGGACGCCGCCGCACGCACCTGCAGTGCCGCGTCGGTCATGGTGCGGATGTCCCGCCCGGTGAGGACGCGCGGCTCGGCGATCCCCACGTCGGTGGCGACGGCCGCCCTCGGGAGTCGCCGCGGGCCGAGGCGTGTAGCCGTGCGGTGACGCGAGCCGGCCCGGCTAACAGTTCGGCGCGCGCTCGCGGCGTTCGTCGAAGGTGACCGTCTTGTTCGTCTTCCGGACGCGGATGATCTCGACGGGATACGCCTCTGCCGGAAACGGCTCGCAGGCGAGGACCGTGCGGACGACCGCCACGAAGAAGTCCCCGCGCACCCCGACGCTGTCCACCCGAATCTGGTCTCCCGGGCTCATCCGGCCTGCCGCGACGATGAGGACCATGTCTCGATTGAAATCGATCGCGGGCAGGGACGGCGGCGACGGCTGGCCGGAGGTGGCCTGCTCCCACCGGCTGCGGAGCTCGGCCTCGGTGAACACGGCGAGGCGCAGGGAGTCCACGAGCCCCGGCCGATTGTCGGAGTAGAGTCGGTCAGTCGGCAACACCGGCTCCAGGCTCCGCACGCCGCCGCGCATGCACGCGCTCGCAACGAGCCCCAGCGTCGACAGCAGCAACACGATTCGCAATCCCATGCTCACCTCATTGTGTCAGAAGACGGTAGCCGCAGCGTGAGGCCCGGCCACGTTTCCCGCGGGGCCCATTCGCCCGTGCGGCCCGCTGCTCCGCTGCGGTTGCGGCGCTCGCATCAGCGCACGATCTGACTGACGCATGTGAGGCCGGTGAGGTAGCCGCTACGGAGCACGGGCGGCGCCCCCGCGAAATTGACCTCCGCCTGGAACGTCACGGAGCGGTCGGGCGTCGCAATGTCCCACTGGACCACGTAGAGGTCTCCGACGGGCCGCCAACCCGTGGCCCGCTCGAAGAGCCGGAAGAGCGCCCACTGCCCCTGGAAACGCAGCAGGAGCTCGTCGCGCCCGCCAATGTCGCCGCGGAGCGAGACCTCGCGGGCGGTTGCGCCGTTCCAGGTGAAGGGCTGCGACGACACCTGCGTCCGCGTGTACCGCTGGGTACGGCCGTCCACGCTGAGCGTGACGCCGGGCAGCGCCTCGGACAGGACCGGGCGGAACGTGAACTCGATGCGGGCGTCCTGTCTACCGCCGCGCCATAGCGTGTTGGAGACGCTCGCCGCGCGGTTGAAGAACTCCAAGAACGCCGGTGTGGGCCGCACGGACGCGCCGACTTTCGGCATGTAGCGGTCCCCCTGCAGCACCAGGAGCTCCTGCAGCGTTTCCTGATAGAACGTCCACAGCGCACCGGCGCCCGGTTGCAGCAGTCCGGCGACGTCCGCGAGGCTCGCGTCGTTGGTGGCTCGCGGATCGAACGGATACTGGGTCGCGAGGCGGCGGAACGGCTGGCAGAGTTGCCCGCCCGCCGCGTTCAGTGCATTCGCGGGGAGGGCCTGCAGCAGGCCCTCGACACGCGTCACAGGCTCGCGGAGCAGGCGCTGCACGGCCTCCCCTACCGGCTTGGCCTCGCCGTCAATGCTGAACTGGAGCGCGAGTTGCCGCGCCGCCGCCCGGGCCCGCTGCGCGTTCTCGAGCACCTGTCCGACCAAGCCCTCGGCGCGGCCGGCCGGCGCGGCCGCGGCCTGCTCCACGGAGGACTGGAGCGCGATGAGGGCCTGCATGTAGGCTTGGTTCGATTCGCCGATGTACTTGTCCGTCACGTCGGGCGGCGTCACCAGGTGCACGGGCTGGAACGCCGCCCCGACCAGGGCGGAGTCGACCGTTGTCTCCTGCGCGGCGAGGAACAACAGCTGGAGCATCGGCGACTGGTTGCTGCTCAGGCGGGCCAGCTTTCGCGCGGCGTCGCCCACGCCGCCGTAGCGAACGATCTCCGCCGCGCTCAAGTACTCTCGCCAATGGCGCACGTAATCCGCGACGTACCTGGCGCGGAGTTGGTCCACCAGGTCGGCACGGTTCTGGGGTACTTGCCCCTCTCCCCCCAGCACCCAATCGGCGCCGCCGAAGAACTGATCGACGTTGCGGAAGGCGTCGCGCATGAACGTCCAGCCGCGCCGTGTGAACGCGCCCGGAACCTGGTAGTCGTCGGTGACCGCGTCTGTGGCCCCGGGGAACGCGCTCGCAAACTGGACCGGCGGGTGCTGCCCCGAGGCTTCCGCGATCATCACGCGGTAGATCCGGTCCGTCCCCGAGAAGCCCTGGAGAAAGGTTCGCGTCACCTGCACCGCGCGCACATCGGCGTCCGCCGTACAGTCGTGCGTTTGGCACAGCTCCCCGTAGAACGCGAACTGGCGTCCGGCCAGCTCGAGGCGCTCCGTGTCGATCTCGCGCCCCCGCAGCCAACGCTCCAGCAGGCGGGGCGCGAGGAACGTGTCCCGCGGCGCGATCTTGTCGGGGTGCGTGGTCGTCATGAGGTACGCCATGAGCAGATCATACGCCCGATTGTAGTCCGCGGTCTCGCGTGGCGCGTCCGGTATTTCGCGCAGCGAGGCGAGCACCGACGCCCGGGCGGGATCCAACATGAGCCCCTCGACCCGGTCGTAGTACATCTGCCGCACGATCGGGTACAGCGCCGGCCCCGAGTACAGCCCCCACCGGAAGCGCCACGGCGCGCCTTCCCGCTGGTACCGGCTCAGCACGGCGAGCTGCGCTCGCAGCGTCTCCAGCCGCCTGAGGGCCGCGGCGGTCGGCAGCTCCTGGCCGGGCGGTGTCACCTCGAACGTCACGAGCGCCCGGGCGGCGTCGAGCACGCGGGTCTGGAGCCGCCGGTTGTTCGCGTAGGACACGAGCATCCCGAGGGTGAACAGCAGCGACAGCCCCGTGGCGGCGCCCAAGAGGAGGCGTCGGCGTAACATGAGGCGGGCGCCCATCTGCGTGACCGCCTGGGCGACCCGATCCCCGATGAAGACCGAGCGGAACAGATCGCCCACGAATACCCATTCGGGGATCTTGCGACCGCCCACCGGCGCGGGCCGGGCGGGCGTCGCGTCGGCCTGAGCCTGCCGCAGGTCGAACACCTGGGTGGCCGCCATCGCCGCCCGCTCGCCGGCCATGACCTGGGGGGCACGCGCGGCCGCGTCGGCGATGACCACCGGGCGAACCCCGCTGAAATAGACGCCGCGCAGCACGGGGCTCACCTGCAGCTGCTTGGGCCGACACAACTCCACCACGAAACGGCTCGCCAGGTCGGCGAGCTTGCGGATCTCGCGGGGAAACTCGTACACGCCCCCCCGCTGCTCTTCCCCGGCTTCGCGCGACAGAAGCTCCGGCCGTGCCGCCGCCATCGAGTTGAACAGGCGGCGAAGCGCCTCTTCGACGCGGCGATACTCGAGCTCCGCGTACGAGGCGGAGGCCCGCCGTGGCGGCCAGGCGAGGGTGGCGCCGACGATCTGCTGGGCCTCCTCGCGCGACAGATTGCGCGCGAAGTCGTCGAAGTGGGGCAGGCGGTCGGCTTTCGTGAACAGCACGTACACGGGCAACTGGATGCCGAGCCCCCTCGAGACGTCCAACAGGCGCTCGCGGAGCGCTTGCGCGGCCGCCGGCACGGCTTGGGCGCTGCCGGGTTGGGCCAGCGCCTCGCAGCTGAAACACACCACCGCGAGGCGCGGCGGGGGCGTTCGGCCTGGCAGCAGGGTCACGAGCCGGCGGGGCCGAATGTGATGGATCAGCCGGGCCCATCGGTCGGCTCCGGTCAGCCCCCCGCCGGCCTCGATGAAGACCGTCTTCTGCGTGTACCACAAGTTGACGCCCGCCGTCGGCAGCACGGCCGCCCCGCGGAAGACCTCGCCGGCGATGAGGTCGGGTTCGAGTCCGGAGTGCGCGATGACGCTGGTCTTCGCGCTCCCCTCCGGGCCGAGGAAGAGCACGACCGGCAGGTCGCGCAGCGGAGCGCCGCGGGCGACGCGCGCGGCCGCGAGCCGTGCGCGGGCGGAGGCGATGGTCAGATCGAGCTCGTCCTGCGTCGGCTCGGGCGCCGCCCCCGCCGGCCGCGACAGCAGGAACCAGAGCACGAGGCCGCCGGCCACGAACCCGACGACCCAGAGACCGATCCGGAGGATCCACAGGTCCCAGCCCGTGAGCCCGAGCCACCCGCCGAGGAACCACGTCAGCAGCAGGTAGGCGGCGAGCACCGCGAGGGTGATGAGCCAGACTCTCGCGGTGCGCGTCACCGGGCGGGACCTCCGCGGCAACGGTCGAGGCGCACCATCAGCTGCTGAAGACGGCCAGCTCGCGCAGGCCGCTCAGGCGCGCGCTGAGGCTGGCGCTGAAGATGACGAACAGCAGGAGGGCGATCGTAAACGCCGTCGCCGCCGCGATGAGGAGGCGACGGATCCACGGGTCCCGCCCGATGGGGATCGCCTCGGCGCTCGGCGGCCGGCCGGCCGGGGAGAGCGCGCGGTTCGCGCCACGGATGCGGGTGATCTTGTCCGTGACCGCCGCCAGCACGCCTCGCAGCTCTCCCCGGCCGGCCACGCTGTAGCGGCCTTGGAACCCGAGCAGGAGACAGAGGTGATAGACCTCCAGCACGTCCGCCAGGTCTTCGGAGTCGGGCCGGCGCAACAGCTCGCCGAGGTTGGCGAAGAAGATCTCACCGCCCGTGTGCCCACCGAAGACTTCCTCCTGCAGCGGCTTTCGCGGCCAATCGGCGAACATCGGATGCCGCGAGTTGAGGACCGATTCGTCGATGAAGACGACGACCGGGTAGATGGCGAGCTTGATGTCCTCGCTGCGGTAGCCCTCGCGCTGTGCCTCCTCGTGCGCCGCGCTGAGCAGTTGCTTGAGGTGGTTGCGGAAGGCGGTGACATCCGCGGCCGTCTGCCGGTTCGCGCGGAGCCGCACCGTCGCGGTGAGCGCCTCTTGCAGCGCGAGCGCCAGCGCCCCTCGGCGGTGCGCGGTCTCCCGCTGGCGCGGCGCGGCGGTGAGGCCGGGTATCGTCATGATGGGTCCTTGCGTTCTCTCACTGTGGGGTCAGGGCCGCCGCGGTCGGGGCGGCGACGCCCGTGCCCCGGTTGGGCCGTCCGGCGGGCCGCGGTTCCCTACCGGGCCGCCGTCTCCAGCACGATCAGCAGTTGCAGCTCCGCCTCCGGCAGGGCACTCGGGACGTACGCGGCGACGGTCCCGCCCTTATTGATCGCCTTCCAGCACGGCCCGGCCTGTCCCACCTCGAAGTACGCCGTGCCGGGTTGCGGTGACACGGCCGCCGGTGGCGTCGCGAGGTGCTGGAGCGTGAGTCCGGGCCGCGCCTCTTTGACCAGTCGCGCCACGTACTCGCTGGAACACAGCTTGACCAGCCGGGGGACGGCGGTGACGAGTTCCTCCGGCGGGACACTCGCGCGCACCGCCATGATCCACCGGGCGGCGCCGAAGCACCGCCGGTCCTCCACCTTGCCGGCGTGAAAATACGCCCGCACCGGGCTCAGCGGAATCGAGAGGCAATTGGTGGGCGCCAGCAGCTCGAGGTGTGCGCGGATGTGCGCGTCGAGAGCGCCGAAGCACACCTCGAGGTGGTCGTGGTCGTATGCCGGCAGGTCTCGCGGGTGCGAGTCGGTCGAGAAGGTGCACAGGGCGCCGGCCAACCGGGCGAGCTCCGTGTAGAGGTCTTCCGGCCGGGAGTGTCTGACGGCGAAGTGATGCCGCAGCGGCGCGAGGCTGGCCTGGATCGCGTGCGACATCCAGAAGCTCGCGACTTCCCCGGCGGCGTACTCCTCGAACGAGCGGTGATCCGCGCGCCGCTTCCCGGCGATCGTCTCGCTCTTCACGGTCAAGATGTCGATCAGGCGTCGGAGCATCTGCATGAGCCGCTCGCTCGCGCCGATCTGGAGCGACGGCGGCACGTAGTCCGGGTCGTAGATGAAATGCCCGGTGCCGTCGCGGCGCACCCGGGCCAGCGGCAGCGACACGAGGCCCTCGCGGAGCTCCGAGTCGACCAGGAGTTGGAAGTTCTTGCGTCCCACCTCCACCACTTTTTCATCGCGCCCGGTCACCTCGTCGAATACCTGCCGCGACTCGGCGATGTAGCGAACCTCGTGACTGTTTCCCCCAGGCTCGAGACCACAGTTCGACGCCCCGGGCCGATACGGCGGAATCGCCAGAAAGACCAGATGGCTGTCGTCGGTGGGCGAGAAGAGCTCCTGGATGTCGCGTGGCTCAGGAGGCGGGTCCGCGTCAGGGAAGTGGAACGCCATCCCATCGGGCATGACGCCGCGAGCATGCACCACGGAGACGGTGCCGCTGCGCAGCGCCTCCGCGTCGAGCTCGGAGCCCGCCAACCCGTACGGCTTGTACAGCAGGTGCTGGAGCGCGTACGCGATCGCGTCTTCGAAGTACCCGCTCTGGAGCTGGAAGTGGTGCTGCGCGAGATGCATTCCCTCGCGCCAGACCACTCGGGACAAACGCATGCGCCGTTCCTTCCGGCTGCCCGATGTCGGTCCACACGAAAGCCGCGACCAGCGAGGCTCTCGCCACGCGCGGCGCGATGACGCAATAATACCGGCTCGCGGATGGTTCGGGAAGAAGCCGCGCGCTTGCGTCCACGCGGCGATTTGCCCCTCGCCGATGCGGCCCGTATTATCAACGAGGCGACGCGTCGCCGCCCTCGCGCAGCCCGTCCCCGCAGCGTGGGACGCAGCGCGGGGCGCCTCCGCCTCCGAACAAGGCGTCGGCCGATGACGGGTGAGGAGTTCCATTCGAAGTACCGGCTGATCACTCCCGTGACCCAACACGGCGTCAAGAGCTACCGCGCTCTCGACGCAGAGTCCCGCGCGGTCATGGTGCACTTTCTCGAAGTGAGCCCGGCGGACGCGCGGCGAGTGCTCGCCCTCGTCGACGCGCTCGATGACGCGCACCGGCTGAAGATCCGCGAGCGGGTCGAAGTCGACGCCACGACCGTGCTGGTGACCGACCCGCTCGACGCCTTCGAGGATCTCCCGCAATGGCTCGACGCGCGCACCGCCGGCCGGCCACCCGAACCGTCAGAGCCTCCCGCCACGGCCGGGGAGTTCACCGGCCTGTTCGGACCGGCGGGTGTGTCTCCCCCAGCGGCGAGTGGGCCGCCGCCGCAGCGGTCCACCGCGCCACCGGCGCCGCCGCCCGCGCCGGACGCGGCGACCGCCGGTGCCGGCGAGTTCACTCGGCTCTTCGGCCCCACGGGTCCCGCGGATGCCGGCGCTCCGCCGACCGCGCCGCCGAGCACCGAACCACCGAAGCGGGCGCCACCCACCCCCCCGCACGCCAAGGCGAGCCCCGGGGAATTCACCCAGCTCTTCGGTCCGTCCGGCGGTGCGCCGCCCCCCCCGACCGAACCCGCGAGCCCGCCAGTGCCCCGAGGACCGAGTGCCCAGCCGCCCAAGCAGGGGCCGCGCCCCGCCTCGCCGGACGCACAGGCGAAGCCCGGAGAATTCACGCAACTGTTCGGTCCGCCCGGCGGCGGCGCTTCGCCCCCCGCGCCGACCGAACCCCCGAGCCCGCCGGCCCGCGGCCCGCACGCTGGCGGTCCGCCGCCCAGCAAGAAGCCGAAGATCACTTGGCGGGAGGGTTCGAGCGGCCGGGCCGCCGGTCCTGATGAGAACCCCGTCGTGCGTTGGAAGACGCCGTCTCGGGACGCACCGGAACCGCCCGCCACCCGACCGCCACCGGCTCCGCCACCTCCACCCAAAGCGGCACCCGGGGAGTTCACCCAACTCTTCGGCGAGCCCGCCACACCTCCGGACAGCCCGCCGCCTTCCCCGCGTGCCCGCCCGGGCGAACCGTCTTCGGGGCCGGGCGAATTCACGCGGTTGTTCGGCACGGGCGGCGGCGCTCCCGCCGCGCCCGGGGGCCCACCACCCGCCGAACGCTCGAACCAGCCGCTGGGCCGGTCATCGTCTGAGTACCTGGAGGCGCTCAATGCCCCCGCGGGGCCGCTCGGCGACGCGTCAACCGGCCGCGAACCGCTCGGGCCGGGGAAGCCGCCACAGCTGCAACCTCCCTCGTCCGTTCCGCCACTCGCGGGCGCCGCGCCGCCGGGGCAGAGCGAATACACGCGGATCATGGCGGGGGGAGCGGCGGCCGCGCCGCCCAACGTGCCGGCCCCGCCGCCGCCGGGGCGCGCGCCAGGTGGCGCAGCGCCGGGAGCGGCACCGCCCGTTCCGGCGCCCGGCGCTCAACCGCCGGAGCGGCGCAGCCTCGTCCCCCTCGTCGTGGGACTCGGCACGATCGTCGTGCTGCTGCTCGCACTGGCGGTGTACTTCGTGGTGACCTAGCGGCGCGCCGGGCGCGGGCCCAACCGCCGCAGGGGGGTCAACGCTCGCCGGAGGGGAGCACCAGCACGAGCTCGAGTTGCGGGTTGGGGAAATCGGATGGGACGTAGGCCGCGAGGTTGCGTGCCAGGCTGACGGCCTCCCACGCGGGTACCGATTTGTCGAGCCGGAAATACCGATAGTCCAGCCGGACCGGGATCGCGCCGGGCGGGCTCGGGGTGTAGGTCAGCGGCAGCCCCGGCAGGGCCTGCTTGATGAGCCGGTCGATCTCGTCCGAAGCGCTCACCTTGATGAGCTGCGGCGCCTTCTTCACCAGCTCGTCCGGCTTCACGTCGGCCTTCAGCGCGAGATAGACCTGCGGCGCCGCGAGGTACTGCTCCTGGTCGAGCGCGGCCGCGTACACCGCGGGCTCCACCATCCGCATCGGCAGCGACACGTAATTGGCCGGGACGACGGTCTCGAGCAACTCCCGCAGCTTCGTGTCGAGGTCGCGGAAGCAGCGGCTCAGGTCGGTGTGATCGTACGTCGGCAGGTCGCGCGGGTGGGTGGTCGTCGAGAACGCCGTCAGCGCGCCGGCGAGCGAGAGCAGGGCTTCGAACAGATGGGCCGGATGGCCGCGCCGCGACTCGAACAGGTGCCGCAGGAGCGGGAGAGCCCCGTTCACGGTGTAGAGCAGCCAGAAGTTGGCCACGTCGGAGATCCCGAAGTCCGCGAGACTCTGTGACTTCTGCCGGCGGGCCGACGAGAGCTGGCTGCTCTTCGCCGACAGGATGCCCACCAGCCGCCGGGCGATCGCGAGCAGGAAGTCGCTCGCGCTGATGTCGACGAGCGGCGGCACGAAGTCGGCATCCAGGTGGTATTCGCCCGTCTCCGACCGGGTCACCCGCGCGAACGGGAGCGTCGAGAAGCCCTCCAGCGACTCTCCCTCCAACAGGAGGCGGAGGTTCTTTCGGGCCACCTGGATGGGCTTTTCCGAGAGCCCGGTGTTCTCGTCCCGCCGCATCAGCACTTCCGCGAGGTACCGGGTACTCCGGTCGCTCTGGCTCCCGGAGACGTTGACGCCGCCCGCACGGTACTCGGGGACCGCGAGGTAGGCGATCAGCGCCTCCTGATCCTGTTCCCACGCCGACTCGAGCGGCTTGGGGGGCGGCGCGGCATCGGCGACCGGGATATCGAACAGCAGGCCGTCGGGGAAGATCCCCGCCGCCGATCCGAGGGCGACGGCGCCGCCGGCGAGGGCCTCGTGATCGACGGTGAGGCGATGGAAGCCCCATGGGCAGAAGGTCAGCGCGGAGAGCTGAAACTCGAGCAGGTCCTCGAGGAAGCGATCCTGCGTCTGCATGTGCTGCGGCGTGAGCAGCACGCCTTTGGTCCACAGGACCGGCTGCATTTGCCTCATGAGGCGCTAAGCTACCGCGGCGGGCTCATAAGTCCAGGGCCCTCTCGGCGCATCGCACCGCCCCGGCCGACCTTGCGCGGCGGCACGCCGAAGGCGACGTTTGCCGGCCCGAGGCGACACGCCTCACGTCCTGCGCTGGAGCGGTGGCGATGCCGGTCGGACCACGCCCGCGGAAACATGAGATCGCCGTCCACGTCGGAACGCAGTCACACGGGTCGGCCCCGCCGCCCGAGGCCCCGTTCTCGGTTGTCTTGCTGGGCGACTTTAGTGGTCGGGCGAACCGCGGTGTGCTCGAGGTCGGCGCCGACCTCGGGCAGCGGCGGATCGTTCAGGTCGATCGCGACACGCTCGACGACGTGCTCGCGAAGCTTGCCCCCGAGCTCCGCCTGACGCTCCCAGACCAATCCGGCGCGCCGATGGCGCTCCGGTTCCGCGCGCTGGACGACTTTCATCCGGATCGCCTGTACGACACCGTGCCCCTGTTCCAGGCCCTGCGCCGCGCGCGGGCGCGCGTGGCCGACGCCGACGCCTTTGCCGAGGCCACGCGGAGCCTCCGGCGGGCGGCGCGACCGGACGATGCGGGGACGGCGGTGTCGGCGGAGACCGCTCGGGAGGTGTTGGGGGCGCCGGGGGCGCTGCTGGAC
>JBFJHJ010000008.1:0-84543 GCA_041613315.1 Gemmatimonadales bacterium
GCGACAGCGCGGGCGCGTTCCGTCTCCCGGGCGTCACCGCGGGTGCGCATCGTCTCCATCTGCGCAAGCGCGGCTTCACCCCCCGCGCCTTCGATTTCGAGGTACCGGACGGGCTTGGACCGCTGCGCCTCCCAGCCGTACGCCTGGCGGCCGGCACGCCGCCTCGAGTGACGCTGACGGGGACGGTGGTGGACCCGGCCGGCGAGCTACCGATAGAAGAGGCAGACGTCGCGTTCAACGGCGCCGTGGTGGCGACGACCGATGCGCGTGGGAAGTTCCGCGTGGAGGGCGTCGCAGCCGACTGGGGGAGCAACGTCGTGGAGGTGCGCCGGATCGGCTACGCACCGATGACCGACGAGGTGTGGGTGCAGGAACCCGTCACCACCTTCGACGTCGAGATCACGCTGCACAAGCTGCCCGTGGGGCTCCCGCCCGTGGTGGTCATCGCCGACCCGGGGCAGGTGGCGGGCCGGATGCGGGCGTTCTACCAGCGGCGGCGTCAGGGCTTCGGCCACTTCCTCACGCGCGAGGAGATCGCCCAGCGCAATACCACCAGCACCACGGAGCTGCTGCGGCAGATGCCGGGCCTGTCGATCCGGCGCACGTCCTCGGGTCTGGAGATCCCGGTGATCCCGCAAGGCGGGCGCGTGTGCTCGCCGAAGATCTTCGTGGACGGGCTGCCGCAGTCCGGGTCCATCGACCTGAACAGCAAGCTCAACACGGAATGGTTGGAAGGGATCGAGGTGTACACCCGGCCGTCCGACGTCCCGCCTGCGTACAACAGCAGCGGGGCGGTGTGCGGCGCCATTCTCGTCTGGACCCGCTGAGTGGAGAACCCAGCGATGGCCCCACACGCGCGCCCGGGTATACTTTAGCACCTTCCGGCACCGTGCCGCCGCTGGTAGACTGGCGGGACCCGACTCGCGGGGCGGCACGACGGCCCGCACGACACCCACAACGCAAGGAGCAGGCGGATGGCGGCGATCAGCCTCGAGCGGTTCGTCACGGAAATGGAGAAGCTGAAAGAAGAGATGACTGCTGGCCGGCTCAAGCACGGTGAGTACGACCAGCGCCTCTCCCGCATCATCCACGAACTGCGGGAGCGCAAGCTCGACGCGGAGCGCCCGCAGCTCACAGCCAAACTGAACGACCTGCTGAAACGCGGCGTCATCACCGACTCGGTCAAGTCGCATCTCGAGAAGCGGTTAGGCCTCGAATGAGGGCGGGGGCCGCGAGCGCGATTCCGCCCACGCAATATCCCGCGACATCTGCAGGATTCTGCGGCACGCTTGAGCACCGAGGCCTTGCCACGCCGTCGTAGGAGTCATGTAAGCCCTTACTAATAAACAGCTTAACCTACCGCCATGCCTCGTCCCGCCATGGCATGTGTCTTGCCGCCTTTGTAACAGCCGTTCGTGCGTACCCCGGGTTGGGGGGGCGCACGGGTCCGTTCAGGGCTGCCGACGGGCGACCGTCGCACACCATGCCACCGATCTCCGCCGCCCCAGAGGCGCCGGAAGACTGCCGGGCTGCCGGAGGGCACGACGTGACGAAGCCGACCGACATCGCACGGTCAGCAGATTCCTGCCCCGCCCCACGGGCCGCGGGGGCTCCGGAGGAGCGCGCGCCGGAGGCCCGCGCTCCAGCCGTCCCGGCCAGCGGCGGCGGGGGGGACCCGTCGCAGCCGGCGCTGGACGATCTCACGCGCGCTCTCGAGCACATGCAGCTCGGTGTCACGATTACGGACCCCGAGGGACGCATCCTGTATACCAATCCGGCCGAGGCGGCGATGCACGGCTACACGATCGAGGAGCTGCTCGGCCAGGACATCGGCATCTTCTCCGACCCGGAAGACCGGCGCCGCCTGACGCAGGAGGATCTCCGGACCCTGCGGAGCTGGCGCCGCGAGAGCGTCAACATCCGCAAAGATGGGTCGCCGTTTCCCGTCCAGCTCCTCTCCGACGTCGTCCGCGACGGGCGGGGCGAGCCCATTGGCGTGGTCACCACCTGCGAAGACATCACCGCCCGCAAGGACTCGGAGCGGGCGCTCAAGGTCTCCCGAGACGAGCTCGACCACCGGGTCATGGAGCGCACCAAGGACCTGTACGCGGCGATCACGCGTCTCCAGGAGGAGATGGCACAGCGCCGACAAGCCGATGAACAGCGCCTCGCGCTCGAGGCGCAGCTCCGTCATGCGCAGCGGCTCGAGGCGATCGGCCAGCTCACGGGCGGGATCGCGCACGACTTCAACAACCTGTTGTCGGTGATCCTGGCCAATGCGGAGTTGGTCGCCACCGCCCTCCCGGCGGGCCGGAGCGAGCTGCGGACGAGCCTCGACGACATCATTGCCGCCGCACGAAGCGGCGCGACAATGGTGCACCAGCTCCTAGGCTTCTCCCGGCAGGTGGAGTTGACCCTCGTACCCACGGATCTCCGGATCGTGGTCGTGAACCTCGCCGACATGCTGCGGCGCGTGATCGGCGACGACATCGATATCCAGACGTACGCCGAGCCTCCGGTGGGCGTCGTCCGGGCCGACCACGGCGCGATCCAGCAGATCCTGATGAACCTGGTCACGAACGCCCGGGATGCGATGCCCACGGGCGGCTCCATCCGGATCGCGCTGCGGCGTGCCTGGCTGGACAGCCAGTACCGCCAGACACACCCCTGGGTGGAACCGGGCGAGTACCTCTGCCTGTCGGTCAGCGACAACGGCGTCGGGATGGATGCGGAGACGAAGGACCGGATCTTCGATCCCTTCTTCACGACCAAGCCGCCGGGCAAGGGGACGGGCCTCGGCATGGCGATGGTGTACGGCTTGATGAAGCAGCACCGCGGGCACGTGCACGTCTACAGCGAGCCCGGCGAGGGGACGACGGTGAGCCTCTACTTCGCCGCGATAGAGGAGACCATCGAAGAGGTGACGCCTCCGGCCGACCTCGAGCGGCCGCCGCGCGGGGGCGAGACGATCTTGCTGGCGGAGGACGAGGAGGCGCTCCGGCGCACGGCACAGCGCGCCCTCGAGAAGTTCGGCTACCGTGTGCTGACGGCCGCCACCGGGGCGGAGGCGCTGGCCTTGTTCCGGAAGCATCGGGCGGACATCAGCCTCGTCGTGTCGGATCTCATGATGCCTAAGATGGGGGGCCGGGAGCTGCACGACGCCATCCGGCGCGAGGGGTCCACGGTCAAGTTCGCCCTGGCCAGCGGTTATACGGCGCGCGACGTGGAGATGCGCACGATGCTGGGCGCCGAGATCCCCGTGGTGACCAAGCCCTGGACGTTGCGCGAGCTCGCCGAACAGGTCCGCGCGATTCTGGACGAGCCCGTGTAGCGCTCACGCACGCCGCGCCCCGATCACGTCTCGCGCCCCGCCACACCCAACGTGGCGGGGCGCGGTGTTTCCACCTGCATCGTGAAGGGGTCTTCACGACCCTTTGGTCATGAGGAAAGAAACCCGACACTAGGGTTCGGCGATCCCCGGACCCGAGCAATCCGGGCCGGCTCACGTCGTCTCGAACCGCGGAACCCGACTCCATCATGACACTCTTCGTGCTTCTTCGCCGAACGCTCGCGATCGCCATTCCACTGGCCGTCGTCCCATCCACGACCCCAGCCCAACAGGCGAACCCTTCGGACAGCGCGGCGGCGCGGGAACCCATCCAGCTCAGCCCCGTCACGGTCACCGCGACCCGTACGGCCAAGCGGGTGTTCGAGACCCCGAGCCCCGTGAGCGTGATCGGGGCCCGCCACCTCTCGCACCAGGCCCCGAACGGCGTCGCCGATCTGTTCCTCGAACTGCCGGGCCTCGATGTGACGGGCGTGGGGGTGAATCAGGTTCGGCCCATGATCCGCGGGCAGCGCGGTCAGCGGATCCTCGTGCTTGAGGACGGGATGCGGCTGAACAATTCCCGGCGTCAGCAGGACTTCGGCGAGCTTCCCGCGCTGGTGGATGTGACCGGTCTGGAGCGCGTCGAGATCGTGCGCGGCCCGTCGTCGGTGCTGTACGGGAGCGACGCGATCGGCGGGGTCGTGAACCTGATCACCCGCACGCCCGACGCCGACGGCGTCCACGGCGGCGCCGGCTACCGCTACAGCGGCTCCGACGATCAGCACCGCGGCACCGGATGGCTGTCGGCGCGGTCGGGACGCGTCGCCCTGTTCGCGCGGGGGACCGCGCGCACCGCCCGCCCGTACGACGCACCCGCCGGCGCGTTCGGGAACATCCGGCTCGCGGACGACACGCCGGTGCACGACACCGGCGTGGAAGACGCGAGCGTGGACGTGTCGGCGAGCTACTTCCCGTCGCCCCGGTCGCGCGCGTGGGTCAAGTACGAGCGCTACCGCGCCGACACCACGGGCTTCGGCTACGTGGATCCCGCCGCGTACGCGCCCGAACTCCCGTTCATCCAGATCCTCTATCCGTACCAGCACTTCGACAAGGTGACGGCCGGCTATCGGGCGACGAGGCTCGGGCATGTGTTGGCGGACCGGTTCGAGGTGGTCGCCTACTACCAGGACAACGAGCGGCGGCTCGATCTCAACGTGTTCGCGCCGTTCGGGCCCACGGCGCCGCCGGGCGCAGGCGTCCGGGTCGAGACCGAGAACTTCACCGACCTGGAGACGTTCGGCGTGCGGGCGGAGGCCACCAAACTGGTCGGCAGCCGACTCCTCCTCACGTACGGCGTGGACCTCTTCCGGGACGGGTCCGACAATACCGACGCCAGCACGGTGACGGTCGTGGGCTTCGGTCCGCCGATGTCGCAGGAGAGCGCGGTGCCGCTCGTGCCCAACGCCGCGTTCAGGAGCATCGGGACGTTTCTCCAGGGCGACGTCCAGCTCACGAGCCGCGCGTCGCTGATCCTCGGGGTCCGCTACCAGGACGTGCACGCCGGCACGCGGGCCACGCGGGGGGTGGACGCGCCAGCGACCGCGCACACGGACCGCACACTCGTGGGCGCCGCCAACGCCATCGTCCGGATCACCGACCAGCTCGCCGTCGTCGGCACCCTCGGCCGCGCGTTCCGCTCGCCGAACCTGGTCGAGCGGTTCTTCAACGGGCCCACCCCCGAGGGCGGCGCGTACCAGGCACCGAACCGGGACCTCAAGCCCGAGACAAGCCTCAATGCCGACCTCGGCCTGCGGTACCGGAGCCGCCGGTTCTCGGCCGAGGGGTTCGTGTTCCGCAACGACATCCGCAACGGGGTCCGCGTGGCGCCCACCGGCGAGGTGGTGAACGGGCTGCGGGTGTTCCAGAACGTGAACGTGGACCGGCTGCGCTTCACGGGCGTCGAGCTGTCCGGCGAGGCGTACCTGCCGCTCGGGTTCGAGCTGGGCGCGACGTTCACGCACCTCTCTTCCAAGGACGTGCTCGATCCGCTGAACCCCGTGGGCGACACCTTCTCCGAGCGGGTGACCGCGCGGGTCGGCTACCGTGACCCCGCGGACCGCTTCTGGGTGGGGTATGACGTGCGGCATAACGGCGAGCGCAAGGACGTGAACCTGGGAGTGAACCCGGTCGGGGCGATCCTGCCGCCGTTCACCGTGCACGCCGTCCGTGGCGGGGTCACCGTGATTCGGCGCGGGGCGCACCGCCAGCAGGTGGGGATCGCGGTCACCAATCTGACGAACGCGCTGTACGCCGAGGCCGCGAACGTGAGCTTCTTCCGGCCGGCGCCCAAACGGAGCATCATGGTCACGTGGGACATGACGTTCTGAGTCCGGTCGTGCGACAACCCGTGCACTTCCTTCCGATCGCGACGACGCTCGTCGCGCTGGTCTTCGCGATCGTCGTGTTCCTCCGGTACCGCGAGCGGCGCTCGGGGCCCCATCTGCTCTGGTGGGCGGGCGGCATCCTGGTGTACGGGGCGGGCACGTTCACCGAAGCGGCGGTCACGCTCGCCGGCTGGCACGAGCCGCTGTTCCGGGCGTGGTACATCTCCGGGGCGCTACTCGGCGGCGCGCCGCTGGCGCAGGGCACGGTGTACCTCCTCTTCTCCCGGCGAGCGGCGAACCGGATGGCCGCCGCGTTGATCACCGTCGTCGCCATCGCGGCCACCTGCGTGCTCCTGACGCCCCTCAATCACGCGCTCGTCGAGCCGTACCGCCTCACGGGCGCGGTGATCGAGTGGCGCTGGGTACGGATGTTCAGTCCGTTCATCAACACGTACGCCGTGATCTTCCTCGTGGGCGGCGCCGTGGTCTCGGCGCTCCGCTTCCGACGGAGCGCCGAGACGCACCACCGCTTCGTCGGCAACGTGCTGATCGCGGTCGGCGCGATCCTGCCGGGGATCGGCGGGATGGCCACGCGCTTCGGGTACACCGAGGTGTTGTACGTGACCGAGTTCGTGGGGCTCGCCCTGATCTGGTGGGGCTACCGCTGGAACGTCCGGGCGCCGGCGACCGCAGTCAGCGCCATCCGAACCGCCGCGTCCCTTCCCGCGTCGGTGCCGTCGACCCGAGCGCTCCGCTAGGCGACACAACCCGCGGTGTCGCGGCAGCGTCCGCGCAGCGTTCGCGCGCGACGCTTGGCGTGCTCCGCACCTCCCTGCAGGCACGGCCAACCCGTGACATGTGTCACGGAGGCGCCGTGTGCGCTACGGCACTTTGCGATCAACATCACGGCATGATCGCCCTCCTTTCGGAGGACGCGACAAAGGCAAACCCGTCGAAAGGCGGGGACGCAAAGCCACGAGGCTACCGCCGGGCACGCGATGGGGCGTGCCGGCCAGGCCGGTCGGGTTGCCGAACGGACCGAAGGAGGGCCCATGTCATCCCAGCTTCGCGGCCGGCGGACCGCCGTTGGCGGCCTCCGGGTGCTGCTCTGCGTCGGCGCCGTCACCCTCGTCGCCTGCCAGGACCGCACGCTCCTCGACCCCACGCCCCCGGACGACCAGCCGGGCGACGTGAACGCGCAAGTCATTCCGGACCGCTTCATCGTCGTCTTCAAGCCGGACGTGCAGGACGCCCCCGGATTGGCCCGGCAACTGGTGGCGGGCAACGGCGGCGCCCTACGTCGCACCTATGGGGCGGCGATCAAAGGATTCGCGGCCGACCTACCGGTAGAGGCGGTGGAAGCCCTCGAGCGCAATCCCAACGTCGCCTACATCGAGCCTGATCTCCCAGCGTCGCTGGTGGACGCGCAGCCGAACCCGCCGTGGGGACTCGACCGGATCGACCAGCCCACGCTGCCGCTGGACGGGAGCTATGCCTATGACGCCACCGGCAAGGGCGTGCACGTCTACGTGATCGATACGGGCATGCGGATCACCCACCAGGAATTTGGGGGACGGGCGTCCGGCGGCTTCACGGCGATCGACGACGGGAGAGGAACCGACGACTGTCACGGGCACGGCACCCACGTGGCCGGGACGGTGGGCGCCGCCACGTACGGGGTGGCGAAGGGCGTTTGGCTCTACGCGGTGCGTGTTATGGACTGCGCCGGATCCGGCAGCCTGAGTGGCGTGATCGCCGCGGTGGACTGGATCACCGCGAACCGCGAGCTTCCCGCCGTGGCGAACATGAGCCTCGCCGCTGGGGCGCCCTCGTCACTGAACGCGGCGATCCAGCGCTCGATCGATGCGGGTGTGACGTACGTGGCGGCCGCGGGCAACAAATCGGCGGATGCCTGCAACTACTCGCCCTCCGGCACACCCAACGTGCTGACCGTGGGCGCGAGCGACAAGACGGACACCAAGGCCTCGTGGTCCAACTGGGGCACTTGCCTCGAATTCTTTGCACCGGGGACGTCCATCCCCTCGGCGTATCACACGAGCGACGAGGCCACGGCTACCAAGAGCGGCACGTCGATGGCCTCGCCCCACGGTGCGGGGGCGGCGGCGCTCTACTTGGAGACGCATGTGACCGCCAGCCCGTACGAGGTGGCCGACGCGCTCATCAGCAGTGCCACGAGCGGTGTCTTGAGCGGTATCGGGCCGGGATCGCCGAACCTGCTGCTCCGGACTTCGGGCACGCCGAGCGCCAATCCCCCGGAGCCCGTGGACCAGCCTCCGGTGGCGAGCTTCAACTCCAACTGCCCCAAGGGGAGCTGCACGTTCGACGCCAGCGGCTCCACCGACGATCACGGCATCGTGAGTTACTGGTGGGACTTCGGCGATGGGTCGGCGCCCGTCACCGAGTCCGGGCCCGTGACGTTCCACCGGTACACGGCTCCCGGGGTGTACGTCATCACGCTGATCGTGACCGATACCGCCGACCAGACGGGGCAAACCCAGCGGACCCGGAACATTCGCAAGGTCGGATAAGACCCGAGCGGTTAGCGATGTCGCGGCTGGGTGGATACAGCAGGGGCTCTCCCGAGGGAGAGCCCCTGCGTCGTTCGGTCCTGCGTCGCGATGCCCCGGCAACGGCCGGCGCGGTCAGCGGACCGGCCGGCCCTCAGCCGTCAGCCGCCCAGGGGGCACCCGAGGTTGTTATCCGCATCGAGCGCCGCCGCCAGGTTCAACATCGTCTGGCGGTGGTTGCTGTCGATGGCCGCGTTCACATCCGAGAGGATGGCGGCCGCGTTCCGCGGGTAGTTCACGTCCGGGTGTGCGGCGTTGAGGAGCGCCGCCACGCTTGCCCGAAGCAGAATCTGCGCCGCGCCGTTCAGCGTCTTCCCGCCCTGGAAGCTCAGGGCCTGGAGTAGCGACGCATTGGCAAGGCTCGAGCCGCTGGAGCCGTCACCGAACGTGGCCGGTAGGACGAACCCGGCGCTGGCCACCGTCTGGCCCGGCGAGAACCCGGAGGGGTCCCACGCGTTCGTGTGGTTCTTCCAGAAGCCGGGGGAGCAGCCCTCGTCCACTTCGACCGGGCAGATCCCCGTGGTGATCGTCACCGTCGCCGAGGCGGTCCGCGCCTGACCGCTCTCGATCTCGGTGAGGGTCACCGTGTTGTTCAGCTCGAAGCTCTCGGCGCACGGCGCCGACACATTGGCGACGGTCACCTCGATGTGCTCTTCGGCCGAGTCCTCGAAGTGGAAGGACCCGATGCCGGTGCACACGAAGCCGGTCGGGCAGATCTGCGCGTCCGCAACGTCCGCCGCGGCGTCGATCTCGACGATCGTCGGGGAGGCTGGGAGGCTGAAGTCGGCCTTGGGCTCAGGGCCTTTGGGGGTGCCGAGGCTGCCCGAGTGGTTGGTGATGGTCACCAGCGAGGTGTTTCGGTACGTCGCTCCAGCGACGGGCGTGAACTCGATCTCGTACGGGTAGCACGCGGACTCGCCGGCGCCAAGCTCGTCCGGCGTGATGGTCTGCGACGCCCCGGCCAGGTCCTGGAACTGCCCGGCGCCGGTCTTGAACTCGACCTGATCCACGATCATCAGGCCCTCAGTCGCCCGTTCTCCGCCATTGGTGACGCAGACGTCGCCGCGGACGCCGATCTTGTCGACGAGCGACACTTGCGTCCGGGTGGCGCTGATCCAATACGTCACCACACCACTCTCTCCCGGCTTGATCTCGATCTCGGCCGGGTCGACCGACTTGGCGATGTCCCAATCATACGTGATGGTGCGTTCGAAGAACCCCTCCGCCGTCTTCACGGCGCTGAGCGTGGTGCCGGCCTGACCGCCGCCGGGGTTGTGGTTCGGGTTGTGATTGAGCAGCGGCCCGTTGATGGCCGAGCTGGGATCGTCCTTACATGCCCCGAGCAGGGCGGCTAGGACGAGGGGGAACACTAGTGCGCGTTTCACGACGACCTCCAGAAAGTGTTGATGTGTGCCTGTCGCCTGCGTGCAGACCGTCGTGTGCTCCTGCGGCAGCCCGGCTTTCTCCGATCGAGATCCTGGGGCGTTGCGGACCGGGCTCACACCCGGGGTGCCTTAGTCAGCGGATGCCAACGATCGCGCGATTCCGGCCGGCGCTCGCACCGACGCAGCGTCGGCCCCGAATCGCAGAACGCATGTTAGGGCCGCCCCGACCCGCGCACCATTTACGGCAGGGTGGATTTTCCTATAACCTTCGTTGAGTAGGGGAGCGGCGACGTCTTGTTGGTTCCGAAAGAGGAGCCCTCACGCGAACAGTTTTGCACGTCCACGGGCAGCGCTTTGCAGTCATAGGTGGCCGCCCGACCCCAAGGAAACAGAAAACGGGTCCCGGAGAACCCCCGAGACCCGTGGACCGCTGGCGACCGACCGCCGGCGCCGCCGCGCTCGCTCAGTTGTGGGAGTGCGCGCTCCCCGCGGTGGCCAGGTTGTAGGAACCGATCGTGGCGGCCACCCCAACCCGCTCGTCCGAGGGCTCCACCCGCACGACCTGCCCCCGGCACCGTACCTTCATGGGGGCGTCGGGATTCGCTTCCTCGAACACGATGGTGAAGTCGATGGCCGTACCGACGATGTAGGGCCGGTCCGTGAAGAAAAACACGCCGATCGCGCTCACGTCGCGGGTAACCCCCGTGCCGTGCGGCAATTCGACGCGGAGCTCGAGCGCGTAGCGCCGTGCCCGGCGGACGTGGGGCCCGTTGATCGGCGTCACAGGACGCACTCTAGGGGCAGTGCCGCAACCAGCGCCATATCATCTCGGTTCGAGTACCGTCTACCGTTCGATAGAGGCCGGGAGCGGCACCGCCCCCGGTGGTCCAGGATATCCGGCCCCCCACCCCCCGGACTGTGACGGAGGGTACACTCCCTAGCTGCCATCTTGACCTTCCGCCGCTCCCTTCGGGGCGGTATTTTGGCTCCCTCCTCTTGCCCAACCTGCGACGACTGGCGCGCAAGTGGCGTCGCCCTGTGCCACCTGCTGCGCATGGTCACGGCAGTCGGGATCGCGGGTAGCGCGGGGGAGTAGGACGGCGCCCGCGATGCCCACCGCCCGATTCATCCACCCCACCTATGCGCCGCGCATCCGCGCGGAGCGTACGATCGCGGTTGGCCGTGTCGTGCTTGCGCAGTTCTCGCTCCTCGCGATCTGGCTGGACCCCGCGACCCCCGCACACAACATCACGGCCACCTACCTGCTGCTCAGCCTGTACACGGCGGCGGCGGTCGCGTTGGCCATCGTCGTGTGGTGGTCGCCGTCCCCGCTCCGCCGGCTACACCTCGTCACGCATTGCACCGAGTTGGGGTTGTTCCTGGTCTTCATGTACCTGACGGAGGGGCCCACCAGCCCCTTCTTCGTGTATTTCACGTTCTCCCTGGTGGCGGCCACGCTGCGATGGGGGTGGCGCGGCGTCGTGTGGACGGCGGCCGTTATCCTCGTGGCGTTCAACGGCCTGGGCCTCTACACGTCGCGCGTGGCGCGGGATCCCGCTTTCGAGCTCAACCGCTTCATCATCCGGAGCGTCTACCTCACCGTGATCGCGGTCCTGCTTGGCAACCTCGGCGCCTACGAGCGGCGCTGGCGCGGTGAGGTGGCGAAGCTCGCCGCGTGGCCCCGTACCGTGCCGCAAGACATGACCGACGTGGTCCGGAACGTCCTGGAAAACGCCGCCGCCACGCTCGACGCGCCCCGGATGCTCATCGTGTGGGAGGACCAGGACGAGCCCTGGCAGCGGCTTGCCGTGTGGTCGGGCGGGGTCCTCGAGGGCCACCGGGAGCCGCCCGGTACCTACGATCCGGTGGTGCCGGCGCCGCCGGGGCGGGCGCCGTTTCTATGCGATGACCTCGGCGCATCGACTCCCGCGGTGCTCGTCGCCTCGGCCGGTGGACCGCGACCGTGGTCGGGTGCGTCGATCCACGAAGGGCTTACGTCCCGCTTCGCGATCGGTTCGGTCTTGTACGTCCCCGTGCAAGGCGAATGCGTGGACGCCCACCTCTTCGCACTCGACCGGACGAACCAGACCGCCGACGATCTGACGCTGGGACTGGTAGTCGCGCGGCAGGCTGCGGACGCGATGGACCATTTCCTCCTGTCGCGGCGAGTCCGCCAGGCCGCGGCAACGGAGGCCCGAGTGCGACTCTCCCGCGACCTGCACGACGGCGTACTGCAGTCGCTGACCGGGGCCGCGCTCAAGCTCGAGACGGTCGACCGGCTCTGGGACCGCGATCTCCGGCTGGCGCGCGACCGCCTAGAGGAGGTCCGTCGCCTCGTCGCCGCCGAGCAGCGCGATCTGCGCGCGCTGGTGCGCGAGCTGGGACCGTCACCCTTGGGGGTCACACCCGACCGGATCGACCTGCGGACATCACTGGAGGAGCTGGTGCAGCGCCTGAGCGGTGTCTGGGGCCTCCGCGTGCGGCTGCTGCTCGACGCGCCGGTGGGCGACGTACCGTCGGCCGTCGCCTACGAGACCTATCGCATCGTGCAGGAAGCCCTCGTCAACGTCGCGCGACACGCTGCCGCGTCCGAAGCCCGCGTGACGATCACGCGCCGCAACGGAGAGCTGCACGTGGTGGTGGTGGACAACGGCCGGGGGTTCCCGTTCCGCGGCCGCTACGATCATGCGACCCTCACCGGCCTCGAGATCGGGCCGGCGACGTTGCGCGGCCGCGTGGCTACCCTGGGCGGGAGCCTCGACATCGACTCGAGCGACGCGGGTGCCCGGCTCGATATCCACCTTCCCTTGGCCGGGACGGAAGCCTGACGTGACGATCCGCGTCGTCCTGGCCGACGATCACCCGATCGTGATGGACGGCCTCGAGAGCCTGTTCCGGCTCGAGCCTGATTTCCAGATCGTGGCGCGATGCCAGAACGGCGACGAAGCCCTGCACGCGGTGCGCCGCCACCGCCCGGACGTGCTCATCGTCGACCTCCGGATGCCGAAGCTGGACGGCATGGCCGTGGTCCGCTCACTCCACGAGGAAAAGCTGCCGACGCGGGTGATCCTGCTCGCGGGAGCGATCGACCGCACCGATGCCCTCGAAGCCCTCCGGCTGGGGGTGCGCGGCATGGTGCTGAAGGAGCTGGCCCCGCGGCTCCTGATCCAGTGCGTCCGCAAGGTCCACGCGGGCGAGACGTGGGTGGAGAAGAGCTCCGTCACCGGCGCGCTCGAGACCCTTCTGCGGCGCGAAGCGGCCATGCGCGAGGTGGGGGCCCACCTGACGCCGCGGGAGATCGAGCTCGTGCGCATGGTGGCCGGCGGGCTCCGCAACAGGCAGATGGCCCAGCAGCTCTCGATCACCGAGGGCACGGTCAAGATCCACCTGCACAACGTGTACCAGAAGCTCAAGGTCGAGAACCGGGTGCAGCTCGTGCTCTACGCCCAGTCCAAAGGCCTCGTCTGAGCCTGGCCGGAACCGGCGTTACCTTTCCGCAGAACCAAGGAATCCAGGATCTGGAGGGGCGATGCCGAAGGCCGGGAGCGGCGGCAAGAAGAAGGCGGCCAAACCGGGTGCCAAGCGCACCCGCAAGAAGAAAGCGGCCGAGCCCAAGTCCCGCGGGCTCACCGCGGCCCAGGTGGCCTCGGGCACAGCACCCGCCGCCGTCGAGCAACTGACCGAGGCGATCGCCGCCGACGGCGGCACCGTGCTCGGGACCTACAAGGACCCGCTGGGCGGCAAGTGGCAGGTGCTCGCGGGGCTCCCGATCGACCGGGTCGAGCCCACCCCGTTCCAGCGCGACCTCTCCGACGCCCACGTGGCCCGCCTCGCCGACGCGATCGACAAGCTGGATCGCTATCTCGACCCCGTGATCGCCGTGCGGACCGACGAGGGGCAGTACTGGGTCCCGAACGGGCACCACCGCCTCGGGGCGCTCAAGCGGCTCGGGAGCAAGTCCATCGTGGCGCTCGTCGTGCCCGAACGCGAGGTGGCCTATCGCATCCTGGCGCTCAACACCGAGAAGGCGCACAACCTCCGGGAGCGCGCCCTGGAGGTGATCCGTCTGGCGCAGGCGCTGGCGGAGCTGGACGCGCGCCCCGAGAAGGATTTCGCGACCGAGTTCGAGGAGCCGGCCCTCCTCACGCTGGGGCTGTGTTACCAGCAGAAGGGCCGCTTCTCGGGCGGCGCTTACCACTCGGTGATCAAGCGCGTGGACGCCTTCCTCGCGGCCAAGCTGCCCGCCGCGCTCGAGACCCGCGGCGCGCGCGCCACCCGTGTGCTCGAGCTGGACGAGACCGTGAACGCGGCGGTGGCGCAGCTCAAGGAGCACGGGTTCCAGAGCCCGTACCTCAAGGTCTTCGTGGTGGCGCGGATCAACCCGCTACGTTTCAAGCGCGGCGCCACGGGGGAGTTCGACGAAACGCTCGACAGGATGCTGGCCGCCGCTCAACGGTTCGACGCGAGCAAGGTGCGGGCGGACCAGTTGGCGGGGGCGTCGGGGCCACCGGAGGACTAGGGCGCCAAAGCCAAGGGCGCGCCGAAATGACGGCGCGCCCTCAGGTCGGCGGAGCGAAGAGTCTTATTGAATCCCGACACCACACGGCTGCGGTGTCCGCCTCGGTTTCGGTCGTCCCCGTCCCGGGTCGGGGCGTGACGTCAACAGAGGCCGCAACACCCTCGTTTGCCTCTGCTGGTCAATGAAGAGCCTCTGCGCTCCGCGTCCCAAGCAGAAACCTAGCGGGCGCCCGGCCGGCGTCAAGCGCGGGCGAACGCCCCCTCGCCGGTCTCGCGAACCCCCGCCGCCGCCGCCATCTTGAGACCGAACGCTTCAGCCAGGAGACCTCATGCGACCTCGAGCGGTGTGCGCCATCCTTGCGATCGCGGCCGGCGCGGCCTGTATGGTGTCCGCCTCCGATCCCGCCACGCTCCGCACCGAATTGATGGAGCGGGACCGTGCGTTCAATCGCGCCACGCAGGAGCGCGGTGCCGACGCATGGCCCGAGTACTTCGCCGACGACGGGGCCATGATCCGTGCCGGTGAAGGCGAGATCCGCGGCGCGCACACGATTCATCAGGCGATCGCCGCGACCCTGGCCGACGGGAAGGCGAGCCTCACCTGGGAGCCGATCCGCGCCGACGCGTCGGCGGGCGGCGACCTCGGCTACACCGTGGGGAGCTACGTCTACCGCGGGCCCGGGCCGGAAGGCACGCCGGCCGAACAGCGCGGCCTCTACGTCACGATCTGGAAGAAAGATCGCGCCGGCCGGTGGAAGATCGTGATGGACCTGGGAAACCCCACGGACGGGACGTAGCACCGGGCTCCCTCACCCGACCCGACCGCCCATGGGAACGCCCCCGGATCGCAACATCGGCCTCGAGCTGGTCCGGGCGACCGAGGCCGCCGCCCTGGCCGCGGCGCGCTGGGTGGGACGCGGCGACAAGCACGCCGGGGACCAGGCGGCCGTGGACGCGATGCGGCTGCTCCTGAGCCGGGTGGACATGAACGGCGTGATCGTGATCGGCGAGGGGGAGAAAGACCGGGCGCCGATGCTGTACACCGGCGAGAAGGTCGGCGCTGGGGCGGGGCCGACGGTGGACGTCGCGGTGGACCCCGTCGAGGGTACCAACCTGTTGGCGAAGGGTCTCCCCAACGCGATCGCCATCGTGGGGCTCGCGCCGTCCGGCGGGATGTGGCGGTGCGGCGCATCGTTCTACATGGACAAGCTCGTCACCGGACCGGAGGCGGCAGGCCGGGTGGCGCTCGACCACCCGGTGGACGAGACGCTTGCCGTCGTGGCCGACGCCAAGGGGATGCGCGTCGAGGAACTGACCGTCGTGCTCCTCGACCGGCGGCGCAACGCCGACAAGATCGCGGCGATCCGGCGCGCGGGGGCGCGGGTCCGGCTGATCAGCGACGGCGACGTGGCGCCGGCGCTCATGACGTGTCTGCCCGGCACCGGCATCGACGTCGTGATGGGCATCGGCGGGACGCCCGAGGGCGTGATCACCGCCTGCGCCATGCACGGGCTGAACGGCGAGCTGCAGGGACGGCTGGCGCCCCAGTCCGAGGAGGAGCGCGCCCGTGTCGAGCGCGAGGGGCTCGACCTCGACCGCACGCTCACCCATCGCGACCTGGTGACCGGCGAGGACGTGTTCTTCGCCGCCACCGGCGTCACGCAGGGCGACTTCCTGCGGGGCGTCGCCTACACCCGGGACGGCGCGATCACGCACTCGCTCGTGACCCGATCCCGTTCCGGCACCTGGCGGGTGATCGAGTCGCACCACCGCTGGGAGAAGCTGGTCCCCTTGAGCGCGGTGTCGTACCGGGAGTGAGCCGGACGCGGCCAATGGGAAAACCACCCGCGCCTAGCCCCGGCGCGTCCCGAACGATATTCTACCGGCCCCACCTTTAACGACGAGGAACGTACCATGTCACGACGCTCGTGCGCACGACGGGCGGGGTGCCGCTCGCCGATCCTGCTCGCCGCGGCGACCATGACGCTGGCCGCGCCGGCGGCGGCGCAGGCGCCGTCGCCGCCGCCCCATCTCGCCATCGTCAACGCCCGCATCGTTACCGTCTCCGGCCGTACGCTGGAGCGCGGCACGATCGTGATGAACGACGGGCTGATCACCGCGGTGGGGCCGAACGTGGCCGTGCCGCCCGGCGCCTGGGTGATCGACGGCGCGGGCCTCACCGTCTATCCGGGCCTCGTGGACGCGCTCTCCACCGTGGCGCTTCCCCAGTCGCTCAAGCAGCCGGAAGGCCGCGCGCGGGGAGGCGGAGCGCGCGGCGGCGCCGGCGATGATGAATCGTACTCGCGCGGTCCCGAGGATCGACCCGGGACGTTCACGTGGGTGAGCGCGGCCGACCAGTTGAACGCGGGCGACGACGCCGTCGCCACGTGGCGCAACGCCGGATTCACGACGGTGGTCGCCGCGCCGGAGCGCGGGTTCTTCCCCGGGCAGGCGTCGGTGATCAACCTCGCCGGCGACCGGCCCAACGACATGGTGGTCGCGACCCCGGTGGCGGTGCGGGTGAACTTCCAGTCCGGCCCCGGATTCCCGGGGTACCCCAACTCGCTCATGGGCGCGATCGCCTACGTGAAACAGGTGTTCTTCGACGCCGCGTACTACGACCGGGCATGGACGCGTTACGCCGCGGGGCCCACGGGGATGGAGCGGCCGGCCTACGACCGCGCGCTCGAGCCGTTGCGACTGACGCTCACGGCGCGCCGGCCGGTGCTCTACCCGGGCAACCTGGACAAGGAGATTCGCCGCGCGCTCGACATCGCGGCGGAGACGAACACCGCACCGGTCATCTACGGCGCGCAGGAGGCGTACCGCACGGCGCCACTCCTCGCCCAACGCGGCGTGCCCGTGCTGGTGAACGTCGATTGGCCGGAGCGGCCCAGCGACGGTGACCCCGACGCCGAGCCTCCGCTCTCGACCTTGCGCTTCCGCGACCGGGCGCCGACGACGCCGGCCGAGCTCGAGAAGGCGGGCGTCGCGTTCGCCTTCTACTCGGGGGACGCCGACCCCGCGAAGGTGTTCGTCAACGTGCGCAAGGCCATCGCCCTCGGCCTCCCGGCGGACGTCGCGGTGCGGGCCATGACGCTCGCCCCCGCGCGGATCTACGGCGTGGCCGATCGGCTCGGCAGCCTCGAGGTGGGCAAGATCGCCAACCTCGTCGTCACCGACGGCGACCTGTTCGGCGAGAAGACCACGGTGAAGATGGTGTTCGTGGACGGCCGGAAGTTCGACGCGGCGCGCCGCGAGGGCCGGGCGGCCCGCGCCGGTGCCGACTCCGCGCGGGCGGCCACGACCGCCGCCGCCGTGCAGCCGCCCACACCGATGACTCCGGATCGCGGCCCCATCGGGACGGAGCGCGCGACGCTCATCCGCAACGCCACGATCCTGACGGTCGCCAACGGTACGATCGAGAACGGCGCGATCCTGATTCGGAACGGGAAGATCGCCGCGGTCGGCGCCGACGTGAGCGCGCCCCGCGACGCGACCGTGATCGACGCCGCCGGGAAGTACGTCATGCCCGGCATCATCGATGCGCACTCCCACATCGCGACGGACGCGGTCAACGAGGGGAGCATCTCGGTCTCCGCCATGGTGGGGATTCCCGACGTGATCGATCCGGACGACATCGGGATCTACCGCGCCCTGGCCGGCGGTGTGACCACCATCAACGTGCTGCACGGCAGCGCCAACCCCATCGGCGGCAAGAACGCCGTGCTCAAGCTGCGATGGGGCGCCGACGCGAAAGGGCTCGTCTTCGACGGCGCGCCTCCCGGAATCAAGTTCGCGCTCGGCGAAAACACCAAGCGCGACCGCAATCCGGACCGCTACCCGGCGACCCGGATGGGCGTGCAGGACGTGATCCGGCAGGCCTTCATCGACGCGCAGCAGTACCAGCGCGAGTGGCGGGCATACAACGCGCTGTCCGACCGGGCGAAGCGGACGGCCGTCGCGCCGCGCCGCGACCTCAAGCTCGAGTCGCTGGCGGAGATCCTGGAGGGCAAGCGCCTGGTGCACGCCCACTCGTACCGGGGAGACGAGATTCTGCAGCTCATCCGCCTCGCCGACGAGTTCGGATTCCGGATCGCCACCTTCCAGCACGTGCTCGAGGGCTACAAGGTCGCCGACGAGATCGCGGCGCACGGCGCGGGCGCGTCCACGTTCTCCGACTGGTGGGCTTACAAGGTCGAGGCGTACGACGCGATTCCCTACAACGCCGCGCTGATGACGGAACGCGGCGTGGTCGCGTCGATCAATTCCGACAGCGGGGAGGAGATGCGGCACCTGAACCAGGAGGCCGCCAAGGCCATGAAGTGGGGTGGCCTGTCCGAGACCGAGGCGCTCAAGCTGGTGACGCTCAACCCCGCCCGGCAACTCGGCGTCGCCGACCGCGTCGGGTCCATCGAGGTCGGGAAGGATGCCGATCTCGTGATCTACGCCGGGCACCCCCTCAGCATCATGGCCGTGGTGGAGCAGACGTTCGTCGACGGCCGGCTCTACTTCGACCGCGATCACGACCGCGAGCTGCGGCAACAGCTCGCGTCCGAGAAGCAAGCGCTGCTCGACAAGTCGAAGAGCGAGGCCCCGACGCCCCGGGTCACCACCGACACCGGCGCGGGGAGGTAACCATGCGACCCACACGAATCATCTCGACCGTCGTGGCGCTCGCCGCGCTGCCCGTCGCCCCGCTCGCCGCGCAGGGGGGCGGGTCGGTCCTCGCCATCCGGGGCGGCACGGTGCACACGCTCGCCGGCCCACCGATCGCGAACGGCACGGTTATCGTGCAGGACGGCAAGATCGCGGCGGTGGGCGCCGACGTGAGCGTGCCGGCCGGCGCGCGCGTGATCGATGCCACCGGCAAGCACGTCTACCCCGGCCTGTTCGACGCGATCACACGGCTCGGGCTCACCGAGATCGGGCAGGTCACCGTCACCAACGACTATCTCGAGCTGGGGACCTTCAACCCCCACCTGCTGGGCGCCACCGCCGTCCATCCGGCGAGCGAGCACATCCCGGTGGCGCGCGCCAACGGCATCACGCACGCCGCCGCGGCGCCCAACGCGCGGAGCGGCGGCATCGGCGGCCAGGCCTCGCTCATCGATCTGGACGGCTGGACCATCGAGGAGATGCTGATCGCGCCGTCGGTCGGGATGATCGTCGACTGGCCGAGCATCCAGACCCGTGAGTTCGACGTCTCGACGTTCTCGATGCGCGAGCGCTCGTACCGCGAGGCCAAACAGCAATACGAGGAGCGGCGGGACTCGTTGGCGGCCTGGCTCGAGGCGGCACGGCGCTATCAGCGCGCGACCGCCGCGGGAGAGAACGTCAAACGCGATCTCAAGCTCGAGGCCCTGGCGCGCGTCACGCAGGGCGCGCTGCCGTTCCTCGTCATGGCCAACACCGATCGCGAGATCAAGGAAGCCGTCGCGTTCGCGGACTCGCAGCAGGTGAAGATCGTGATCCTCGGCGGGCGCGAGGCTCGGAAGGTGCGGGAGCTGCTCGCCGAAAAGAAGATCCCCGTCATCTTGGGAGCGTCGCAACAGCTCCCGTCCGGGGAGGACGAGCCCTACGACGAGCAGTACGCTCAGCCCGGGATGCTGCATGCCGCGGGCGTCACGTTCGCCATCTCGACGTTCAACGCCTCGGCGAGCCGCACTCTCCCGTACGAGGCCGGCACCGCCGTGCCGTACGGGCTCCCCGCGGAGGAAGCGCTCAAGGCCGTCACGCTCTACCCGGCGCAGATCCTGGGCGTCGCCGACCGGCTGGGCACGATCGAGGTGGGCAAGCTCGCCAACCTCTTCGTGGCGGACGGCGACCCGCTGGAGATCCGCACACAGGTCACGAACGTGATCATCAAGGGCCGGGACGTCGGCGTGCGCGACAGGCACCTCGAGCTGTACGAGAAGTACCGGGCGCGACCGAAGCCGTAGCACGGCCCTCCGGCGCCCCCGTCGGACCGCGCGTCCGGGTCGGGAACCCCCGACGCGGACGCGCGGTTGCACGGGGGCGCACGTTTTCTTTACACCCTCATGGAGCGATGAGGCAGGCATGACACTGAGCAAGCGACAGACCACGCTGTGTAACGACAGCACGTGGGACTTCTCCGACCTCAAGGCACTGTTCATCAACTGCACGCTGAAGCCCACGCCGCAGCGATCCCACACCGAGGGGCTCATGAAGATCTCCATGGAGATCATGGAGAAGAACGATGTCGCGGTGGAGTATCTCCGCGCGGTGGATCATGACATCGCCCCGGGCGTGTACGGCGACATGACCGAGCACGGCTTCGCCACCGACGAGTGGCCCACGCTGTTCGGCAAGGTCGAGACCGCGAACATCCTGGTGCTGGGCTCACCCATCTGGCTGGGGGAGAAGTCCTCCGAATGCACCAAGGTCGTCGAGCGGCTCTATGCGATGTCCAGCCAGCTGAACGACGCCGGGCAGTACGCCTACTACGGCCGCGTGGCGGGGTGTCTCATCACGGGGAACGAGGACGGGGTCAAGCACTGCTCGATGAGCATCCTCTACGCGCTCCAGCATATCGGCTACACGATCCCACCGCAGGCGGATGCCGGGTGGATCGGCGAGGCCGGCCCCGGCCCGTCCTACCTCGACGAGGGCTCCGGCGGGCCCGAGAACGACTTCACCAACCGCAACACCACGTTCATGACGTGGAACCTGCTCCACCTGGCGCGCCTGCTCACGGACGTGGGCGGGATCCCGGCGCACGGCAACCAGCGCTCGCTGTGGGACGCGGGCTGCCGGTTCGACTTCGAGAATCCGGAGCATCGATAACCGGAGCCGGCGCACCAGAACGGGACCGGTGCGCCGAAGGAATCCGCCGGAGCTCATGCAAGACGCACCGCGCTTTCACACGGGCGGGGCGGCCGTGACGCTCGAGGACCGTTACAACTTCGGGGTGTCCGACCTGGACAAAGACCCGATCGTCAGCGCAAGGGCCGAGTGATCGCGATCTTGGGCGGTATATCGTTTCAGCCTGCCGACACAGAGGTAGGACGGGAACGCGATTCCCACCGGGCGCGCCGCGATCGCGCGCTCGCCGGTCCGCGACCCCGCCCCCGACGCCGGGAAGTGGCGTGGTCGCTCGGCTTACAGCGACGCGCCAGGCGGTCGGTTGTGGGGTCCTGGGACGATGCCGATGAGGTCGGGGTCTTCCCCCGGGTCAACGGGCCGCGCCGCGTTCTGCGCCTGCTGCTCCTTCTGCTCCTTGCGCAGGGCACGGCGTTCGGCCTTGGCCTGGCGTTTCTCCTGCTTGGCGCGTTCGCGCCGGCGTTTCGCTTGGGTCGCAGGTCCGGGTCTGGCCATGGGTCGCCCTCCGTATCGTTGGCACGAGATAGGAAAGATAGCACCGAAGCGGAGATTTCGGTTGAAACTCGCGCTTCTGGCACGTCGGCGCCCGATCCCGCCGCACGCGGACGCCGGGTAGATCGGCGAGGCCCGGCCCCGGCCCGTCCTATCTCGACGCGGGCTCCGGCGGGCCCCGCGAACGATTTCACCAACCGCGACACCACGTTCATGACGCGGAACCTGCTCCACCTGGCGTGTGGTGAAGGACGCCGGCGGGGCCCCGGCGCACGGCAACCAGCGCTCGCTGTGGGATGCGGGTGCCGGTTCGACTTCGAGAACCCGGAGCATCGGTAGGGCGGTCGGGGCTCTCCCGCGCGCGGCCCGTAGCCGGCTTCGCCGTCTGACTGGCCGAAGAGCGCGACCCGACAATATCTTGACTCAGCAGCATGAGAGGGCTTCGTCACCGCGAAGCCGTCGTGCGCGAAGCCGATCGGTCGCGTCCACGACAGCCGACCATGCGCACGAGGGCTGTCAGGTCCGCCCCGGGGAGGTGGCATCGTGCAGCAGCTCACGAGGGGCCTGGTCCCCGTTTCTTGGGCGTTCCTTGCCATCAGCTCGTGCAGCGCCGACGGGGTCCCCGGGCCGGCGCAGCCGTGGGAAGTGGCCGGTGGCCCCATCGCGTTCACCTCGGGGCGGAACGGGAATTACGACATCTACATCATGGAGGCCAACGGCAGCGCTCCCAGGCGCCTGACCAGCGACACCGCCGTCGACCAGAGCGCCGACTGGTCCCCCGATGGCTTTCGCATCGCGTTCATGTCGACGCGGGACGGGGACTACGAGATCTTCGTCATGCTCGTGAACGGCCGCGGCCTACAGCAGCTGACCCATAATGGCGCGGCCGACGGGTTCCCCCGATGGTCCCCCGACGGCTCGCAGATCCTGTTCACGTCGAACCGGGACGGGAATTTCGAGCTGTACGTCATGCGGGTGGACGGCACCAACCCGACCCGCCTGACCTGGAACCCCGGGGACGACCTCGGCGGCGCCTGGTCGCCCGACGGGTCGCGGATCGCGTTCGCGTCGGGACGCGACGGCAACCGCGAGCTCTACGTCATGCAAGCGGACGGGACGGACGTCGTCCGGCTGACGCACAATGCCGCCTCCGAAGGGAACCGGGTGGCGTGGTCGCCGGACGGCACCTGGATCGCGTTCCATGCTTATCGCGACGGCAATGCCGACATCTACGTCGTGAATGCCGACGGGACCAACGAGATCCAGCTCACGCACGATCCCGCGCGGGATCGGTTTCCGATGTGGTCGCCGGACGGGCAGCGCCTGGGGTTCACCAGCGATCGCCACGGCGATGATGAGATCTACGTGATGGCCGCGGACGGGAGTGGTCCCGTGCGCCTCACGAGCCGCGCCGGCCTGGACGTGCTCGACGCCTGGCGGCGCTGAGCGCCTGGGCGGGGCGGCGCCCCACCGAACGGCTCTCGGGGCGATGACCGGCGTGGCGCCGGGGGGGTGACGCCGAGCCCCCGTGTCGGCTGGCCGGCGGCGCCCCCAGGTTGACCGTTTCCTTCCCGCAATTGATGCCGTATTACCAGAACAACGGCATCACCCGGGCTCAGCGGGACAGCCACTTCGACCAGCGGATCCCCTGACTGGCCGGCCCCATCGCGATCGCCGCGGCGCGACTCCGTCGGTGCTGACCCGTGCGATCCGTCGCGGTCACCGCGCGAAACCGCGCCACAAGGCGACGGTGATCGCATTCTTCACCTCAACCCTGGATAGAAGGGACGCGTCTGCTGAAGCCCGGCGCGCCTCGAGCGTCGGCGCAACTCGCCCTGGAGCCCGCCGCCGAAGACGGGAAGTTGCCGGCGACTTCAACGGGCGAGCGAAAGCCCGACCATCGAGGCTCCTGCACTCGACGATCGGGCTTTCGTGAACACTCATCCTCAAACACGGACGAGGACTGCCTTGCCGGCGCCCGTCCGGTCGCGGTGTCGTCAAGCCTTACGCCCGGGGCGGACCCAGGGTGTTAATACGGTGAAGGATGCGCGTCTGCTCCTTGATCTGGGCCGTGGTGGCACCGGCATCCCTGCGAACCGTTTCGGCAGCGGTGACCAAATCGACGAACGACGCATCGACGACGCCATCGCGGTCGATGTCGAGCATCTCCGTATAGCCAAAGACGCCGTTGGCCCAGTTCAGCCACACGACCAGCAACTCCCGATCGAGCTGCTCCCTTTCGGAGCCACGGTTCTGCTTCAGGAACATGACGTCGTGTGCCTGCTCGATCGTGGAGGCGTCACGCACCTCATTGAAGACCGGGCTCATGTGGCCGACGATGGCGAGTAGGCATTCCAGGGCCGCATCATCGAAATCGGTCTTGCCATTACGGCGTAGCTGGTGTTGCCAGTACCCTTCCTGGCGCGCTGCGTTGCTGCCTGCGACGGGCGTGTTGACGACCGTCACCTGATCCTCGCCGAACGCTCCGTCGTCATCCACGGCGTTGAAGGTTGTCTCGCGCAGGCAGGCGTCGCCGAACGTGTGGGCCTGCATGTCCACGATCTGGTTGGGTCCGACGGGGGCACCCAGCGGATAGTCCGTGGAAACACCGCCGCCGTCGCCGAAGTCCCAACTCGCGGTGAGGTCGTCGCGGCCCGGGTCGAAAGAGCTCCCCGTGAACATGTGGGGTATGCCGGACTCGACCAGGAACGTGGGGACGCCGTTGACCAGCGTGGTTGACGAGAGGTCGATCTCCGCGGTCGGCGCGACGTTGTCAATCGTGACGGCGGTGCCGACCGTGGTCGGGCTGCTGCCGGCGTGGAGCCCCACGGCCAGATCCGGCACGATGGAACTCAAATTGAAACTGGTGATGGGGATCCCAAAGCGCCACGTTTCCTCGCCGAAGATCCCCGCGTCCACTTCCAGTTGCACAAACAGACCCAGGGCGATCCGGAACTGGGTGAAGACATACTCGAAGTCATCCAGCCTGAGATTGGCAGATCCGGGCCCATCGATGGCGAGCACCGAGCCAAGGTTCCTCGAAACGCCCGAGGTTGAATAGACCACGGCACCGCTGCCGGACGCCTCGCCGGCAGCCAGCCAGTCGGCGGTGAACCGGTCCGAGCCCGCCTGCGGCGTCGCGTCGAACCCGATCGAGAAACTGGCCGGGCCGGCGCTCCGGCTAAAGATCGGGAGGTCGATCGTTGGGAGGTTGAAGACCTGGCCGGGTCCCAGGGGTGTGGTAAAGCTACTCGATTCGTCGATGTCTACGTCGGGACCGAGCGAGAAGACGGTGAACCCGAGGACCTCCACATTGATACCGAGGAAGAATTCGAATTCCATGAGGAACTCGTTGCCCTCGCCGGGGAGGATGCCCGCGTTCGTGAAGTCGGCGGCCGTCCAGTCGAGACCGCGAGCGATGCTCGTTGGGACGAAGCTCGAGCCCTCGAGCACGGAATTGGGCCCGGTCACGCTGACCGCCATAGGAAGCCGGACGCCGAACGCCCAATCCATCGCGAAACCGAATCGGATGGAGGCCACATCCACCGACGCGATCTCCAGGGTCTCGTCGAGCGTATAATCGAGCCCCGGCCCCGGGATGCTGAACCCATTGACGACCTCTCCGGTCGCGCTCACCGCAGCTACCCCCTGGAGCGCCCCGGAAGCGTTGTCCTCGACATGGGTAAACGTGATGGTCTCGGTGTACGTGTAGGTTCTCGGTTCCTGGCCGAACGTGTGCGTCTGCCAGAATCCGGGCGCTTCCCGCTCGACGGCGTCCTTCACGGCCTGCGTATAGTCCCCTTCTTGGATGGAGCCCTCCACGCCGGGAGGCACGGTGCCTTCGATCACGAAGGCCGGCCACTCGCTCTGCCGCGCTTGTTGGGGGTTGTCGTAGCGTATGACGGTCGTCGCGACGATGGTGACTTCCTGGCCCGGCTCGAGTCCTTGTGCTTGCAGGGTGGCAAGCGGGACCCCCGCATCAGACTCGTACTGGAAAGACAACGACGGCGCCGGGAGCCCCGCGGCTCGGCGCTCCGCTAGCGCGTTCTCGATGGCGAGCTGGAAGTCCGTTCGCGCGTCACCGCTCTGACTACTGATGACGCCAGGGTCTTGAGGTGGGGGCGCAGCCAGCGGCGGGGGCGCAAGCGGCTGCGTTGGCATGGTCGGCGTGTCGTCGCTGCAGGCTGACGCTAGCAACACGGCAACTGCCACGACCGGCATTCCTATCCTAACGGGGCGCATGACGGATCTCCTTAGGTAAGAATGAAGTGGGTTAGCGGTACGAAAGAGCAGGTATGGAATGGAACTCGCAGTCGCCCCCGTGCTGGGCTCGGGCGATGGATCGCCGTCGAGGGTCTTCGTGCAGGCTCCATCGTGGTTCTCCGATGTGATTCGAGCATGGGTCGTAACACATTCGTCGCAGGCAATCAAGGGGACGCTCTTGGGGAACGTGAAGAACACGATAACAACACGACGGCGGTCATCGCCTCGACCCACGCGCCACACTCCCTCGCCGAGACGACGAAGCCCCGGCACCCAACCAACTGGCTGCCGGGGCTGTTGTTCGCCCTCATGGGCCTGGGTGGAGTTGAACCACCGACCTCACGCTTATCAGGCGTGCGCTCTAACCACCTGAGCTACAGGCCCCATCCCGCCCAGAGACGAGGATCTGCAATCTAGGTCATCGCCGCCCGCCCCTCCACCCCACTCCCTCACGGGCAGAGGGCAGCGCCGGGGCGGTGCGCCTCGATTGCCTGCCCAGGCTGCCCCCCTCTGCCCCGCCTGCCACCGCCTTCACTCAATCCCAATCCGACTTCCGTTTCCCACCCCGACGCGGCTCGTCCTCCTCCTCCTCCTCTTCGAACTCTTCCTCGTACTCCTCGTAGTCGTCGTCGTCTTCATCGTCGTCGTCGTCCAACTCCTCGTCCTCCTCGAAGTCGTCGTACGCGCCGTCGGAGTCGTCCTCGTCGTCGTCGCCGAACGCCAGCACCACCACAGGCGCGACCGACGTGTGCCAGGGCCACATCGCTTCCTCCCGCTCTCCCGAGCTTACGGTTGAGTCCTACGACTCGTTCGCCGCGCGCCGAGCACGCGCAGCCTTCTTGCGCGCAATGGCCTCGAGCGCGCGCTTCCGGAGCCGAATGGCCTCCGGGGTGACCTCGATCAGCTCGTCGTCCTCGATGTACTCCAGCGCGAACTCGAGCGTGATCCGGCGCGGTGGCTCGAGCTGAATGTTCTCGTCGGACGCCGTCGTCCGCATGTTCGTCAGCTTCTTTTCTTTCGTGACGTTCACGTCCAACTCGCCCGGCCGGACATGCTCCCCCACGATCATCCCCTCGTACACCGGCTCCCCGGGCGCCACGAACATCGTCGCGCGCTCCTGCAGGTTGAACAGCGCGTACCCCACGGCCGCCCCCTCGCGATCCGCCACGAGCACGCCTCGGCTCCGCCCCGCCAGCGGGCCGGCCCACGGCCCGTACTCGAAGAAGCGATGATGCAAGATCCCCTCGCCGCGCGTGTCCGTGAGGAACTCGGACCGGTACCCGAACAGCCCGCGCGCGGGCACCCGGAAGCGCATCCGCACCCGCCCGAACCCGGTGTTCTTCATGTCGAGCATGTCGGCGCGCCGGGGACCCAGCGACTCGATCACCGTCCCCAGCATCCCCTCCGGTACGTCAACCACCAACTCCTCGTACGGTTCCAGCCGCTCGCCGTCCGGCCCCTCCCGCGTGATCACGCGCGGCCGACTCACCTGAAACTCATAGCTCTCGCGCCGCATCGTCTCCATCAGGATCGCCAGGTGGAGCTCCCCGCGGCCCGACACCGTGAGCACGTCCGGCTGGGCGGTGTCCTCCACGCGCAGCGCCACGTTGCGCTCCAGCTCCCGATAGAGCCGGTCGCGCACCTGCCGCGTGGTCACGAACTTCCCGGCGCGCCCCGCGAAGGGCGAGTTGTTCACCATGAAGTCCACGGAGATCGTGGGCGCCTCCACCGCGATCCCGCGGAGCCGCTCGCGCCGCGCCGGATCGGTCAAGGTCTTGCCGATCTCCACTCCCTCGAGCCCGGCGATCGCCACGATGTCACCGGCCACGGCCGCCTCCACCTCGACCCGCTCCAGCCCCTCGAAGGCATACAATCTGAGCACTCGCGCCGGTTGCTCTTCGTCCTCGGCGACGGGGCCCGGCTCGCCCAACGGCAGGAGCGCCACCGACTGGCCGACCCGTAGCCGGCCGCGCTCGATCCGCCCGATCGCCAAGCGCCCGATGTAGGGCGAGAAGTCGAGGGTCGAGACCAACATCTGGAATGGGGCGTCCGGCGTGCCGCGGGGCTCCGGGATATGGGACACGATCGCTTCGAACAACGGCGTCAGATCCCCGCCGCCCCACCCCGCCTCGGCGGTCGGACGGTCGGATGGTCGGGCGGTCGCATCGCCGCCCCACCCCTCCCCGACCTCATTAAACGCCACCCCATCCCGCGCCGATGCATACACGAACGGCGCATCGAGCTGCCGCTCGTCGGCCTCGAGATCCATCAGCAGCTCCAAGACGTCGTCATGCACCTCCTTGGGACGCGCATCCGGCCGATCGATCTTGTTGATCACCACCACGGGCAGGAGCCCCAGCGCCAGCGCCTTCCGGGTGACGAACCGGGTCTGGGGCATCGGCCCCTCCGCGGCATCCACCAGGAGCAGCACGCCGTCCACCATGCGCAACACGCGCTCCACCTCACCACCGAAATCAGCGTGGCCCGGCGTGTCCACCAGGTTGATCTTCACGGCGCCCCAGCGCACCGAGGCGTTCTTCGACAGGATCGTAATGCCGCGCTCCCGCTCCAACGGGTTCGAGTCCATGACCCGGTCCTCGACCTGCTGGTTTGAGCGAAAGACGCCGGCCTGGCGCAGCATCTTGTCCACGAGCGTAGTCTTGCCGTGGTCGACGTGCGCGACGATCGCGATGTTGCGGATGGGCAACTTCTAAGCCCTTTATTTACAATGTGTTAGTATTCGCGCGCCTGGGTGCGACATGCTCAAGTGGGCCAGTATAGACGGGGGCGGTACGGAACGCAAGCGGCGGCCGTCACACACGGCTCCGTGCGTCCGAGATGGGGAGCCCGTCTGCCGGGGACGGCGTCGGTCGAGGGGAGCGTTCCCCTCCAACGGCGGGGCAACGCGGCTACGGATCGGTCCGGTCGGCCGCGCGGTCCTCGCCGTCCGGGCATCCCTCCCCAGCCCGCTCGATCTGCATCGTCACGTGGTGGATGCCCAGGTCGGCCATGCGGTGCTGCACGGCACCCAGCACCCGCTGGTTCTGCCCCGGGTCGCCCACCACGGCGTGCCCGCTCATCGCCACGACGCCGCTGGTCACGGTCCACACATGGAGGTCGTGCACGTCGGCGACGCCGGGGATGGACGCGATGTGCCGCTCGACGTCGCCCAGCGCGATGTGTTGCGGCGTCGCCTCGAGCAACACGTCCACGCTCTCCCGGAGGAGCCGCCACGCGCCCACGAGGATGAGGAGCGCGATCGCGACCGAGATCAACGGATCGGCCAGCGTCCAGCCGGTGAGGAGGATGATCGCACCGGCCGTCATGGCGCCCACCGAGCCCAGCAGGTCGCTCAGGATGTGGAGGTACGCCCCCCGCACGTTGAGCGACTGCCGGTGCCCGCCGTGCAGCAGGCGCATGCCGACGAGATTGACCACGAGGCCGGCGCTCGCGACCCCGAAGAGGATGCGCGGCTCCACCGCGGGCGGCGCGGCCAGGCGGCCCACGGCGTCCCACACGATGAGGCCCGCGAGCACGAACAGCGCCGCCCCGTTGACCAGCGCCGCGAGGATCTCGAGGCGGAGGTACCCGTAGGTCTTCTCGGGTGTCGCCGGCCGCTGGGCGATCCACCCGGCGAAGAGCGCCAGCGCGAGCGCGGCGACGTCGGTGAGCATGTGGCCGGCGTCGGCAAGGAGGGCCAGGGAGTTGGCGATCACGCCGCCGGCGAACTCCACGACCATGAACGTGGCGGTGAGGATGAGCACGAATCGCAGGGGGCGCCCGTGGCCCGCCAGCGCGGGCGTGCGGTGGGCGCACTCCAACGAGCGCTCGGGAGCGGCGGCGGGCGGCGCGCGTTCAGGCACGCGCCGGTCCGGCCCGGCCGTGTTTGGCGGCGGCCATCCAAGCGTTTAGCTTACCCGGTGACTTCCCTATGGAAGACATTTCCCTCCAATCGGTGCTCCTGCGGGCGGTCGCGGCCCTCGGTCTTGTAGCCGCGAACGCTTTCTTCGTCGCCGCCGAGTTCAGCCTCGTGGCGGCGCGCCGCACCCGTATCGACGCCATGGTGCGCAGGGGCGACAGAAAAGCTAAACTCGCGCAGAAGGCCATTCAATCGCTCGACCGCTACATCTCGGGCACGCAGCTCGGCATCACGGTCGCGAGCATCGGGCTGGGGTGGATCGGCGAGCCGACCATCGCCCGCGTCATCGAGGGCCTGTTCCGCGGCCTGCCGGAGCCGCTCAACGTGGTCGCGACGCACGTCGTGGCCTCCACGATCGCGTTCATGATCATCACGTTCCTCCACGTGGTGCTGGGCGAGCTCGCGCCCAAGGCGGTGGCGCTGCTGCACCCGGAGGCCACGAGCCGCTGGGTCGCCGCCCCCCTCATCGCCTTCACCGAGGCGACCAACCCGTTCATCTGGGTGCTGAACGGCTCGGCCAACGCGCTCCTCCGGCTTTTCGGCATGCGCCCGGCCAGCGAGGCCGAGCGGGTGCACCAGCCGGAGGAGCTCGTGATGCTCGCCCGGCAGACGCAGCGCGCGGGCCAGCTCGCGACCCAGGACGTGCGCATGATCGAGGGGGTGTTCGAGTTCACCGAGAAGAACGCCCGAGACGTCATGACGCCGCGCACCGACGTGGCCGCCTTACCCGCGACGCTGACGGTGGGCGAGGTCGTCTCTCGGGTCGCCGAGGCCGGCCGGTCGCGCTACCCGGTCTACGGCGAGTCGCTGGACGACGTCGTGGGCATCGTGCACGTGAAGCAGATCCTGACCGCCCTGGCGGCGACGCCGGACGCGCCCCTCAGCACGATCATGCGCGCGCCCTTGTTCGTGCCGGGGACGCGCGAGGTGGAGGACGTGCTCACCGACATGAAACGCCTCAAGTTGCAGATGGCGGTCGTCCTGGACGAGTACGGCGGGACCGCCGGGATCGTCACGATGGAAGATCTTCTCGAGGAGATCGTGGGCGAAATCTACGACGAGTACGATGCGACGGCGCCGGCACCCGAGGTGAGCGCGGACGGGGTGATGTTGCCCGGCGACACCGACATCGAGGACGTGAACAAGCGCTATAGCTTGAAGATCAGCGACGAGGCCTACCAGACGATCGGCGGCTACGTCTTCGGACAGCTGGGGCGGCTCCCCCGACGCGGCGACCGCGTGCACGTCAAGGGCGCCACGTTCGTCGTGACGGAGATGGACGGGCGGCGCGTCGGGAAGGTCAAGATGACCGCGACGCCGCCCGCGAAAGTGGCGGGACGGTAGATCACGGCGGTCCGCGGCACGAGCCGTCCGCCTGTCCGTCCTACCGTCTGTCCGCCGTTCCCGCCCTCTTTCCCGCCAGCCTCACCGCCAACGCCACCGCCTCGCGCATCGAGCCGGGATCGGCGACCCCTTTCCCGGCGATGTCGAACGCGGTGCCGTGATCCGGCGCCGTCCGGACGAACGGCAACCCCAGCGTCACGTTCACACCCTTGCCGAAACCGGCCACCTTGACGGCGGTCATGCCCACGTCGTGGTAGGGGGCGAGCACCGCGTCGAACTCGCCGCGAAGCGCGCGTACGAACACCGTATCCGCCGGCAGCGGCCCGGCCGCGCCCAGCGCCCGGGCCGCCGGCGCCAGGACGCGCTCGTCCTCGTCGCCGAACAGCCCGCCCTCCCCGGCGTGGGGGTTCATGGCACAGACGGCCAGCGTGGGCTCCGCGAGGCCCCACCACTGCTCGAGCGCCCGCCGGGCGATCCGCCCGACCGCGACCACCCGCTCGAGCGTCACGGCGGCTGGCACCTCGCGGAGCGGGAGGTGCGTGGTGACGAGCACGACCCGCAGGCGGCCGGCCGTGAGCATCATCGCGACCTCGACCCCGCCCGAGAGCTCCGCGAGCCACTCGGTAAGCCCGGGGTGGCGATACCCCGCGAGGTGCAGGGCCCGCTTCTCCACCGGGGCGGTCACGACGGCGTCGACCTCGCCTCGAAGCGCCAGCTGGACGGCGGTCTTGACCGACTCCGCCGCGAGGCGGCCTCCTTCGGCGGGCGAGAGACAGGTGAACTGTGAAAAGTGCAACGCCCCTGCCGCGTGGCCGCTGTTCACCTTTCCCTTCTCACCTTTCACATCGAGCGGAATCCGCTCCGCCGCCGGCATCTCGTCGACGAGTCCGGCGGGTCCCACGACGACGAACTCGGCCTCCGCCGGCGGGTCCGCGAGCGTCTTCGCCACCACTTCGGGACCGATGCCGCGGGGATCACCCAGGGTGACGGCCACGCGCGGGGGCATGGGTCAGAGACGGATGTCGACGTACGTGGATCGGCGCAGCTGCTCGAGATACCGCTCCATCGCATTGCGGTCGGTGAGCACGCGGCGGATGTTGTCGCGCAGGTCCTCGTAGGTGAGATCGCCGGGCGGGCGCTCCCCGATCAACAGGATGGCCGCGTAGCGCGGCGGCTGGCCCGGCTGCGAGGCCAGCTCGACCGGCGCCACCGCGTCCCCGGTCTGCGCTCCGGCCAGCGCCTCGCGGTACGTGACCGGCAGGCTGTCGCGCGGGACGTCTTCGAGCAGCGACGCTTCCCGCTGATCGTGCACGTTCCGGACCAGGGAGTCGAAGCGGGTGCCGGTCCGCAGGATCTCGGCCACCTCTTCCGCGCGCGCCCTGGCTCGCGCCAGGTCGTCCGGCGTGAGCTCGGGAATGAACAGGATGTGCCGCACCAGCACCTCCGCCGGCTGCGCGCGATCCACCTTGATCACGTGGAAGCCGAACGGCGACCGGATCGGCGGCGACACGACGCCCGGACGCATGCGGAAGGCCACGGCCTCGAACTCCGGCACCAGCTGGCCTCGCCGCACCCAGCCGATCAGCCCGCCCTGTTCGCGCGATCCGGGATCTCCGGAGAAACGGCGCGCCGCGGCGGCGAAGTCGCCTCCTCGGCGCAGCGCCTGGGTTACACTGTCGGCGAGCCGGAAACTGGTCATCAGCGCCGCGCTGTCCGGTTCCGGCCGGATGGTGATCTGGCGCAAGGTCACGGTGGCCGGGCGCCGCGGCTGGCGGCCCTTATTAGCCTCGTAGAACGCCCGCATCTCCGACTCCGTGGGCGGAAGCGGCGTGATCTTTCCCGTCTGGCGGAGACGCTGGAGCAGACTCTCGCGAAGCAACTCGCGGCGTTTCTGATCTGTCAGCCAGCGGCGGTATTCCTCCGCCGTGCCGAACCCCGCTTGGCGCAGCTCGCGCTGGTAGTCGCTCTCGGAGGCGAACTGGCGCCGCACCTGCTGGATCGCCTGGTCCACCTCGATCTGGATGTCCTGCTCCGTGACCTTGACGTTGGTGTCCCGAGTCGCCGCCTGAACGATCAGCTCGTCATCGATGATCTGGTCGAGGAGGTCGCGACGCAGCTGCGCGAGCGCTGCGGAGTCGGTCGGGAAGTCGCCACCCCGCTGGGCGCGCAGGACATTCAACTCCTCGTCCACGCGCGACCGCGCAATCGGCGTACTCCCCACGACCGCCACGATCCGGTCGACCAGAACGAAGCCGGAATCGCGGGCCGCGGGAGGGCCGATGCTGTCCTGCGCCGCCGCGGGGGTGGCGGTCAGGGCGATGACGCCCGCGAGCAGCGTGGCGCTACGGACCACCGGGACCTCCCGGTACCGCGGGCGCGGCGCCCTGCGTCGCGCGGAGCGAACGGGCGCGCTCCCGCGCCTGTTCGAGGCCGGCGAACGACACCGACCAGCGCCCGTCGTCTTTGAGTCGCGCGGCGAGCGACGGCTCGACCACCTTCGCGTCCTGCAGGTTCGTCGCGAGCCGCGCCATGTAGCGATCCGCCGCGTCCGTGGCGGCCGCGAGTCGCTGAGCGGGATCGGTGACGCCGGCCAGCACCGAGTCGAGCCCCAGGGTCTGCCGCAGCTGTCCGACGACCTCGGCGAGCTGCGTCTTCAGCGCCGCGTACGTGGAGTCGTGGAGCCGGATCCCCCCCGCGCGGGCCTCGCGGAGCAGCACCTCGTTGCGGATCAGGGAGCGCAGGAAGTCATCGAGCTGTTCGTCGTCCGCGACCTGGACGAGCTGCTGGTCCCGCGGGGGCCGCGTCTGCAGCCAGCGGACGAAGTCGGCGACCGTGAAGGACCCGCCGCGATAGGTCCCGAGGGTCTTGCTCGAGCCGGCGGCGAGGTCGGGCACGAGGGCCGCCTCGCGCATCGCGGGCGGGGCCCCACCCTTCACCCGGATCCGCCAGTCGGTCTCGAGCTGCGCCAGGTACGTCGAGTCCACCTGCTGGATCAGCGTGCGCTCGACCGCCTGCGCGAAGTCGTCGCGCACGCTCTCCAGAAACGGCCGTTGAATGACGTGAAAGCCGAACTGCGTCTGCGTCACTTGGGAGATCTCACCGGGGCGGAGCGCGAAGGCGACGGACTCGAACTCGGGCACGGTCTGTCCGCGGCGGATGACGCCGAGGCTGCCGCCCCGCTGCCGGGCGCCGGGATCTTCGTTGCGCTCGTTCTCCCTGACCCACGGGCCGCCGTTCACGAGCCGGCCCCAAATGGCCTCCGCCGAGCGCTGCGCTGCGAGCCGCTGGGCCGGCGTCATCTCGGGCTGGGTGCGGATCAGGATGTGGCGGATCACGCGAAGCTCACCGGCGACGTATGCGCTGTCGACCGCGCGCGCCAGGTCGAGGCGCTCATCCAACAGCCGGTCGTGCAGCTCCCCCACCAGCGCGCGATAGACGCCGGGCCACATGACATCGATGACGGTGGCCGAGTCGAGCAACGAGTCGCCCCGGGCGACCCGCTGAGCGAAGAGCGAGTACTCGACCCAGCGGTGCGTCCATCGCGTGAGGACCGGGCGGTCCGTCGGGATCGCCCGCCCCGCGGCGACCGTTTCCGCCAGCCGCTCGACGGTGAGGTGGTGGTCGTCGGCCCGAGCGACGACCGTCACGGTGCCGCTCAACGCGTCGCGCAGGTTGCACCCCGCGAGCGTGACAACCGCGAGCACCGTCAGCACGAGGCGTGCGTCGTTCCGTGTGCGTGTCATGACTCCTCGTCACCCAGGGCGGTTCGCAACGCCCGCACCAGTCCCGGACCGATGGCCACGCCTCCCAGCCGCCGCAACCGCAGCGCGAGCGGCACCGTCTGCCGCACCTCAGCCGCGAACTGTACTTCATCCAGCGCGGCGGTGAGCCGCATCAGCCGGGGGACCGCGTCCCCCCGAAACTTGAGCCGCGCGTCGTCCTCCCGGATCAGCACCGTTTCCAGGCCGAGCCGGACGCCGAGCGCGCGGAGCTCCGACAGCACGAGGAGACGTTCCGCCTCGGGCGGCAACGGGCCGAAGCGGTCGCGCAGCTCCTCGCGCACCGTGGCAATGTCGCACAGTCCCGAGGCCTGCGCCAGCCGCCGATAGACGTGCAGCTTCGCGTCCTCGTCGGGCACGAACCGGTCGGGGAGATGCGCGGGACCGTCCAGGATCACCTCCGGCGGCGGCCGCTCGGCGGTGGCGCCGTCGCCCTGGAGCGCCCGCACCGTCTCGCTCAGCCAGCGCATGTACAGATCGTAGCCCACCGCGTGAGCGTGCCCCGACTGCTCCGCCCCCAGCAGGTTGCCCGCCCCCCGGATCTCGAGATCCCGCAGCGCGATGCGATACCCGGCGCCCAACTCGGTATGATGCTCGAGCACCTCCAGCCGTTGCTCCGCGTCCGATTCCACCACGTCGGGCACGAGCAGATAGCAGTACGCCCGCCGGTGGCCGCGCCCCACCCGCCCGCGCAGCTGGTACAGCTGCGCGAGGCCGAACTGCTGGGCGTCGTGCACGATCATCGTGTTGGCGTTCGGCACGTCGAGTCCGGATTCCACGATCATCGTGGAGACGAGGACGTTCACGTGTCCTTCCACGAAGCCCCGCATCACGTCGTCGAGCTGCCGCTCGCGCATCCGGCCATGCGCGACCGCCACCGCGGCGCGCGGCGCGAGCCGCCGCACCCGCTCGGCGACGGTCTCGATCGTCTCGATCCGGTTGTGGACGAAGAACACCTGCCCGCCGCGGTCCAGCTCCCGGGCCATCGCCTCCTCCAGGAGCTCGTCATCCCAGGGCTCGACGAACGTGAGCACCGGAGAGCGGTCGCGCGGCGGCGTCTCCATGATCGTGAGGTCGCGCAGTCCCGCGAGGGCGAAGTGCAGCGTGCGGGGGATCGGCGTCGCGGTGAGCGTGAGCACGTCCACGGACAGCCTGAGCGCCTTGAGCCGCTCCTTGTGACGGACCCCGAAGCGATGCTCCTCGTCCACGACCAGGAGCCCCAGGTCACGAAACGTCACGTCCCGAGAGAGCAAGCGGTGGGTGCCGATCACGATGTCCAGCGCGCCCGACCGGAGCCGCCCGAGGACCTGCCCCTGCTCGTGTGATGTGCGGAACCGCGACAGCACCTCCACCGTGACCGGATAATCCGCCAGGCGATCGCGGAACGTGCGCCCGTGTTGCTCGGCCAGGATCGTCGTGGGCACGAGCACCCCCGCCTGCTTCCCGGCCTGGACCGCCTTGAACGCCGCGCGCAGGGCCACCTCCGTCTTGCCGTACCCGACGTCGCCCACGATGAGGCGGTCCATGGGGCGGGCACGCTCCATGTCGCGCTTCGTCTCCTCGGTCGCGATCCGCTGGTCCGGCGTGTCCTCGTAGAGGAACGACGACTCGAGCTCCCGCTGCCAACGGGTGTCGGGCGGATACGCGTAACCGGGCGCGACCGACCGGCGCGCGTACAGCTCGAGGAGCTCGGCCGCCATCTTCCGAATCGCCGCCTCGGTTTTCTGCCGCTGGCGCCGCCACCGCGTGCCGCCCAACCGGTCCAGCTTGGGCGGCGGCGCCCCGTCGCCGCCCGTGACCGTGCGGTACGGCTCGATCTGCTCGATCCGATAGAGCGGCACGTTCAGCCGGTCGCCGCCCTCGTACTCGAGCACCGCCACCTCGAGCGTCGTGCCGTCCTCGCCCACGCGGATCGTCTCGATCCCGCGGTAGATCCCGATGCCGTGCTCCAGGTGCACCACGTAGCTGCCCACCGTGAGCGATCCCGCCGTCTCGCCAGCGAGCGCCTGCCGGTAGCGCCGCGGCCGGCGGATCCGCCGCGCGCGCCGGAAGATCTCGTGGTCGGTGAGCACGACCAGCTCGGGCGTCGCAAACCCGCCACCCAAGGCGCCGAGCGCCAGGGTCACGTTCGGCGGAAGGCGGCCGCCCGGGTCGAGCAGCTCCTCGAGGCGCTCGAGCTGACCCGTGTTGTCGCACAGCACGAGGGTGGGCCGCGCCGCCGCGATCCGAACGAGCTGCGCCACCTTCCGCTCCACCGGCGGCGGCGGTGTGAGACGGAAGTCGTGCTCCGCGCCGTCCACCCCGATCCGGACGCGGGCCAAGCGCCGCCACTGCGCCTGCCATCCCTCCGGATCGAGAAAGACCGCCTCCCGGCCGGGAACGTCCTCCCCGCGCCGCCGCGCCACGTCGAGGTGGTGCGCCGCCTCCTGCCACACGCGCCCCACCTCGTCCTCGCTCGCCCCGGCGTCCACCAGCAGCAGCGCGTCCACGGGCACGAGGTCGAGCAGCGACTGTCGGTGCGGTTCCCCCTCCCCCGTGCCCCCGTCCGCCCCGGCGGACAGCCTGACCGCCGGTGGCGCCGCGGGGCGGATGGGCAACACCGTTACCTCGGCGATCTCCCCGTGCGACCGCTGTGTGTCCAGATCGAACGTCCGGATCGAGATGATCTCGTCTCCCGACCACTCGACCCGAGCGGGCGCGGCCATGCCGAAGCCGTACACGTCTACGATCCCGCCGCGCACGGCGAACTGCGCCACGTCCAGCACCGTGGGGCGTCGCTCGTAGCCAATCGCCGCGAGCCGGTCCACCAGCGCCCCGAGCGTCGGTTCCGCTCCCCGCCGGACGGTGAGCCGGCCGGCGGCGAGGGCACGCGGCATACGGGTCAGCTCCTGGGTCGCCCGCAGCGTTGTCACGAGCACGCGCACGCGCCCCGCCAGCATCGCCTCGAGCGTCTCCACCCGCTCGCCCGCGATCTCGTAGTGCGGCTCCTCCTCACCCAGCGCCTCGCGCTGCGGATAGAGCCGCGCGACATCGCCGAGCAGCACGTCGAGATCGGAGAGCCATTGCTCCGCCGCGGCCGGCGAGGCCGTCGCCACCACGATCACGCGCTGTGGCAGATCCTCCGCCAGGGCCGCCGCCAGCACCGCCGGGCTCGAGCCGGGAAGCCCACCCACCGCCTGCACGGCACCCTGCCCCGGCGCGGCGGCCCGAAAGGCGCGGTACGCCGGGAGGCTCCTCACCGCCTCGACCACGAGCCGCAGCGTCACGGCTCGCCAGCCTTCAGCCGGCGTCCGGCGGTCGCGAGCACCAACTCGATGAGCGCGGCCACGAGCGCTGCCGCGATCAGGAGCCCCGTCAGGTCCGCGCGCCTGGCGCCCGTGAAGAGTTCGCGATCCATCGCCCGATCGGTCAGCAGCAGCGAGTGCGGTCCGAACGCGGCGCGCACGGCGCGGGCGTCGGCCGGTGCGAGGCGGGACTCCCGCCGATCGTGGTTCACCGCGACCGCGCCCACCGTGTCCCCGCGCGCGCCGGTCAGGAAGTAGACCCCGGGGGCGAGGGGCGCCACGAGCCGGCGATCTCCCGCGAGGCCTATGGGCCCGCCGGGGAGGAGCAGCGCCTCCGCACCAGCCGGCGGGACGACCACCTCGCCCGGCCGGGCGCTCACGACCCAGGCCTCGCCGGCGGTGATGCGGTTGATCATCAGGTCCAAGAACGGGATGAACGCGGCCGACACCGGGAGGTCGGTCCATTCGTCTTCCATGCGGCTCGCCACGATCACGTGTTCGCCCCCGCGCACCATCCACGGCTCCCCGCCGGCGGTGGCCAGCACCGGGCCACTGCCCACGAGGCGGTAGCGCCGCACGATCGTCGCCCCACGCGCCGCACCCACCGCGCCGTCGAGTTGCCACTCACCCTCGACGAGCTCGCCCAGCCGCCAGCCGAGACCGGCGTCGGCCAGCGCGCGGTTCACGGCCCCCGCGAGCGACGGATCCGCCGGGGGAAACAGCACCATCGCCCCCGACGTCAGGCGGTCCGCCAGCACCACGTCGGGGCCCTCGCGCACGCGGCCACCGGCGCGCAGCACCCCCACCCCCTCGCGCACGAAACGCCCGGCCCCGGGAGCCACCGTGACCGGCGTGGGCTCGCGCACCAGCGCCGTGAACCACCAGCGGTCATCGGCGCTCAACTCGTCGGGGTCGAGCTCCACAAGGCCAGCCAGCCAGCCCCGCCGCACGGCGGAAGCCGGAAGCGCCACCTGGTCCCCGGGGGCCGCGACGGCGCGAGCGACGACGCGTCCGTCCAGCGTCAGGCGCACGGCAGCCTGGCCCCCGGTGCCGCCGCCGACGGCGACCACGACCGTGCCGTCCGGTGACCACACGGCGGGCTCGGCGGCCGCTGAATCCACACTTCGGTTGGGGGGTGGTGGCGCGGGCTCCCAGACGAGCACCCGCACCGACGGTTCCGCGCCGGGCGAGAGCGCCGTCGCCTGAAGGTCACTCACCACGACCACCTCCCGGCCGGCGAGCGCCTCGCTGGCCACGGCCGCCGCCGCCGCGCGCACGGCTCCTCCGAGGTCGAGTCGCACCGGCCAGGAACCCAACGAGTCGAGCAGCGCCCTCGCCTCCGCGGGCGACAAGCGGCGCGGGATCCCGTCCGCGAGCACGAGCCAAAGCTGGTCGCCGGTCGCGGTCCGCTCCAGTACCCGCCGGGCGCGCTCGACCAGCAGGTCGAGCACCCGGCGCCCGCCCACCACGGCGCCGGCCGAGAGGGAGTTGTCGAGGACGAGCCCCACCGCGGTGGGCGGGTGCCCACTCCCCACGGGCCCGCGCGCGACCGGCCGCGCGGCGGCGAGCACGATACAGACGATGATCGCGGTGCGCAGGAACAAGAGCAGCAGGTTGCGCAGCTTGAGCCGCCGGCTCTGCTCCCGCTCCGTGGTGGTCAGATAGCGCACGGCCGGGAACACGACGGTGGGCGGGAGCCGCCGACCGAGGAGGTGCAGCAGCGGCGGGATCGCGGCGGCGGCGAGCCCCAGGAGCACCAGCGGCTGGAGAAACCCGATCACCCGAGCCGCGACCGTCGCGCCGTCGCCCGCCGCAGCACGTAGCCGAACGGCGTATCGGTCAACACGTGCTGGTAGTCGATGCCGCCACCACGGCAGGCGGCCCGCCAGGCGACGATCGTCGCCCGCACGGTTTCCTCGTAGGCCGCCCGGAGCTCGCGCGGGCGCGCGACGACGCTCGCGCCGGTCTCGGGATCCTCGAATCGTGCTTCGGGCGGCCCCCCCAAGACCAGCTCGGACGGATCCATGATGTGGAACACCATGACTTGATGACCGCGGTGCCGGAGATACTGGAGCATGAGGAGGGCGAGGTCGCGGTCGAGCAGCAGGTCCGAGACGAAGATCACGAGGCCCCGCCGCCGCAACAGCCCCGTGACGCGCCGCAACGCGGGCTCGGCGGCGGTGCCGCTCCCGGCGTCGAGCGCCGCCACCGCGGCGGCCAGCGTCCACCAATGCTGCGAACGCGCGCGAGCCCTGACCACGGTCCGCACCCGATCGTCGAAGCCGATCAGGCCCGTGGCGTCGCGCTGTCGAAGGAGGATGAGCGACAGCGCCGCGACCAGCCGCTTGGCATACTCCAGCTTCGTCAACCGGCGCTCGTCGCCCCGCCAGTCCATCGAGCGGCTCACGTCGAGGACGATCATCGAGCGGAGGTTCGTCTCCTCCTCGTACTGCTTCACGAACAGCCGATCGGCCCGAGCGAGAATCGTCCAGTCCAGGTAGCGCAGCTCGTCACCCGGCTGGTACGGGCGATGCTCCGCGAACTCCACGGAGAACCCGCGGAACGGCGAGCGGTGCAGCCCCGCCAGGTATCCCTCCACGACGCCGCGGGCGACCATCTCGATCCCGCCCAGCTGGGCGACGTCGTACGGATCGAGAAGGTCAATGCGGCGCTGCGTCATCGGCTGAGGCACTCGGCATGTTGGGCGTCGGACCATCGGGGCACCGCGGCGGCACCCGGTGCTCTGCATCGTACCCAGGCGACAGGGGGCCGGTCAAACGGGCGACGCTGTCCCCAAAACAGGACGAAACCGGCACCGCGCTGGCGCACCTATCGTAGCGTAAATAGCTAAGCGACAAATGGTTACAGCCACCCGTAGGCGTGGCACGCCCCCTGCTCTTCTTCGCCGTGGCCTCGGCACCCGTCCGGGGCCGATCGGAGGCGAGGAGGCGACGATGATTGCGACAATCCTAGCAGCGCTTGTGCTCACCCCGGTGGTCGCCGAGGGCAGCGCCGCACCGGCGGCGGTTCTGCGGCGTGCCCTGGCGGAGCACAATGTGTCCATCGTCGTGTGGACCGATCAGTCGGACATCTACCGCCGCGGCGAGCGGGTGAGGGTCTACTTCAAGGCGGAGACGGATGCCTACGTCACGATCCTCCGCGTGGACACCGACGGTCGCGTGCGGGTGCTGTTCCCCGGGCGTCCCTGGGACGACAATTACGTCCGGGGCGGCCGCCGCTACGAGGTGCGGAGTCCCTACGGCGACCGCGGCCGGTACGCCTTCACGGCAGACGACTACCCCGGGCAAGGGTACCTGTTCGCGGTCGCGAGCATCGAGCCGTTCGCGTACCACGCGTTCGTCTCGAACGGCCGGTGGGACTACTACCAGGTCGGACACCGCGGTCGGATCACCGGCGATCCGTACGTGGCGCTGACCGATCTGATCGACCGGCTCGTGCCGCTGGGCTACGACGACTACGGCTATGACATCTACCCGTACGACGTGGAACACCGCTACGAGTATCCCCGGTTCCTGTGCTACGACTGTCACGGGTACCGCGCCTACCCGGCGTGGGATCCCTACCGGCACTGGTGCGCAACGTTCCGGATCGTGATCTACGACGATCCCTATCCCATCTATCCGTACACCGGCCGGGTGTACGGTCCGACGCGGGTCGTCTATCGGCGCCCCGTGCGACTCGAGCCACGGTTTGTGTTCGAGCCGCGCACGACCGGGACCCCGTATGTCACGCGGGCGCACCGGCCGGCCGATGGACGGACGGGCGGTCAGGGTGAGACTCGGGGCAGCGGCCGCGTGCGGACTCCGGCCGCAGAGCACCCCACACCCGTGCGGGAGCGCGAGCCGGCGGGCCGCGTGCCGGCGCCTCGCGTGCAACCGCCCTCCAGCCGTTCGGGGGCGGAGCCCGCGGCACCGGAGCCTCGCCGGCGTGCGCCGGCGGAGACCACGCCGCGGCGCGAGACGTCAGACGACGAGAGCTGGTCGCGGCCGCAGCTCGAGCGGCGTCAGCCCCGTGAGATCGACCGCGTGCCGGTACGCGACCCGAGCGTGCAGCCGGTCGAGCCGGCCCGGCGCGACGAGCGGCCGGAGGCGCGGCGACCCACACCGGACCGTGAGCCGGCGGCACGGGCCGATTCGACACGGTCCGCCGGGCCGGCCAACCCCGTGAGGGCGGTCCCCGGCCGCCGTCCGGCCCCGCAGGCGGGTAAGACGCCGGACCGACGGCCGGCGCCGGAGAAGAAGCCGGAGAAGGACGACAAGAAGAAGGAAAAAGAAAAGGAAAAGGACAAGAAGCCCTAGCTGGGGTGCGGCGCTCCCCCTGCTGACCATGCGACGCCGTTGTTCCCGATGCCGTTCCGCCTCCTGTCTCCCGCGGCGGGTGGCATCACGGAATGACGGCGTCGCGGCTGGTGGTCGTCGACCTCCCGCCCCGCACCCGTCCGGCGTTCCCGGGTACTATCTTTCGCGACTGCCACGCTGCTGGTGTTCGATTCGTTCCGTCGGCTAGAGGAGCTCGTCCATGCGTCTGTCCCCGCTCGTGCTCGCCCTCGTGTTTCCCGCCGCGCTCGCCGCCCAAGATGGCGCCGCCCGCGCCGCAGCCTCCATCACGCCCGACGATCTGCTGCGGCGCCTCGGCGTGATCGCCGATGACTCGATGGGGGGCCGCGACACTCCGAGTCCCGGCCTCGAGGCAACGGCACAGTACATCGCTACGGAGTTCCGGCGGGTCGGCTTGAAGCCCGGGGGGGACGCCGGCGCGTACCTCCAGCGCTTTCCGCTCTATCGCATCAAGCTGGATGTCGCGAGTTCGGGGGTCGCGGTGACCGGCGGCCCCACTTGGACGTTCGGTACGGACGCGGCGCGCTTCACCGGAAGCGGGAGCCGGGCCGGGCGGGCGGTGGTCGTCTGGGGCGCTCCGGCGACCGCCGACGAGATGGCGTCACTCCCCCTCAGGGGCGCGGTCGTGCTCATCGTCGCGCCGATGACGCCGCAGGGCAGGTTCCAGCCCGCCCTCCAGACCTTGTTCGAGGGGGCCGCCGCTCAGGAACCTCAGGCGATCGTGCTCATCACCCAGCGGAGCGCCGCGGGCTGGAACGTGCGGGCGAGCCGCGAGGAGCGGCCCCGGCTCGCCCGCGGCTGGGAGTCCGACGACGGCACACCGATCATCGAGGTGCGCGGCGACGCCGCGGCTCCCGTGCTCGCGCGGCACGGTGTGGACCTGTCCGAGCTCCGCGCCCGCGCCGACGCCCCGGTCGGGGCGCGCGCGTTGCCCGATCTCGAGGTGTCGCTACGCGTCGCCATGGACACCGTCGAACGTTTCTCGGCGCCGAACACGGTGGGGATCCTGGAGGGGAGTGATCCCGCCCTCAAGAACCAGTACGTGGTCTACAGCGCGCACATGGATCACGTGGGCATCGGCCGGCCGGAGAACGGGGACAGCATCTACAATGGTGCCGACGACGACGCGTCGGGGACGGTGGCGGTGGCAGAACTGGCCGAAGCGTTCGCGATGCTGCGTCCGCGCCCCAAGCGGTCCATCATTTTTCTCACGGTGAGCGGCGAGGAGAAGGGGCTCTGGGGCAGCGACTATTTCACGAGCCGCCCGCCGGTGCCGATCGAACAACTCGTGGCGAACCTCAACATCGACATGATCGGCCGCAACTGGACCGACACCGTCGTGGCGATCGGCAAGGAGCACTCGGACCTGGGAGCGACGCTCAACCGGGTGGCGGCGGCGCACCCCGAGCTGCGCATGACGCCGATCGACGACATCTGGCCGGGTGAGCGGTTCTACTTCCGCTCGGACCACTATAACTTCGCGCGCCGCGGGGTGCCGATCCTCTTCTTCTTCACCGGCACCCACGAGGACTACCACAAGCCCGGCGACGAAGTCGGCAAGATCGACGTCGAGAAGCAGTCACGGATCGTGAGGTTGCTGTTCTATCTCGGGCTGGAGGTCGCGGACGCGCGCGAGCGGCCGCGATGGGATCCTGCGAGCTACGCGGAGATCGTGACGGAAGGTCGGTAGGGGCGTCGGAGTTCCGGGGTCCGGGGTCCGGCGTTCCCAGACCCCGGACCCGCACGCCACCTACCCCGTCGCCTCGTACGGATCTTCCTTGCGCAACCCGCCGGCCCGCGCGATCCGAAACGCGGTAAAGACGGCCAGCGCAAAGAACACGATGTCGAGCAGGCCGAAGGTTCCGACGAACCCGGCTCTCGACATCGCGTTGCGCAGCTCGGCGGCAGACGCCTGGATCTGCGCCTCGAGCCCGGCCCGAAACGCCAACTGGTCTTCCGCGCGCATCCGGTTCCAGCGCGCCAGCGCCTCCGCCCAGATGGCCGGCGGATAATCCGCCTCCTCGGCCGGCTGGAGCGAATCCGCGCCCGCAGGCCACACTACGGCCCGGCCAGCGTCCCCATACTCGGCGACGACCTCGTCGGCGACATACGAGACGAGGAGCTCGGTGTCGTCGAGGCTCGCGACGGCATTCGACACCAATTCCGTCTCGTTGGGCAGCATCAGCTGCACGGTCGCGTATTTCCCGACCACGACCGAGCCCGCCGCGAGCGCTGCCGCGAGGACGCCCGCCGGCAGGGACCCCTCCCCCTCATTGCCGACTGCGACACCCACACCCACCGCCAGCCCGACACCCCACGCGATCCAGCCGATTTCCATGTTGGCGAGATACGCGATCGCGGCCCACAGGGCGGCACCGGCCGCACCGGCGAGCGCGCCATACAGCATGGCATGCATGCGATACATCGTCGCCCCCTTACGGTTCAGCGCCGTCGCCCGCTCGTGGGCGGCCCGACGGCACCGGCAGTGGGGCGCAAGGTAGGGCGACCGATGACCGGCGACCGTGCAGTGGATCACACAGGCGGTCGGACGGTAGGGCGGTCAGGCGGTCTTGCGCTCCGCAGCTGCCCATCCCGCCTGCGGCACACACGGTGGAACTCACGGTCGTTCGGCCTCGCCGGCTGGCCGTCCGACGCTCCTATCGCCTAACCCTGCTACCACCTTGCTCTACCTGCCCGTCTGCCCGCCCGTCCGTCTGTCCGCCGGTCCGGCCCGAGAAGGGAAGGGTGGCCGGGTTATATTGATTGCCCATGCGCCAGGACCGCATTCGCAATTTCTGCATTGTCGCGCACATCGATCATGGGAAGTCCACGCTCGCGGACCGCCTGATCGAGGCCACGGGCACGCTCGAGAAACGCCAGATGCGCGACCAGGTCCTGGACACCATGGACCTCGAACGGGAGCGCGGCATCACCATCAAGCTCAACGCGGTACGCATGCACCATCGGGCGGCGGACGGCGAGCTCTACGAGTTGAACTTGATCGACACGCCCGGGCACGTGGACTTCACTTACGAGGTGTCCCGCTCGCTCAACGCCTGCGAGGGTGCGATCCTGGTGGTGGATGCCAGCCAGGGCATCGAGGCGCAGACGCTGAGCAACCTCTTCCTGGCGATGGACGCGAACCTCGAGATCCTCCCGGTGCTCAACAAGATCGATCTGCCGGCGGCCGAGCCGGAGCGCCGGGCGGCCGAGTTGGCCGAGTTGATCGGGGCGGGCGACGGCGAGATTCTCCACGTGTCGGCGAAGGAAGGGACGGGGATCCCGGCGCTCCTCGAGGCGATCGTGCAGCGCGTCCCGCCCCCGGCGGGCGACCCCGAGGCGCCGCTCCGGGCGCTGATCTTCGATTCCTACTACGACCGTTATCGCGGCGCGATCCCCTCGATCCGCGTGGTGGACGGCCGGATCCGCAAGGGCACGGCGATCGCGTTCGGCACGCACGCCGACGACCGCTACGAGGTGGCCGAGGTCGGGTACCTCCAGCTGGGCCAGCGACCGACCGGCGAGCTCGAGGCCGGCGAGGTCGGCTACGTCGTGGCGAACGTCCGCGGCGTGCAAGACACGCGCGTCGGCGATACCGTGCTCGACGCCGACCGCCCGGCCACCACGATGCTCCCGGGCTACCGCGAAGTGCACGCGATGGTCTTCGCGGGGCTCTACCCGACCGACGCGGGTCAGTACGAGGAGCTGCGGGACGCCCTCGCGAAGCTGCAACTCAACGACGCCGCGTTGTTGTACGAGCCGGAGACGTCCGTGGCCCTGGGATTCGGCTTTCGGTGCGGCTTCCTCGGGCTGCTCCACCTGGACATCGTCCGCGAGCGCCTGGAGCGGGAGTTCAGCCTGGACCTCATCACGACCGTGCCCAACGTGGAGTACCACGTGTACCGCACGGACGGCACCATGGAGCTGATCGAGAACCCCACGCGCATGCCCACCGGCTCCGGGATCGACCGCGTGGAGGAGCCCTACGTCCGGGCGCGCGTCACGGCGCCAGCCGACTACATCGGGGTGATCATGAACCTGGGGCAGGAGCGGCGGGGGGAGTACCTGGGGATGCACTACCTGGACCCGTCGCGGGTCCAGTTCGAGTGGGAGTTCCCGCTGGCGGAGATCGTGCTCGACTTCTACGATCGCCTGAAGACCGTGACCCGCGGCTACGCGGCGCTGGACTACGAGTTCGCCCGCTACCGGCCGAACAACCTCGTCAAGCTGGACATGCTGATCAACGGCGATTCGGTGGACGCCTTCAGCGTGATCATTCACCGCGACAAGTCTTACGAGTGGGGCAAGAAGGTCGCGGAGAAGCTCCGCGAGCTGATCCCCCGCCAACTCTTCGAGGTGGTGATCCAGGCCGCCGTCGGCTCCAAGATCATCGCCCGGGAGACGATCCGGCCGCTGCGAAAGAACGTCACCGCCAAGTGCTACGGCGGCGACGTGACCCGGAAGCGCAAGCTCCTGGAAAAGCAGAAAGAAGGAAAGAAACGCATGAAGCAGGTGGGGTCCGTGGAGATCCCGCAGGAAGCGTTTCTGGCCGTGTTGCAGGTGTGACACACTCGGCGCAGTCCGCCACGCGCGGGGCGCACCCCGGACGGCTGAGGACACCCGACGCCCCACGGCGTTGGGTCGGGCAACGGGCATCGGACAACTGAGATCATGAACCCGCAAAGCGGCTCGACGAACATGAAGCTCATCGTGGGCGTCGACGTCGGCGGCACCAACGTCGTGGTGGGGACCGTGCCGGTCGACGGTAGCGCGGTCTACGGACTGCTGAGCGAGCCGACGCGCGCGACGGACGGCGCGGACGGCGTCGTCCGGCAGATCGGCGGCCTCGTCGCCCGATCCTTGGACGCGACGCGGGAGGAAGCGACCGGAAAGCCGGACGTGATCGGCGTGGGCATCGGGGCGCCGGGCCCAATCGACACCTCGAGCGGCGTCGTGCACCTCACCCCCAACCTGGGCTGGCGCGATTTCCCCCTGCGCGATCGGGTGAGCGCAGCCGTCGGGCTCCCCGCGTCCCTCGACAATGACGCGAACTGCGCCGTCCTCGGCGAGTGGTGGCGCGGCGCGGCGCAGGGGGGCTCCGTCGTCATCGGCTTCACGATCGGCACCGGCATCGGCGGCGGCATCGTCCTGGACGGGAAGATCTTCCACGGCGCGACCGACGTCGCCGGCGAGTTCGGCCACATGACGATTGACTCCACCGGCCGGCGCTGCAAGTGCGGGAACTACGGCTGTCTGGAGGCGTATGCCTCCGGCCCCGCGATCGCCGCCCGGGCGGTCGAGGGTGTGGAGAGCGGGGTCTCCACCCGGCTGGCCGACTATGTGCAGCAGGATCTCCGGGCCATCACCGCCCAGGTGGTCTACCAAGCGGCGCGCGACGGCGACGAATACGCCCGCGAGGTCATTCGGGACACCGCGCGCTTCCTGGGTGCCGGCGTCGCGAACCTGGTGAACATCTTCAATCCGGAGATCGTGGTCGTCATGGGCGGCGTCACGCTGGCCGGCGAGCGGCTGTTCGTCCCCCTCATCGAGGAAGTACGTCGCCGGGCGTTCCGGCCCGCCGTGGAGGCGTGCCGGATCGTGCCGGGCACGCTCACCGGGAGCGCCGGCGTCTATGGGGCCGTCGCTGCCTTCCAGGCGCAGCACGGGATGGGACCGTGAAACGGCTGGGCGTCGTCGGGACCATGGTGTGGGATACGATCCACCGGGGTGCCGCGGCGCCGACGGACGAATGGGGCGGGATCGCCTACTCGCTGGCGGCGCTGGAAGCGGGCCTGCCGCCGGAGTGGGCCATCGTGCCCCTCATCAAGGTGGGGCGTGACCTCGGCCCGCAGGCCAACGCGTTCCTGCGCGGCCTCACCCGCCGCGCCGGTGCCGCGCGCTTCGTGGAGGTCCCCCAGCCCAACAACCGGGTGACGCTCCACTACTCCGGGCCCGTACGCCGCTGCGAGCGGCTGACCGGCGGCGTGCCTCCCTGGTCGTGGACCGAGCTGGGCCCCATGGTCCGGGACCTCGACGCCCTGTACGTGAACTTCATCTCGGGCTTCGAGTTCGACGTGGAGACCGCCGCGCTGCTGCGCCGCGGCTTCCCCGGTCCGATCTACGCCGACCTGCACAGTCTCTTCCTGGGTGTCGCGCCGGACGGGATGCGCGTGCCACAGCCGCTCGACCGCGTGGCCGAGTGGTTCGCCTGCTTCGACGCCGTGCAGCTCAATGAAGACGAATTGGCGCTCATCGGCGGCGACCCGATGGCAGTGGCGGCCCGCGCGGTGGCGCAGGGCGTGCGGCTCATGATCGTCACCGTGGGCGAGCGGGGCGCGGTGTATTTCACGGTCCCCCCGTTTCGGTTTCTCGCAGGGCGGTCGGACGCCGCCGCCACCGGCGGGACGATCCGGACGGCGCGCATCCCGCCCACGACGGCGGCCGTGCCGGAGGACCCGACGGGCTGCGGTGACGTGTTCGGGGGAACGCTGGTCGCGGAGCTCATCCGGGGGCACGACGTGGAAACCGCTATCCGCGCGGCCAACCACGCCGCGGGACGCAACGTCACGTACCGCGGCGCCACGAACCTGCAGTACCACTTGCGGGGCGAGATCGTGCCGCGATGACGCGCATCGTGGAGGTCCCCGTCAGCTTCGACGACCGGTCGTTCGACCAGTTCGCCAAGTCGATGGGCCAACCGGGGAACGGCCGCCTGCTGTTCGACGCGCATGCGAACAAGTGGGCGTCTCCCTACGGGCTCGTGAACCTGCTGGCCGCCGGGCAGGCGGCGGCCGAGCACGGAGAACGGCCGCTCCTCACGATCCCCGACGACCGGGATGTGGCGCACTACTGGGCGCGCGCGGGGTTCTTCGAGCTCGCGGGCCAGTGGTTCGAGGTGCATGGGCGCCCTCCGCGCGTCACCCTCACCCACTCGTCGGACGTGCTGCTCGAGATCACGCCGGTGCGAGGCACCGACGACGTGCACGGGGTGGTGAACCACATCCAGGACCGCGCGAGCGCCATCCTCTCGGGCGAGCTGGGCCTGCGAGCAACGGCCACCCTCGGCTTCGCTATGGCGCTTTCGGAGGCGTGCCAAAATATTGTAGAGCATGCCGGTACCTCCGGCTGGGTGGCCGTGCAGTCGTACACCTGGCGACGGCGGCTGGGACGCCGCGTGGTGGTGATCGCGGTGGCGGATGCCGGCGTCGGTTTTCGACGATCCCTGGAGGGGACGCAGGCCAGCCGCTACGGCGACCGCTGGAGCGACGCCACCGCCCTCGAAGCGGCGCTGTTCCAGGGCGCGAGCCGCTACCGCGACCCGGGGCGGGGCCAGGGCCTCCAGGGCATCTCCCGGTATGTGAGCCGGTGGTCCGGCAAGCTCAGCGTGCGAAGCGGGGCGGCCCGCATTGCGGTTGTCCCGGCATGGGACGACGACGTGCCTCTGACCGACGGCCTGCCCCCGTTCCCGGGCAGCCAGGTGCTCATGATCATCCCGGCCCAGACCGCCGGATAAGGCGATGCGACGGATCGATCTCAAAACCATCCTGCAGCACACTGTCTCGAGTCTCTACGGCGACCTGGTCACCCGTCCCACCGGCCAGAAAGTGCGGAACGGGGTCGAACGGGAGCTGGCCTCTCTGGACGGCGAACAGGTCGTGGTGATCGACTTCGGCACCGTGCGCTGCCTCGACATCTCGTGCGCCGACGAGATCGTGGGCCGCATACTGCTCGATCACGGCCACGCCCGCACCATCGTGCTCCAGGGCGTCGACACGTCCCACTGCGATGCGATCGAGCAAGTGCTCGAGCGCCACCAGATCGCGGTGGTGGCGCGCGACCGGACCGGTCGGATCCGCGTGCTGGGCCCGGTCCAGGAGACGGCGCGGCGCGCCTTCGGCGAATTGACCCGACGCGGCGCGGCGGCGCCGGAGGAGTTGGCCGCGCGCCTCGAGGTGTCGCCGGACGTGGCGCGGCGCGCCCTGGCAGAGCTGCTGGCGCGGCGCCTCGTCCGGGCGTGCCATGACGGTGCGGTCGCTGTCTCGGCGCCATGACGCAGCGTCCCTTCGGCCGCTCCACGACAGCGGTCCACGGGATCCCGCAGGCGGGGGCGGACCGCTCCCCGGTGGCCACGCCGATCTACCAGAGCACCACCTTCCGCAATCCGGTGGGCTCGACCGATGAGGTGCTCTACACCCGCTACGGCAACAACCCCAACCAGATTCGCCTAGGCGAGAAGGTGGCGCGCCTGGAGGGGGCGGAGCGGGCGATCTTCACGGCCAGCGGGATGGGCGCCACGGCGCTCGCGCATCTCGCCATCCTCCGGCCCGGCGACCACCTCTTGTCCAGCCAGTGGGTGTACGGCGGGACGCGGCGGCTCTTCGGCGAGGAGTTCGGCAAACTCGGCATCGAGGTCACGTTCGTGGACCCGTCCGAGTCGCGCAACTGGCGGCGACACCTCACGAAGAACACGCGCGCGATCTTCCTCGAGACGCCGACCAACCCGCTCGTGCGGGTGATCGATCTCGAGCCGCTGGCCTCCCTTTGCAGCGAGCAAGGCATCGCGCTGATCGTGGATTCGACGTTTGCGTCGCCCATCAACTTCCGGCCGCTCGAGCACCGGGCCGACGTCGTGATCCACAGCGCCACCAAATACCTGAACGGGCACTCGGATGTGATCGGCGGCGCGGTGGCCGGCTCCGAGGCGGTGATTGAGGAGGTGCGCCGCCTGATGCAGGTGTGGGGCCAGTCCGCCGACCCGCACGCCACGTGGCTCGTGGAACGGGGGCTCAAGACCCTGGCGGTGCGCATGGAGCGTCACAATGCCAACGGGATGGCGTTTGCCCGTTGGGCGTGCGACCACCCCGCCGTGGCCGCGGTGCACTACCCCGGCCTCGAGACCCACCCCGACCACGAGCTGGCCGCCCGCGTGCTGGAGGGCTTCGGGGGGATGTTGGGGATCACCCTCGCCGGGGGCGCGGCGGCGACCGAGCCCGTGCTCCGGCGGCTGCGGCTCGCCACCCACGCGCCGAGCCTCGGCGGCGTCGAGACGCTCGTGTCCGAACCACGGTTCACGTCGCACGCGGGACTCTCCACCGAGGCGCGCGTGGCGGCGGGCATCCCCGACGGCTTCCTGCGGGTCAGCCTCGGGATCGAGGACGTCGAGGACATCATCGCGGACTTCGACGCCGCGATGAGCGCGCACTCGCCGTGATTCGCTTTGCCAAAGTCTTCAAGGCCTTCCCGAAGGGCTCGCTCGCGCTCAAGGACGTGACCTTTCACGTGGCGAAGGGCGAGTTCGCCTTCCTCACCGGCCATTCGGGTGCGGGCAAGTCCACCGTGCTCCGTCTCGTCTACGCCGACGAGCTGCCCACGTCCGGCGACGTCCGCGTCTCGGGGTTCGTGACCAGCCAACTCAGCGGCCGCGAGATCCCCAGACTGCGGCGGCGGCTGGGGATCGTGTTTCAGGACTTTCGGCTGCTGGAGGACCGCACGGCCGAGGAGAACGTCGCCTTCGCGCTCGAGGTCACGGGGACGCGCCGCAGCATGATCGGCCCCAAAGTGATGCGGGTGCTGGCGCAGGTGGGCCTCGCGGCCAAGGCGCGAGCCTACCCGCGCGAGCTGTCCGGGGGCGAGCAGCAGCGCGTCGCCATCGCCCGGGCCCTGGTCAACGACCCCCTGGTCCTGCTGGCCGACGAGCCGACCGGCAATCTCGACGAGCGCGCCACGCGCGGCATCTTCCAGCTGCTGCGTGACATCAACGCGACGGGCACCGCGGTGATCATGGCGACGCACGACCTGGACCTCGTACGCTCGGCGAGCTACCGCTCGATCGAGCTGCGCGACGGCGCCGTGGTCTACGATTCCGCCGAGGAGATCGAGGAGAGCGACGAGGAGGTCGAAGCCCGATGAGGTTCGTGCTGCGGGAGGCGCTCGCCTCGTTTCGGCGCCAGCCGGTCCTGTCCACCCTCGCGATCACCACCATCGCATTCGCCTTGTTCGTGCTCGGGCTGTTCAGCCTCGTGGTCCTCAACCTCCAGGGAGCGCTGCGCACGGTCGAGGAACGGGTCGAGATCGTGATGTATCTGGTGCGCGGCACTCCGGTCGAAGCGGTCACGATGGCCATGGCGGACATCGAGGCGTTCCCCGAAGTGCTCGCGGTGAACTACGTGACCGAGGAGCAGGCCCTGGAGCGGGCACGGCTGGAGCTGGCGGAGTTCCAAGGCGTCTTCGACGACCTCACGACCAACCCCCTGCCGGCGTCGCTCGAGATCCGCCTCCGACCGGGCTTCCGGCAGAGCGATCAGGTGGACGCGGTGGCCCGCCGGCTGCGGGGCTTCCGTTTCGCCGAGGACATCCGCTTCGGGCGCGACTGGGTCGAGAAACTGGACCGCCTGCGGGATATCGCGGCGGTCGTGGGGCTCGTGCTGGGCGCGGGGTTCGGCGCGGCCGCCGTGATCATCATCGGCACGACGATCCGCATGACCGTGCTCGCCCGCAGCAGGGAGATCCAGATCATGCGGCTGGTCGGCGCCACCGACGGGTTCATCCGCCGGCCGTTCATCCTCGAGGGCGCGCTCAAAGGAGCGGTCGGGGGCGTGAGCGCCGTCATTCTCTGTTACATCGCGTACCTCGCGGTCAACTCGGAGCTGTTCCTCGGCGCGTTCTTCAGCACCGAGCAAGCCGGGCTCGTCGTCGGCTTCGGCACGGCGCTCGGCTTCGTCGCGAGCTCCGTCAGCGTCGGCCGCCATTTGGGGCAGGTATGATCCCCCGCGTCGCTCTCCTCGTCGGAGCCGCGCTCGTCCTGGCGCCCGCCGGCCTCGCCGCGCAGCAAAACGTCGAGCGACAGATCCGCGACAACCAGGAACGCCTTCGGAATATCCGCGACGAGCGGGCGAGCCTCGAGCGCGAGTTGGAGCGGCTCCGCGGCCAGATGCACAACATCCGCAGCGAGCTCGACAACCTGGAACGCCAGAAGACGATCACCACCCGACTGGTCAACGAGCTGGACCGGCAGATCGGCGGCCTCAACGCGCAGCTCGACTCCACCACGTTCGACCTCATCCTGACCGAAGACGCCCTCGCCGAGAAGCGCGCCGTTCTGCGCCAGCGGTTGGTGGCGATCTACAAGCGCGGACCGCTGTGGACGTTCCAGGTGTTGCTGGCCGCGGAGAGCTTCGGCGACCTACTCTCCCGCTACAAGTACTTGTACCTGGTGAGCCGCCAGGACCGCACCCTGGTAGACGAGGTGGAAGAGCTGCGCGACCGCATGGCACAGCGACGTGGCCAGCTCGTGGCGATCCACTCGGAGCTGGGGGCGCGCCGGGACGAGCGCGGCCGCGAGCTCGACCGCTACGTCACCCTCGAGCGCGGCCGTCAGCGGGCGCTGCGGCAGACGCGGGCCTCCGAGCGCCGCGCCAATACCAGGCTCGATTCCCTCGCCCGCGACGAAGAGCGCCTGGCCGACATCGTCGCGCGCCTCGAAACCGAGCGGCGGCGCGCGGTCGCGGGCGGCGCGCCCCGGGCCGGGTCGATCACCACGGCGAGCCTCGGGGCTCTGGAGTGGCCCGCGGACGGCGACCTGTTGTACCGCTTCGGGCCGGCCCAGGGACCCGACAACACCGTGATCCGGCGCAATGGGATCGGCATCCGGCTCCCGGTGGGGACGACCGTCCGGGCCGTGGCCCCTGGGACCGTGGAGATCGCCGGACTGATGGGCACCTACGGTCCGAGCGTCCTCGTCGACCACGGGGGCGGGTTCTATACGCTGTACCTCTACCTGACGCGGTTCGACGTCCGCCCCGGCCAGGTCGTGGGCGAGGGACAGGCCATCGGCCAGTCCGGCGGCGCCACATCCGACGTCGGACCGCATCTCGAGTTTCAGATCCGTGGGGAAGGCGGCATCGCGCTCGATCCGTTGAGCTGGCTCAAGCCGAAGCGCTGAACCGCCTCGCAGCGCGCCAGCGTGGTACCGCCCATCGTCGGCCTGCCGGCGTTGTTCGCCAACGTGGCCACACGCTGCTCGGCCACCATTGCCGCCCGACGCCCCACCGCGTGGTACCTTGCATTCCATGACCGGCCGGCCCCAAGAGCCCAATGCGATCCAACGGCTTGCCCGCAGCGCCGCGGGGATGACGACCCTGGCGCTGGCGATCGGCCTCTCGCTGGGGTTCGGCGCCTTCACGTTCATCTACGGCCGAGGCGCGTCGTACCTCACCAACAACCCGGCCGCCTGTGCGAACTGTCACGTCATGCAGGGGCACTTCAACGGCTGGCTCCAGGCAAGTCACCGATCGGCGGCGACGTGCAATGACTGTCACACGCCGCCGGGACTGATCGGCAAGTACGTCACGAAGGCGAGCAACGGCTTCTGGCATTCGGTGGCTTTCACGAGCGGTACATTCCAGGAGCCGATCCGGATCAAGGCCGGCAATCTCGTCGCGACCGAACGGCGCTGTCGCACGTGCCACGCCGAGGTCGCCTCGGTCGTGGACGGACCGGACGGAGCCGAAGCCAGGAGTTGCGTCCCGTGCCACCGATCCGTGGGTCACCGGCGCTGAGGCCGGTGGCGCCCGGCACATTTCGAGGAGCCCCGAGACAGAGCGATGACCGCACCGAACGAGCCCGGCCCCACTCCCACCGACCGGCATTGGCCCTGGCGCCGCTTCGTGCTGCTGACCCTGGCGGCTGCCGCCGTGAGCGCCGGGGTGCTGGCGCTGCTGGTGACCATCTTCGAGCGCAAGCAAGAGGCGCGAACGCCGTTCTTCCGGGTCGTGGAGCTGAGCGATACGACCGAGGACCCCGAGGTGTGGGGCCGCAACTTCCCTCACCAACTCGATGCGTACCGCCGGACGGTGGATCAGGTGCGCACGCGCTTTGGCGGCAGCGAGGCCATTCCCCGCACACCGGACGACGTCGATCCACGATCGGTCGTCGCGCAATCCCGGCTGGAGGAGGACGCTCGGCTTCGGACGATGTGGGCGGGATACGCGTTCAGCCAGGACTTCCGCGAGGATCGCGGCCATGCGTACATGCTCGAGGATCAGACGTTCACGGAACGTCAGCGCGCCGCGCCCCAGCCGGGGACCTGCGCGCACTGCCACGCCTCGGTCTACGTACCCTATCTTCGGCTCGGAAACGGGGATCTCGTCGCGGGGTTTGCGAAGATGAACCCCATGCCGTACGCGGAGGCGCGACGCCATGTACAGTACCCCATCGCGTGCATCGACTGTCATGACCCCACCAGCATGCGGTTGCGGATCACACGGCCCGCCTTCATCGAAGGCATACGGGCGTACAAGGTCACGCAGGGTGTCCCCAACTACGACGTCAACCTCCAGGCGTCCCGACAGGAGCTGCGGACGTACGTCTGCGCCCAGTGCCACGTGGAGTACTACTTTCGGGGCGCCGAGAAGCGGCTCGTCTATCCGTGGGCCACGGGACTGAAGGTCGAGCAGATCTACGGGTACTACGATTCGGTCGGCTTCCGCGATTGGATGCACGCTGAGACGGGTGCCCCGGTCCTCAAGGCGCAGCATCCAGAGTTCGAGCTGTGGAGCCAGGGCGTCCACGCGCGCTCGGGCGTGGCGTGCGCCGACTGTCACATGCCGTACCAACGGGTCGGCGCACTCAAGGTGACGGACCACCACGTGCGGAGCCCACTGCTCAACATCAACAATGCCTGCCAGACCTGTCACCCGGTGCCCGAGCAGGAGCTGCGGAGCCGCGTGGAACTGATCCAGGAGAACACTCACTTGTTGCGAAACCGGGCGATGGACGCGCTGGTGGCGCTCATCGCAGATCTCCGCGATGCGCAGCGCGCCGGGCGCTCCGCCGCGTCGCTCGGCCCGGCACGGGAACTGCAGCGCCGGGCCCAGTTCTACATCGACTTCGTCGAGGCCGAGAACTCGACGGGCTTCCACGCGCCACAGGAGGCGGCACGGATCCTGGGAGAAGCCATGGACTTCGCGCGCCAGGGGCAGGTGGCCGTGCGCGACCCCGGCTTCCGACCGACGGTCCCGCGCTCCCGGTCCGCGACGAGCACCCCGTAACGCTCGGGGATCCGGCGAGTCGACGTCGCCCCTGACACCGGTCCGCCCCGGGCGCGCTGCGGCGCCGTCTGCCGGATCGAGTGCGCCGCGCACTCCACGACACACGTCCGCGATCTGTCTACCACTTCCGATGTCGTCCACCGACCCCTTGTGGAGCCGGTGCTGATGGAGTAGTAATTCATACGTATGAATGATGCCGCAACGGACACGCCTGCTCTGCTCCTCGAGGCCGGTACGACCCTCTTCGCCGAGCGGGGCTACGATGGCACGTCCATCCGCGACCTCACGCGACTCGCCGGCACAAACCTGGGCGCCGTTACGTACCACTTCGGCTCCAAGGAAGCGCTCTACGAGGCCGTCATGGCCGCGGTCGCCGAACCGCTTCGTGAGCGGCTGGCTGGTGCCGCAGCCGCACCCGGCGCGCCGCTCGACCGCATCGAGCAGGTCGTCCGCACTTTCTTCGACCACCTGAGCGACCACCCCGAGCTCCCCCGGCTCATCATCCAGCAGTTCGCGTCGGCGCGCCCGATGCCCCAGACGGCGCTCCGCGTCATGCAGGGCAATCACCAGACCCTGGCGACGCTCATCGCCGAGGGCCAGCGCAACGGCACGATCCGCCCCGGCGACCCCCGCCTCATGGCGCTCTCCATCGGTGCGCAGCCGGTGTTCCTCACCCTCGTTCGCCGGGCCCTCCAGGAGGCCGTGGCGATCGATCAGGCCGACCCCGACATGCGCGCACGACTCGTGGACAGCGTTGTGGCGTTCGTGCGCGCGGGCCTTGGGGCGGACGGGAGATCCAAGTAATGACATCATCGCGCCATCATATGGTCATCATAGCGGCACTTGCCATGCTTCCGGGCGCATTGCCAGCTCAGGCGCAGGGGCCCGACCGCGGCGGAGATCGTCAGGCGCCGCTCACGCTGCACGGGGCGGTCCAGCGGGCGCTCGAGACGCACCCGGCCCTCTCGGCGGCCCGCGCCGCTCACGACGCGGCCGGCCAGGCGGTCGGGATCGCCACTGCCGAGCGCTTCCCACAGCTCACGGTCCAGGCGGGGCTCACGCGGTTCGAAGAGCCGATGATCGTGGCACCGCTGCATGGCTTCGATCCCGCGCGGCCTCCCGAGTTCTCCCGCACGCTGACGGGTGGCGCCCTCGGCTTCAGCTACGCGCTGTTCGACGGCGGCGCGCGGGGAGCGCGGGTCGCGGGCGCTCAGGCCGACGCGCGGGCGGCGGCGGCGGCGCTGGGCGCCGCGGAGTCCGAACTCATGGCCGTCGTCGCCCGCACGTACCTCGCAGCGCTCAGCGCCCGGGACGTGCTCGACGCACAGCGGCAGGGGGTTGCGGCGCTCGAGGCCGAGCGCGACCGCGTGCAGCAGCTCCTGGCTGCGGGAAGCGCCGCCCAGGTACAGCTCCTGCGCGTGCGCGCGGCGCTGGCCGAGGCGGAAGCAGCCCGCGTCTCGGCGGCCGCCGCGCTCGACCTCGCCGAGCGCGGTCTCGCCCGGCTGCTCGGGGTCGATGCAGCGACGACCCGGACCGACCGTCTCGCGGCCGTGACGCTCGCCGACACGATCCCGGGTGAGCGCGACGATCTGCTCGTCCGCGCCGGTGCATCGAACGATCGGATCGAGCAGGCCCGGTGGCGGATGGACGCGGCACGGCGCGACCACCGCGCCGCCGTGGCCGCGTGGTTCCCGCGGCTCGATGTGGTGGGGGGGTATCAGGGGTTCGGCACGACGGCCGAAGTCACGGCGGAGTGGCAGGCGGGCGTGCGGCTCAGCTATGCGCTCTTTGCCGGCGGCGGCCGGGCGCGCCGTGTGGCCGCCGCCACTGCCCGGCAGCGAGCGGCGGAAGAGCGGCTCCGGCTCACCGAGCTGGAGACCGCCCAGGCGGTGGACGGGGCGCTCTCGGCGGTATGGGAGTCCCGAGCCCGCGTCGCGGCCCACGAGTCCGCCGTGCGACATCTCACCGAGGTCGCCCGTATCGAGCTGCTGACCCTCGAAGCTGGGGCCGGCACCGAGGCCGACTTCCTCCAGGCGGAGGCGGCGGCCCGCCGCGCACGGGCCGCGCTCGCAGACGTGCGCCACGCGGAGATCGGCGCTCGCGTCGAGCTCGCGCGCCTCACGGGCGAGCTCACCCCCGCCTGGCTCACGCGCGTGCTGGAGAACCGACCATGACCAGAGCACGGCGGCTCGCCATCGCCGGCGGCCTGCTGGCGGCGATCGCGGGCGTGTTCATCGGCACCCGGATTCTCTCGGGCAACGCCGACCAGGTGATTCTCGCCTCCGGCACCGTCGAGGCGACCGAAGCGGATCTGGGTTTCCAGACCCCGGGGCGGATCGACAGCATCGCCGTCCAGGAAGGCGCTGCCGTCACGCCGACTCAGGAGCTGGCCTGGCTGGACCGAGCGGAGCTCCGCGCCCGGCGGCAGGCCGCGGCCGCGCAGGCGGCAGCGGCCCGGGCGCGGCTGGCCGAGCTGGAGCATGGGTCCCGGCCTGAGGAGATCGCGCAGGGCCGGGCGGCGCTCCGGGCGGCTGAGCAGCGTCTCGAGGACGCCCGGCGCGACCTCGAGCGGATGCAGCGGCTGTACGACGGTGGCGCCGCCAGCCGGCAACAACTCGACCACCAGCAGACCACGTACGAGCTGGCAATGTCACAGCACGACACCGCCAAGGAACAGCTCGCGCTCCTGGAGCAGGGTCCCAGGGCCGAAACCATCGCCGCCCAGCAGGCAGCCCTCTCCCAGGCCGTCGCGGCGGTGGCCCAGGTCGATGCGGCGCTCGGGCAGGCGGTGATCCGGGCGCCGATGCCCGGGATCGTGACCCTGCGCCACCGGGAGCCCGGCGAAACCGTGCCCGCCGGCTTGCCGGTCGTCACGGTGATGAACCCGGACGATCGCTGGGTGCGGATCTACGTGCGGCAGGATCAGGTTGGCCGCCTCGCGATCGGACAAGCGGCCTCGATCACGGCAGACGCGTACCCGGAGCGGCGCTACGGCGGCGAGGTCGTCTTCATCGCTCGAGAAGCGGAGTTCACCCCGCGCAACGTGCAGACGGCGGCGGAACGGGTGAAGCTGGTCTACCGGGTGAAAGTGCGCGTGACGGACGATCCGGGATACGACCTCAAGCCGGGCCTTCCCGCCGACGTGCGGCTCGAGCCTGCCCTACCCAGAACCCCCAGGTGACACCCGCCGTCGCCGTCTCCGACCTCACCCGCCACTTCGGCGCGATCCGCGCGGTCGAGCGGCTCACGTTTGACGTCGCCCCCGGTGAGCTGTTCGGGATCGTCGGCCCGGACGGCGCCGGCAAGACGACGCTTCTCAGGATGCTTGCCGGCGTATTGCGCCCGTCCGCGGGCGACGCGGCCGTGCGGGGCGTGAGCGTTGCCCGGGATCCCGAGGGCGTGAAGCGCCACATCGCATACATGGCGCAGCGCTTCGGGCTGTACGCGGACCTCACGGTGCGCGAGAACATCGAGTTCTATGCCGACCTCTATGGCGTTTCACACGCCGACCGGCCCGGCCGGCGGCAGGAGCTATACGCCTTCTCAGGCCTGGGCCCGTTCGAAGACCGGCTGGCCGGGCGCCTCTCCGGCGGCATGAAGCAGAAGCTGTCGCTCTGCTGCGCGCTGATCCACCAACCGGACATCCTGATTCTGGATGAGCCGACGTTCGGCGTGGATCCGATCTCGCGACGGGAGCTCTGGCTGATCCTCCACGAGCGGGTCGCGGGCGGCATGACGGTCGTCGTGGCGACGGCGTATCTCGACGAGGCAGAGCGCTGCGATCGGGTGGCGCTCCTCCACCAGGGCACGCTCCTCGCGCTGGACCGCCCGCAGGAGTTGCAGAACCGGTTGCGGGAGCGGATTCACACCGTACGAGCCGACCGGCCCCGGGCCGCGCGCGACCTCCTGCGCCAGCAGCCTCACCAGTGGCACGCGGCACTCTTCGGCGACCACATCCATCTCACGCTCGAGGACGCGGCGCGCGATTGGCCTCGAGCCAAAGCGGTGCTCGACGCCGGCGGCATCACGATTCTCGAAGAGGGCGTTGCCGAGCCCTCGCTCGAGGACGTGTTCATCGGGCTGGTCCGGGAGGCCTCGACCAGTGGCTGAGGCGATCGCGGTGCGGGAGCTGACTCGCGCCTTCGGTGACTTCGTCGCCGTGGACCACGTGAGCTTCGCGGTGCCGAGCGGCGAGATCTTCGGTTTCCTGGGTCCCAACGGCGCGGGCAAGACCACGACCATCAAGATGCTGACCGGCCTCCTCCGCCCTACGGCCGGCACCGCGCTCGTGGCCGGCATTGATGTCGCGGCGCACCCGACGCGCGTCAAACACCAAATCGGCTACATGTCGCAACTCTTCTCCCTCTACGCGGACCTCACGGTCGGCGAGAACATCCAGCTGTTTGCCGGTTTGTACGGCGTCACGGGGGAACGGGCGCGCGACCGCACGGCCTGGGTGCTGGAGATGGCCGGCCTCACCGGCGAGGCGCGGCGGCTCACCGGCGAGCTGCCGCTCGGCTTCAAGCAGCGCCTCGCGCTGGGCTGTGCCGTGCTGCATCAGCCCTCGGTGCTGTGCCTGGACGAGCCGACGTCCGGTGTCGACCCGCTCTCGCGGCGCGCGTTCTGGGACCTCATCTACGAGTTGGCCGGGGGCGGGACCACCGTGCTCGTGAGCACGCATTACATGGAAGAGGCGGAGTACTGCCACCGCCTCGCCCTCATGAACCGCGGTCGCCTCATCGCCCTCGACCGGCCGGCCGCGCTGAAGCGCGCGCTGCACCAACCCATCCTCGAGATCCGCACCGCGGACGCGCCGCGCACGGTCGAGGCGTTACACGGCGTCCCCGGTGTCAGGGACGCCGCGCTGTTCGGCCGCGCCGTCCACGCGGTGGTCGCGGACGAGGCGGCCGCCCTGCGCGACCTGCCCCCGCTCCTGGCGGCGACGGGGCTCCCCGCCGAACGGATCCAGTTGGTCGAGCCGTCGCTCGAGGACGTGTTCGTGGCACTGATCCAGCGTGCCGGAGGAGCGGTCGCCGGATGACGGCGCACCGCCTCTGGGCCATGGCCCGCAAGGAGGCGATCCAGCTCCGACGCGACCCCCGGAGCCTGGCGCTCGCGTTTCTGCTCCCGCTCGCGCTCGTGCTCTTCTTTGGATACGCCATCTCGTTCGACGTGCGCAACATCAAGCTCGCCGTGCTGGACGAGAGTCGGACACCGGAGAGCCGCCAGCTCGTGGACGCGTTCGAGCGATCCGGCTACTTCGTCGTGGCCGAACGCCTCGCGCGCCGGAGCGAGGTCGACGGAGCCCTGGGGGCGGGCCGCGTGCGGCTCGCCCTCGTGATCCCACCTTCCTTTCGCCGCGACCTCGCGGCCGGCCGGCCGGCGTCGGTCCAGCTGCTCCTCGACGGCGGGGACGCCAATACCGCCACCATCGCGCAGAACTATGCCGAGGCGATCGTCGCGGGCTACGCCACCGATGTCGTACTCCAGGGCCGCCGCGTGCGGCTCCCCGTCGTCGGCGAGTCGCGCGTGTGGTACAACGAAACGCTTGAGAGCCGCAACATGATCGTGCCGGGCCTCGTGGCCGTCATCATGTCCATCATCGCGGCGATGCTCACGGCCCTCACGATCGCGCGAGAATGGGAGCGGGGCACCATGGAGCAGCTCGCCGCCACGCCCGTCCGTCGCGTCGAGGTGGTCCTGGGAAAGCTCCTGCCGTATGTGGCGATCGGCCTGTTCGATGTGGCGGTGGCGGTGCTCGTCGGTGTGCTGGTGTTCCAAGTCCCCCTGCGCGGGAGCATCCTGCTGTTGGCCGGGCTCACCCTGCTGTTCCTGACCGGCGCCCTCGGTCTCGGGATGTTCATTTCGGCTGCCGTGAAATCCCAGGTCCTGGCGACGCAGTTCGCCATCATGACGACCTACCTCCCCGCCCTGCTCCTCTCGGGATTCATCTTCTCGATCGCCGCCATGCCGCTCGCCCTGCGCGTCGTGACGTACGCGGTCCCGGCCCGTTACTACGTCACGGTCACCAAAGGGATCTTCCTCAAGGGCGTGGGGGCGGGTGTGCTCTGGGGTGACGCCCTCGCCATGGTGATCTTCGCGGCCACCGGCCTCGGCCTCGCCATGGCGGCGTTCCGCAAGGAGGTCGGGTGACGGGCGGCGCGCTCCTGCGGATCCGTGAGATGGTGACCAAAGAGCTGCGCCAGCTCTTCCGGGATCCCCGCACCCGGGTCGTCATCTTCGTCGCCCCCATGATCCAACTGGTCATGTTCGGCTACGCGGTGAACACCGACATCCGGCACACCGCGACGTGGGTCGTGGACTTGGACGCGACGCCCGAGTCGCGGCGGCTCGTCGACAGCTTCAGCGCCACCGGGTACTTCGAGATCACGGGACGGTCGACGCGTCCCCGCGACCTCGTCGAGGCGCTGGACAAGGGGGACGCCGTCGTGGGGATCGAGATCCCCGCCGGGTTCCGCCGGCGGCTCGCCAACGGCACGGCGACGGTGCAGATCCTGCTGGACGGCACCCACTCCAACACCGCGACCGTGGCGCAAGGGTACGCTCAGCGAATCGTGCAGCGCTTCGCCCTAGAGCGCGTATCGGGGCCTCCCCCCGGCGGCATCGACGTGCAGAGCCGCGCGTGGTACAACCCCAATCTGGAGAGTCGGGTCTACAACGTGCCGGGGGTGATCGGGGTGCTGATTCTCCTGATGAGCCTCCTCCTCACGGCGCTCGCCGTCGTCCGCGAGCGGGAGCTCGGCACCCTCGACCAGCTGATGGTGAGCCCGTTGCGACCCGAGGAGCTGATGCTCGGCAAGACGCTCCCGGTCGCCCTGATCGGCCTGGTGGACCTGGTCCTCATCACGGGCATTGCCATCCTCTGGTTCGGCATCCCGATGCGCGGCTCGGCCCTGGCCCTGCTCGCCGCGGCCCTGCTGTTCATCTTGGCGGGTCTCTCGATCGGCCTCCTCATCTCGACGATCTCGCGGACGCAGCAGGAGGCCTTCATGTCCATGTTCCTGTTCCTGCTCCCGGCCATCATCCTCTCGGGGTTCTTCTATCCCATCGAGAGCATGCCGCTGGGATTCCAGTGGCTCACGCTGCTGAACCCGGTCCGCCACTTCCTCGAGATCGTCCGGGCGATCTTCCTGAAGGGGGAGGGTCCGCTCGGCCTGTGGCCCCAGTACCTGGCCCTCGGCGTCACGGCCCTGTCGGTGCTCCGCCTCGCCGTCCTCCGGTTCCCCAAGACGATCGGCATGTAGCGGCCCTCCTGCCCCTCCTCCCCGTTGTTGCTATCTTGCGATTCATGCATCCTGACGCCGCTCCGCCGGAGGGCCCCCTCTACACCCTCCGCGACATCGCCCGCGAGCTCGGGCTGCCGGAGTCCACGGTGCGCTACTACCGCGACGCCTTCGCCGGCCACCTGCCGGCCGTCGGCAGCGGACGCCGCCGCCGCTACCCGCCCGAGGCCGTGGACGTGCTCCGCACGGTGGCCGAAGGGTTTGCTGAAGGTCGCCGCCGCGAACAGATCGAGTATGCGCTGGGAGGCCCGGCCACGGCCGTGCAGGACGACGCCGTCGAGGAGACGGCCGTACGCCTCGTGGCGTCGCGACTCCCGGCGCCGGCATACGAGGATCTCCTCGCCACGATCCTGGACGGTGAGCGCGAGCGCCGCGAGGCGATGTGGCAGATGGCGCGCGAGATCGTGCGGCTGGGTGAGGCGATCGAGCGCCAGCACGGGCTCCTGAGCGACGTCGCCGGACAGCTCGTTCGGCAATCTCGCCCCGCCCTGCCCGCGCCGGAGGGCGAGGACGAGGCCGACGGGGAGACAGTCGGCGGCATCGATCCCAAAGCGCTCGAGCGGGAGCTGGACGCCCTCCGTGCCCAGCTCGAGCAGGAGCGAGAGCTGGTCGAGCGGCTGCGGCGCTCGCGGCTCGCGTTCGAGCGCCGCGCCACGGAGGCGGAGGAGCGCCTGGAGGAATCGGAGACGCGTCGCCGCGGCGGGATCCTCGGACGGCTCAGATCCCAGGAACCGCCGGGACCGGCGGCCGGGACGTAGCCACCCCGTGCGGCGCCGCCGGGATCCTCGCGTCCTGCGCATGGTGCGCCGCCACCTCGCCGCCCGGGGGATCACCGACCGGCGGGTCCTCGCCGCCTTGGCGTCGGTGCCGCGGGAGCGGTTCGTGCCGCCGGCGCTCGCCCTCCAGGCGTATGACGACGCGCCGCTGCCCATCGGTCACGACCAGACCATCTCGCAACCGTACATCGTGGCACTCATGACCCAAGAGGCGCGGCTTGGCCGGCGCTCGACCGTCTTGGAGGTCGGCACCGGTTCCGGGTACCACACGGCCGTGCTCGCCCGGATTGCCCGCCACGTGTGGAGCATCGAGCGCGTGGCGACGCTCTCCGAAGAGGCGCGGGGTCGCCTGCAGGCGCTGGAGATCACCAACGTCACACTCATCGTGGGCGACGGCGGGGGCGGGTATCCCGCCGCGGCGCCGTACGACGCGATCGTGGTCGCGGCCGCCGCCCCGCGCCCGCCCGTGCCGCTCACGGCACAGCTCGCGATCGGGGGACGGCTGGTCGTTCCCATCGGCGATCGCGCGCTGCAGGACCTCACCGTCGTCCAGCGCACCGCCGCCGGCTTCCGCCAACACACCGCGGGCCCGTGCCGGTTCGTGCCGCTCGTCTCGCCCGAGGGGTTCGGGCCCGGCGAGGAGTGACCGCTCGGCCCCTGTTGGGCGCCCACGTGTCGACGCAGGGCGGCGTGTCGACCGCTCCAGCCCGTGGCACGGCGATCGGCGCGACCGCCATCCAAATCTTCACCAAGACCCCGAGCCAGTGGCGCGAGCCCGTCCTGCCCGCAGCGGAAATCGCCGCCTTCCAGTGCGCCCGCCGGCGGGCGCGCATGCGCGCGGTGGTGGCACACGACTCGTATCTCATCAACCTCGCGTCGCCCGATCCCCGACTCCGCCGTCGCTCCCTCACGTGCTTCGTGGGCGAGCTCACACGGTGCCGCGACCTCGGCATCCCCTATCTGGTGACGCATCCCGGTAACTGCATGGACGACCGCGCCGCGGGGCTGCGACGCAACGCCGACGCGTACGCCGAGTGTCTCGCATGCGTCGACGGTCCCACCATCCTGATCGAGACGACGGCCGGATCCGGCACCGCGCTGGGAGCCCGGTTCGAGGAACTCGCCGCGCTGCGGGCGGGTATTCCCGGAGGCCTGCGGGCGCGCGTCGGCTTCTGCGCCGACACCTGCCATCTCTTCGCAGCCGGCTACGATCTCCGGGCGGCGTGGGACGACGTGTGGCGGGAGTGGGACCGCGTGATCGGCCTGGAGTATCTGAGGTGCATGCACCTCAATGACTCGAAGACGCCATTCGGATCCCGGCGCGACCGCCACGAGCTGATCGGCGAGGGGACGCTTGGTCCGGGGCCGTTTCGGCGTCTGATGCGGGACCGCCGGTTCCGGGGTATCATCAAGGTGATCGAGACCCCCAAAGGCGACGATCCCGTCCGTCAGGACCGGCGCATGCTTCGACGGTTGCGTGCCTACGGGCGAGGGAAGCGGGTCGGGAAGAAGCGGCGGCCGCGCGGGCAGCAATAGGAGAAAGGTGAGCTCCATGGATGGCATGCAACGACGCGGACGGGTGCTGGCGCTGGTGTGGACGGCGCTCGCGCTCCTCGCCGCCGCGGCCTCGCCGCTCGGGGCGCAGGGGCGCCAAGCGCCCACTCGGCTGATCCTGCTCATCGGTGACGGCGTCGGGGTCAGCTATTGGACCGCTGCACTGTTCGCCGCCGACAAGCTCGCCGTGCAGGAGTTCCCCGTCGTGGGCCTCGTGGACACGCGCGCGTCCAACAGCAAGGTGACCGACAGCGCCGCCGCCGCCACGGCATACGCGTCCGGCGTCCGCACGTTCAACGGCGCGATCGGCCTGGCGTCGGACTCCACGCCGGTCGAGACCGTGTTGGAAGTGGCGACGGCCCGCGGCATGGCGACCGGGTTGGTAGCGACCTCCCGCATCACGCATGCGACACCCGCCGCGTTCGCCGCCCACGTACCGGACCGGAACATGGAATGGGAGATCGCGCGACAGATGGCCGATCACCGGGTCACGGTGCTCCTGGGTGGCGGGCGCGCGCTCTTCTCCAGCGCGTACCGGCCCGACTCCACCGACCTCCTGGGCCCGATCCGCCGGCGCGCCACGTATATCGAGACGCCCGAGGAGCTCCGGGCCCTCAACCTGGCCCGCGTGAAATCCCTGTTCGGGCTCTTCACCCTGAGTCACATGCCCGCCGCGATCACGCGGCAGCCGGTGGCCGCGGATTCGGCTGCCGACTCCGCGTGGGTCCCAACGCGCACGCCCACGCTGCCCGAAATGACGCGCACCGCCCTCGGCGTGCTCGACCGCGACCCGCAGGGATTCTTCCTGATGGTGGAGGGTTCTCAGCCCGACTGGCGCGGCCATGCCAACGAGCCTCTGGAGACCATCGTCGCGGAGATGCTCGACTTCGATGGTGCCCTTCGCGAGGCCCTCGACTATCAGGCGCGCCGGCCCGAAACACTCATCGTGGTGGTGGCCGATCACGAGACCGGCGGGCTGGCCGTCCAATTCGACTCGACCGGCACCCTCGTCGCCGCGTACACGACCATTTCACATACGGCCCAACTCATCCCGCTCTTCGCGCGCGGGCCGGGCGCCGATCGGTTCGCCGGACTCAAGCCCATCGACGAGGTGGGCCGATTGTTGTTGGACGTCGTGCGCGCCGGCACCGGCCCGCGACGCGCCAGCCAGTGACCGCGATCGCGAGTCAGAGCGGATGAGCGCCACGGCCGCCATCAAGCGCCGCCGGGCGGCACTCGTCGCCGCCGTGCTGTATCTGGGCTCGGCCGGGGCCGCGCCGCTGGTGCACGCGGCCGTGGAGGCGTCGCGCGCCACACCGGCCGTGGAGCGCGCGCACAGCGACCTGTGTCCCCGCATCCACTGCGAGGCCGCGTGTCCCAGTGGGGCGACCCTGCTCCCCCCGCGCGCGCCGGCGCCGACCCATGAGTTCGTCGCCGCCGCAGCGACCGGATGCCGCCCCTCGAAGGGAGTCACCCCACCCCGCTCGTCCGGAACCCCGCCGCACGCCGTCCGCGCGCCACCTGCCCGGTAACCCTCACGCCTCATGGTTCGGCGTCGGGCACGTTCCGGGCGCCGGCGACACCCGTGAAGTCCCCTTGGCTGCGAGGATAGCAGTGAACATGCGCATCGCATTACTGGTCTTGATCGCGCTCGGCACCGGAGCCGTCGCACCGGCCGTGGCGGCCGCCCAGGGCCTGGAGCAGCGGACCGATTCGCTCGAGCGCGAAATCCGGCTTCTGCGGGCCCGAATCGACTCGTTGGTACGCGTGCTCGAGCGCCTCACACGCGAAGACCGCGACACCACCCCGGCGCGCGACGAGTTGGCGGCGCTCCGGGCCGCCGCCAGGGCGGCCGCGGCCCGCCCCGATACGGCCCAGGCCCCGGAACCGCAGTTCGTCAACCGGGCTGACAACCTGAACCGCCTCAACCCCGAGATCAGCGTCACGGGGGACGTACGCTTCACGGCAACCAGGCCCGGGCCGCAGCAGGACAATGTGGACCTCCGCGAGTTCGAGTTCTCCTTCCAGTCCGCGCTCGATCCCTTCGCCCGCACCAAGATCTTCCTCGCGTTCGAAGAAGGGGAGATCGACCTGGAGGAGGCGTACGCGTACTGGACCGGCCTGCCCGGCGGGTTCCGAATCGATGCGGGCCGGCTCCGCCAGCAGGTGGGCGAGCTCAACCGCTGGCACTTGCACGCGCTTCCGGAATCGGAGTACCCGCTCGTGCTTCGGGAGTACTTCGGCGAGGAAGGGCTCATCGGCAACGGGCTGCGCGTATACTGGCTCGCGCCGTTCAGCGGTGTCGGGACAGGTACCCATGAGCTGTGGGGCGAGGTGACCGTTGCGGACAACGACGTGCTGTTCGACGGCGGGAACCGCCTCGCGGTTCTCGGTCACGTCAAGAACTTCTGGCAGGTGAGCCGCTCCGTCTTCGTCCAGCTGGGGGGCACGGCAATGTACGGCCGCAACCCCGACGCCGACCTCCGCACCCGGGTGTTGGGCGGTGACGTTCGGTTGTCGTGGCGCCCCCCGGCTGACGCGTTATACCGGTCGTTCACGCTGCGCGGGGAGGGTTACGCGGTGCGGCGACTGGACGCCGGCGTTGGGGACACCCGCTACGGCGGCTACGTGAGCGCCGAGTATCAGCTTTCCCGTCGCCTGTTCCTCGGCGGCCGCTTGGACTACGTCGAGCCGCTCGGCACGGCGGATCCCGCCACGTGGGCCGTGGTGCCGAGACTCACGTGGTGGCAGAGCGAGTGGGTGTATCTCAAGGCCGAGTGGCAACGCGCCTCGACGCCCCTGGCCGGCGGCGGGCGCGACACGAGCGATCGGTTTGTCCTTCAGGCGGTCTGGGCCATCGGACCGCACAAACACGAGACGTACTGAGCACACGATCATGCCTCGATTCCTGCGTATCGCGTACGCCCTGACCGCCCTGGCCGTCTCGTTGAGCGGTGCCGCCGCAGCGCAAGGCGAGCCCATCCGCGTGGTGACGTCCCTGAGCACCTACGCGGCGATCGCCCGTGAGATTGCGGGCGATCGCGCCGAGGTCGCGTCCATCGCCGAGGGCGACGAGAACCCACACTTCGTCCAGCCGAAACCCAGCTTCGTGCTCCTGCTCCGGCGCGCGGATTTGTTCGTCACGACAGGACTCGACCTCGAGCTGTGGGTGCCCGCCCTGGTGGACAAGGCCAGCAACCCGCGGATTCGCAGCGGGCAGCCCGGCTTCGTCACGGCCTACCCGGGGATCCGGCTGCTGAACGTGCCGGCCGCCGTGAGCCGCTCCGAGGGCGATATCCACCTCTTCGGGAATCCCCACATCTGGACCGACCCCGCCAACGCCATCATCATCGGCGGCAACATCCTCACCGGGCTCAAACGGGTGTCCCCGGCGAACACCGACCTGTTCGAGCGGCGGTTCCAGGCGTGGAAGGTCCGCGTGCTTCGCGCCTACGTCGGCGATTCCCTCGTCCAGCTCTTGAGCGCGGACGTCGTGTTCGACCTCGCCCGGGAAGGCACGTTGCGCAGTTTCCTCCGGTCGCAGTCGTATCAGGGGCGACCGCTGGCCGACCGGGTCGGCGGGTGGCTCGCGCAGAGCGCGGCCTTCGACGGACGGGAGATGGTCTGCTACCACAAGGAGTGGGACTACTTCAGCCGCGCGTTCGGCGTCCCGTGTGTCGACTACGTCGAACCCAAACCCGGCATCCCACCCACGCCCCGCCACGTGGCGGAAATCATCTCGCTGATGCGCGAGCGGCGCATCCCGGTGCTGTTCTCGACGAACTACTACGACCGCAACCAGGTCCAGTCCGTGGCGCAGCGGACGGGCGCCACCGCGGTCATCGTTCCATCCAACACCGGTGGGGCGCCCGGCACCGACACCTACATCGCCCTCGTCTCCCAGTGGATCCGGGAGCTGGCCAAAGGGTTCGGCGGCGCGGCCGCAGCGCCCTGAGCGTACTCACCAAAGGCACGCCGCATGTCCGATCTGCTGCAGTTGATGGTCGCTCCGTTCGCCGCATGCATGGTACTGGTCGCCATGCTCGCCTACCTCGGCGTGCACGTCATCGCGCGCGAGGTGATCTTTGTCGATCTGTCGTTGGCGCAGATGGCGGCGCTTGGAAGCACCCTGGCCTTACTCTTCGGCGTCGCGCCGGATTCGGCGTTGGGCTATGGCTTCGCACTCGCCGCGACGACCCTGGGCGCCTTCATCTTCGCGATGACGCGCACCGTCAGGGCCCGTCAGCGCGTCCCACACGAGGCGATCATCGGCATCGTGTTCGTCGTCGCCTCGGCGGCCGCCATCCTCGTCGCGGATCGCGCACCCCGAGGAGGCGAGGCCATCAAGGAGGTGCTGGTGGGCAGCATCCTCTGGGTCACCTGGTCCGACATCCTGCAGATGGCGCTCGTGTATGTCGCTATCGGGCTGTTTCACTGGGTGTTCCGGCATCGGTTCCTCACGATTTCCCTCCACGAGGACACCGCGCTGTCACAAGGGTGGAATATCCGCGCCTGGGATTTCCTGTTCTACGTGTCGTTTGGGATCGCCATCACGCTCGCCGTCCCCATTGCGGGCGTGCTGCTCGTCTTCACCTTCCTCGTGGTCCCGGCCGTCGTCGCCTTCCTGTTCGCACGTCAGACAGCAGCGCTGATCGCGATCAGCTGGGTAGCGTCGGCGGTGGCATCGGCCGCGGGGCTCGTCATCTCCTTTCAGTTCGACCTGCCTACGGGTCCGCTGATCGTGTGCGTGTTCGGGGTCGTGCTGCTGGCGGCCGGGGCGGTCCGGCACCTCGCGCCATCCGCCGCGTGACGCCGCGCTCTTCCGTCGCTCCGGGCGCTGCGGCACCTTAGGGAACCTTTGACACGCGAGCACTGCTGAGGCATGCCCCTTCGCCCACAGGACGCCCTCGATTATCACGCCCAGGGCCGACCCGGCAAGATCCAGGTCACGTCCACCAAGCCGTTCAAAGATCAGCGGGATCTCTCCCTCGCCTATACGCCGGGCGTGGCCGAGCCCTGCCGCGCGATCCGCGACAACCCACTCGACGCCTATCGCTACACCGCGAAGGGAAACCTGGTGGCGGTCGTCTCGAACGGGACGGCCGTCCTGGGACTCGGCAACATCGGCGCCCTCGCCGGCAAGCCGGTGATGGAGGGCAAGGGGATGCTGTTCAAGCATTTCGCCGACATCGATGTGTTCGACCTCGAAGTGGGGTCCGAAGAGCCGGACGATGTGATCCGCTTCTGTCAGTTGCTCGAACCGACCGTGGGCGGCATCAACCTCGAGGACATCCGGGCGCCCGATTGCTTCGTGGTCGAAGAGCGGCTGCGAGAGACGCTGTCCATTCCCGTGTTCCACGACGATCAGCACGGCACCGCGATCATCACGGGGGCGGCGTTGCTCAACGCGCTCCGGATCGTGGAGAAGGAGATCGCGGATGTGAAGATCGTCTTCGCCGGCGCCGGGGCAGCGGCGGTGGCCTCGGCGGAGCACTATGTCCGCCTCGGCGTACCGCGAGAGCACATCTTCATGTTCGACAAGGACGGTGTGCTGCACGCCGACCGCACGGATCTCGACCGCTACCGCCGACGCTTTGCGCAGGACACCCCGGCGCGGGACCTGACCGGTCTGATCGAGGGCGCCGACGTCTTCGTCGGACTGTCGGTGGGCAACCTCGTAACGCCAGCGATGCTTCGCGCGATGGCGGCCCGGCCGATCGTGTTCGCGTTGGCCAACCCCGTCCCGGAAATCACCCCGGAGGAGGTGGCCGCGGTCCGCGACGACGCGATCGTCGCCACGGGCCGGTCCGATTACCCGAACCAGGTCAACAACGTCCTCGGGTTTCCGTTCATCTTCCGAGGCGCGCTCGACGTCGAAGCGCAGGCCATCAACGAGGACATGAAAATGGCGGCCACGCGCGCCCTGGCGGCGTTGGCCCGGGAGGACGTGCCCGACGCCGTGATGCGGGCCTATGGGGTCGACCAGCTCCGCTTCGGGCCCGACTACATCATCCCCAAACCGTTCGATCCCCGGGTCTTGTTGTGGGTGGCGCCTGCCGTGGCCGAAGCGGCGATGATCTCGGGGGTCGCCCGCGTGGAGGTCGATTTCGAGCAGTACCGGGCGACGCTGGAGGGGCGCCTGGGACGGGCGCGCGCGGTCATGCGCGGCCTCATGGGCCGGGCGATCGCCGCCACCCAACGGATCGTGTTTCCGGAGGGCGAGCTGCCGCGGATCATCCGCGCGGCGCGCATCCTCGTGGACGAGTGCATCGCCCACCCCATGCTCTTGGGAAGCCGCCGGCGGATCGAGCAGGAAGCGGGTGAGTTGGGGCTGGAACTGGACGGGGTCGAGATCCTCGATCCCGACGAGTCGCCCCGGCGTGAGACGTATGCCCGCGCCTTCTGGGACCGCCGCCGGCGCAAGGGGATCACTCTCGCGGAAGCCCGGACGCGCTTGCGCCAGCCGATCTACTACGGGTGCATGATGCTCGACGCGGGCGACGCCGAGGCGCTGGTCGCCGGCGATGACATGTACTACCCGGAGACGATCCGGCCGGCGCTCGAGACCATCGGCATGGCGGGCGACCAGGGCGCGATCTGCAGCATTTACATGATGATCCTCCCGCAAGAGACGTACTTCTTCGCCGATTGCACGGTGAACATCGAGCCCGATGCCGAGCGCCTGGCGCGGATCGCGTCCGCGACGGCCCACTTCGTATGGCATCTCGGGATCGAGCCCCGGGTCGCCATGCTCTCCTTCTCGAACTTCGGCTCCGCCCGGCATGCGCACTCGGAGCGCGTCGCCGAGGCGGTGCGCCTGTTACACGAGCGGGAGCCCCAGCTCATGGTGGACGGCGAGATGCAGGCGGACGCCGCGGTGAGCGACGCGATCCTGAAGGAGCGTTATCCCTTCGCCAAGCTGCGGACGGCCGCCAATGTGTTAATTTTCCCTGACCTGAACGCCGCCAACATCGCGTACAAGCTGCTCATGCGCTTGGGCGGCGCTCAGGCCATCGGCCCCATTCTGGTGGGCATGGCGAAGCCGGTCCATGTGCTCCAGCGGGGCTCGGACGTCAGCGACATCGTGAATATGTCGGTGATTGCGGCAGTGGATGCGCAGGAGCGTGCGCGCCACGGCCATGCCTAGCGCCGCCGGCGAAAGCGACGGGACTCATGGCAACACCCTCCTATACGAGACCCTCGAAACGCCCGACCCACACGATCGCCGCGGGCCTGGACGCGCCGGGCACGGTGCGCTGGAACCTCCCGCCCTCGGCGCTCGTGGAGGCCGCGGTGCGCGGTGGCGAGGGACAGCTGGCCAACGAGGGCCCGTTCATCGCTCTCACCGTTCCGCACACGGGACGTTCCCCGAACGACAAGTTCGTCGTTCGGGAACCCAACACCGAACGCGATATCTGGTGGGGAAAGGTGAATCAGCCCCTGGCGCCGGCGCACTGGACGCAACTGCACAACGACGTGCGCACCTACCTCGGCCGCCGCGAGGAGCTCTTTGTCCGGGACCTGTTCGCGGGGGCCGATCCTGCCCACCGGGTGCCCGTGCGGTTCGTGAGCACGCACGCGTGGCACACGTTGTTCGTGTCGAACATGTTCCTGCACCCCGACACCGATGAGCTCGCCGCGTTTGAGCCGGACTATACGGTGTTGCACGCCCCGGAACTGCAGGCGGACCCCGCCCGACACGGCACCCGCACCGGTACCTTCATCGTGCTGCACTTCGCCGCACGCACGGTGCTCATCGGCGGGACCAGGTATGCGGGCGAAATGAAGAAATCCATGTTTTCGGTGCTCAACTATCTGTACCCCCTGCGCAACGTGCTCGCCATGCACTGCTCGGCGAACGTGGGGGCCGACGGCACGGTAGCGCTGTTCTTCGGGCTGTCCGGAACGGGGAAGACCACCCTCTCCGCCGACGCCTCGCGGGGCCTCATCGGCGACGACGAGCACGGGTGGAGCGACGACGGCGTGTTCAACTTCGAAGGCGGGTGTTATGCCAAGGTGATCCGGCTCTCGGCGGAGGGCGAACCGGAGATCTACGCCGCGACGCGTCGCTTCGGCACGATCCTCGAGAACGTGGTCCTCGACCCGGCGACCCGGACGATCGATCTCGACGACGACCGCATCACCGAGAACACCAGGGCCTCGTATCCGATCCACTTCATTCCCAACTACGTCCCTGCCGGCCGCGCCGGTCATCCCAAGGACATCGTGTTCCTGACGGCCGACGCGTTCGGCGTCCTACCGCCGGTCGCGCGTCTCACGCCGGAGCAGGCGATGTACCACTTCCTCTCGGGATACACGGCCAAGGTGGCGGGCACAGAGCGCGACGTCACCGAGCCGCAGGCCACGTTCAGTGCGTGCTTCGGCGCTCCGTTCCTGCCGCTCCCGCCCAGGCGCTACGCCGCGATGCTCGGCGAGCGAATCGCCGCGCATCGCGTGCGCTGCTGGCTCGTCAACACCGGCTGGACCGGTGGGCCCTACGGCGAGGGGACGCGGATGAAGCTCGCATACACGCGGGCGATGGTGCGCGCGACGTTGGACGGACGTCTCGACGCCGTGGCGACCCGTCGCGACCCGGTCTTCGGACTCGAGGTGCCCACGGCCGTGCCCGACATCCCGGCGGCGATCCTCGACCCGCGCGGCACCTGGAAGGACCCGTCCCGTTACGACGCGCAGGCCGCCAAGCTGGCCCGCATGTTCCGCGACAACTTCGTGCAGTTCGCGGACGGAGTGTCCGACGCCGTCAGGGCGGCCGGTCCCCGAGCCTGATCCGGCCGCCGTAGCGGCCGGCGGCGACTTCGAGGTCATCCGCGACCCGCTCTGGAACAACATCCGGGTGGACGCCGAGGCGCTGGACGTCCTCGACAGCGAGCCGTTCCAGCGGCTCCGCTACGTCCGACAACTGGGCCACGCGTTCCTGGTCTACCCCGGCGCAACCCACTCGCGCTTCGAGCACGCGCTCGGCACCTACCATCTGGCGCGCCGCGCCCTCGCGCTCCTCGCCGAGCGCGGTGAGCTGCGTGGCCTTCCCGACACGGACATCACCCTCGTCCGGCTGGCCGCGCTCCTGCACGACGTCGGCCATTACCCCTTCTCGCATGCGCTCGAAGAGATCGGCCTCCCATCGCACGAGACGCTCGCCCGGGAACGGTTTCGTCACGCCGAGCTGGCCGCCGCCCTGCGGCGGACCGGCATCCCCGACGTGGAGTCGCAGCTCGCGACGCTGATCCGCGGCGCCAGCCCGAGCCCGCTCCAGGGGCTGATCTCGGGTTCCCTCGACCTCGACAAGATCGAGTACCTCACGCGGGACGCCCGCATGTGCGGTGTGCCGTACGGCACGGTGGATGTGGATCGCCTGCTCCACTCGATCACGCTGGTGGAGGGCGAGGGCGGCACGCGGGAGGTGGGCGTGCACGAGAAGGGCGTCGCGGCCCTCGAGTCCCTCCTCTTCGCCAAGTACCAGATGTTCCGCAACGTCTACTGGCACCACGCGGTTCGAAGCGCCACCGCGATGTTCAAGCGGCTCGTGCGCGGGGCCGTCGCCGGAGGCGCCCTGGACGCCGGCTGGATCCCCCACAGCAGCGACGAAGCGCTCATGGAGGCGCTGCGCCAGCTCGAGGACTCCGCGCTGGCGGTACGGCTCCTCCGGCGGCGGCTCTACAAGCGGGCGGTGGACCTTCCGGCGTCGGAGATCCCCCCGGGGGCGGGCAGCTGGATTGCCGCGAACCCCGACCTCACCGCGCAAGTGGAGGACCGACTCGCGGGGGAGCTCGGGCTCTCGGCCGGCGAGCTGTTGCTCGACTTCCCGTCGAAGCCGGCGATGCTGGACGTCGATCTCCCGCTGCGCACGCGGAGCGGCCGCATCGAGTGGCTGGGGACGGAGCACGGCGCCGGGCGCATCGGGCTCCCCCGCATCGCGGAGGAACTCCATACCAACGCCCGCCGCCTGCGGCTCTACGTGGCGACGCCGGTCACGATTGACGTGCGGACGGTGTTGGGGCTGGCCGAGCGGAGCGCGGAGGATCTGGAGGCGGAGATCGAGGCGGGTCGGGAGCTGCTGGCGTCATCGCGCTAGCGGCGCAGTCGGATCAGCCGGCGCTACGCCCTGCCGCTCGGTCGAGCTCCCGCCGGCTTCCGCCAGTCGCCGCGCCAGCGCCCGGTAGTATTGCGCCTCGTCCGCGCGGCCGGCGTCGGCCATCGCCACCGCACACACCTCCAGCGCGTACATCAGGGGCCCCAGGTGCTCCGCCGCCACCGCCCCCACGGCCGCGACGTTGGGGCCGCGGCTCACGCCTGCTCGACGGCCAGCGTGGGCCGGCCGTCGCTGGCCGCATCGACGCTGTCGATCCGGATGACGATCACCGTGATGTTATCCAGCCCACCCCGCTGATTGGCCTCGGTAATCAGGACATCCACCAGATCGCCCGGCGGGCTGCCACTGCTCAGGATGGACTGCAGTTCCTGATCCTCTAGCATCCCCGTGAGGCCGTCGGACGCGAGGAGATAAACGTCCTCGGGCCGCACGGTCCCGAGATAGATGTCGGGGACCACGTCGCTGTTCGCCCCGACGCACCGCGTGATCACGTTACTGTACGGGTGGGTGCGCGCCTGCTCCGGCGTGAGGTAGCCGGCGTCCACCTGCTCCTGCACGTACGAATGGTCCTTGGTGATCTGAAACAGGCGCCGTTCCCGCAGCACGTACGCGCGGCTGTCGCCGACCTGCCCGATGAGGTACCGGGGACCGTTGATCACCATGGCCGTGGCGGTGGTGCCCATCCCGCGCTTGTCTTGCTCGGTGAGCGTGCGTTCGTAAATCAGCCCGTTCGCCGTATGGATCGCTTGGCGAATCAGGTTGGCCGCTTCCCGGTCGTCCATCCCCACGACACCTTCCAGGGATTCGGCGATGAGTTGCACCGCCATCTCGCTCGCCACCTCACCCGCGGCGTGGCCCCCCATTCCGTCGGCGACGATGAAGACGCCCCGCTCCGGAAGCATGAGGAAGTTGTCCTCGTTGCCGGACCGAATGACGCCGACGTCCGTACGGCCCGCGCACGTGAAGCTCACGATGCGTGACACGTCAAGCGCCGAGCAGGAAGTAGGCGGCCGCGGCGGCGGCCAGCGCGAGGAGCAGCAGGAAGAGCCGCCAGCCCCGTCCACCCGACCGCTTGGCGCGCGCCGTCCGCGGCCGCCGCGGCGCGGTGCGCCGCTTGCCGCGGGGTTTCGTGGCGGGCGCCGGCGCAGCGTCCGGCGGCGCGGCCGGTGCCGGCACCTCGGCGAACTGCGCCGCGTCGACCACGCGCGTGGCCGCCCCCTGGCGCACGCCCACGGCGTCGTCGATCGGCTCGAACATCACCTGTACGTCGCCGAATCGCACCATCGCCCCGGGGGCCAGCGGAACCTCGCCCGTCACGCGATCGCCGTCCACCAGCGTGCCGTTGGTCGACTCGAGATCCACCAGCATCCAGATGCCCTCGCGCCGCTGCAGCTTCGCGTGCGTGGTCGAGACGCTCGCGTCGGGCAGCACGACGTCGTTATACTCGGCGCGACCGACGTTCACCACCGGCACCTTGATGGGGAAGCGGCGGCCCTTGAGCGGCCCTGCCCGGCCCACGAGGTAGGCCAGCACGCTGGCGCCGCTCGGCCGCAACCCGGCACGCCTGGCCGGCTCCGTCTTCGCGGGATCGGGCGTCCGTCGCACCGCCGGTACGCCGTGCAGCGTATTGCTCAGCCGTTGCTCGGCTCCGGGAGGCGCCGACGGCGCAGCGGCGGTCGCCTCCCCCGCCCGCGCCTTCGCCGCCCGCTTCGGGCGAACCGGGGCGGCCGGGGCCGCGCTCGCCGTCTCGGCGGGACGCGGCGCCTCCGCCGCGAGATCGGCGTAGAACCGAAACTCGTACTCGCCGCACGCAATCACGTCACCCCGCGACAGGAGCTGCTCTCCCGTCACCTTGTCGCCGTTCACGATCGTGCCGTTGGTGCTCGAATCGACCAACACGTAGCCCTTGGGCGTCGCGACGATCTCCGCGTGTCGGCGCGAAACGTTCTTGCTCGTGATGACCACGTCGCACGCGGCGTCGCGGCCGATCACCAGCGACGCGCCCAGGATCGCATACTCGCGCCCGTCCGTCAGCGACACGAGCCGGCCGCCGGACGCGGCCGTCGCCTGCCGCGCGCCCGTCCGTTTCGGCGCCTGCGCGGACGAGGGGTCGTACGCCTGCACGTACTGCGTGCTCCCGCTCCGCCGTTCATCCACGAACAGCAGTTCGTGACCGCCGATGGCCACCTTGTCGCCGTGGAGGAGCGGGGTCGGCTGGGGCCCCATGTGGACCCCGTTGATGAGCACCTCGAGGTCGTCGGCCGCTTTGCGAATCACGACTTGGCCGTCCGGGAGACCCCGCACGATCGCGTGCTTCGGCGCCACGCCTGCGGCGGCGAGCGCGATTCCCGTGGACTCGCCACTCCCAATGATCAATTCACCCGTGGGAACCGGGTGGCGCTGACCACCGATTTCGAGAAAGGCCATGGCGTGTCCTAGAACGGGGGCGGGTGCGCCCCCAACCGAAAAAAGGTAGTCCTCGCATGCATGGCGTGCAACGTGAGCGGCCGCCGAAGGTTAGGATGCCCCCACGCTTGGCGGGCGGTCATTCGGACAGCTCGAGCGACGTACCTCCGTCGGCGCCCGCCGCGTCGGCACCCAGCCGTTCCTCGGCCCGGCCCTCCGCCAGCTTGAGCCACCGCCAGAACACGAAGGACCCCACCCCCACGGTGAGATAGCCCACCAGGATCCGCCACAGCAATACGTAGGTTGGGGTCAGCTCCCGCGGCACGTAGATCGACATCACCGCCGCCGAGAGGATTTCGGCGAGCCCCGACCCGCCGGGGGTCGGCGCGAAGTACAGCAAGAAGATGAGGAGTGTCTGCAGCAGCAGGACATCCACGAAGGGGGCGTGAATGCCGAGCGCGCGCAGCACCACGTAGCCCGCAAGCAGTTTGTTGGAGTAGGCCGCGCCGGTCAGCACCATGGCGAGCGCGAGCGAGATCCACCCGCGCCCACGAAAGAACGCGACCATCGAATCGTGCGTTCGATCGATGCCGTCGCGAATCGCTTCGACCCGATGCGCGAGGCGCTCACCGCGGTGCGCCTCGAGCCAGCTCACCACGCGCCGGGCGATCCGCCGCCCGATGCCCGGAAAGAGAATGACCAACAACATGCCGATACCGACGGTGACGAACCCGCCGAGACTGAGCCGGAAAAGATCGTGGAGCGTCACCACGCGCCCGAGCACCCCGTGCTCCTCCAGCGACCGGCCCGCCCCCAAGAACACCGCCAAGGGCCCCGCCACCGCGAAAAAGAGGATCGTCGCGACGAAGCTCATGAACGTGGAGATCATGCCCTCGGGTAGCGGCGTGCCGTACCGCTTGAGCACGTAGATTCCCACGGGACCGCCGCCGGCCTGCGACGGCGTGAGGAGCGTGGCCCACGCGTTCAGGCCCGCCGAGAAGATCGAACCCTTGAGCGTCGTCTGGGGGTGGACGTGCCGTGCAAGCACCCATAAGCGGAGTCCGCCCCCCACCCAGTCCATCGAGGCGAGCCCGACTCCCAATGCCACCCACCCCCAACGCAGCGACAGCGTCGCCTGTACGAACAGGTCGAAGTTGTTGCCGTAGAGGAGGATTCCCCCGAAAACGACCACCGAGATGATCGCGAAGATCTCGAGGCCGCGTCGAAGGAGGCGGGGCGCGATGCTGGTCGCCATGGGGCAGACCAACGTACGCCGCGCCGCCGCCCGCCGTCAACGCGGCGGGCCTGTTGGCCCATGCGCGGCCTGGCTATGCTTCACGCACCATGCCGGCCGACCGCATCCTCGTCGAAGGCGCGCGCCAGCACAACCTCAAAGGCATCACCGTCGCGATCCCTCGCCGCGCGCTCACCGTCGTCACGGGGCCTTCCGGATCGGGCAAGAGCTCGCTGGCGTTTGACACGCTGTACGCCGAGGGCCAGCGCCGCTACGTCGAATCCCTCTCGAGCTACGCCAAACAGTTCCTCGAGCGGATGCCGAAGCCCGCCGTGGACCGGCTCGACGGGGTGTCGCCCGCGGTGGCGATCGAGCAGAAGAACCCCACGACCTCCAGCCGCTCCACGGTGGGCACGGCCACCGAGGTGTACGACCTGCTGCGGCTCCTCTTTGCCCGGATCGGCCGGCCGTGCTGCCACGCGTGCGGCGCACCGGTCGTCGTCGACTCGCCCACCACCGCCGCGGACCGCGTGCTGGACAGCTGCGCGGGCCGCGACGTGATCGTCGCGTTCCCGCTGCCGACGTCCCCCGATACGGACGAGCGGCAGATCCGTGAGAATCTCCGGGCCATGGGGTTCGTCCGCGTGCTGCTGAGCCGCGGGGCCGTGCGCCTCGACGACGTGGCCGAGGGAACGCTGCGCGCCGAACAGGGCGAGCTCCTGGTGGTGGTCGATCGGATCCCCGCGCGGCCGGACCGCCGCGCCCGCCTCGCCGATTCGATCGCGACGGCGTTCACCGAGGGCGAGGGGCTGGCCGAGGTTCGCGCCGGCGACGAGCGCACCCGATTCTCTCGCCACCCGCGCTGCACGGCGTGCGGGATGCCGTCGCTCCCGGCGAGCCCCACCCTGTTTTCCTTCAACAGCCCGCGCGGCGCATGCCCCGGCTGCAACGGCTTCGGGGCCGTACTGGAATACGACGAATCGCTCATCGTGCCCGATCCGAACCGCACGATCGCCGAGGGCGCCCTCGACCCGTGGACCAAGCCGCGCTACACGCGGCGGCGGCGAATGTTGCGCGACATCGCCCGCCACAAGACGATCCCGGTTGATGTGTCGTGGCACCGCTTGACGGCCGCCGACCGTCGGTTGCTGCTGCACGGCCGGGCCCGCCGGTACGAGGGGGTCTTCCCGTTCCTCCGGTCCCTCGAGCGCAAGCGCTACAAGCAGTACATCCGAGTCTTCTTGCGACAGTACCAGCTCGCCAACACCTGTCCGGCCTGCGGTGGCGCTCGCCTCCGCCCCGAGGCGCTGGCGGTGCGCATCGGAAGCGACTCGATCGCCGCCGTGAGCGCCCGGCCGGCGGCAGGCGTGGCGGAGTGGCTCGGGGCCCTGGACCTGACACCTTTCGAGCGGCAGGTCGCCGCGACCATCCTGCAGCAGTTGACGCACCGGGTGCAGTTCCTCCTGGACGTCGGCGTGGGATATCTCTCGCTGGATCGGCAAACGCGGACGCTGTCGGGCGGCGAGGCTCAACGCATCGCGCTCGCCAACTCGCTGGGCTCCCACTTGGTGGACACGCTCTACGTCCTGGATGAGCCCTCCATCGGGCTTCACCCCCGGGATGTCGGCCGCCTCCTCTCCCTGCTCACCCGGCTCCGGGACGCGGGGAACACGGTGGTGGTGATCGAGCACGACCCCGCGACGATCCGCGCGGCCGACCACATGGTGGAGCTGGGACCGGGGAGTGGGGAGCACGGCGGTGAGTTGGTGTACGCCGGCGACGTCGCCGGCGCGGCGCGTGCCGGAACCCTCACCGGCCAATACCTGGAGGGCACCAAGCGGGTCGCCGTCCCGAGCAGTCGGCGACGGGCGGGGCCCCGCTGGCTAACCGTCACAGGCGCGCGGCTGCACAACCTGGACGGGGTGGACGTCGCGATTCCACTCGGCGTCCTCACGGCCGTCACGGGCGTCTCCGGTTCCGGGAAGTCCACGCTCGTGCACGATATCCTCTACCGTCAGCTGGCGCAGCGGCTCAAAGGGCGACACGGCGCCAAAGAGCACTTGGGCGAGCCGGTCGGGCACGTGGACGCGTTGACCGGCTGGGAGGCTCTTCACGACGTCGTGCTCGTGGATCAGTCGCCGATCGGGCGGACACCCCGCTCCAACCCCATCACGTATGTCCGGGCGTTCGATGACATCCGCCGGCTGTTCGCGAGCCAGCCGCTCGCGCTGGCCCGCGCTTACACCCCGGCCACCTTCAGCTTCAACGCGAGCCACGGCGGCCGCTGCCGCGCCTGCGAGGGCGCGGGCCATGTGCAAGTGGAGATGGTGTTCTTGGCGGACGTGTTCATCCCGTGCGAGGCATGCGGCGCTAGCCGCTTCGAACCCGAGGTGCTCGAGGTCCGGGTCAAAGGACACTCGATCCATGACGTCTTGCAGCTCACCGTGGAGCAGGCCATGGCTCGCTTCCGCCACCAGGAACGCCTCGGGCGGGCGCTCTGGCACCTCCAGCAAGTGGGCCTGGGCTACCTCCGGCTGGGCCAGCCGGCCACGACCCTCTCCGGCGGCGAAGCGCAGCGGCTGAAGATCGCGCGGCAGCTCGCGACGGTCAGCAAGACGCGGGGGCGGCGGCTCTACATCTTGGACGAGCCGACAACGGGACTCCACCTGGACGACGTGCGCACCCTCCTGCACGTGCTGGACCGACTCGTGGAGGCTGGGCACACGGTCCTCGTGATCGAACATCACCTGGACGTGATCAAGCAAGCCGACTGGGTCCTCGATCTGGGACCTGAGGGCGGGGCCGGAGGCGGGCGCGTCGCCGCCGCCGGGACGCCGGAAACGGTGGCCGCCGCCGACACGCACACCGGCCGGCACCTGCGGGCGGCGCTCGAGGATACCGCCAGCGAGCCAGTGGCGGCGGAGCGCACGTCGTGACGCAACGTTGACCGGCGGTGCGTCGGAGACAATCTTAGCGCCCATGCGATACCGACGATTCCTCCTCGCCGCCGCCCTCTATCTCCCCCTCTCCCTCACCGCGCAGGAAGGCCCAACCGTCATCACCCAGGCCGGCGCATCCTATTCGCTGCGGCCGGGCGACATTATTCGCATCACGGTGTGGGGTCGCGCGGAGTACTCAGGCCAGTATCAGGTCGACGAAACGGGGAAGATCCACTACCCGATCCTGGGGGAGATCGACACCGAGGGGATGACGGTGGCGACGCTCCGCGAGACCCTGCGGAGCGGCCTGGCCACGCTGTTCACCAACCCCTTCGTCACGATCACCCCCCTGTTCCGCATCGGAGTCCTGGGCCAGGTGCGCAACCCCGGCCTGTACACGGTGGACCCCACGTTGAGCGTGCTGGATATCGTGGCGCTGGCCGGCGGTGCCACCGACGTCGGCAACATGAACAACATCCGCTTGTTCCGCTCGGGGAGCGAGATGCGCATCAACTTCGAGCAGGAGAGCGTCCGGGCGCGGACGCTCGGGGAGATCGGGTTGCGGTCCGGCGACCAAGTCCTCGTGCCGCGCAAGTTCTTCACGCGTCAAGACTTCGGACTCCTCCTCCAACTCGCGCAGATCGCCCTGTCGATCGCCATTTTCGTCAACACGGTCAACAGTCCCTGATCCGGTCGGTTGCATCGGCCGGTGGGCGCCGTTAGACTGCCCTGCGCCGCGGGACCACCCGACCGCCTCACCACCCGACCGTCCGGCACCGCCAGGGGGAGATGGACCGGGTCCCCCCGCGACGTTCCGGAGTAGCTCAGCTGGTAGAGCAGACGGCTGTTAACCGTCGGGTCGGGGGTTCGAGTCCCTCCTCCGGAGTTTCGCAGAGAACGCTCGGTCGGCTGGCCGGGCGTCGTGTGTCTTGGGAACGTCAAGGGACGTACCGCGGCGGTGGACACGATGCTCCTCTGCAGGAAGTGTCACTGCGGCAGTGGTTGTACCAACGCCAAGTGGTGCGAGATGAAGTTCACCTTCGGCCCTGTTTCATATGGGCGGTGTGACATCTGCCATAACAGGGATTTCAAGGGGGCGAACGCTGATCAACGTCAGGAGTGCGTGACGTGTACGTCTGGCGATTACTCCGAGCCACCCGACACGCCAGAAGTATTGAGCCCATGGGGCGGCATGACGGCCTGTCGTCCTCCGTCTCACGAGACCGCGACGGCTCCCATTGTTCGGGATTGCGGTCCGCGTCAGCGTCGCGTTGCAGCTGCCGTGAGTTGCGGCGGTGAACACCCCTGACGCGTGCCCGCCCACGGGCGTGCCCTGACGCAAATCCACGCGCCCACACCGCGTCTTCACGTACGCGTAGTATCCGCAGACGCAGGATTCCGTTGCCCGGCCATCGCGGTCGGTGCCGAACTGCAAACGCAGGTCGCATCCCCGACAGCGTGGTGCACCGCCGTCCGACACCATCCCGGCGCGATCCAGTTTCAGCCGCGAGCGGTTCAATTGTGCCGGTGGGCGATGCGCCCGCAGCGGTTCACTCTGTTCATGGTGCTCTCTCCGTGGTGCGAAAATGAAGGGGGTCCCTGAGGTTCTGTAACGCGCGGTAATAGTAGAGCGGCGTCGGCCGCCTGCCCTGGAACTTCAGCCTCTTCAGAAAGTCGATTTCCTCC
>JBFJHJ010000009.1:0-75606 GCA_041613315.1 Gemmatimonadales bacterium
CATGCCGCTGGTGGTGGGGCGCGCCGAAGCGCTGCCGTTTCCCGCCGCGACCTTCGACACGGTGGTGAGTGGGCTGGTGTTCTGCACGGTGCCCGATCCCCGGCGGGGGCTCGCGGAGGTGCGACGGGTGCTCAAGCCGGACGGCTGTCTGCGCATGCTGGAGCACGTGCGATCCACCAACCGCTTCTGGGCCAAGTGGCAGGACATGATCCAACCGGTCCACACGACAATCGCCGGCGGGTGCCACGCGAACCGGGACACCGAGCGCACCGTGGAGGCGGAGGGGTTCGTCATCGAGCCCGAGGGGCGGCGCGCCAGCGGCACGCTGCGGCGCTTCAGCGCGAGGCCCGCACCCGTGACGTGAGGCGCCCTTGGGGCCCGGACCCGCCGCCGCAACCCCCCGAAACTTTCCCGTTCCCCCGCCCGTAAGACTCCCAGCACTATGGACATCCCTCGCGAACCGCGAAAGCGGCGGAAACCCCTGGTCTACGGTGGTGCCGCGCTGGCGGCCGTCGTCCTCGTGACGGCGGCCCTGGCGGGGCTCGAGCCCGCAGCTCCCACCGTGGACCGCCAGAGCGTGTTCACCGACCTGGTGCGGCGCGGGACCATGCTCCGGCAGGTACGGGGGCCCGGCACCCTCGTCCCCGAGCAGATCCGCTGGGTGCCGGCCGTGACGGCCGGACGGGTCGAGCGGAAGCTGGTGCTCCCCGGCACGTCCGTCGAGCCAGGTACGGTGCTTCTCGAGCTCTCCAATCCCGACGTGCGGCTCGAGTTGCTGGAAGCGGAGCGGCAGCTCTCGGCGGCCCGCGCGGAGTTGGCGAGCCTGCGAACGACCCTCGAGACGCAGCGGCTCAACCAAGAGGGGACGGTCGCGACCGTACGCGCCCAGTACCTCGGGGCGAAGCGTACCGCAGCCGCCTCGGCGGAGCTGATGCGCCGCGAACTCATCTCCGCCGCGGAGGCCGAGACCGGGCGGGAGCGGGCGGAGGAACTGGCGATCCGGCTCCAGGTGGAGGAGAAGCGGCTCGCCATCTACACCGGCGCCGTCGAACCGCAGCTCGCGGTGCAGCGGTCCCAGGTGGAGCACCTGGAGAACATCGTGCGGTTCCACCGCGACCGTGTGGCCGCGATGCGCGTGGTCGCGGGCACCCGGGGTGTGCTCCAGGACCTCGCGCTCGAGGAAGGGCAGTGGGTGCTCCCCGGTGAGACGCTCGCCAAGGTAGTGCAGCCCGAGCGCCTGAAAGCGGTCCTCAGGATCCCCGAGACGCAGGCCCGGGACGTGACGCTCGGGCAGCGCGTGCTGGTGGACACCCGCACCGACACGATCCTGGGTCGGGTGATGCGCATCGATCCGGCGGCGACCGGGGGCACGGTGGGGGTGGACGTGGCGCTCGAGGGGGCGCTGCCGCCGGGCGCGCGGCCGGACTTGAGCGTGGATGGGACGATCGAGATCGACCGATTGGACGATGCTCTGTACGTGGGCCGACCGGCGTACGGGCAGGCCAACGCGACGGTGGGGCTGTTCCGTCTCGCGGCCGATGGAAACTCCGCCGAGCGGATCCCCGTACGACTCGGTCGAGGCTCGGTGAACGCCATCGAGATCCTGGGCGGGCTGGTGGAAGGGGATGTGGTGATCTTGTCGGACATGTCGCAGTGGGATGGGCACGAGCGGGTGCGGATTCGGTAGCTCGAGCCGTTCTCCGTCATCGGTGGTGTGGCTGTGCGGCCGTACCGCGCGCCGTGGTGCGCGGTTCGACGATACCCGCGTGTTACGGATGACGGACAACGGATGACGGCAACGTTCTCAATGGAGCCTCCATGGCATCGACGAATAGCACGCTGATCAAGCTGGAGGGCGTGAAGAAGGTCTTCTATACCGACGAGGTGGAGACGCACGCGTTGGCGGATGTGCACTTGGAGGTTCGCCAGGGGGAGTATGTGGCGATCGCGGGGCCGTCGGGGTGCGGGAAGACCACGCTGTTGTCGATTCTGGGGTTGCTGGACACGCCGACGGCGGGGGCGTACACGCTGGCCGGCGAGCCGGTGGCGCAGTTGACGCCGGGGCAGCGAGCGTACGTTCGGAACCGGCAGATCGGGTTCATCTTTCAGGCGTTCAACCTGATTGGCGACTTGACGGTGTATGAGAACGTGGAGTTGCCATTGACGTATCGGCGGTTGCCGGGGGCGGAGCGGCGGCGGCGGGTGGAGGAGGCGCTGGAGCGGGTGGGGATGACGCATCGGACGAAGCACTACCCGTCGCAGTTGTCGGGGGGCCAGCAGCAGCGGGTGGCGGTGGCGCGGGCGATCGGGGGGGCGCCGGCGATCTTGTTGGCGGACGAGCCGACGGGGAATCTCGATTCGACGAACGGGGAAGCAGTGATGCGACTGTTGGACGAGTTGCATCGCGACGGCTCGACGATCTGCATGGTGACGCACGACCCGCGCTACGCGGAGCACGCCGCCCGCACCCTCCATCTGTTCGACGGCCAGATCGTTCGAGACGAAAACGGCCGCGCGGCAGAGCTCGAGACCCATGGGTTTGCCGTCAGCTGAACGTCATCCGCCTTGCGTTTCCCGTCGTCCGTACCGATCACGGATGACGGAGATCCGATAACACGCGTCGGAGCGCCACATGGACTCACTGCTCGCCGACCTGAAGTACAGCGTTCGCACTCTGCTCAAGAGCCCCGGATACACCGCGCTCTCCGTGCTCGCGCTCACTCTCGGCATCGGGCTCACCACGACGATGTTCAGCATCGTGTACGGGGCGCTCTACCGGGGGCTGCCGTTTGCGGAGCCCGAGCGGATCCTGCACCTGGAGCGCAACAACCTCGCTCAAGACATCCAGAGCATGGGCGTGCCGGTCCACGACTACGTCGACTGGCGGAGCCAGCAGAGCGCGTTCGAGGACATCGCCGCGTTCTACCAGGGGACGGTGAACATCAGCGGGGCGGAGGGCCGCGCGGAGCGCTTCGACGGCGGGTTCATGACGGCGAACGCGTTCGACGTGCTGGGCGTGCGCCCGATGTTGGGCCGCAGTTTCCGCGAAGGTGAAGACCGCCCGCAGGCCCCGATGGTGGTGCTGCTCGGCCACACCGTCTGGCGCGATCGCTATCAGGGCGATCCCAACGCGGTGGGACGGACCATCCGCGCGAACGGCGAGACAGCCGAGATCATCGGCGTGATGCCCGAGGGGTTCAGATTTCCGATGAACGAGGACCTCTGGGTCCCGATGCGGCAGGATCCGTTGGCGCTCCCCCGCGGCGAGGGGACCCAGTTGGAGGTCTTCGGTCGCCTGAAGCACGGTGTCTCGACCGACCAGGCGGCCGCGGAGTACGCGACCATCGCGCGGCGTCTCGCGCAGGAATACCCCGAGACCAACGATGGCGTGGGCGTCGTGCTGCAGCCGTACACCGAAGAGTTCATCGGGCAGGAGCCGATCGCGCTGCTGTGGACCATGCTTGCGGCCGTCTTCCTGGTGCTGCTCATCGCGTGCGCCAACGTGGCCAACCTCCTCCTCGCGCGCGCGACCGTTCGGAGCAAGGAGGTCGCGGTGCGCACCGCGCTGGGAGCCTCCCGGTTCCGGGTGGTGCGGCAGTTTCTCTCCGAGACGCTGGTGCTCTCGGTGATCGGTGGCGCGCTCGGCGTCGGGCTCGCCTGGGTGGGGGTTCGGATGTTCAACAACGCCATCGTGTCCACCCAGCCCCCGTTCTGGATCGATATCAAGATCGACGCGGTGGCGATCGCCTTCGTCCTGGCCCTGGCGCTCACCGCGACGGTCCTCTCGGGCATCCTCCCGGCGCTACGGGCGTCCGGCGCAAACGTGCATGAGATCCTCAAGGACGAGTCGCGCGGAACGTCGAGCCTCCGGCTGGGCAAGCTGACCAAGGGGCTGGTCGTGATGGAGATTGCGCTGTCCTGCGGGCTCCTGGTCGGCGCCGGACTCATGATCAAGAGCGTCGTGCAGCTCCGTACCATCGACCTGGGGTTCGCGACGGACGACGTGTTCACGGCTCGTCTCGGGCTGTTTCCGGCCACGTACCCCGACACGGTCAGCCGGCTGCAGTTCTTCGACGAGCTGCGCGGGCGGTTGGGCACCCTGCCGGGCGTTCGGGGAGCGGCCCTCACCACGAACCTGCCGGGACTGGGCACCGGCCGATGGAGCTTTGCGATCGAGGGGACGCCCTACGCCACCGACCAGGACTACCCGCGGGCGCGCGTGGCGGTGATCACACCGGGGTTCTTCGAGACGTTCGGTGTCGCGGTCGGCGAGGGGCGCGACTTCGGCGCCCAGGATATCCGGGGAAGCCTCCCCGTGACGATCGTCAACGCGAGTTTCGCGCGGAAGTTCTTTCCCAACGAGAGCCCGATCGGGCGGCGGATCCGGCAGGGGCGCGCCGACAGCCGGCTGCCCTGGCTGACTATCGTCGGCATCGCCCCCGACATGCACATGTACGGCCTCGGCAACGACGAGCGCGACCAGGAGGGATTCTATCTGCCGCTGGGCCAAGCCGACGCGCAGTTCATCAGTATCGCCGTGCGGGGACCGCGTGACCCGATGGCGCTGGCGCCGATCGTGCGGGATGGGGTGTTCGCGATGGACAACGATCTGCCGCTGTACTGGGTGCGGACGCTGTCACAAGGCATCGCCGAGAGCACGTGGTTCTACCGGGTCTTCGGCACCCTGTTCATGATCTTCGGCTTCACCGCGCTGTTCCTGGGTGGCGTGGGTCTCTATGGTGTCATGGCGTTCTCCGTGAGTCGCCGAACGCAGGAGGTCGGCGTGCGCATGGCCCTGGGCGCCCAGACGGGAGACGTCCTGCGGCTCGTGCTCCGGCAGGGGCTGTTTCAGCTCGGGGTCGGACTGTTCCTCGGCCTCGCCCTGGCCGCCGGGCTGTCGCACTTGCTTCGGATCATCCTGTTTCAGGTGGAGCCCCGCGACCCGGTGATCTTCGCGACCATCGCCCTGGTGCTGTTTGCGATCGGGATGCTGGCGTCGTATTTCCCCGCGCGTCGGGCGACGCGCGTGGACCCGGTGGCGGCGCTACGCTACGAGTAGGGCGGACAGACGATAGGGCGGAAAGGCGGAAAGGCGGTAAGTGGTAAGGTGGCACGACGGTAAGGCAGGAGGTGCGGACCGACCTGCCTTTCCGCCGTACCCGCTTACCGTCTTTCCGCCTATCTTGTGTCGTGATCATCGAGCACCTTCGTGGCGACATCGTCGAATCGCGACACCGCGTCTCGATCGCCGTCGCCGATGCCGACGGCCGGCTCGTCGCCCACGCCGGCGATCCGCACCTCGTCACATTCATGCGCTCGGCGGCGAAGCCGTTTCAGGCCGTTCCGCTGGTCGCCGACGGTGTCGTGAGTCGCTACGCGATCACCAGCGAAGAGCTCGCGCTCGCTTGCGCGTCCCATAACTCGGAGCGCCGCCAGGTAGAGGTCGTGCGCCAGTTGCTCAGCCGCGTCGGGTGCGCCGAAGCCGACCTGGCCTGCGGCCCCCACCAGTCCTTGATGGGTGAACTCGCCTTCGGCGATCACCGCGCCGTCGGTGTCGAGATTGCGCCGCCGTCACCCGTGGCGAGCAACTGCTCGGGCAAGCACGTAGGCATGCTGGCGCTCGCGCGCCACCACGACTGGACGATCGCGCGCTACCAGATGTCGGGGCATCCGGTGCAACAGCGGGTGAAGGCTGCCCTGGCGCACTACACGGGCCTGCCCGCAGACGCCATCGGCGAAGGCGTGGACGGCTGTGGGGTCGTCTCGTTTGCCCTCCCCCTTTCCGCGATGGCCCGGGGCGCCGCGCGGCTCGTTGACCCTGCGGACGAGGTTGCCTGCGCCGTCGTGGATGCCATGCTGACCCACCCGGACCTCGTGGCCGGGTACGGACGTTTCTGCACGCAGCTCATGCAGACCTACGCGCACCGCGTGCTGGCGAAAGTGGGAGCGGAGGGCGTCTACGTGGCGGCACTGCGGGACCGGGGCGTCGGCATCGGGCTCAAGGTCGAAGACGGAAACGGCCGGGCCGCCGTCGTCGCCCTCGCCGGCGTGCTGGAACAGCTGGACGTCGCCCCGCCGCCCTCCACCGCGCTGCCGGCCTTCGCCTGCCTCGCGCTCACCAACACCCGGCGCGAGCAGGTGGGCGTGATGCGCGCGTCGGGAACGCTCTCGTTCGTTTAGGCCCCTCGGCGCGGCGGATTGGTGATGCTAAGGAGGGCCGGGAGCGTGATCTTTGCGGTGGTATGACCACACGACACGAGTCGATCGCGACCGGGAGGGACGGCGCCCGACGTCCCGCGGCGCTCTCAGGCCGTCGGTCGTGACCCGCGCGCCGACCGGACGTTGGCCGCGCACGCCATGACCACGTTCATCGATCAGGTCACGATCCGCGTCACCGCCGGCACCGGCGGCTCCGGGTGCACGTCGTTCCGCCGGGAAACGTTCGTGCCCAAGGGCGGCCCCGACGGCGGCGACGGCGGGCGGGGCGGCAGCATCTACGTGCGCGGCGATCCCCACCTGACGACCCTCCTGGACTATCGCTACAAGAACCACTGGAAGGCGGACCGGGGGCAGCACGGCAAGGGCTCCAATCAGACCGGGAAGTCCGCCGACGACGTGTACCTCCCCGTCCCGCTGGGCACTTCGGTGAAGGATGCCGAGACGGGCGACGTGTTGGGCGAAGTGACGAGAGCCGGCGAGGTGCTGCTCGTCGCGGGTGGGGGGCGCGGCGGGCGGGGCAACGCCCGCTTCGCCACGCCGACGCATCAGGCGCCCCGCGAGTGGGAGCCCGGCGAAGAAGGCGAGACGCGCAGCATCGAGCTCGAGCTCAAGCTCATCGCCGACGTCGGACTCGTCGGCCAGCCGAACGCCGGCAAGAGCACGCTGCTGTCCGTGCTCTCGGCAGCCCGCCCGAAGATCGCCGACTACCCGTTCACGACACTCCAGCCCAATCTGGGCGTCGTGGGATCGGCGGGTGGCCGCTCGTTCGTCCTGGCGGACATCCCCGGGCTGATCGAGGGGGCGCATGACGGCAAGGGCCTGGGCGACCGCTTTCTCCGGCATATCGAGCGCACGCGGGTGCTCGCGTACCTCGTGGCGCTCGACGCGGGCGATCCCGAGACGCAGTATCGCGCGCTCCGTCGGGAGCTCGCGCTCTACGATGCCGCGCTCGCCGCGAAGCCGCACCTGGTGGTGATCACGAAAACCGACCTCCTCGAGCCGGATGCGCCCGCGCCGTCGGTAGACGCCCCCGATGCCATGGGCGTCGTGGCGATCTCGGCCGTGGCCCAGCGGGGGCTCGACCCGCTGACGGCCGCGCTGTGGCGACTGCTCGAGCGGGCAGGGGGCGTGGACGACCCGAAGCCGTCGCCCCTCCCCTGAGCGTGGCCGACCCCGCGTACATCGCTCTCGCGCTCGTCCCAGGGATCGGTCGAGTGCGGCTCGAGACGCTCCTGTCCGTGTTCGACTCGGCCGAGGACGTGCTCGCCGCACCGCCGGACCGAGTCGCGGCCGTGCCCGGCATGACGCCGGCCGTCGCGGCCAATGTGGCGCAGGCGTCGCCGGCCCGGGGCGCAGAGATCGTCGAGCGGACCGAGACCTTGGGCGCGAGCGTGCTGGTGCCCGCCGACCCCGCATTTCCCACCGCCCTCACGACCATTCCAGACGCTCCGACCCTCTTGTTCGCGCGCGGCCAGATCGATCTCCTCGTGCGTGATGCCGTCGCGATCGTGGGAAGCCGCTCCCACACGCGCTACGGCGCCGACGCGTGCCGGTTCTTCGCCGCGGGCCTTGCGCGCCGGGGACTCGCCGTCGTGAGCGGCATGGCGCGGGGCCTCGACGCCGTCGCCCACGCCGCCGCCCTGGACGCGGGAGGCGCCAGCGTGGGCGTGCTCGGCCATGGCCTGGGCGTGGTGTATCCTCTGTCCAACCACGCGCTGTTCGAGCGGATGGAACGCGACGGCTGCCTCCTCACCGAGTTCCCGCCACACGAGCGCCCCAAGCCCGGGAGCTTCCCTCGGCGCAACCGCCTCATCAGCGGCCTCGCCCGCCTCACACTCGTGGTGGAGGCGCGTGAGAAATCCGGGGCACTCATAACGGTGGACCGCGCGTTGGCGCAGGGCAGGGACGTCCTGGCCGTGCCGGGCCCGATCACGAGTCCGATGTCCGCTGGCTGTAACCGGCTGATCCAGCAGGGGGCCAAATCGGCGTTGGGGCTCAGAGACGTGCTCGAGGAGTACGGCCTGGCGGACGATGCCGTCGCCGCCGCGCGGCTCCCCACCGATCTCTTGGAAGCGGAACGGCGCGTGCTCGACCTGCTCGACACCGATGCGGCCCACGTGGACGACGTCGCCCGGCGTCTCGGCGCGCCGCCCGCGGACGCGCTGGCCGTGCTGACGTCGCTGGAGATCCGCGGGTTGGTCGTGCAGGAGCCCGGGAAGCGGTTTCGCCGGGTGGTCGAGCTGGTCGCGCGATAGCCGGCGGCTGAAGAATCCCCCTATCTTTCGCCAACATGCGCCACCTCTATCTCCACGTCCCGTTCTGTGCGCGCCGCTGCGTCTACTGCGACTTCGCGATCGCGGTCCGCGCGCGCGTTCCCGCCGATCAGTTCGTGGCGGCGGTGGGGCGCGAACACGCGACGCGACGTGCCCGCGATCAGTGGGACCGCACGCCGCTGGAAACGCTCTACCTCGGCGGCGGGACGCCGTCGCTCCTTCCGGCCCCGCAGGTGGCCGGGCTCGTGGGCGACCTGCTGACGGCGGAGCGGCCAGGCGGCAAGGATCTCGAGGTGACGATCGAGGCGAATCCGGACGACGTCACACCCGACGCGGCGACCACGTGGGTCCGCGCGGGCGTGAACCGCGTGTCGCTGGGGGTGCAGTCCTTCGACGCAGGTGTGCTGGCGTGGATGCACCGGACCCACGGACCGGGGGCCGCGGAGTCGGCCGTCGCGCGGCTCCGCGACGCCGGCGCCCGGTCGATCTCGCTCGACCTCATCTTCGCGCTCCCCGCGCACCTCGGCCGCGACTGGCCGAACGACCTGGAGCGTGCGCTGGCGCTCAACCCCGAGCATCTCTCGGTCTACGGCCTCACGGTCGAGCCACGGACCCCCCTCGCACGGTGGGTCGGCGCCGGCAGCGTACGCCCGGCGGACGAGGACCGCTACGCCGACGAGTTCCTGTTGGCCGACCGCGTGCTGCGCGCGGAGGGGTACGACCACTACGAGGTCTCGAACTACGCGCGGCCCAACCACCGGGCGCGACACAACCGAGCCTACTGGACGGGCCGGGCCTATGCCGGACTCGGGCCCTCGGCGCACAGCTTCAACGGCGATGCGCGGTCGTGGAACACGGCCCAGTGGGCGGCCTACGAGCGCGCGGTGGCGGAACGCGGGGAGGCGGAAGAGGGAACGGAACGGCTCACCGAGCGGGACCGCTCGCTGGAGCGGGCCTATCTAGGCCTGCGCACCGCCGAGGGGGTCCGGCGGGACGAGCTGGCGGCCGGGGTCGAACCGTTGCTCCAACAGGGCGCAGCGCGCGGGTGGCTGGAGTGGGACGGCGAGCGGGTCCGCCTGACCCCGGAGGGGTGGCTGCGGCTGGACGAGCTGGCGGCCGGGCTCACGGGCGGATATCCTTCCGGCTTGACCACCTCGGCCGATAGTGGCTAAATTGCTGCAACGGCAGGACTTGGATGGGTTATGCAACACAGTCTGACTGACCGCGAGCGCGAGGTGCTGGAAGCCGTCATCCACTCGTACGTGGAGACCGCAGAGCCGGCCGGCTCGCGCACGATCGCGAAGAAGTTCGATCTTGGGGTGTCCGCGGCGACGATTCGCAACACGATGAGCGACCTCGAGGAGCGGGGGTATCTCTATCATCCCCACACGTCGGCCGGGCGGGTCCCGACCGATCTGGCGTATCGCGTGTACGTGGACCGCTTGATGGAGCGCGCGCCGCCCACGCCCAGCGAGGACGACGCGCTGCGCCGCGAGCTCCGGCGCGACGGCACGGCGATCGAGTCCCTGCTCCAGAAAGCCGCCGAGGTGCTCGGAGTGCTGACCAAGGAGCTTGGCATCGCCGTGGCGCCGTCGTTCGACAACGCGGTGCTCGAGCGCCTCGAGTTGGTGCAGGCATCCGAGGATCGCATCCTGATGATCCTCGTGCTCACCGGCGGCGCCGCCCGGACGATCTTCGTCGAGGCGTCGAACGCGTTGCCGCGCGAGGCGCTGGCCAGCGTGGCGCTGGTGCTCAACGAACGACTGAGCCGCCTCTCGCTCCGGGAGATCCGCCAGACGCTCCGCGAGCGGCTGCGAGATGCGGGGCGGCGTAGCGAGGAGCGGGAGCTGCTCAACATCTTCATCGAGGAGGCGGATCATCTCTTCGACATCGCCGGCCCCGGCGGCGAATTGATGCTGGGAAGCGCGCAGGCGTTGGTGGACCAACCGGAATTCAGCTCGAGCGAGCGCATGCGGGATCTGCTGGAGATCACCGAGCGCCGTGATGTGCTGCGCGAAGCGGTCGAGAAGCGGCGGCGTTCCGGGCTCACGGTGAGCATCGGTGGGGAAAACCTCGATCCCAAGCTGTCCCAGTTCACCCTGGTGACCTCGTTGTACCAGTGCGGGCCGTTCAGCGGCCTGATCGGGGTGATGGGCCCCACGCGCATGTCCTACCAGAAGGTCGTCGCACTGGTGGAGCACACCAGCCGCCTGATGGGCGAGCTGGGCTCCGGCGGCGGCGACAATTAGTCCGCAGCGTCCCGTGGCCCGCGACTACTACGAGGTCCTCGGCGTTCCCCGCGACGCCGGCGAAGCCGACATCAAGAAGGCCTATCGTCGGCTCGCCATGGACTGTCACCCGGATCGCAACGGCGGAGACCCCACGGCCGAGGAGCGCTTCAAGGAAGCGACCGAGGCGTATGAAGTGCTGCGGGATCCCGAGAAACGCTCGCGCTACGACCGCTTCGGAATCGCGGGCGTGCGTGGCGCGGCCGCCGGGGGCGGGTTCTCGGCCTTCGACCTCTCCGAAGCGCTCAGCGTCTTCATGCGGGACTTCGGGGGCCTCGGCGGCTTCGACGCGATCTTCGGCGGCGGACAGCGGGCGCGCCGGTCCCGGCGGCGCGGCCAGGACCTCCGGGTGACGCTCAAGCTCACCTTGGCGGATGTCGCGCACGGCGTCACCCACAAGATCAAGGTCCAGACCCTGGATCCCTGCCCAGCGTGCGCCGGCTCCGGTGCCAAGGCGGGCACCTCGCCCCAGCGGTGTCCCACGTGCGGCGGGGCCGGTGAGGTCCGGCAAGCCACGCGCTCCCTCTTGGGGCAGTTCATCTCGGTGGCGCCGTGCTCGGCGTGTGACGGGGAGGGGACCGCGATCGGCGAGTTGTGCCCCGAGTGTCGGGGCGACGGCCGCGTGCGCGCCAGCAAGGTGGTGGACGTCGAGGTGCCGCCAGGCGTGGCCGATCACCATTACATCACGCTGCGCGGTAAAGGGGTGAGTGGTCCGCGCAACGGCCCGGCGGGCGATCTGATCGTCGAGTTCGAGATCGAGGAAGACCCCCGCTTCACCCGGCGCGGCGACGAGTTGATCTACGACCTGCCGGTCTCGTTCAGCCAGGCGGCGCTCGGGGGGGAGTTCACGATCCCCACGCCGTATGGCGACGAGACCGTCCGCATCCCGGGCGGCGTTCAGTCGGGTTCGGTGATCAGCCTCCGCGGGAAGGGGCTCCCCGGCCTCAACGACGGGCGGCACGGCAGCCTCCACGTCCGGATCCAGGTCTGGACGCCACCGCGGCTCACGCCCGAGCTTCGCGAGCTGTTCGAGCAGCTGGCCGCCAGCGAGGGTGAGCCGCCGCAGGGCGAGAGCCTGGGCCAGCGGTTCTGGAACAAGGTGAAGGAGACGTTCGGGACGTGACCGGATGAGCGAGTGCCTGTTCTGTAAGATCGTTCGCGGCGAGATCCAGGCAACGGTGGTACGGCAAACCGACCGGTTCCTCGCCTTTCGGGACATCAACCCGCAGGCGCCCACGCACCTGCTGGTGATCCCTAAGGCACATGTCGCGTCGCTCAACGACGCGCGTGACGCGGACCTGGTCGGGAGCCTCGTGCTGTTCGCCCGGGATGTGGCGGAGGCGGAAGGCCGGGCGGCGACGGGCTACCGCGTGGTGATCAACACCAACGCCGACGGCGGCCAGACCGTATTCCACCTGCACGGCCACGTGCTCGGCGGGCGCGCGCTGCAGTGGCCGCCTGGCTAGTCCGGCGACGCGACCTGGCCAGGCGTGTGCGCGGCCGGCCGCGGCATGGGGCGGGCCGGCAGGGGTGGCGATAACCCCTGAGAGGCTCTACTTTTCGGCGGTTCCTGATCCTGGCGTGCGGAGTATGGCGGAAGTCATCGTCGCCGAGAACGAGAACTTCGAACGGGCGCTCAGACGCTTCAAGAAGAAGTGCGAGAAGGCGGGGATACTGTCGGATCTACGCAGACATCGCCACTACGAGAAACCGAGTGAGCGGCGCAAACGGAAGATGAACGCCGCTCGCCGCAAGCAGAGCCGGTCGAGATAAGGACGGGATGGTATACTTCCGCTCGGCCGGTCCCCGTCCTCCCGCTCTCCCACCCGACGCCAACCTCCGAGACCGCAAGACCACGGCCGACGTGCCGGGGAAGCAGTGCGCCCCGGGGCGAGCGGTGTGCCGCGAGGAAGCCCTGGCCCTCATCGGGGATGACGCCAGGGCCAGCGCCGCCCTCCAGGGGTGCCGGTGACCGAGGTCACCCGCACCCCTTCCTCTTCCTCTGCGCCCGCTTCGGCGGACGCCGTGACGGAACTGGAGTTTGCACGGGTACTCGAGGTCGTCGCGCGGAGAGCCGTCTCGCCGCTCGGCGCGGACGCCGTGCGGCGGCGGCGCCCCCGTGCGGCGCTGGAAGAGATCCGGGCGGAGCTTGCCGCGGTGGCCGAGCTGGCGCAGGTCCTCCGTGACGGCGATGGGTTCGCTCCGGAGCCGGTGCCGGATCTGCGGGAGACGGTCCGCGCCCTCACGACTGCCGGTAGCGTGCTCGACGGCGAGGTGCTCGTGGAGCTGGCGCAGAGTGTCGGAGCGATGCGGCGCACGGCGCTCGCGCTCGAAGGCCTGCGTGATGTCGCGCCCCGCGCCGCTGCGCTCGTGGTCGAGCTGCCGTCGAAGGGATTGGAGCGGGCGATTGCCCGCGCCCTCGAGCCGGACGGCAGCGCCAAAGACGATGCGAGCCCCGAGCTCAGGCGCGCGCGGCGCCGGGTGCGCGAGACCCGGGCCTCGCTGATCCAGCAGCTGGAGAGCCGCCTGCGCGACCTGAGCGCCGAGACGGATGGCGACGTGCGGGTTCGCAACGGACGATACGTCATTCCCATTCGGCGGGACGCGCGCTCGCGGGTGCGCGGCATCGTTCACGGCGAATCCAGCTCCGGCGCCACGCTCTTCGTGGAACCGGGGGAGTTGGTGGACGTCGGCAATGCGCTCGCCGAAGCCCAGGCCGACGAGGCCCGGGCCGTCCTCGCCGTGCTGCGCGACCTCACCGAGCGGGCCCGTCCGGATGCCGCCCGGATCGCGGCGGGGTGGGCGATGTGCATCGCGGCCGACGACCTCTACGCCCGGGCGCGCTACGCGCATGACGTCGACGCTGCCGTCCCTCGACTGACGTCGGCGCCGGGCCGGCTCATGATCCGACGGGCCGTGCACCCCCTCCTCCGCGACGAGGTCCAGGATGCGGTCCCGTTCGATCTCGTGCTCGACGACGGCGAGACGACGCTCGTCGTGAGCGGACCGAACGCCGGCGGCAAGACGGTGTTCCTGAAGGCGGTCGGGCTCGTGAGCGCGATGGCGCAGGCCGGGATCGTGCCGCCCGTGGGGCCGGAGACCGAGCTGCCGGTGTTTGGGAGGATCTTCGTCGATATCGGGGATCATCAGTCGATCGCCGCGAGCCTGTCGACCTACAGCGCGCACCTGCGGGCGCTCAAAGACATTCTGGAGGAGGCCGACGACCGCTCGCTGGTGCTGCTCGACGAGCTGGGTGGCGGCACCGATCCGATCGAGGGCGGTGCATTGGCCGGCGCCGTGCTCTTGCGGCTGGCGAGCCGGCGGGTGACGACCGTCGCGACCACGCACCTCACGCAGCTCAAGGAGCTGGCCGCCCGCGCGGACGGCCTGATCAACGCCTCGCTCGAGTTCGATGCGGAAACCTTGGCGCCCACCTACCGGCTCCTGAAGGGGAAACCGGGCCGCTCATACGCGCTCGCGATGGCGCGGCGGCTCGGCCTGCCGCCCGCCGTCCTCGACACGGCCGAGGAGTTGACTCCCGAGCAGGTGCGGTCCATGGACGCGATGCTCGCGGAGCTGGAACGCCGGGAAACGGAGCTGACGCGGCGCGAGGCGGGCGTCGCATCCGCGGGGGCGCGGCTCGATCGCGACGCCGCGGCCACGGCCCGCGACCGGGCCGAGCTGGACGAGCGGCGCGACGCGCTGGACGAACGCGAGCGCGTGATCGAGCGCACGGGCCGCGAGGCGGCCCGCCGCTTTCTCCTCGCGGCGCGCAAGCGGGTCGAGGAGGCGCTGGGACTCGCTCGCGCGGCCGTCACCGAAGCGACCGCGAAGGAGGCCCGGCGGCTCGTCGAGGAGGGTGTGCGTCGCGAAGGGGATGCGCTCTCGGAGCTGGAGCGCGTGGCGAAGGCCCAGGGGTGGAAGATCAAGAAGGGGCGGCGTGAGCCGTCGGCAGGACGAGCCGACTCCCGATCGAGCCCGCGCGGATCGGCCGCTCCGCGGCGCGAGCGCCAGCCGGCTGGCCCGGCTCACCGCTCACACGGCAGCGATCCAGCGACAGGCGATCACCAGGCGGCGACCGAGATCGATCTCAGAGGGTTGACGGGCGACGAGGCTGAGGCCGCGATCATCGCGGCGCTCGACGCGGCCGTCGTCGCCGACCTCCCCGTGCTGCGGATCATCCACGGCAAAGGCACCGGGGCCCTGCGCGCCCGCGTCGGGCAGGTGCTCGAGCGCGACCGCCGCGTCGCGAGCGTCCGGCCCGCGCCGCCACCGGAGGGCGGCACCGGCGTCACCATTGCCGAGCTGAGCGGATGACGCCGATCCCGGACGCGCTGATCGAGCAGGTTCGCGATGCGGCCGACATGGTGGCACTGATCGGCGAGCACGTGGACCTCCGGCGCACCGGCACCGACTATCGCGGCCCCTGCCCGTTCCACGGCGGCACGCACCGCAACTTCGCCGTGATCCCCAAGAAGCAGATGTTCTATTGCTTCGTCTGCCACGAAGGCGGGGACATCTTCACGTTCTACATGAAGAAGTTCGGGGTGGAGTACCCTACGGCCGTGCGGGACGTTGCGGCGAAGTCGGGGATCACGATCCCCGAGCGTCCATCCGGCGGTCCCGATCCACGGGAGCCGCTCTTCTCCGCCGTCGGGGCGGCGCAGGACTGGTACGCCCGGCGGCTGCGGGAGGCGGACGACGCGGCGAAGGCGCGGCAGTACCTGGCCGGCCGCGGCTTCGACCTGGAGGTGCTCGCGCCTGTGGGGCTGGGGTTCGCCCCGAAAGGCGACGCGTTCCTGGACGGTATGGCGGCCCTCGGGGTCTCCGTGGAGGTGCTCATCGACGCGGGGCTCGCGGTGCGACGGGAGGATGGAACCGTGCGGCCGCGATTCTGGAATCGGTTGCTCTTTCCCATCCGGGATCTCCGTGGACGGGTCGTCGGCTTCGGCGGCCGAGTGCTCGACGGCGGCGAGCCCAAGTACCTCAACTCGCCCGACTCGCAGGTGTTTCACAAGCGCGCGCTGCTGTACAACCTGCATGACGCGAGACATGCGATCCGGAAGGCCGAACGCGCCGTCGTCGTGGAGGGCTACTTCGACGTGCTTCGGCTGGTCGATGCGGGGATCGAGGAGGTCGTTGCCCCGCTTGGGACGGCGCTCGCCAGCGAGCAGGCCCAGTTGCTCAAGCGATATACCGCGAACGTCGTGTTGTGTTACGACAGCGACGCCGCCGGTCTGCGCGCGAGTTTTCGCGCCGCCGATGAGTTGCTGCGCGCGGGGCTGCGCGTGACGATCGCGACGCCACCCCCCGGCGAGGATCCCGACACGCTCGCGCGGGCCGGGGGCGCGGATCAGATCCGGCGGGTGTTGGACGACGCCTTGGACGTACTCGAGCGGAAGTTGCAGTTGCTGGACCGGAAGGGGTGGCTCGGGACGCTCTCGGGTCGGCGGCGGGCGCTGGATCGGCTGCTCCCGACGCTGCGCGCCGCCACCGACTCGGTGACGCGCGATCTCTACGTCGGCCGGACGGCCGAAGGCCTTGGCATCTCTCGCGAATCCGTCCGGCACGAGCTCAAGGACGTTCGGCAGCCGCCGGCCGCCGTGGCGGCGGCGGGGTCCTCGGGCCCCCTGCTGCGCCGCGCGCGGCGCTCGAGCCCCGAGCGCGATCTCCTGCGCGTGATGCTGCGGGAGCCCGCCTGGCGTGGGCGGATCACCGAGCACCTCCAGAGCATGCCGGCCGGCGAGGAGCCCGAGCGTTCGCTGCTCAGCCTGGTCGGGCAGACCGAGCCGGCGGTGTCCGGCGGCGAAATTCTCGAGCGGGTGGACGGGGAAGCGCGGACGGTCCTGACCGAGTTGCTGGCCGAACAGTGGGGGACCCTCGACGTCGATGCGATCGTCGACGGTGCCTTGCGCAAGATCGAGAGCCGCTCCCTCGAGCAGCGGCTCCGGGCGATCGACCGGCAGCTGCCGGTGGCGTCCGAGCAGGAGAAGCTCGAGCTGGCGCAGGAGAAGGACACCCTGAGCCGCCACATCGCCAAGCTGAATCCGGGACGCTGGAACGTGATTACGAAGAGGAGGACACGTGCACCCTGACTTACAGGCCCTGTTGGCGCTACAGGACAAAGACAAGGCCGTACTGGCCATCCTGGACGAGCTGAAGGCGCTCGAGCCCACCATGGCGGCGCTCGATGCCGAGCTCGAACAATTGGAGGCGGCGCTGGCGGCGGCGCAGACACGCGCACAGGACGCCGACCAGCGCCGGGAAGAATTGGAGGGCAAGATCGAGGGCTACCGGGTGATGCAGGAACGCCGCCGACAACGACTCGAGTGGGTGAAGGGCGCGAAGGAGGCCTCCACGCTCATGGCGGAGCTCGACCTTGCGCGCACGGTCATGGCCAAGGAAGAAGCCGAATGGATTCGGTCGGCTGACCGCGTGCAGGAGGCGTACCACTTGGCCGCGGAGTCAGAGAAGGCGGTGCAGGAGCTGCGGGCCGCGCAGGCACCGCAGCGGGAGGAGCTCGTGGCGAAACGCGGCGAGCTCGAGGAGCTGCTGGCCGCGGCGCAAGACGAGCGCCGCGCCACGGCGCAGGGCGTGCCGCAGGAGATGCGCGAGCGCTACGAGCGGATCCTCACCGGTCGCTCGCCACTTGCGTTGTACCCGCTGCAGAACGGTGCCTGCGGACGGTGCTTCACGGCGGTGCCGCTCCACCGTCGCCAGAAGATCCAGAACGGAGACGGCGTCGACAGCTGCGAGGCGTGCGGCGTGCTCCTGTACACCGGGACGGGATGACGCTGGCGCTGGGGCGGTGGCGGTTGACGGACCCGCCGGACCCGGCGGTGACCGCGGCGCTCGCCAGCGCCCTCCACATCCCACCCACGCTCGCCGCCCTGGTCGCCCAGCGCGGGTACGCTGCCGCTGACGACGCACGCACCTTCCTGCGTCCCACGCTCGACCAGCTCACCGATCCGTTCGCGTTCCGGGACATGGAGACCGCGGTGCATCTCGTGGGGGAGGCGGTGCGCGCCGGCACGCGCATTCTGGTGCACGGCGACTACGACGTGGACGGGCAATGTGCCGCGGCGCTCCTCACGCGGGTGCTGCGGGCGGCGGGGGCGGACGTCGTGCCGTTCGTCCCGCACCGCGTGCGCGACGGCTACGATTTCGGTCCCGCGGGGTTGGCGGTGGCCCAGGCGCACGGCGTGGGGCTGGTGATCACGTGCGACTGCGGCACGACCGCGCTCGAAACGGTGGCGGCGGCGCAGGCGGCGGGGATCCGCGTCCTGGTGACCGACCATCACCTGGCCAGCGTGACGGCCCCGGCCGACGCCATGGTGAATCCTCAGCACCCCGAGTGCGGATCGCCGTCCAAGCAACTCTGCGGGACGGGCGTCGCCTTCAAGTTGGTCCAGGCGCTGACGGGTGAGCTTGGGCTACCCGAGAACTTGCCCTACCACTTTCTCGAGCTGGTGGCCCTCGCCACCGTGGCGGACGTGGTGCCCTTGACGGGCGAGAACCGGGTGCTGGTGCGCTTCGGGCTCAAGGCGCTGGCCACGTCCCGCTGGCCGGGCGTGCGAGCCCTGGTCGAGGCCGCGGGGCTCTCGGACACCGAGTTCCGCGCGGGTCACGTGGGGTACGTGCTCGCGCCGCGACTCAACGCCACGGGGCGGATCGGCGACGCGATGGACGGTCTACGGCTCCTGCTCACCGACGATCCTGCGGAGGCCCACCTGCTCGCGCAGCAGCTCGAAGCGCAGAACGCCCAGCGGCAGGCGATGGATGCGGTGATGCTCGAGGAGGCCGTGGAGGATATCGAGCGGGCCGTGGACCTCGAGCGCGAGTATGGCCTGGTGCTGGCGCGCGACGGATGGCATCCCGGCATCATCGGCCTGGTCGCGTCACGTCTCGTGGAGCGCTACGCCCGTCCGACGATTCTCGTGGCACTGGTGGGGGACGAAGGGCGGGGATCGGGGAGGAGCATCGCGCGGTTCGACCTGCACGGGGCGCTGGCGGCGTGCGCACCGCACCTGGCGCGATTTGGCGGGCACCGCATGGCGGCGGGCTTGACCGTGCACCGGGACCGGTTGGCGGCGTTCCGTGAAGCGTTCAACGAAGTCGCGCGGTCAGCGCTGACGGTGGACGACCTGGTGCCGACCCAGCGCGTGGACATCGTGTTGTCCGTGGATCAGCTCGACGGCACCCTCGAACGCTTGATGCGGCACCTCGAACCGTGCGGGGCGGGCAACCCGGCCCCGGTGCTGGGGATTCGGAGCGCCGCGGGCCGCAACGCCCGAGTGGTGGGCACGAAGCACCTGCGCTTCACCTTGGAGGACGACAGCGGGCGGATCGCCGCCATCGGGTTCGGCTGGGCGGATCGGGTGCAGGACGACTGGTGGAGCGGACCGCTGGACGTCGCCTTCCGCCTCGAGCGGGACGAGTGGCGCGGCGTCCACTCGCTCAAAGCCAAGGTCGTGCATCTGCGGCCCACAGGCTGATGCGCATCATCGCCGGCGAGTTCCGCGGCCGCCGGCTGACGCGCTCCGCGGACCCTCGCGTGCGCCCCACCGCTGATCGCGTTCGCGAAGCGTGGTTCAGCATCCTCGTGCCGGCGCTGCCCGGGACCCATGTGCTGGACTTGTTCGCCGGTTCCGGCGCGCTGGGTCTCGAGGCGCTGTCGCGGGGCGCTCGGCGGGCGGATTTTGTGGAGCGCTCGCGCCGCTCCCTCGACGCCATTGCCGCGAACGTGCAGGCGCTGGGCGTCGCCGACCGCGTGACGGTTCACCGCGGTGAGGCGCTGCGCTTCGTGCGTGATCTCGCGCCGGAGGCCTACGACATCGCCTTCGCCGACCCGCCATACGGAGGGGACGAAGCCGCCCGCCTCGTGGAGCGCTTCCGCGCCCGACCCTTCGCGCGCATTCTTGGGGTCGAGCATCGCGCCGGCACGTCGCTGGACGGCGACCAGAGTCGGCGCTACGGCGACGTCGCCCTCACATTCTGCTACGCGCCATGACACGCATCGCGATCTATCCGGGCTCGTTCGACCCCGTCACACGCGGGCACGAGGACCTGGTGCGTCGAAGCCTCACGTTCGCCGACCGCGTGATCGTGGCGGTCGCCACGAACTTGAGCAAGGAACCCCTGTTCAGCCTCGAGGAGCGCGTCGCGCTCCTCACCGCCGTGCTCGGCGGCGACCCGCGGGTCGAGGTGGAGCGCTTCGATGGCCTGCTCGCCGACTTTGCCCGAGAGCGGAAGGCCCACCTCGTGATCCGCGGCCTCCGGGCGGTGAGCGACTTCGACTACGAATCGCAGATGGCGCTGATGAACCGCGCGTTGTATCCGGAACTGGAGACGATCTTCCTGGTGCCCGCGCTGGATCTCACCTACCTCAGCTCGAGCTTGGTGCGCGAGGTCGCCCGTCTGGGCGGCGACGTCGCGGCCTTCGTGCATCCGACGGTGGAGAAAGCGCTGCGGGCGAAGTTCGGCTGATGCCCTTTCGGTCGTCGCTGCACCGGCGGGCGGCCGCGCTGCAGCGCCGGGTCGTGCTCGCCGAGGGATGGGACGCGCGGGTGCGCGCGGCGGCGGAGATGCTCGAGCGCCAGGGAATCAGCGCGGTGGAGGTGCTGGATCGTTCGGCGGCCCGCGACCCGCGCTTGGAGCTGGTGGCGGACGCCCTCGCCGCGCGCCGGCCCGACCAGGTCCGTAGCCGGGCCCAGGCCCGAGGGCTCGCCGCCGACCCGATCCGGTTCGCCGCCGGACTCGTCGCGCTGGGCGCGGCGGACGCCGCCGTCGCCGGGGCGACCTGCCCGACCGGCGAGGTGCTGCGCGCCGCCCTCTGGGCGATCGGGCCGGCGGAGGGCATCACCACGGTGAGCAGCGCGTTCTACATGGCGCTGCCCGCTCAGCCCCCCCTGGCTCCCGAGGGAGAAAGCGCAACTGGAGCCGGGGGAACCGGCGCGCCCGAGGAGCGCGTGCTCACCTTCGCGGACTCGGCGGTGGTCCCCGATCCGACGCCCGACCAGCTCGCCGAGATCGCCCTGGCGGCGGCGCGTGACCGGCGGCTGATTGTCGGCGATGCGGCGATCGTGGCCTTTCTGTCCTATAGCACCCGCGGGAGCGCCGAGGGGGCGCGGGTGGACAAAGTGCGGGCGGCCGTGCGGCGGTTTCGGGAGCGCGCGCCGGAGATCACGGCCGACGGCGAGCTTCAGGGCGACGCGGCGCTCGCGCCCGACGTGGCGGCCCGGAAGGCGCCGGGATCGGCCGTGGCGGGGCGGGCCAACGTGTTGATCTTTCCCGACCTTGACAGTGGGAACATTGCCTACAAACTGGTGCAGCGGCTGGCCGGCGCGAGCGCCACGGGGCCGATCCTACAGGGGCTTGCGCGCCCCATGGCCGATCTTTCGCGCGGGGCCGTCGCCGAGGATATCGTGGACGTCGCGGCGGTCGCGGTCTTGCAGGCGGGGGCGGTCGTCCATCGACTGGAGGAGCGATGAGCTTTACGGTGCGGAAAGACGAGAAGAGCGGGGTCGTGGTGGTCGCTGTCGACGGCCAGCTGATCGTGGGAAACCGGCACGATCTCAAGCAGAAAGTGCTGGACGCGTTGGAGGCGGGTGACACGAAGTTCGTCATCGACTTTGCCAACACCGGATACATCGACTCCTCGGGACTCGGTGTGCTCGTCTCGCTGGCCAAGAAGATCCGTGAGGCCGGGGGCGATTTGAAGCTGGCCGGCCTCAACGACGATCTCCGCACGCTGTTCGAGCTCACGAAACTGGATAGCCTCTTCACGCTCACGCGGTCGGCCGAGGAAGCCGTCGCCACGTTTTGACGGCATGACGGCTCCCCACGCGACGGCGCCGCTGCGCCTGTGTCTGCGCCGGCAGGAACGACCGGCCCCCGGCTCGGGCGAGCGGTGCGTCGCGATCTCTCTCCGTGTCCCGACCGAGCTGGATGTAGTCGAAGAGGCGGTCGACCTCGTTGCCCGCCACTGTGTGGCCAGCGGCGTTCCCCCCCGCGCCGCCCGCTTCACGCTCCGCGTGGTGCTGTGTGAAGCCCTCGCCAACGCTATCGTGTACGGCAACCGACTGGACCCGGCGAAGCGTGTGGACGTGGAAGTCGAGCTGGCGGGCGGCGCCCTCGCGCTCCACGTGCGGGACGAGGGTGACGGCTTCGACCCGGCCGCCGTGCCCGACCCCACCGGGCCGGAGCATGTCGCGGACGAGCAGGGGCGCGGGCTGTTCCTCATCCGCCAGCTGGTGGACGAGGTGCGGTTCAACGAACGGGGGAACGCTATCTGCATGATCATGCGCCACGCGTAGACCGGCTCGACGCCATCCTCCACTCCCTGGGCGCGATGGCGGGCTGCCGGCTCAGGCTGTGGCGCTACGGCCGGGGGCGCCTGCGGCCGGTGGTGGGGTGTGAGGGCGTGGTGCCGCCGGCGGTGCTGATCGACGAGGCCGGCCGCGCGAGCCCGGCCCCCGGGCGGCGACGCCTCACCCCGATCACGGGCCTCGACGGCTATTGGTTCGAGGTCGTGGATCCGGCGCGCGATCCCGAGGAAACCGAGCGCGTCCTGGCCCCGCTCCTGGCGCGCCTCCTCGACACCGAGCGCGACACTCTCCGGCTCGCCAAGGAGCTGACCTCCCGTTTGGAGGAGATCGAGCTTCTCTACACGATCAGCGAGGCACTGGGCCGCACGATCCGGCTCGAGGAGGCGGCCCAAACGATCGTGCGCGAGGTGAGCGCCGTGGTGGGTGCGCGCCGAGCGTCGATCTTCGTGTACGATGAGAGCACGGGGGCCCTCCGGCCGGTCGCCGCGATCGGGAAGGACGCCTCGCAGCTGAGCGCGGTCCCCAGCGACGATCCCGACTCGATCACCGCGCGCGTGTTTCGCGAGGCGCGGATGATATCGCACGATCCGCGGGCGCCGGAGGGGGCGCGTCCGAGCGGGGACGTGAGCCGCGGCTACCGGGGGACCGCGTTCCTCTCGGCGCCGATCCTCTATCCGGCGGCCGACGGGTCGCCGCGGGCGGTCGGGGTCATCAACCTCACCGACCGTCTCGGGGCCGACGCGTTCAGCGGCGGCGAGGGGCGTCTGGTGGGGGCGATTGCCAACCAGATCGGCGCCGCGATCGAGAACGCGCGCCTCGTGCAGCGCGACGCTGCGCGCCAGCGATTGACGCACGAGCTGGAACTGGCGCACGACCTCCAGCTCAAGCTGCTGCCGTCGCCGGAGGTGCTGAGCGGCGCCGTCGACGTGGCAGCCCGGTGCGTGCCGGCCGAGACGGTGGGCGGCGACTTCTACCATCTGGTCCAGCTGCCGGGTGAGCGCGTCGGCGTCATGTTGGGCGATGTCTCCTCACGCGGCTTCCCCGCGGCGCTGATCATGGCGCTCGTGCTGTCCGCCGCCGGCATCCATGCCGAGGAGGCGGCGTCCCCCGACGGGACGCTGCGGCGATTGCTCGATTCGGTGGAGGACGAGCTGGCCGAGACCGAGATGCACCTCTCCCTCTTCTACGGCGTGGCGGACCCCGCCGGCAGCCGCCTCCGCTACGCCAATGCGGGCCATCCGCATGCCTTCCGCTTGACGCCGCACGGCGTGGCGGAGCGGCTGGGGGCGACGTCGCCGCCCCTCGGGCTCAGTGAGCGTACGGCACTCGCGGCCGCCGAGACGCCGTGGGAGCCGGGACGGGACGTGCTGCTCCTCTTCTCGGACGGCCTCACCGACGCGCAGCAGGCGTTGGGCGAGGTGTTCGGCGAGGACCGCGTCGTGGCGACCGCCCTCGCGCACCGCACCGAGCCTGCGGCAGCGATCGTGGACGCCGTGTTCCGCGAGGTCGAGGCGTTCGCTCCGGAGCGAAGCGACGATCGCACGATCCTCGTGCTGCGCACGTAGTGGGCCGTCGCCTCGGTCAGCACTTCCTCACCGACCCCGCCATCTTGGACCGGATCGTGGACGCCCTCGATCCGGCTCCCGACGACGTCGTGATCGAGATCGGGCCGGGGCACGGGACCCTGACCGCGCGGCTGGCGCCGCGGGTGGGGCGGGTGATCGCGATCGAAAAGGACCGGCGCCTCGCCGAGCAGCTCGACGATGCGGTGCGCCGCGCGGCGGGCCACGACGTCGCGCGGCGGGTGTCCGCGGTCGAGGGGGACGCCCTCCGGCTCGATTGGCAGGCGCTCGCGGGCTCACCGACGGGTCCCGCTCGCGGCGCACCGCTCACGCCCGTTAAGGTCGTCGGCAACATCCCGTACTACATCACGTCGCCGCTCATCGAGCGGGCCCTGGCGGCGCCCCCGCCCCGTGTCGTCGTTCTGCTGGTGCAGCGGGAAGTGGCCGAGCGGCTCGCCGCCCAACCCGGCGGCAAGACGTACGGCGCGCTCACCGTGGGAGTTCAAGCCGTCGCGCACGTCGAGCTGCTGTTCGTGGTGCGCGCCGGCTCGTTCGCGCCGCCGCCGGCCGTCGACTCGGCAGTGGTGCGCTTCAAGCCGCTCGCGACCCCGCTCGTCGGTCCCGAACGCCAGGCCCAGTTCCGCCGCTTCGTCACCGCCCTGTTCGGCCAGCGACGCAAACAGCTCGTCCGGAGCCTCCGAAGCGTGGCCGGCCTCGAGCGCGACGAAGCGGCGGCGCTCCTGACCGACACGGAAGTGGACCCCGCATCGCGTCCCGAAGTCCTCTCGCCCCAGGCACTTGTGCGCCTGTTCCTGGCCGTGGCGCGTTGACGGATCTCCCCAGGGCGGTGTAAGTTGTGAAAAATTTCACAATACGCGATGCCCAAGGTTGCCGAGTCCACGATACGGAGGCTGTCCCTGTATCTCCGGTTCCTCGAGGAGTTCGAGGAGCAGGGGATCGCGACGGTGAGTTCCGAGGCGCTCGCCCAGCGCGGCGCCACGACCTCGGCCCAGGTGCGCAAGGACCTCTCGTTCTTCGGCTCGTTCGGCAAGCGCGGCCTCGGCTACGCCGTCCCGGCGCTGGTCCGGCGCCTGCGGGATATCCTCGGCCTCGAGCGCGGCTACCGCGTGGCCGTGATCGGTGCGGGTAAGATGGGGAGCGCGCTCGTGCAGTACCGCGGCTTCACGCAGCGGGGCTTCCGCGTGACGGCGGTGTACGACAACGACCCCGCCAAGGTCGGCACGCGTTGGAACGGGGTCGAGGTACGCCACGAGCGACACCTCGAGTCGGATTTCGGTGCCCGGCCCGTGGACATCGCCATCATCGCCACGCCGGCGGCGGCCGCGCAGCCGATGGCGGAACGGCTGATACGGGCCGGCGTCAAGGCGATCCTCAACTTCGCGCCCGTGCCGCTCGCGCTACCGGACGATATCGCGGTGAAGGATGTGAACATGGCGCTCGAGCTCGAGACGTTGAGCTACGCGCTTCGCAACCGGTAGATTGGGGCCATGTCGCCCGTCCACGTGACCTCGGAGATCGGCCCGTTACGGGCCGTCTTGGTGCATACCCCCGGCAACGAGCTGCTCGCCGTCACGCCAGGCACCCGCGAAGATTATCTCTACACCGACATCATCGACGTAGAGTTTGCCCAGCGGGAGCACCGGCGCATGGTGGCCGTGTTGGAGCGCTTCGCGGAGGTGTACGAAGTCGCCGACGTGATCGCCGACGTCATGGCCCGCACGGACGTGCGGGAGTTCCTGATCGCGCGGACGACGGATGTCGTGCCGTCCGATGCCCTGGCGCGGCGCCTCGCCGATCTCCCCACCGGCGAGTTGGTGACCCTGCTGATCGAGGGGGACGCTGAAGAGGGCGGACCGATCGCCAAAGCGCTCAACGAGGTCGGCTACGCGTTGCCACCCGTTCCCAACCTCTTCTTCACGCGGGACATCGGCATCGTGATCGGGGAGCACGCCGTGATCGGGTCGATGCGGCACGAGGCCCGCTGGAGCGAGGAGCTCCTGATCAAGGCGCTGTTCCAGTTCCACCCGACGTTCTCCAACGCCGGCATTCTGTACGACGGTGCCGAGGAGCGGCGGCTGACGTATACCCTCGAAGGAGGCGACGTCCACCCCCTGCGCGAGGATCTGCTCCTGCTCGGATTCAGCTCCCGATCGAGCCCCGCCGCGCTCGACCACCTCTGCAGCGTCCTCTTCGAGCGGACACCTATCAGTGAGGTCATCGTCGTCGTCATGCCGGGGGAGCGCGCGGCGATTCATCTGGACATGGTCTTCACGCAGGTGGATCGCGAACAATGCGTGATCTACCCGCCGCACTTCGTCGGGCCCGAGCGACTGGCCGTGCTGCATCGGCGCAAGGGAACCGCGGGCGTCCGGGAGATGCCCAATTTCTTCGCGGCGCTGCAGGCCGTGCACCTTCCGATGGAGCCGGTCCTGTGCGGAGGCGCCCACCGGGGCGTGCAGGAGCGGGAGCAGTGGGCGTCGGCGTGCAACCTCGTGGCGGTGCGGCCGGGCGTGGCCCTCGCCTACAAACGCAACGACGCGACGCTCCGGGAGCTGGAGGCGGCGGGGTTCGGGATGGTGGACGCGGTGGATTTCCTCACCGGCGACACCACGCTCGACGACGACGAGCGGGCCGTGATCCTCGTTGACGGCAGCGAGCTGGTCCGGGGTGGCGGCGGCCCCCGGTGCATGACGCTTCCCCTGATCCGGGACGACCCGTGAAGCCGGCGGGGGTGGAAGTGGCGCGGCAAGGCACGCTGGTTGATCGCGCGCTGCAGTTTCTGACGGACGCGCCCGCGCCGAGTGCGGTCCTCGCCCGGGACGTTCTGGGGCTCACGACCGCGTCACGGGCGGTGGCTGAGCGCGTGATCGTAGCACTGCTCGGCAGCCATCCCCGGGTGCGGCGTCTGGGCGATGGGCGATGGGCGCTGGTCGGAGCCCCGGGTGTCTCGCCCCGACTCGACGCCGTCACCTACGCCGTGGTGGACGTGGAGACGACCGGAAGTCGGGCCGCGAGCGGCGACCGTATCACCGAGATCGCCGTCGTCGCCGTGGCAGGGGGTCGGATCGAAACGGTGTTCGAGTCCCTCGTGAACCCCGAGCGACCGATCCCGTCGGCGGTCACCGCCGTCACGCGGATCACGGCAGAGATGGTGCAGGGCCGGCCCCGTTTCGGCGAGGTCGCCGATGAGGTGGTGGCGACGCTGGCAGGACGCGTGTTCGTGGGCCACAACGTACGGTTCGATTGGGGGTTTGTCGCATCCGAGGTGGCCCGGACGCGGGATCTGGCCCTCGATGGCCCGCGGCTGTGCACGCGCCTCCTGGCGCGTCGCCTGATCCCCGGGCTCCGCTCGCGGAGTCTGGACAGCGTGGCGACGTATTTCGGCGTCGAGATCGAGGCCCGTCACCGCGCGGGCGGCGACGCTCGGGCCACGGCGCGGATTCTCCAGCGGCTGCTGACCCTCGCGGAGGAGCGGGGTGCGGTCACGCTGGACGATCTCGCGGCGCTGGCCCGCAAGCGGCGTCGGCACAAGAGCGCGCTCCCTACGCCCATGTCCGAAGCCTGACATGGGGCTGGCCACACCGCTCCGGCTGGGCCGGCTCCGATGCTACGTGTTGGACGCCGGGCGCCAGCGCCTCGACGGCGGCGCGATGTTCGGTGTCGTGCCGAAGCCCTTATGGGAGCGCCGGAGCGCTCCTGACGACCGGAACCGCATCCTCCTCGGGCTCAACTGCCTGCTGATCGAGCACGACGACGGGCCGGTGCTGGTGGACAACGGGATCGGCAACAAGGAATCCGACAAGTTCCTCGACATCTACGGGGTGGAGAACGACGGTCGGCGGGGCCGCACGCGTCTGGAGGACGCGCTGGCGGAGGCGGGCCTGGCGCCGGAGGACGTGCGGTGGGTCGTGAACACCCACCTCCACTTTGATCATGCGGGTGGCAACACATTCGTGGAGCGGCAGACGCGCCAGCAGCCGGCGGAGCCGCAGCTCGCGTTTCCCCACGCGACCTACGTGGTGCAGGGCAAGGAGCTCGAGTTCGCCCGGCACACCAACGAGCGGACGGCGGCGAGCTATCTGCCCCCGAACTTCGAGCCGGTGGCGCGCGCAGAGCGGTGGCGGCTGGTGCAGGGCGACACGGAGCTCCTCCCGGGCATCCGGCTGTTCCCGACGCCGGGGCACGTTCCCCATCACCAGTCCGTGTTGGTGACCAGTGGGGGTGAGACGCTGTGCTTTCTCGCCGACCTCGTGCCGACGGCGGCGCATCTGCCGCTCCCCTGGATCATGGGGTATGATCTAGAGCCCCTCGTCACGCTGGAGACGAAGCGGCGGGTGCTGGGTCAAGCCGAGGCAAACGGGTGGGTCCTGCTCTTCGAGCACGATGCCGAGCGGCCGACGGGGCGGGTCGTGCGCGAGGGTCGGTCGTTTGGGTATGCGCCGCTTGACACGTTCCCGGGGGGCGCCTAGCTTCAGGCAACAACTTGTCAAGTAAGCGCTTCGGCGCTTCACCCTCCTGCCCCCGGCCGCACGCCGGGCGAGCGTTCAGGGTTTCCGAGCGTCGAGGGGCGCGCGAGCGTTCCCGCAGGTACGGATCCCGGGAGGCGTGGCATCGGGATCCATTTTTTTTGCGGACCCCAACGGTAAGGAGACGCGTCACTGGCGAATTTCGACGACAAGCAGCAGCAGCGGGTGCGGGTGAACGAACAGATCCGCTTGAGTCCGGTGCGCCTGATCGGCGCCGATGGCGAGCAGGTCGGCATCGTGCCGGTGGAAGAGGCGCTCCGGGCCGCGCGCGAGCGAGATCTGGATCTCGTCGAGGTGGCCCCGGCGGCCCGCCCCCCCGTGGTCAAGATCATGGATTACGGGAAGTTCCGCTTCGAGCAGGCGAAGGCCGCTCGCGCGGCGCGCAAGAAGCAACACAACATCCAGGTCAAAGAGGTGAAGTACCGGCCGGGTATCAGCGATCATGACTTCGCGTTCAAGACCCGGCACGCGCGCAACTTCCTGGAAGAAGGCAACAAGGTGAAGCTGACCATGATGTTTCGCGGTCGGCAGGTCACCCATCCGGAGCTTGGCCAGGATGTGCTGAACCGAGTCTTCGAGGCGGTGAAGGACGTCGGCAAGATCGAGATCGAGCCGAAGCTCGAGGGCAGGAACATGACGATGGTGCTCGCGCCGAGGAGCGCCGGGTAACCCGGAGGACGGCGTGACGGGGTGACATCGAGCCCGCCGTGATGCGGTGGGGTGGATGTTGCTGGGCGGGGTTGCCGGGAGTCGTCGCCGTCACGCTGGCGGCGGCGGACTCAGGAAAGCGGAGCAGATGATGCCCAAGCAGAAGACCAAGCGTGGTGCCGCGAAGCGCTTCAAGCTCACGGGGACGGGCAAGGTGCGGCGGCGTCGCGCATACAAGAGTCACATTCTGACGAAGAAGCATCCCAAGCGGAAGCGGCGGCTGCGGCAGGCGACTCTCGTGTCGCCGGCGGATAGCCGGCGCATCAAGCGCCTGCTGGAGACGTAGGAGCGGCCATGCCCAGAGTGAAGAACACCGTCGCCCGCCTCAAGCGGAAGAAGAAGATCCTGAAGGCCGCCAAGGGTGCCCGTGGCGGGCGCAGCAAGCTCTACAAGACGGCGAAGGAGAACGTCGAGCGCGGGCTCCGCTACGCGTACCGCGACCGGCGCAACCGGAAGCGGGACTTCCGCCGGCTGTGGATCGTCCGGATCAACGCGGCGGCCCGGCTGCACGAGCTCTCGTACAATCGGTTCATGTCGGGGCTGCGCAAAGCGGGCGTGGAGATCAACCGCAAGATGCTGGCGGATCTCGCCGTGCACGATCCGGCCGCGTTCGGCGAGCTGGCGGAGGTCGCCAAGAAGAGCCTATAGGTCGCCCGGCCATGTCCCGCGGGTCGCTCGAGCAGCAGCTCGATCAGGTGGAACGGGCGGTCGACCTGGTGTCCGGCGCCGACGCCACGACGCTGGTGGAGTTGCGGACCGCCCACCTCGGGCGGAAGGCCGGCCAACTCACCGAGATCCTCCGCTCGCTCGCCACGCTGCCGCCCGAAGAGCGGCGTCGCATCGGCGCCCGGGCTAACCAGCTCAAGAACCGGCTCGAAGAGGCGATCGCGGCCCGGGAGCGCGCCCTCGCCGCCGCCGAAGCGTCCCGGGAGACCCTCGACCCGACGATGCCCGGTCGACAGGTGTGGCGAGGGGCGATCCATCCGATCACGGCCGTCGTGGACGAGATCTGCGAGATCTTCCGCGAGTTGGGGTTCACGCGCATCACGGGGACAGAGGCGGAGACCGTCGAGTACAACTTCACCAAGCTCAACACGTCGCTCGACCACCCCGCCGCGGACATGCAGGACACGTTCTACCTGGGGCCCGGCAACCTGCTGCGGACCCACACCTCACCGATGCAGGCACGGACGATGGAGCGGTTCCCGCCCCCCATCCGGATCGTGGTGCCCGGGCAGGTGTATCGCCGTGACGCGTGGGACGCGTCCCACGCGCCCGTCTTCGAGCAGATCGAAGGCCTCGTGGTCGACGAGGGCGTGAGCTTCGTCGACTTCAAAGCCGCCATCGACTTCTTCGTGAAGCGATTCTTCTCGCCCGATACCGCCGTCCGGTTCCGGCCGTCCTTCTTCCCGTTCACCGAGCCGTCGGCCGAGGTGGACGTCCAGTGCCAGATCTGCGCAGGCGCGGGCTGTGCGACGTGCAAGCAGACGGGGTACCTGGAGATCATGGGTGCCGGGATGGTGGACCCCGCGGTGTTCGACGCGTGCGGCCTCGACAGCGAGCGCTACACCGGCTACGCCTTCGGCATGGGCCCGCACCGCATCGCCCTCTTGCGGTACGGGATCCCGCATATCCGGCTCTTGTGGGAGAACGACATGGGCTTCCTGGCGCAGTTCGCCGACTGACGATGAACGTCTCAGTGAATTGGCTGTCGGCGCTCCTCGGGCGCGAGGTCGATCCGGTCGACGCGGCCCACCGCCTCGCGATGCTCGCCGCGCCCGTGGACGCGATCGAGCCCCTCCACCGCGACCTGGGGGACGTGATCGTCGGGCTCGTGGAACGCGTCGAGCGGCACCCCAATGCCGATCGCCTCACGCTGTGCCGCGTGCACAACGGCCGCGACATCGTGGAGGTCGTATGCGGCGCGCCCAACGTCACCGCCGGGACGAAGTATCCGTATGCGCCGGCCGGCGCCGTCCTGCCGGGAGGACTCAAGCTCACGGAGCGGAAGATCCGCGGCGTCACGTCGCACGGCATGCTCTGTTCGGCCCAGGAGCTGGGCCTGGGGAGCGACCACGAAGGGATCATGGAGCTGCGGACCGACGCGGCGCCCGGGACCTCCCTGGTGGACGCCCTGCCGGTGGCCGACACGCGGCTCGAGCTGGATGTGACGCCCAACCGGCCGGACCTCCTGTGCCACCGCGGCGTCGCCCGAGAGTTGGGCGCGGCGTACGGCGTTCCCGTCCGACTGCCGGCGATCCCCGGCGCGCGCCACGAGAGTGCCGCCCCGCGGCGGGTCAAGCGTAGCGGCACCGTGGGAGGGATCACCGTCACGATCGACGACGTGGACGGGTGCCCCCGCTATCTCGCGGCCGTCATCAACGGACTCACGATCGGCCCGTCGCCCGCCTGGCTCGAAGCCCGCCTTCGCAGCGTGGGCGCCCGGCCGATCAACAACGTCGTGGATGCGACCAACTACATCCTCTACGAGCTCAACCAGCCGATGCACGCGTTCGACCTGCGGCGTCTGCGGGGTGACGCCATCATCGTTCGGCGGGCACGCGCCGGAGAGCGCATCACGACGCTGGATGGCGAGGCTCGGGCGCTGACGCCCGAGATGACGATGATCTGTGACGCGGAGGGCCCGACGGCGATCGCCGGGGTGATGGGTGGAGCGGCGTCCGAGGTGACCCCTGACACCACCGACGTGCTCCTGGAGTGCGCGTACTTCGATCCCACGCGCATCCGGCACACGCGTAAGGCGCTGAAGATGAGCACCGAGGCGTCGTACCGCTTCGAGCGGGGCCTCGACCTCCAGGCGATGAGCGAGGCGGTGCGCCGGGCGGTGGCACTCATCCGGGCGGTCGCCGGCGGTGAGGAACCGGAGCCGGCTGTCGACGTCTGTCCCGAGCCGCCCCCCACCCAGACGGTGTTCCTCCGCCCGGAGCGGGTCACGCATGTGCTCGGCGTCCCGATCGACCGCGAGGAGGTCGAGCGCCACCTCGTCAGCGTGGGGTTCGCCGTGGCGCCCAAGGACGACCGCCTCCACGTCCAGGTCCCGGGCTGGCGCCCCGATGTGACGCGCGAGGCCGACCTCATCGAGGAGGTGGCGCGGCTGCGCGGCTTCGACGGCTTCCCCGTCGAGCTCCGGCCGTTCCGGCCGAGCAGCGTGCCGAACGATCCCGTCGAGCCCCTCAAAGGGCGGATCCGGCGCGTCCTCACCGCCCTCGGGTTGCATGAGGCGCGGACCAATCCGCTCGTCCGGACGGGGTCGCCGTCGGCGCAAGCCGTGCTCAACCCGCTGTCCGAGGACGAAGCGTTCCTCCGGGAGGGGCTGCTGCCTGGGCTCGTGGCGTCCGTGGAGCGCAATTGGTCGGCCCGCGTGCGCGACGTCCGCCTCTTCGAGATTGGCGTGACCTTCCGGGCGCAGGAGTGTGGACGGCTCCCGGTCGAGACGCTCATGGTGGCCGGGCTCGTCACCGGGGCCCGGACGCCGCCCCACTGGTCGATTCCCGCGGGGGCGCCCGACTACGACGCCTGGGACCTGCGGGGGTTGTTCGGCGAGGCGGCGCAGGTTGCGTTTCCGTCGGGTCGCGTGTCGGGCGGCGAGGGCGGCTGGGTGGTCCAGGATGCGACCGGTGCCGTTCGGGGTCGGGCCGGGGTTCTGAAGGCCGACCGACCCCAGTGGGCGGCCCCGCTCTTCGGGTTCGAGATCGAGGTGGAGGTGGCGGAGCGGCGCACCGCGGCGTACCATCCTCTACCGACCACGCCACCCATCGAGCGGGACGTGGCGCTGGTTCTGCCGGACGGCGTCACGGCGGCACGGGTCGAGGCGGTGATGCGTGAGGCGGGCGGCGCGTTGCTGGAACGGGTCACGGTCTTCGACGAGTACCGCGCACGGGAGTTGGGAGGCCGGAGCGTCGCGTGGCGCCTCGTATTGCGGGCGCGGGACCGCACGCTTCGTGACGAGGAGGCCGATCGTACGATCGGCTCGGTCCTGTCGGCGCTCCGGGAGCAACTCGGTGTCGAACGACGACAGGCTTGATCTCGCCGCGCTCGCGGAGCTGGAGCGGGTGCTTGCGCACCTGAGCGACGAACTGGCGACCTGGCGGCGGCGCGCGCTCACCGCGGAGGCGCAGCAGGCGGAGCTCGGCATCGACCACGACATCGTCGCCGCTCGGGAGCGGGTGGTGGAACTCGAGGACGAGAACGCCGAATACGCGCGGCGCCTCGACGGGGCGCGGACCCGCGTCGCCGAGTTGTTGGCGCGGCTCCGGTTTCTCGAGGAGCAGGTGGCGCTAGAGGAGCCGACCCGATGACCGACAAGAAGACGGTGGTCAAGGTCACTATTGGCGGCGACGAGTACAGCCTCCGTTCGGATCGCTCGCCGGAGTACACGCGCGCAGTCGCCGAACACGTGGACCGTGCCCTCAAGGACGTGTTGGCCGTCAGCGCCATCGTGGAGACGCACAAGGCCGCCATCCTCACCGCCCTGGCGATCACGGATGAGCTCTTTCAGTCACGCCAGGCGCAACGGGAGTTGGCCGACCGGCTCAACCGGCTCGCGGGTGAGCTGTCCCGTCTCCTTCCTCCGAGCAAGCGGCGGTCGAGCGCAGCGGAAACGTTTGCCTCGTCGCCGGAGGGCGCGTAATTTCCGATAGCGCCTAGCGCCACCGCTGGACAGAGTCTGCGACGATACCTGCGGCGCGCCCTCCTCGCGGAGCCGGTGCCCGCCGCGTGGAGATAGATTATGTCAGCCGATCAGCTGGTACTCGTGATCGTGGCCGTCCTCGGCGGCGCAGGACTCGCCGGGGCGGTTTTTTTCGTTGTGGGGCGGCGCACCGAGCGGCGCGAGGCGGAGGCGGCCGGACGCGCGGCGGAGCAAACGGCGGAGCGCCTCCTGGGGCAGGCACGGCGGGATTCGGAATCGGCGAAGGCCGAAGCGATCCTGGCGGCGAAAGAAGAGATCATGCAGGCGCGGGAGCTGTGGGAGCGGGAGGCAAAGGATCGTCGGGAGGAGATGGACCGCCTGCAGCAACGGCTCGAGCAGCGCGACGCGTTGGTGGAGCGCAAGCTGAGCACGCTCGAGGAGAATGGTCGCGAACTGGAACAGCGGGAGCAGGCGCTCGCGACCCGAGAGCAGGCGGTGGCCGCGCGCGACGCGGAGCTCGACCAGCTGATCGCGGAACGCCGTCGGCGCCTCGAGCACACCGCCGGCCTCACGGCGGCCGAGGCGAAGGCCCAACTGGTGCAGGATCTGACCGAGGAGGCGCGCAGCGAGGCCGCCGCGATCGTGCGCGACATCAAAGAAGAGGCCAAGCGGGCGGCCGATCGCGAGAGCAAGAAGATCCTGGCGTTGGCGATTCAGCGGATGGCGGCGGAGCAGACCACGGAATCCACGGTCTCGGCCGTCGCCCTCCCCGGCGATGACATGAAGGGGCGGATCATCGGGCGCGAAGGCCGGAACATCCGGGCGTTCGAGACGGCGACCGGGGTGGACGTGATCATCGACGATACCCCGGACACAGTCGTGATCTCGTGCTTTGAGCCGATTCGGCGCGAGGTGGCCCGGCGGGCGCTGGAGCAGCTCATCGCCGACGGCCGCATTCATCCGGGCCGGATCGAAGAGGTGGTGGCGAAGGTTCGCGAGGAGCTCGAGCAGCAGCTCACGGAGGTCGGTGAACAGACGGTCTACGACCTCGGGATCCACGGCATGCATCCCGAGTTGATCAAGCTGGTGGGCCGGATGCGCTTCCGCACGTCGTACGGCCAGAACATGCTTGCCCACTCGAAGGAAGTCGCGTGGCTCGCCGGGATCATGGCGTCGGAGTTGAAGCTCGACGTGCACCTGGCGAAGCGCGGTGCCCTTCTCCACGATATCGGGAAGGTCCTCACCCACCAGCACGAGGGCACGCACGTCCAGCTGGGCGTGGAGGTCGCCACGCGCTACGCCGAGCACCCCGTCGTGATCAACGCGATCGCGGCCCACCACGACGACGTGCCCCACGAATCCCCCATCTCGGTCATCGTGCAGGCCGCCGACGCGGTGAGCGGCGCCCGGCCCGGCGCCCGGCGCGAGGCGTTCGAGACCTACGTGAAGCGGCTCACCGCGCTGGAGCAGATCGCGACGAGCTACAACGGCGTGGAGAAGGCGTACGCGATTCAGGCCGGCCGGGAAGTGCGGATTGCCGTTCTCCCCGACAAGATGGACGACGGCAAGGCGGCGGAGCTGTCGGAACAGGTGGCGCGGCGCATCGAGAGCGAACTGCAGTACCCCGGCCAGATCAAAGTGGTGGTCATTCGCGAGACGCGGGCGGTGGAATTTGCCCGCTAGGATCATCAGCGGGACCGAGATCGCGAGCGCCATCCGGGCGGAGTTGGTGCCCCAGATCGCGGCGCTCAAGCGGAAGGGTATGACCCCCGGTCTCGCCGTGGTGCTGGTGGGCGACGATCCCGCGAGCCGCGTATACGTCCGGATGAAGGGACGGGCGTGCACCGACGCGGGGATGCACAGCGAGACCGTCATGCTCGGGGCCGAGACCTCCGAGGTCGAGCTGCTGGAGGTGCTGGACCGCCTGAACCATGATCCCAAGATCCACGGGATTCTGGTTCAGCTCCCCCTGCCGGACCACATCGACGAGCAACGCGTGCTACAGGCCGTGCGCGTTGGCAAAGACGTGGATGGATTCCATCCGGAAAACGTCGGAAAGGTCGCGGTCGGGGATCCCTCGGGGTTTGCGCCGGCGACCCCCTACGGGATCCAGCAGCTGCTCATGCGCAGCGGCATCGAAACTGTGGGCGCCCATGCGGTGATCGTGGGGCGATCGAACATCGTGGGCCGTCCGATGGCCTCGCTGCTGCTCCAGCGCGGCCGGGGCGGAGACGCCACGGTCACCGTGTGCCACTCACGGACGCGGCACCTCGCCGAGGTGACGCGCCAGGCCGACATTCTCATCGTGGCCATCGGGCGGGCGCGGTTCGTGACCGGCGACATGGTCCGACCGGGAGCGGTCGTGATCGACGTCGGGACGAACCGCGTCGAGGATCCGTCGACAAAGAAAGGCTATCGGCTGGTGGGTGACGTCGACTTCGAGGCGGCGCGGCGCGTCGCGACCGCCATCACGCCCGTGCCCGGCGGGGTGGGCCCGATGACCATCGCCGGGCTCCTTTGCAACACCGTGCAGGCCGCGCGTCGGACGCTGGAGGACTGAGCCTCGTGAGCGGCGGACCGAGCCTGTTCGACGCGGCCCCCCCCGCCTCATCGGAGGGAGCGTGGAGCGTCGCCGACGTGACGCGGCAGGCCCGACGGCTCGTCGAGGCCGGGTTCACGCGCCTCTGGGTCCAGGGCGAAGTGAGCGGCATCAAGGCCTACCGGAGCGGGCACTGGTATTTCACGCTGCGCGATGCGCAGGCACAGGTGCGGTGTGTCATGTGGCGCACCGACAACCAGCGACTCCCCGGGCCGCCGGACGACGGCGCGCAGGTGTTCGTCGAGGCGCGCCCCACCGTCTGGGAGGAGCGCGGCGAGTTCCGGCTCACGGTCAAGGAGCTCCTGCCGACCGCCGCCGGGGGGCCGTGGCAGCTGCAGTTCGAGCGCGCTAAAGCGGCGCTCCAGAAGGACGGTCTCCTCGATGCCGCGCGAAAGCGGCCGCTGCCGCCGTTCCCCGAGCGGATCGCTTTCGTGACGAGCCTGGACGGCGCCGCGTTCCGGGACGTCGCATCGGTCCTGGAGCGTCGGTGGCCTGGGGTCGAGCTCTGGGTCGTGCCGACGCGCGTGCAGGGCGACGGCGCGGAGCGGGAGATCTGCTGGGCACTCACGCTGGTGAATCGGCTCCCGGATGTGGACGTGGTGATCGTCGGGCGGGGCGGTGGGTCGCGCGAGGACCTCTGGGTGTTCAACAGCGAGCGCGTCGCCCGGGCGGTCGCCGCGCTGCGCGTGCCCTCGGTGTCCGCTGTGGGGCACGAGACGGACGTGACGCTCACGGACCTGGTCGCGGACGTGCGGGCCGCCACGCCCAGCGCCGCCGCGGAGGCGGTGGTACCGGATCGGAGCGAAGCGCGGGATCGGCTGCAGGCCGTCGCCCGGCGGATGGCTCGGGGGCTGGCCGGCCGGGCGAGCCTCGGGCGCGAGCGGCTCGAGCGGACGGGTGACCGGCTGCAGGCCGCCGTGGTGGCGCAGATGGAGCGCCGGGCCGCGCGGCTGGAGCGCCTCGGGCTCCAACTCGATGCCCTGAGCCCGCTGCGCGTGCTGGGGCGCGGGTACGCCGTCGCTCGAGACGCAGACAACCGGATCCTCAAACGCGTCGCGCAGTTTCCGCCGGGGCTCCGGTTCCGCCTCACCGTCTCTGACGGTGACGTCGGCGCGCGGGCGGGCGGAGGCGACGCATGAGCCGCTCCAAGCCCTCGTTCCGCACGGAGCTCGACCGCCTCGAGGCCATCGTCCGCGAGCTGGAGGATGCCGACCTCGATCTCGACCGCGCGCTCGAGCTCTTCCAGGAAGGCGTTACCCGCCTCAAGACCGCGCGCTCGATGCTCCAAGATTCCGAGTTGACCGTGAAGCGGGTGTTGGAGGCTGCCGACGGGACGATCCGCGCGAGCGACGTCGACGCCTGAGCTCGACGCGTTCCTGACCGACACGCGGCGGGCGGTCGGCCACGTGCTCGAGCGCTGGGGCGCGTGGGCCAGGGCCGAGCTGGGTGAGCCGGTCGGGCAGGCCGTCGCCTATGGTTTCGCGACGTCGGGTAAGCGGCTTCGGCCGGCGCTGGTGGTTGCCGCGTACCGCGAGCTCGGTGGGGAGGGAGACGTCACCGAGCTCGCCGCCGCCGTCGAGATCGTGCACACCTATTCGCTGGTGCACGACGACCTCCCGTGTATGGACGACGACGACGTGCGCCGCGGCCGGCCGACGATCCATCGCCGGTTCGATGTGGCGACTGCGACGGAGGCGGGGTTTCGGATGGTGCCGCTCTCGGCCCGTGTGCTGGCCGGGGGCGCCCGCCGCCTGGGCCTCCGGCCCCCCACGTTGAGGGCGATCGCACGGGAGCTGTTCCAGGCGGCGGGCGCCGGCGGCATGATTAGCGGGCAGGTGGCGGACTTGGAGGCAGAAGCCCGCTCCGTGACGGCCACAGACCTCGCCGACATTCACCGCAAGAAGACCGGCGCGCTCATCAGGGCCAGCGCGGTCGTGGGTGCGCTCGCCGCGGGCGCGGACGGGGCGCGCCTGGAGGCGGTCCGTCACTACGGCAGGGAGATCGGGCTGGCGTTCCAAATCGTGGATGACGTCCTCGACACGACGGCGAGCTCCAGCGAGCTGGGGAAGACGGCCGGCAAGGATGCGCGGCAGCGGAAGGCGAGCTTCGTGACGCTGCTGGGCGTCGACACGGCCCGCGAGACGGCGCAGGGCCACGCGGCGCGCGCCGTGGACCATCTTCGTGCGGCCGGGCTAGATTCCGGCCTGCTGGCGTCCATCGCCCGGCTCGTCGTCGCGCGGCGATCATGAGGGGCCGCCTGGCGACGTGGCGGTCGCGCGGTCGATGGGACGCACCTCGCCGGAACGGGGACGCGATGTCACCATGAGCGACGCCCGCCTCCACGCGACGCGCTGCGAGTGCCGGCGCCGATGAAGATCGGCGTCATCGGGAACCCGCGGTACGACGCGCTGCAGGGCCTTCTCGCGCGCCTCGCCGCGCGGGCCCCCGCGCACCGCTTCGACCTGCACTCGGAGCGGGCACTGGAACACCTGTGGCCGGGCACCGTGCGTCCCCTCGCCTCCGCGCTCGACGCACTCGACCTGCTCGTGACGTTCGGCGGAGACGGGACGCTGCTGCGCGGCGCGCGCCTGCTCGCCGGACGGGCGGCGCCCATCCTCGGTGTAAACCTGGGCCGGGTGGGCTTTCTCACGACCGCGACCCCGGAGGATCTGGAGCAGGCGCTCGACGCCGTCGCGCGCGGCAGCTACGAGCTGGAAAGTCGGCGCACCCTCGAAGCCCGGCTGCTCGACCGACAGGGCACCGAGCGCGCGGTGGAACCTGCCCTGAACGACGTCGTGGTGCACAAAGCTGGTGTCGCTCGGGTGATCAGCGTACGGGTCGCGGTGGACGACGAGGAGATCGGCCGCTACAGCGCGGACGGCATCATCGTCGCCACGCCCACAGGCTCCACGGCGTACTCGCTGAGCGCCGGGGGACCGATCGTGGTCCCAGGCGTTGACGCATTGGTGATTACGGCGATCTGTCCCCATACCCTCGCGGTGCGCCCCATCGTGGTGCCGGGCGACGCGCGTATCACGCTCGAGCTCTTGCCGCCCGGTCTGGAAGACGTGCTTGTCTCGTGCGACGGGCAAGTGGGGACGGTGATCGAGCCCGGCCACCGCGTGGTCGTCCAGCGCTCGGCGGTCGCCGTGCGTTTGATACGCCTGGGGCGGGAAGGGTTCTTCGCTCGGATGCGACGGAAGCTACAATGGGGAGACTTGACGGACCGGGAGCGGCCGAGCGGTGCTGACTGAGCTGCGGGTGCGGGACCTCGCCGTGATCGCGGACGTGACCTTGCCGCTCAAGCCGGGACTCAACGTGCTGACCGGCGAGACCGGAGCGGGGAAGTCCATGCTGGTGGACGCCCTCTCGCTGCTCTTGGGGGACCGGGCGAGCACCGACCTGGTGCGCCCGGGGACCGCCCGCGCCGTGGTTGAGGCGGCGTTCGACGTGGCGCGCGTGCCAGGGGTGGAGGCGAAAGCCGACGAGCTGGGCATCGACCTCGAGGACGGTCGTCTGGTCGTGCGGCGCGAGATCAACGCCGAGGGCCGCAACCGCGCGTGGGCCAACGGCAGCCCCACGACGGTGGGTGCGCTCTCCACGTTGGGACAGCTGCTCGTGGACCTCCACGGACAGCACGAGACCCAATCGCTGCTCCGCACGGCCGCCCAACGGGATATCCTGGACGCCTTTGGCGACGCGGACACCGAGCGCGCGCGCGTCGCGGCCGCCTATGACGAGGCGGCACGGCTGCGCCGCGAGGAAGCCGATCTGGTCGCGAGGCGCGACGACGTTCGTCGCCGCGCGGACTACCTCCAGCACGTGGTGCAGGAGATCGATGGCGCGAAGCCCAAGCCGGGTGAGGACGAGACGCTGGAGGTCGAGGCTCGGCGGCTCTCCAACGTCGAGGAGTTGACGCGTCTCGCCGAGCGAATGGCGGACCTGCTGGAGGGGGGTGGGGATGGCGATGATGGTGGTGGGGGCGCCGTGGCGATGCTGGCGGCTGTGGCCCGGGCACTGACGCAGCTTGAGAAGATCGACGACAGTGTGGCCAAGTGGCGGGAGCTCCTCGACTCGGCATCCGCCAACGTCGAGGAGTTGGCCCTGGCCGTCCGTGAGTACACCTCGGACATCGATCTCGATCCGGACCGGCTCGCCGACGTCGAGCGTCGGCGAGACGTGCTCTACCGGCTGAGGCAGAAGTACGGCCCGACGATCGACGCGGTGCTCGGGACGGCGGAGGAGGCGCGCCACGAGCTCGACTTGCTCGACACCGCCGATCTCGATCTGGAGAAACTGAGCGCGCGTCGCGCGGCGGCGGATGCGGCGCTGATCGAGGCGGGCCGGGCGCTGAGCGCGAAGCGGGCGGGCGCGGCGAAGCGCCTAGCAAAGGAGGTGGAGACCCTGCTGCCGGGGCTCGGCATGAAGGAGGCGCGCGTCTCCGTCGCCCTGGCGCCCCTGGAGGCGGTGAGCACCACCGGCGCCGATCAGGTGACCTTCGTGGTGAAGCCCAATCCCGGGCTCGACGCGCGTCCGCTGGCACAGGTCGCGAGCGGCGGCGAGCTCTCACGCCTGATGCTGGCGCTCAAGGTCGTCCTGGCTGCCCACGACCGGGTCCCGTCCGTCGTGTTCGACGAGGTGGACCAGGGGATCGGTGGTGAGGTGGCCCTGCAGATCGCCGAGGCGCTGTCGCACGTCGGTCAGGCACGGCAGGTCCTGGTGATCACGCATCTGCCGCAGATCGCCGCCCGGGCCGCCCATCACCTGAGCGTGGCGAAGCGTCCACGCGGCGGGATTGCGACGGCGGATGTGCGCGTCCTGGCCGGCGAGGAACGTGTCCAGGAGCTCGCGCGCATGCTGGGCGATCCCACCGATCCCGTGGTCGTGCAACACGCCGCGGAGCTGCTGCGCAAACGAGGGGTGGCGGCGACGGCGTAACGATAACACCCGTCCCTCACTGTGCCGCTTGTTGTCCCCCCCCGAAGAGCCGATAGAACAGCCGCGCGTAGAAATTGAGCGTCCGCGTCTTTGGTGTGAGCCCCCCATCTCCCCGGAACGCCGCGCGGTAGTCGATCCCCGCCTCGACGGGGAGCCCGCGCCCGCCGCGTCCCGACGGCGGTCGAAAGTAGACGCCGCCGCCGAAGCTCAGCATTTGCTGCGCCGTCTCGCGCGCGAGGTCGTCGGGGTTCACGACGACCGTGGCCGGCGCGTCGGGGGCGAGGGCGAAACGGTCGGATGCTCGGCGGACGTAGTGCCCGGAGAAATAGGCGGTGAACGAGGGGCTCAGCCGGAGGGCCGGAAAGACGCTCAGCTGCATGATGTCGCCGAGGTTCCGCTCCACGAGGAGTTCGGTTGACGCGGGCGCGATGGGCTGCTCCGGCGCCGTCACGCGGCGGACCAAGCGGTCCGGCAGTTGCAGGGTATACGACCCGGCAATCCCGAGGGAGACGACGCTGCCGGGGTCCCAGGCCATCTCGAGACCGAACTCCACGTCCGTCTGCCGGTCGCCACTGCCCAGATCGGTGAAGTGGTGGGGACGGTCCCGGGTGCCGGTCGGCAAGCGCACGGTGCCCCGAACGACCGTGCGGAACGTGCGACCGCGTGCGAACCCGGCCCGAAGCCCGACCTCCATGTCCCCCAGCCGCTGCGTCAGCTTGGCGAAGGCGATCGGCAATGCGTCGTAACCGAACTCCGCCGCCCCGAGCACGCCGTCGATGGTCGAGAGGGCGGGCCGCCCCCCGGGGAGGGGGAGCGTCGCCGTGAGCGCGCTCGCGCCGAAGTTCTGGAGATCGGTGGAGACCGATTGGATCGCGCCGAGAATCGCCAGTCCGGCGGTCGACGTCGCCAGTGGGGCGAACGGCGGCAGCGGAAACGCCGCCGCTCCGGAAGACGGAACGCCGGTCAGCGCGATGAGGTCGCTCCGGATGCCTCGCGCGCGCGCGACGAGAGCGCGCGCTTGGTCGCACATGGAGCTCGAGGGGCAGCCGAACGCTCCCGCGGCGATCTGCGCCTCGACCGAGGCGGCGCCGGCTTCCAGCTGCCCCAGCAACAGCTGGATCTGCGCGATCGCCGCGGCATTGCCGGCGAGCGCCGCCGCTTGATTCAATCCGATGTTCGCGGTCGCGGAATCCACCTGGAGGTCGGCCTGCATGCGGGTCGTCACGATCGGCACCGACACCTGAAAGGTGAGCCAGTCGGCCAGCCCGACGGAGACGTTGAACGGGAAGTGCCGGATGTCGGCGTCGAGCGTCGTGCGGAAGCGGCCGGCGCTCATCGTGTAGGAGGCATCGGCGATCATCGAGCGCACGGCGAGCTCGGCCGCGGCCGCGGTGGGAAAGAGGCGCACACCGGCCGAGTCGGCGGAGAGGTCGGTCCCGATCGCCTCGCTCGTCCCGTCGGAAGCAAACCGCTCGTTAAACGACTGATAGCGCGGCTCGAAGCTCAGCCGCAGGGCGCCGCGCGGCACCAACCGGGCGTCAACGTACGGCGGCGCGATCTGCGCGCTCGCCGTTGCGGCGGCTGCGGCGGCCAGGAGGGTGAGGACTGCTGCGGCCCGCCGAACGGGGCTCCGCGCCGACGAGCGGAAACGCGAACGACGGCGCATGGGGATCGTTCCCGCCGCGTCCGCCCTGACCGTCCGTTCCGTGCTTACCGCCCCTCCGTCACCGCCGCACCCGCTGGAGGGTCAAGCCGTACTCCGCGTTGATCGCGTCGATGACGTGGTCCGCGACCAGTTGGTGCGTCGCGGCGCTGGGGTGGAACCCGTCCCGGCTGAAGAAGGTCCCGAACGGCGCCGTGACGCTGAGCGACGACGGTGGGACGTTCGGGAACAACGGGATTTGGCCGGCCTGCCGGAGCGAATCGAGGACCGGGTTGGGATCCAGATACGCCCAACCGTTGTCGGCGGCGGCGGCGGCGATCGTCTGGTTGTACGACGCGACCGCTCCACCGATCGTGAGCAGCTCGGCGCCCGTCAGGACGGGCGCGTCGTTCACGCAATCAAGCGTGACCGCCGCGCCGCCCGCCGCGGCCGCGAAGAGCACGCCGAAGCCGTAGCCGAAGGGCACGAGCGTCGTCTCCCCCACGCCGCCGAAGGCCGCGGGCGCGCAGTTGTTGCTCACCGCGAACGTCGGCGGCCACCCGGGCGCCATGGACGCCTGCCAGTAGGCGGCTCCGGGGGAGAGGTGGGGAATACTGGTCACGTTGCCGACCCCGATCAGCACGGCGCCCTGGAGCGGCAGGGCCGCGAGCGCGTCGACCATCGCGTCATACCGGGTGGCGAAGACGTCGGTCGGCGTGACCAGGCCCACGTTACCGCTCAGCGCGGCTCCGAGGACGTCGTTGTTGCCGATCCATACCGTTGCGAACGTCGGGTCAACGGCCGCCGCGGCCTCGAGTTGCGTGCGGCCGCCCAGGAAGAACGTCGTTAAGGCATTGGCGCCGCTCGCAGGATCCAAGTTGTTCAGCACGTCGATCACGGCGGCGCCCGGTACGGCGACGTTATTGAGAAACGTGGGCACGGGCGCCTTGCGGAGGGCGCAAGGCGGGGCGGCGGCACCGCCCACGCGCTCCAGTGTGAAGATGTTCACGATCGGTGGCGGGCATCCGGGTGCGCTCAACAGCGGGACGTTGAACTCCGATCCGAGGCTCAGGCCGAAGGCGCCGGCCAGGAACACCGGGTAGGCCTGAAGCTGTGTGCTGTCGTTGATCCCGCCGGACTGGAACCCGGCCGTGATGCTGTTGCCGATCGCGACGTAGCGGACGAACATGTCGTTCGTGGCGGTGGGCGGCGTGAGCTCGTCGTTGCTGCACGCCCCGAGCAGTGGGATGGCGGCGGCGAGGCACAGGAGAAGCGCTCGGCTCCGTATCGGGCGACGCGTCATGGCGCGATCCTCAATCGGTCGGTTCGTCGTGCGCATTAGAAGTGCACGGTGAGCGTGGCGCCCACGAGGTTGGCGTTGAACGAGTAGAGACCGCTGTTGAGGGCCGTCGTCGGCAACTGGCCCGGGAGCGGGTCCCGGACCCGCCCGCGGCGCTTGTCCTGCCGGATGTATTGATACGCCACGTCGATCGAGAACCGGGGGCTCACGGCGAGGCCGACGCCGCCGGTGAACTCGTTGCGCGCCGACTCGGGCAGCAGCGGCGTGACCGTCTGGTCCGGCGCCGCCGCCTGATGGTAGAGGTACCCCCCGCGCAACGTCCACCGGTCGTCCGCCGCCCAATCGAACCCGACTCGGAACCCCCATGTGTCCTCGTAGTCTTCCCGGATGACCCGGTCCGGTGTCAGTTGATTGGCGAAGTCGATCGTGATCGCTTCGAACACGGACCAGTTCATCCACTGCGCGTCGGCCAGGAGCATGAGCGCCGGCGTCGCGTTGACCGCGATCCCCACCTGGAGCTGATCCGGCATCGTGATGCTGGTCGTGGCGGTGCCGTTTGCGAGCGCGGTGAAGACGCCCGCGCCCTGGAGCACCTGGTCGAGCGTCGTGCCGGCCGGAGCCCCGAACGGGTTGCCGGCCGGTAACACGATGCCGGTGGCCACCGCCGCAAACGTGGCGTCGCCCTCATAGTCCAGCGTGACGCGGGTGAGGTAGCGGGCTCCGAGGCTGAAGCGCTCGTTGGGCGTGAGCAGCACGCCGAAGTGTCCCCCGAAGCCCGTCGCGCCCGTGGCCTTGAGCCGGGCGTTCGCGAAGTCGGTATGGAACGGGATGCCCAGCTGGCCGAGCGTCGTCCCAAGTGGTGCCGGGGGTGGCGCCGGGAGCTCCCACGCGTCCAGCCGCTGGTTCAACTCGACCGACCCGATCACGATGTCGAAGCCCGCGCCCACGGCGATCTTGGGATGTGGCTTCCACGACAGGGTCGGCTGGATGTAGAACGACTGCAGGTCGTTGTCATAGCCGCTGAAGCGCCCCTCGAACGTGGTCGGCCACCGGGTGCCGAGGCCGTAGGGCACGAAGAGGCCGACGCCCGCCGCCCATTGCGCGTTGATCCCATAAGTCGCGTACACGTGGGGGACGGGAATGAGGCTGTTGGTGAGGTCGGTGGTCTGACCCGTCAGATCGTCCGTGAAGTCGCCGAAGGCGTCGATCACAGTCAGGCCGGCGCTCACGGTCCAGCCCCCCATGCCCGCCAGGCCGGCGGGGTTGTACAGCACGGCCGAGCCGTCAGGGCACGGCGCGGCGGTCCCGGTGCCGGCGCGGCCCATCTGGCAGGTGCCGTGCTCGTTGACGGCAAAGCCCTGCGCGGCGATCGGGGGTGACGTGACGAAGAGCGCCGCGCTGGCGAGGCCCGCGCACAACGGAAGTCGCATGTGATGCTCCGAGCGGTTGAGGTGCACGTGAGCGAGGTTAATCGAAAAGGGGGCGGAAAGTCAACGAAACCGGGCTCATTCCTGGAGCAGCGCGCGATCGTAGGCTGCGAAGATCTCCGGCCGGCCGATCAGCCCGATCAGCCGCCCGGCATCGCGCGGATCCACCACCGGAATGTGGTGGCTGCCCCGCATGGCTAGGCGCTGCAGGGCCGTGCGGAGGGAGTCGTCCGGGGTGACGGTCTCGTACTGCTGGCTGGCCAGGTCCCCCGCCACGACCACGGGTCCCAACCGGTCGGCATCGGTCAGCACGGTCCGCAAGTCGGCGTAGGTCAACATCCCGACCAGCTTGAGCTCGGCGTTCAACACGGGGAATTCAGTCTGGGGGCTCGTGCCGATCGCCTGGACGATCTGTCTCACCGTGGCGCCCTCGCCGATCACGTGGGGATCCTTGTTGAAGGACCCCCCGACCCGGAGTCGCTCCAGGATCGCCGTGTCCCGGCCCAGGTGAATCGTCTCGCCCCGGCGCACCAGCCATTCGGAGTAGATGGAGTGGGGGTGGATCCGCCGGGCCGTGAGGTAGGCGATCGCGCCGCACAGCATCAGCGGCAAGATGAGGGCGTAATCGCCGGTCATCTCGAAGACGATCATGATCGCCGTGAGCGGAGCGTGTGTCGCCCCCGCCACGAGTCCCGCCATCCCGACCAGCGCGAACGCCTCGGGGACGATGGCGAACCCCGGCAACACCGGGGCGGCCAGTGCGGCGACGCCACCCCCCAGCGTGGCGCCGACGAACAGGGCTGGCGTGAAGACACCGCCCGCCCGGGTCACCGCGAGCGTCGTGGCGGCGGCGATCATCTTGGCGAAGGCGAGCCCCAGGAGAAACGTGCCGCTGCGCGCCCCGATCAGGTCGATCGACAGGCTCTCGTGGCCGCGGCCCCAGAGGTCCGCCTTGAACACCACGTCCAGCACGCCCACGATGACGGCCCCCACCACGACGGCCCACACGCCGCCCAGACGCTTCAGCGCGTCCTGCACGCGGTAGAAGCTCTTCGTATAGATCACGGCCGCGATCCCGCACACGATCCCCAGGATCGCATAGAACACGAACTCGCTGGGCGGACCGACGCCGTACTCCGTCGGAATGGCGATGACGGGGGTGTCACCGAATGCACCGCGGGAGATCACGGCGGCGATAACGCTTGCGATGAGGATCGGCGGGAAGGCGCTCGCGCCAAACGTCCCGATCACCTTCTCGAGCGAGAAAAAGACGCCGGCGATGGGGGCGTTGAACGCCGCGGAGATCCCCGCCGCCGCGCCGCAGGCCACGAGCAGCCGCAGCCGCTCGGGGCCCGAGCGGAAGAACCGGCCGATCCTCGAGCCCAACGCCGAGCCGGCGACCGCCACCGGGCCTTCCGCGCCGACCGAGCCGCCGGCACCGATGGCGATGGCCGCGCTCGCGGTCTTGATCGCGACGTGCCAAGCGTTGATCACGCCGCCACGCTTGGCCACGGCCAGCATGACGTCCGGGATGTTGTCGCCGTCGGAGTCGCCCGTGCCATGCATGACGAGCAGCCGGGTGAGGGCGAGGCCCGCCAGCACCACGAGGATGATCGCGACGCTGCCGAACCCGGTGAAGCGACCGGCGGTCGTGAGGGCCAGCTTCTGGGCCACGTCGATCAGCCGGTAGAACACGATCACGGTGAGGCCCACCGCTACACCGATGACCAGGGCGAACCCTAGGAGGAGCGTGTTCTCGTCGATGCCGAGGCGCGGGAGGCGGCCGACGAAGCCGTCAGCGAAGTCGCTGACGCGGGCGCTGACGGCACGCTGCCAGGCGCGCAGGCGGGAAAGTTCGGGCATCGTCGCAGCAGAAGATACGCGCTGGCGCAAAGGAGTGTCCACGTCCGATCCCCGGCGGCGACTTCCCCCCGCGGCGGAGCCTGGCCATCTTCCGGGTCCACGACCGACCGATTACGAAACCACGGAGGACTTCATGCGTCTTGGCATCGTCGCGATCGCCGCCCTGGTCTTGAGCGCTCCGGGCGCCGCGCAGGAGCAACCGAAGCTCGAGCGGCCCGCCGACTGGAAGGTCCGGTTCGACCGGGCCGGCTCGCCCGACTCGGCCCTCTACTTCGTCACGATGCCCCCCGGGTGGCACGTGACCACCGGCCCGGCGGCGATCCTGTACAACCCGGCCACCAGCGCCTCTGGCCAGTACCGGATCGAAACCACGATCTTCCTGTTCGATCCGGGCCGTCGGCATCGGGAGGCGTACGGGATCTTCTTCGGCGGCCGCCACCTCGAGGGCGACGAGCAGGCCTACACCTACTTCCTGATCCGGGACACGGCCGAGTTCCTCGTGAAGCGGCGGACGGGCGCGACCACGGCCGACGTGCTCCCCTGGACGGCGACGAGCGCCATCGTGAAGCATGCCGGAGGGAGCGAGAACGCCAAGAACGTGCTCGCCGTGGAGTGCGGCCCGCGGACGGTGGATTTCTACGTGAACGGCGAGAAGGTGGCGAGCGTGCCACGCGCGGACGTGGACACCAACGGGATCGTTGGCCTTCGGGTGAACCACAGCCTGAACCTGCACGTGAGCGAACTCAAGGTCGAGAAGAAGTCCGGAGCCGGCGGCCGCTAAGGCGGAACCGATCACGCGCGCGAGCCGCGGCTCCCGGCGGGACGGGTGCTGCGGCTCCGCGCATGTTCGGGCCGCGACCGGAGTGATGGTGCCACCGCCGTTCCGCGGTCTCATCATCGTGCTGGCGCTCGTGACCGGCATCCTCGTGCTGGTGGGCGCGTGGCACCTGCTCGCGGAGGCGCGGGGGGAGCGGACGCGGGGCGGAGGACGACGGGACGGCTCGAGCCATGCCGCGACGCTGCTGGAGCGCACCGGCTGGGTGCCCGCGCGGCTGGCCGAAAGCTCCGGGATCGCGGTGAGCCAGGCCCATCCCGGCGTGCTCTGGTCGCACAACGACGCGGGCGATGAGCCCGTGATCTACGCGATCGACCTGACGGGGCGGCCGTTGGCGCGCTTCCGCGTGCGGGGCGCGGTGGCGGTGGACTGGGAAGATCTGGCGCGAGGCCCGTGTCCGGGCGCCGCGAGCGGCGATGGGGACTGTCTGTACATCGGCGACATCGGAGACAACGAGGCGCGGCGCCGTGCCGTGACGCTCTACGTGGTGCCGGAGCCGGACGCGGCGTCGGTGTCGGCCAGCGGCGCGAGCGAGGCGGTTGCGATCCGCGCGGTCACCTTCCGCTATCCGGACGGGGCGCACGACGCGGAAGCCCTGGCGGTCACGCCCGAGGGCGCCGTCCTCATCGTCACCAAGGGGCGCACCGGCCCGATCCAACTCTTCGAGATCGGACGCGAGGCGATCGCGCGGCCGACCGGGAGGACCGACACGGTGACGGCGCAGTTCCGCGGCACGCTGCCCATCCAACCGGACGCCCGCATCGGACGTTACGTGACGGGGGCGGCGTTTTCGCCCTCGGGGGCGACGCTCGCCGTGCGGACCTACACGGAGCTGTTCTTCTTTACGCGCGCTACGGACGGTCGCTACGGACCGGTCGGGTCGCCATGCTTCCTGGGGACGGCGCGGGGGCTGGCCGAGCCCCAGGGTGAGGCCGTGGACTATCTCGACGACGAAACGCTGGTGATCACGAGCGAGGCGGGACGCGGCGTGCCGGGCCCGATCCATCGGGTGCGTTGCGGGTGATCGGCGAGGCGTCGGGGTCAGCGGCTTGCGGGATGCGCTCGGGCTTGGGTGGCGGCCGGCGATGCCCGTTCCAGCGTGCACCGGCGGCGTCAAGGGTCCGTCGAGGGAGCGCGGGCACCCCGAGCTTGCTGTGGAAGTCTGGGCGCTGTCTTGTTGAGGGTTGGAAAGCACCATGACGGCGTGGCGACCGCGGCGCGCGTGGCGCGGTCGGCACCCGATGTGGCGACAACGGCCCGGGTGGCGGAATGGGCAGACGCAAGGGACTTAAAATCCCTGGGGGGCAACCCCGTGCGGGTTCGACTCCCGCCCCGGGCACTGGGCGATTGGCCTCGCGGCCGGGGGCGCAGTCGGTAGTTGCGCCCCCGGGTTGCGTTCGGCCTACCGCAGCGGCCGGGCTCTCCAGGCGGGCACCGCATCGAAGATGGGCGTCCCGTCAGGCTGTGTGGTGTTGAAGGTGAGCTGAGTCCTCCCGGTCCCGTCCGCATTGATGACGACGATCTCTTCGTCGCCGTCGGCCGTGCTGTGGAATGCGATATGCTTGCCGTCGGGCGACCAGACGGGGTCATCGTCGTCAATGCCGTCATTGAACGTGAGCTGCGTGACGCCGCTCCCGTCCGCGTTCATGACGAACAGATCGATATCGCCCCCGTCGCGCGTGCTGCTGAACAGGATCCGCTTGCCGTCCGGCGACCAGCCCGCTCGATCGCCGAAGTCGAGCGCAGGATCGTCGGTCAGCCGGACAACCCCGCTCCCGTCGGCGTTCATGACGTAGATGTCCAAGTTGTCATCACGGAAGCTGCTGAAGAGAATCTGCTTTCCGTTGGGGGACCAGCCGGTCGGGAAGCCGCCGCCCAGGGTCAGTTGCGTCACGCCGCTCCCGTCAACGTTCATCACGTAGACTTCGCCGTCACGGCCGAAGGCAATCCGCTGGCCGTTGGGTGACCAGGCGCCTGGGAAGCCATTGTCGATCAGCACCTGCTCCCCACTCCCATCCGCGTTGATGACGACGACCTGACAGCGGTCAGGAAAGCATCTGCCGAACGCGATCTGTCTACCGTTCGGCGACCAGATGGGATCGAATTCGTGAACATCGTTGTGCGTCAGCTGGGTGACTTGGCTGCCGTCCGCGTTCATGGCGAAGATCTCGAAGTCGCCGTCGCGGCTGCTGTGGAACGCGATGGCGCCCTTGAGGCCATGGCCCGGGGCGTGGGTGAACCGGGGTCCGTCGAGTACCGGCGCGAGCCCGGCGTCCCGACACCCGGCGAGTAGGGCCCCGAGGACGACGAGAGGCAGCAGGGGTAGGACCCCTCTTCCAGGCGATGGCCTGGGATGCAGTGGGTGGTGCATGGGTTCCTCCTGGGTCGAGCATGGGGGTTGCCGCACGGCGGCGGCCAGGTGAGGGAAGCACCCCTGTCGCTGGCGGGCGGTCGGGTTGTCGGAGGGACGTCCAGGAGGGCGTCGATACGGCAGCAGGGCCGTGCTTGGCCAGCGGCGGAATGCTCCCTAGAGCCGTCCGCCGAAGCGAATCAACGTACACATCGGTGGCATCTTGTCAACTGAGGCCGTACCCGGGCTGGCTCGGAGGGCGCGGCCACATCGCTTGGTCACAGCCTTGGCGAGCGGGGAACTCCGTCTCGACGCTGATGACCACTTGTACCTGAGTCAGTTGACCATTGGATCGACCGAGCTGGACAGTCAGTTCCAGGCGGACTTTGTGTTCTCCCTCGGACTGGCGATCGGCCTCGGGCGCTAACGCGGAACGGTCGACGGGGTGCGGAACAGTGAGTGAGGTGCGGGGTTTCTAGCCGTACCTCATTCCGGATGCTCGACGTCGTGCTGGCACACTTCTGGGTCAGGTCGACGGCGCGACTCGCGCTCGCGGTGTCGCTCGTCGTGACTCCCGGTGCGGGCGGTGCACAGCAGCCGCCGGCGCCCACCTCGGTGGGCGACCACGCGACGGTGCTGGGCGTGAATGTCGCCCTCGGCGGCGTCACGGCAGGCGTCTTTCAGCTCTTGCGGGGTGGCTCCTTCGGGAAGGGGTTCCTCGGCGGCAGCCTGGGCGGGGCGGTGGTGTACGCCGGCAAGCGGGTCGCGGGCCAGCAGTTCGACGGCGCCGGGCTCGTGGGTCGAGAGTTGGCGGCGGTCGGCAATTCGCTGGTCTACAACGCGGCCGAGGGAGGGCCGCTGCTCGAGCGCTTTATCGTGCCCCTGGGACCCATCCCGGTTCGCCTGCACCTCACCACGACCGGTGGGTTCGGTGTCCGGCCTACGGTGGACCTGGCCTCGGCGGGAGCGATAGTGTACGGCCTCGTGGCGCCCGACGTTCGATTGGACATGGGTAGGAGCGTGTCCTCGGGCGCCGCGGTCTTCGTCCGGCCGGCCCGGCTACGGCCGCCGGGGACGGTGGTGGGAGGGCTTCCGCCGTCCGAGCGCATCGCGACGACAGTGGGGAGTGTCATCTTCCTCACGATCACCGCCGATGGCGACGCGCGCGTGCTCGCCCACGAGCAGGTTCACGTGCTCCAGTTCGACTTCGTGCTGGCGGCGTGGAGCGACCGCCTGGATGCCGCCATGTGGGACGGCGTCGCGGTCTTCGACCGGTACCTCAGACTCAACACGCTGGCGACCGTGTTGGGCGTGGCCAGCCGGACGCTGTTCCTCCCGCAGGACCGAGACGGACTGCCGTGGGAGGTCGAGGCACGTCGCTTGGCCGGCCGATAGGCGGCGCCACGCTCCCGATGGATTTTCGTGAGGTCGTGCCCGAAGCGGAGCGCCGCATTCGGCCGCACGTGCGGGAGACGCCCCTCGTCCGATCCCCGCCTTTCAACGACGCCACTCGGGCCCGGGTCGCCTTCAAGCTCGAGAACCTCCAGCACACGGGGTCGTTCAAGCTCCGAGGCGCCGTCCACAAGCTGCTGACGCTCTCGGCCGACCAACGCGCGCGCGGTGTCGTCGCCGCCTCCACCGGAAATCACGGCGCGGCGATCGCGTACGCTGCGTCCCGCCTGCACACGCCGTGCCGCGTGTTCGTACCCGAGCAGGCGTCGCCCTCCAAGCTCGATGCGATCCGCCGCTCCGGGGCGGTGGTGGAGGTCTACGGTATCGACAGCGGTGCGACCGAGACGCACGCGCGCGCCGTGGCCGGGGAGCAAGGGCTGGCGTACGTCTCGCCGTACAACGATCCAGCCGTGGTGGTGGGGCAGGGGACGATTGGGCTGGAGCTCGCCCGGCAGGCCGACCGAATCGATGTCCTGTACGTCGCGCTGGGTGGTGGCGGGCTCGTCTCGGGCATCGCCGGGTACCTCCGGACGCTCTGGCCGGGCGTGCGTGTGGTGGCGTGCTCGCCCGAAGCCTCGCCGGTCATGGTCGCGTCGGTTCGGGCCGGGCGGATCCTCGAGATGGCGTCCCAGCCGACGCTGTCCGATGGCACCGCGGGGGGCATCGAGCCGGATGCGATCACCTTCGATCTCTGCCGGCGCCTGGTGGACGAGTACGTCCTGGTCTCGGAGACGGAGATCGCGGAGGCGATGCGGCGCTATATGGACGCGCACGACGACGTCATCGAGGGCGCCGCCGGCGTCGCGGTCGCCGGCCTGCTCAAGACGGCGGACGCCTGTCGTGGGCGGCACGTGGTCGTGGTGATCTGCGGCGGCAACATCGGTCGCGACGTGCTACAGCGCGTGCGCGGATGAGCCGCCGCCCTACGGGCCGTTGTGACGCCCCGGGTCGCCTTCGAGCAGTTCCAGCAGGTCTTTGGCGAAGAGCGACGTGAACTCGATCGCCATCTCGAAATGGTCTTCGAGGACGTCCAGAAACGGTTCGAGGTCGATGCGGAGCCCGACCACCGGTCCGTCGGCGACGGCGTCATACCACCGGAGTGCGGTGGCCAGCGTTTCGTGCATCCCGAGCGTCGTCGTCGGGCCGCCGCCAAAGGGGCGCGCCAGCTCGCCCGCCGAACACGAGACCGCGCCGCCCGCGATCAGCAAGAACCACGTGGCGGGCTCGTCGCGACGCCAGGCGGCCTCGCCCGCGGCGTAGCGCAGCTCCACGACGTGCCGCGCCAACTCCGACAGCGCGTCCACGCTGCTCGAGGGGAACGCCGGCGCGCCGCGCAGCGCCAGAAGGCGCTCCACCAGGTTGAGCCGACGCTGGCCGGGCGGTAGCGTGCGCCCTTCCGCCGGTCCCAACCGCTGAGCCGTCGGCCGCCGCCTGAACTCCCCGAGCAGTCGTTCGGCGAGATAGCGCACGTACTGGAGCAGGATGGGGAAGTGCTGCTCGCAAATGTCGAGCTGCGCCTCCCAATCCAGCCGGAGCGCCAAGGTATCCGCGTCCGCCCGGGCCTCGATCCCGCGGGCCGCCTGGGCGAGCAGGTGGTGGAATCCCACGGCGTCTCCCGGTCCCGCCTCTTGCGCGCTCCGGCCGAGTCGCGTGACCGTGACCCGCCCATCGATCACGAGATAGAAGGCCTCCGCAGGCCATTCGGGTCGCAGCAGGTAGTTGCCGCGCGGGAAGAACTGTTCCTGCGCGTGCTGGGCGATCGTGCCGAGCTGGGTCGGTGTCAGCCGATCGAGCGCCGGCATCGTCCGGAAATGGAGGATCCGGTCGAGGGGCCCCACAAAGACGGTGCGTTCAGGCATCGAGCGCGCTCCCGAGAGGCGGGCCGCCGAGCGCGGTGGAGGCGAAGGCTAAGATCTCGGCGTGATCGTCGGAGAGCGCCAATCGACGGCGGAGGAGGGGCTCCATCCCATCCAACCCCAGCTCGGCAACGTGATATGCGGCCAGACTGCTGAGGGACTCGGTCGTGCTCCCGACGAGTTCCGCCAGCACCGTCTCGTACGCGTCGAGCTCGACGTCCTCGCCGCCCCGGAGCGCCGCGCCGCGTGGCTCGTAGAGATCGTCAATCAGCGTCAAGAGCGGTTCCCGCACGGGCGCGAACACCAGGTGTTCGAGTAGCTCGCGGCTGCTCGCCCGCGATTCGCGGCGTGGGCTGTTGAGCCCGCGATAAATGTGGAGGAAGTCCTCGTTGTCTGCCTCCAGATTGAGGAGGCGGAAGAGGCGCTCCAGGGCATGGTTTTGTTTGTCGCGCAGCAGGAGGATCAGCAACTCGTACACGGCGGTGCGCCGTCCCGGGTGCGTCGTGGCACCGTGCTCCATCGCGTGGCGCCAGCGCATGAATCGGAACGCGACGGCCAGCGTCTGCTTGCTCGCCTGGGCCAGGAGTCCGGTATCGAGGGGCAAGGCGGGCTGCTCCTGTCGGAGACGGCCAAGGGACCGGAGGATCTTGAAGCGAATCATGCCGTCGGGCTCGTGGAGCAAGTGTTTCACGAGGAGATCGGCCGCGGCCACGGTCGCAAACGTGGCGATCGCGCGGGGCAGGTGCCGGCGGATGCCGTGCGAGAGGTTGTGATCCTTGAGCCCCGTGCCGAGCCGAGCGAGCGCGGTCGGCCCCAGCGCCGCTAACGTGGTGCGCGCCTCGTCGCGCAGGACGCGTTCCGCCAGCATGGTGACCAGGACCGGGATGAACGTGGGGCTCCGCACCTCGCGCATCGCGCGCACGGCCTCCAGCCGCACGTCGACTTCGCCACGGGCCGCGAGGGCACGGAGCGCGCCTTCGAAGACGGCCGCCGGCTGATGGCGCACGGCTTGGGCCAGCGCGAGGCGGGCCTCGGCGGAGCCCTCGCTGACGATGCGTTGCAGGGCGGCCTCCGCCTGCGCGCGGCCCAGCCAGCCGCCGGCGATGAGCCCTACCAGGGCCGTCGCCCGGACCTCCGCGGCGCGGTCGCGCAGGCCGCCGCGCAAGCGGCCTTCGTCGGGCGCGAGCACGGACTGGAGTCGCAGACTGCCGGCGCGTATCTGCGGGTTGGGATGGTTCAGGAGCCGATCTACGATCGGCAGGACGTCGAGCCGTCCCGAGCGGATGAACAGCTCGAGCGCGTGTACGACGACCGGCGGCGAGGGGTGGTACAGAATGAGCGCCGGGATCACTCGCACTTTCCCCTGTGCGGTCAGCATGTCCAACGCTGCCATCACCTGACGGTCGTGGGGGGCGTTGAGCGTGCTGAGCAGGGTCTCGAGTGACGCGATGTCCAGCGCCGGGAACTCGATCCGGGTCTCGGTGATCTCCTCACTCAGCGTCTCGCGGAAGACGTCGAGATAGTGCGTCCGCAGATCGAGGGCGAAGAACAGCCATACCGCCGCGGTGAGCGAGGCCATCCCGGCAAACACGACCTCCCGGGTGGTGGCCGCGAGGGTGATCAAGATGAGCAACGACGCCAACGCCTGGCCGCCGCGCTGGCCGAGAACGTCGATGAACGCCTTCACGCGCGCGCGGAGCTCCGGCGCCATGGGCACGAAGAGCAGCTCGGTGCCCGTGCGGTGGAGCGAGTGCCGCAGGCTGCCGTCCACGCCTTTGAGGAGGAGCACCACCGCGAGGGTGCCCGCGATCACGAAGCCCACCGCGCCGAGGAGCAAGAGTGCCGGCGCGAATGCCACGGCGATGTTCACGCCGAGGCGGCGGATCAACCACGCGACGATGAAGACCTGCACCCCCAGGGACAGCACGTTCAGCGTCAGATACACGCTCGCGAAGAATTCGCCCAGCTCGCCCGGCGCCACCAGCCGCGCCACGGTCATCTTGAACACGAAGTCCACGAGCGTGAACGTCACCGTCGCCAGGAGGACGAGGATCGCCACGCGGCGCAGGTACGGCCGAGACCAGACGATCTGTCCCACACGGGTCACGTCCCATCTCACCGCGGTGGTCGCACCGGGTTCGGCGGACGGGCCGCCGCTCAAGAGCCGCGGGCCCCACGACGCCACGAGGAACACGGCGGCGGCGGCGAGCACCACGTACTGCGCCGCAACCAGGCCGGTGAGGAGCCGCGCGATCGCGGAGCCGACGATCGCCCCCATCACGCTCCCCGACCCGATCACCGCAAAGACCCGCTTGGCTTGCGTCAGCGTGAAGAGACTGCCCAGGACGGTCCAAAAGCGCACCACCACCAGCGTCGCGAGCACGCCCGACCAGGTGTAGAGCGCATAGAACACCCAGTCGCCCGCCCAGCCCACGAGCAGCCAGAAGCCGAACGTGATCACCGCCGACACGATGAGCCAGGCGCTGAGCTCGTGGCGATGCGCGAAGCGCCGCAGGATACGTGGTTGCCGCTCGGTGAGCGCGAGCGCCACGACGGCGATGGCGAGATAGACCCAGGGGAGTTGCGACGCCGGGAGCCTCGCGAGAAAGAGTGCGTCGCGGGCCGTCTCGAGCAGGGCGTGCCCGGCCATGAACCCGAACAGCGTGAGAAACGCCCCGAGGGCGTCTCGCCGCTCATCAGGGCGGATCCGGGCGACCGACCCCAAGATCCGTGCCGAGAGCATGTTGACGACGACCGAGTTTCTTGCCCTGGCGGTCACGGGTTTCCTAACACGTTGGCGGACTTCACGTTATACTTCGTGGCGATCGTCTGATCGCGCTGGTCGCCCGGGCGGGCGCCAGGAGACACGTTCTTGCACTCTGACAAGATGCCGACCGGGCGGCGCGAAACTGTGATCTTTGCCGATACCTGGAAGTCCAGATTCCTTGTATGTTATCGCCAGAGGCCGTCCCGGTTTCAGGGGGGGCCCCTTTTTCGTTACGGACGACCAATGCCACGTTTGCTCACGACTGCCTGGGTGGTACTCCTGCTGGCGGCCCCTGCCATCCGCGCCGCGGCCCAGAGCTTCCCCCCGCCGCTCACCGACGCCGAGATCCGAGAGGTCACGAGCGCCATCGAGGCGATGAAGGCCGACGCCCGGGGGCCCTACCTCCGGATCCGGTGGTTCTGCAATGACGGGAGCGTCGAGCCCCCCCAGGGCACCCCCTGCCGCGAGCGGGGTGGTGGCGTGCAGTACGCCGAGTTCAACGAGCGGGCCCGGCGTCTGGCCGAGCTCAATTTCCACGTGGGGACGATTCTCCAGGCCGTCACGTTCGAGGACCTCTTCGACTCGGCGCAGGCCCACTATCGCCTGCGCGAGCTCATAGTCGCGAAGTACCTGTTCGACGTGGACGACGGCTGGGCGCTCCGCCAGGCACAATTCTATCGCGGCGCCCGGCAGATCGAAGACGAAGAGCGGACGGGGCACGCGCTGCTGGAAGGGCTGCTCGGGCGGCCCGAGTGGACCGCCGCGCACTATCTGTTGGCCGTCCGGCTCGTGGCCACGATCCCGCACGTGACACTGGGCGGTGACCAGCTCACGTACCGTATTCGGAATCTGGCGACGGAAGCCGCCGAGCTCGACCAGAGCTTCCTGCCAGTGCGGGTCAAGATCCACTCGTTCCCCTCGCGCGAGGACCTCGAGGCGGTCGAGCGGCATCTCGCCTCCGTGACGGCGCCGGCGGTGCGCGCGAAGCTCACCGAGTTGCGCGACGAGCTCCGCCGGCAGTACGACCCGCGGCGCAATCTCGAGAGCCTGGCCCAGTACCGGCGGCGGCTGCGGGGTACGCTGGGAGACGAACTGGCGGCGCTCGAGCGGAGCTTCGCGCAGGGGGACCAGCGGGGTGCGTTCGCGCAGATCGCCGGGCTGGCGCCGAAGATCCGCCAGCTCGTGACCACGGGCCGCGACGGCCGCGTCAACCTCGTGCTGATGGATCTGGGCCTTGCGCTGCAGGAGCAAGCGTTCCTGCTCGCGCAGGACCTCGTGCGCGAGCCGGGGCCGACGAGTCGCAGCGAACGCCTGCGGCGGCTCTCGGACTACCTCGCCATCGCCCACGGCGCCGGGTTCCTGTCGGCCCGCGAACGTGACGCGCTGGACCGCGAAATCGCGCGGCTGCGGACGGAGGTGCCGCCAACGGCCCTCGAGTACAAGACCGCGCTCGGCTACCTCGGCCGGAGTCTCGACTGGTCGGCGGGGACGGTTCGGAGCTACTTCGGGCCGGTGATCCAGCGCTACCTGCCGGTGGCGCCCAAGGTCGTGGGATTCCCCGACGCCGTCATGCGCGGCTCGGTGCTGCTGCCCCTCTCCCAGGCGCTCGACGTCCTGGATACCGACGCCGATCGCGTGCTGGGTGCTTCCCACGAGATCTTCGGGCAGCGGGTCAGCCAGGGGGTCCGTGGACTCAACCCTGGAGTCGTCCGCCGCCCGCTGGAGATCCTGGAGCCCGAGCGTGCGCACGCGGCGGTCGAGCCCACGAAAATCTACGTGGTGCCGGCAACGACGCCCGAGCTCAAACCCGTGGCCGGCGTGCTGACGCTCGATGCCGGCAACCTCCTGTCCCACGTGCAGCTGCTCGCCCGCAACCTCGGCATCCCAAATGCGTCCGTGTCGTCGTCGCTGCTGCCGGTCCTGCGCTCGGCCCGCGGCACCGAGGTGTTCTACGCCGTCTCGCCACTCGGCCGCGTTTTCCTCAAGCGGCCGGGGGAGATGACGCCGGAGGACGAAGGGTTGCTCGACGGCGGGCGCGACGTCAAGATCGAGAAGATCCGTCTCGACACCTCGCGGCTCCGGCTTGATCGGACGGCGCCGCTCCCGCTGTCGGAGCTTCGGGCGGACCTGTCCGGCGTGTACGTCGGGCCGAAGGCGGCGAATCTCGGGCAGCTCGCGGCGTACTTCCCGAGCCGCGTCTCGCGTGGCGTCGCGCTGCCCTTCGGGATGTTCGTCCGCCACGCGAACCGCCCCTTCGGGTCGGACCGGCCGATGCTCGAGGATTTGGAAGCGGCGTACCGCCACGCGGCGGCGATGCGGGCGGCCGGGATGTCCGAGGAGGAGATCGATCGGTACATGTTCCGGGAGCTGGCCCGCGTGCGGAAGGCGATCCTCGACCTGCCCTGGCTGCCCGACGTCCGTGACGCGGTCGTCGATGCGGTACGCGTGACGTTCGGTGGCGATCTCTCGGGCGGTGTGTTTGTGCGCAGCGACACCAATGTCGAGGACCTGCCGCAGTTTTCCGGCGCGGGGCTCAACCTCACCGTCCCCCACCAACGAACGCTCGAAGACGTGCTGGCGTCCATCAAGCGCGTGTGGACCTCGCCGTTCAGCGAGCGGGCGTATCTGTGGCGCAAGCAGATTCTGGAGGAACAGGGGCGGATCTACCCGTCGGTGCTCCTGCTCGAGAGCGTCCCGTCGGAGAAGTCGGGCGTGATGATCACGTCGGGCCTCCAGTTCGGCGATTCGGACGATCTGACGATCGCCACCGCCGAAGGCGTGGGTGGCGCGGTGGAAGGCGAGGAGGCCGAGATGATCGTCGTCGACTCGGCGGGCACGGTGACGCTGCTGTCCCAGGCCAAGGCGCCGGTGCGGCGGGTGCTCGTGGACCGTGGGGTGGCGACGGTGGTGGGGCGGCTGCCGGACGTCCTGCTGCGCCAGGCGGACATCGCCACGCTGCGGGCGGTGGCGGCCGAATGGCAGGCGCGCTTCGCCCCGGGCGATGCGTCGCAAGTGTGGGACATCGAATTCGGGTTCGTCGGGGACACGCTATGGCTATTCCAGATTCGACCGTTCGTGCGGTTCCGGAGCAGCGCCCTCCTGACGCGGTTGCAGGTGCTGGATCGCGACGTCCTGGAGCGAGCGGACCGACGGGTCGCGCTGGTGGAGCGGATCTGATGATGGCCTCCCGCGGGACGCGCTGGCTCGCGTGTGCGCTGCTCGGGCTCGTGGCCGTGGGCGCCGCCCCGTCGGGGCCGTATCCGTTGGACGGGTACGAGCACACCGGCATCCGCCGGCTCGAAGCGTTCCGTCTCATGCGGGCCGGACAGATCCGGGGATCGCTGCGGCTCCCCCCCGGAGCGTTGCTGCCCTCGGAGGCGATCCGGCTGCGCATGGCGGGCTTCGATGAGACCTTCGATATTCTGCCGGACACGCCCAAGGACCCGGAGCTCCAGGCGGCGCTGCTCAGCATCGTGGCCGCGCGGGATACCTCCTACCGGGTGGCCCTGCTCGACATCACCGACCCGGCACAGCCGCGGTACGCCGCGGTCCGGGAGAGCGAGGGCTACATCCCCGGCAGCGTCGGGAAGCTCTTGGTGATGACTGGATTGTTCCACGAGTTGGCCAAGCGTTTCCCCTCGGACATCGCCGCACGGGCGCGGTTGCTCCGCGACACGCGGATCGTGGCGGACCGGTGGGTGCTGCCCAACAGCCATCAGATCCCGGTCGTGAACGAGGACATGACCGCGGTGACCTACCGCGCCGTGCGCGTTGGGGACGAGTTCACCCTGTGGGAATGGGTCGACCACATGATCTCGCCCAGCTCCAACGCCGCCGGTTCGCTGGTGTGGAAACAGGTCATGTTGATGGACGCGTTCGGTACCGCCTATCCACCGTCGGCGGCGGCGGAGGAGGCGTTTTTCCGCGATACGCGGAAGCCGGAGCTGACCGCCCGGTCCCTTCGGGTCCTGGAGGATCCGCTCCTCGCGCTCGGACTCGACACGGCGCAGCTCCGTCTAGGCACGTTCTTCACGCGCACGGCGTCCCGCATCGTTCCCGGCCAGGCGAGCTCGTCGACGCCCCGCGAGCTGGTCCGCTGGCTCTTGAAGCTGGAGCAGGGGAAGGTCGTGGACCGGTGGAGCAGTCTCGAGATGAAGAGGCTCATGTACTTCACGCGGCGCCGGTACCGCTACGCCTCATCGCCTGCCCTGGCGGACGCCGCCGTATACTTCAAGTCGGGCTCCCTGTACCAATGCCGCCCGGAGCCCGATTATCAATGCGGGCAATACCGGGGCAACGCTACGAACCTCATGCACTCGGTGGCGATCGTCGAGTCACCGGCGTCCGGCGACCGCCAGCGCGTGTATCTGATCTCGATGATGTCGAACGTGCTCAAGGTGAACTCCGCGGCAGAGCACCTGGAGATCGCGACGCAGATCGAACAGCTGCTCCAGCGGCTGCACCCGTGAGTGGGCCGGGGCGATCCGTAACCGCGACCGTCAGGACCACGGTATGAGAGGAGTAGACCGCCATATGATGCGATCGGTCGGTGGGCTGCTGATACTATCGGCGTGCGCCGGCGGCTTGATCGGGCTCCCGCCGGCCGGGCAGGTGGCCGCGCAGAGCGCGGCGAGCCCAACCCTCGTGCTCCCCGCGGCGGACCCGGTGTTGCAGGCGGAGCTCAACCGGGTGCTCGCCGAGCCGCCGTTCCGGAGCCTCATGGCCCGGAAGCGCCTGTCCGTGGCGCTCGTGGACCTGTCGGATTCGGGCGGGATCCGCTACGCGGCGGTGGACGACAACCGCATGCGCTACGCCGCGAGCCTGCCGAAGATCGCCATCATGCTGGGCGTCTTCGACCAGATCGACCGGGGAAAACTCGAGTACACGCCGGAGCTGCGGGCCAAGATGGAGCTGATGATCCGGCGGTCGGACAACTACGTGTCTACGCAGCTCATTCAGCTGGTCGGGTTCCAGGCCATCGCGAACACGCTCCGGGACCCGCGCTATCAGCTGTACGACCGGAGCCGCTCCGGCGGTCTGTGGGTTGGCCGCGACTACGGGGGCGGTCCCGGCCTGTGGCGCCGGGATCCGATCCACAAGATCTCGCACGGCGCCACGGCCCGGCAGGTCGCGCGCTACTTCGTGATGCTCGATCAGGGGCGGCTGGTCAGTCCGTGGGCGTCGAGCGAGATGAAGAGCATCATGGCCCACCCCGAGATTCATCATAAGTTCGTGCTCGGGCTCGACAGCCGGCCCCCGTCGAACATCTTCCGCAAGTCGGGGACGTGGAAGAGCTGGCACGCCGACGCCGCCCTGGTGGAACGGGACGGCAAGCGCTACGTGGCCGTGGCGCTACTGGAAGCACCGGGCTCCGGGGGGGTGCTGTCGCGCCTCATCGTGAGGCTCGATGACCTGATCCATGGGCCCTCGCCGGTGCCGATGGCACCGGCGAACGTGCCGACCGAGGAGCAGCAACCGCCGGCACAGTGACCGAGCGGCGCGCGCTCCTCGCCGGCGCCACCGGGCTCGTGGGCGGCTACGGCCTCGACGAGCTCCTCGGCTCGAATCGCTACGCCACCATCACGGCCCTCACGAGACGCCCGCTCGAGCGACGCCATCACACATTGCGGGAAGTGACGGCCGACTTCGACCGTCTCGACACCCTCGGCGACCGGCTCGCGGCCGACGACGTGTTCTGCTGCCTCGGCACCACGATCCGACGGGCCGGATCGCCGGACGCCTTCCGCCGGGTCGATTTCGACTATCCGCTCGCGCTGGCCCGGGCCGCTCGCCTCCACGGCACCGTCCAGTTCGTGATCGTGTCGTCGCTGGGCGCGGATCCCGACGCGCGCACCTTCTATCTGCGGGTGAAGGGCGAACTCGAGCGCGCCCTGAGCGAGGTCGGCATGCGCACGCTCGTCGTCGTCCGGCCCTCCCTTCTCCTGGGCTCGCGGCGCGAATCGCGCCCCGCCGAGGCCGTCGGCAAACTCGTGCTGTCGGCAGTCGCGCCCCTCTTGGTCGGGCGGCTGGCCCGGTATCGGCCGATCCACGCGCGGGATGTCGCGCGGGCGATGGTGCAGCTCGCGGCGCGTGGCCTCACCGGTCTTCACACGTTCGAGTCCGACGAGCTGCGCGCGCTCGCCCGGCACACGGGGGCGCCCCCGTCGGGCTAGGGGCCAGCCCGCGCCCTTCAAACCCCCCGGGTCCCTGCGGCATCCTAGTAGCGAGAGAATGGAGCGTCTGCGCATTCCGACCCATCGAGCGCCCGCCGGACCGGCCCGCCGCCCCTGAGATGGAGCCGCTCGTGCGCCGGGCGCAGGTGGGCGATGCGCACGCCTTCGAGGAGCTGTACCGGCGCTCGGCGGGCCGCGTGTACGCGCTGTGCCTCCGGCTGACGGGCGACGCGGTGCGCGCCGAAGAGCTGACGCAGGACGTGTTCGTGCGGTGCTGGGAGCGGCTGCGCTCGTTCCGGGGGGACAGCGCCTTCGCCTCCTGGCTGCATCGGCTGGCCGTCAACGTGGTGTTGATGGCGGCGCGGTCCGAGCGGCGTCGGGAGCGTCGCGTGACGCCGGCGGGTGATCCCGCCGAGCTCGAGGGTTCTGGGCACGTGACCGATCCGGGGACGCGGCTCGATCTTGAGGCGGCGATCCGCCGGCTGCCGCCCGGGGCGCGCGAGGTGTTCGTGCTCCATGACGTGGAGGGGTACGGCCATGCGGAAATCGCCGACGTCGCGGGCATCGCGACCGGCACGTCAAAGGCCCAGCTGCATCGTGCGCGGCGCTTGTTGAGGGAGATGCTCCAGCGATGAGCCACGGCGAGATCCGTGAACGGCTCGACGACTACGTGGACGGGTGTCTGACTCCCGAGCGGCAGGCGGTCATCGAGGCGCATCTGGCCGACTGCGAAGACTGCCGTCGGGAAGTGGATTTCCTGCGGCCCCTTCTGGCGGAGGCACGGACGCTGCCGCCGAGCCTCGAGCCGCCGACGGATCTCTGGGGGTCCATCCAGCAGCGGATCGGGAGGCGCCGCGTCCGCGACCACACCCTGTGGTCGGTTCGTTACCAGTTGGCGGCCGCCGCCATGGCGCTGCTCTTGCTCGGATCCCTCCTCACGGTGCTGCTCCTGCGACCTGAACCGGTGAAGGTGATCGCCACGGCCCCCGCCGTGGCCGCCGTGCCGGGCTTCCCCGCCGGCTGGCGCGAGACCGAAGACAGTTACCGGCGCGCCGCGGCCGATCTGGAAGAAGCGCTGGCCGGGGCGAAGCCACGGCTCGCCCCGGCAACCGTGGCGGTGCTGGAGCGGAACCTCCGCATTATCGACGACGCCATTGCCGAGGCCCGCGCCGCGCTCGCGGCTGACCCGGCGAACCGGGAGGTGCTCGAGATGTTGGCCGACATGTATGCCAAGAAGGTGGATGTGCTCCAGCAGGTCACCAAGCTCTCGGCGGTGCTGTGAGCAACCCCGGGCGTCACTCAGCTTTCCACTGTCCGGTCGCGGCGACGCGCCGGCGTGGAGCCGGGCGCGGCCCAGGCGTTGACGTCGGTCTGCGGGTGGCGCATCACGGATTGCGCCTCGCGCTCCTCGTCACGCTCGCCCCGGCGGTCGTCGCCGCGCAACAGCCGATTGCCGAGGCGCGGTCGGCCGATCCCGGCGGGACGGTCAAGATCTCCGTACCGTCGGGGACGGTCCGCGTCACGGGATGGGACCGGGACTCGGTCGAGCTCGGCGGCACGATCGGCGGCGGCCAACGGCTCGAGTTTGGCATCCAAGGCCGCGAGACCCGGATCCGCATCGTCCCGGTGCCCGACGCCCGCGAGGGCGGAGCCAGCGCCTTGCGGGTGCGCGTGCCCCGCGGCAGTCACGTGGCGATCCGCACGTCCAGCGCTGACGTCAACGTGGACGACCTGCAAGGCGCGGTGGACGTCGCGTCGGTGAGCGGGAGCATCCGGGTGTCCGGGAACGCCCGCACGATCTATGCGGAGTCCGCCGCCGGCAGCGTGGACATCGAGGCGTACACGAAGGTGGTCCGGGCGAAATCGGTGGACGGAGCGGTCACCGTGCGCCGTGCGGCCGGCTTTGTTGAGGTCTCCACGGTGAGCGGGACGGCCACGGTGATGGGTCGCAACCTCTGGGAAGGACAGGTGACCACGGTGTCCGGCGACATCCGGTTTGAGGGCGGGTTCGACAGCCCGGGGTCTTTCCGGTTCGAGACCCATAGCGGTGCGATCGCGCTCGTCTTGCCGTCGTCGGTCCGGGCCGACGTGGATATCGTCGCCTTCGGCGGCCGCGTGGAAAGCGACTTCGGGCCGGCCGGCGCGCGCGCGTTCTCCACGGGCCCGGACGGCACGCGGCTCACCATCAAGAGCTTCAAAGGCGACATCCGGATCCGCCGCCAGCGGTAGCCGGTTGGTCGGGCGGATAAACCGATGGCCGGTGAGTGGCATCGTAACAACGACACTGGCACACCCCTTGTGATTCGGAGGTCATTATGCATCGTCTGACCGCTGTGCGACTCGCCGCCGTCGTGCCTGTTGCGCTCCTGCTCGTCCCGCTCGTCGCGTCGCGGCCCGCGCCGACCGAGCTGGGCGCCCCATGGGTCTCCCTGGAGGTGCCCGCGAACCCGCTCGACGACGCGACGCGGGACGCCGCGTTCGTGGTGCGCGTGTACCACCACGAGAACCCGGCGAGCCTGCCCGTGACCGGCACCGCCGAGGGCCTGGTCAACGGCAAGCGCCGTTCCGTGGCGCTGCAGTTCGCGCCCACGGGGAAAGCAGGCGTGTATGCCGTGCGTCAGCAGTGGCCGGCGGAGGGTCATTGGATCGCGTCGGTCTCGGTTGGGAACGGCTCCCCGAATCTCATCGTGGAACTCGGGCCGAACGGCGGCGTCACGGAAGGCCGCTACTACGGGACGACGGCCCGAAGCCTCTCGATGCAGTCGGTGCGGGTGGTGAGCCAGCTCCCCGATGCCAGGGCGACCGACGCGGCGCTGCAGGCGCTGGCGGCGCGCCAGGTGGCCCGGATGCCTGAATGACGGCGATCCGCAATCCGCAGTCCGTGACCCAGCGTTGGGAGCCGCGGGGGGCGCTTCCGGACCCTGCGCACCCAACCGCCGGACCGATCCCGGGGCGTGGTTTAACGGACTGCGGATTGCGGATGGCTGATCGCGGATGGCAGACCGCAGATTGACGCCGTCGGGCCAGCGCGTAACCTCCTCCTACGATTCCCGGAGGAGCTACCCCATGCACATCGTTCCCCTGCTTGTCGTCGCCGCGGTCCAGCAGGCGCCGCCACCCGCGCGCGTCGAGGTGCGACCGGCCACGGTCGAGATCGCGGTCGGTGCGACGCGCACGCTCGAGGCGATCGCCTACGATGCAGAGAGTCAGCCCATGTCCGGCGGGGGCCTCACCTGGCTGTCCTCCGATCCGGCGATCGTGACGGTGGACTCGACGGGCACGGTGACGGCCATACGCCCCGGTGAAGCGCGCGTGACGGCGCTGATCCGACGCGTGCCCGGCGTCGTCCTCGTCACCGTGCCCCAGCTGCCGCCATCCCGCATCACCCTGCGGAGCAGCGCGGCGCTGGTGCTCGCCGGCACGAGCATGCCGCTCGAGGTCCGCGTGGCGACCCGCCTCGGAGACGAACTGCGTATGACCGGGGTCCGGTTCACGAGCAGCGACGCGGCGGTGGCGAGCGTCGACGATGCGGGACGCGTCTACGGCCACCGTGCCGGGACCGCGACGATCACCGCGTCGGCTGGAAGCGCCGCGGCGCGGATCACCGTGCGGGTCTCGGCCAACCCTGCCGCCGACTATGCGATCGAGCCGCTGCGCACCACGGTGCGAACCGGAGACGTCGTCCGCTTCCGGGCCTCGGCGCGGTCCGCTGCGGGCGCCGAGGTCGGCCGCTTGTTTCCGGCATGGAGCGTCGGGGCGTCGGGCGCGCAGATCGAAGACGAGGGGACGGACGGCGTGTTCGTGGCGGACGCACCCGGGACCTATCGTGTGACGGCGCTGATCGGCCCGGCGATCGCCCGCAGCGCCGTGGTGACCGTGGTGCCACGCCGGACCGACGCCCGCCTCATCACGGTCGGCCGGGGGCCGAGCGCCACCCATCACTCCGGCGACATGTGGGCGTTCGAGGGAGTGGACGGCCGGGACTATGCCTACATCGGCACCTTCATGCACGACTGGATGAAGGCATGGGACGTGACCGACCCATCGCGTCCCGTTCTCACCGACTCGGTGCAGGTGGACGCGCGGCGCATCAACGACGTCAAGATCCACCCCAACAACCGGCTGGCGGTGATCACCCGGGAGGGAGCCTCCGACCGGCGGAACGGGATCGTGATCCTGGACCTCACGACTCCCGCGCATCCCACCCTCCTGTCCGAGTTCACCGACTCCGTGACCGGCGGCGTGCACAACGTGTGGATCCGGGGCGACGAGAACTTGGTTTATGCATGCCATAATGGGACGTCCGACCTGATCATCATCGACATCTCGGACCCGGCACGCCCCCGGCACGCGGGGCGCTGGGGGCTCGACAAACGATTCAAGTCGCTGCACGACGTGATCGTTCAGAACGGCTACGCGTACCTCTCATATTGGGACGACGGCCTCGTGATGCTCGACGTGGGCGCTGGGACCCACGGCGGCACGCCGACGAGGCCCGCGCTCGTGAGCCAGTTCGCCTACCCCGTCGGCAACACCCATACGGCGTGGCGCGCCGGGCGCTACCTCTTCGTAGGTGACGAGATCTTCCCCGACGACTGGGACGCCGAACGGCCCATCGAGGCCCGGGGGTATGTCCACGTGCTGGACTACAGCGATCCGGAACGTCCGCGGGAGGTCGCCCGCTATGAGGTGCCCGAGGCGGGCGCCCACAACTTCTGGGTGGACGGCGATCGGCTCTACGTGGGCTATTACCAAGCGGGGCTTCGGGTCGTGGACATCGCGGGAGAGCTGCGCGGCGACCTCTACCGCCAAGGTCGCGAGATCGCCGTCCTCAAGACCACGGATGCGCAGACGACGGTCCCGAACTGGCCGATGACGTGGGGGGCGCAGGTCTTCAAGGGCAACATCTACACGGCGGATCTCAACTCGGGGCTATGGATCGCCCGGTTGGTCGAGCAGCGGCCGGTGCCGTGAATCCCGCCTAAGTCGGCTTGAGGCTGTGACGTAGGACCTGTCGCCGGCCCCGACCATCGGCTAGAATGAACGGGCGCGCTCGGGTCCACGGGCGTCCGCTCCCGCACGGTGCTAACGGAGGAAGGTGATGGCCGAGCAAAACGGCATGGACCGCCTCAAGTTATTCCTGTACGTGCACTTCGAGCGCGTGCTCGTGGTGGTGCTCGTGGCGTCGTTGCTCGGGATTCACTACATCGTCGATTACAAGATCGCATTCCTCAGCTTCTACTATCTCCCGATCATCATCGCCGGCTTCTTCCTGGGCCGAAACACCGCCGTCCTCTCCGCGGTGCTGATCGTGAGCCTGGTGCTGTTTTTCCAGGCCGTCGAGGGACTGGGCGCGCAGGAGGGCATCTATCCGGAGATTCTGTTCACGTTGATTCCCTGGGCCGGATTCCTGATCCTCACGGGCTACGTTGTCGGTCTCCTCGCCGAGCAGCGGCAGGCCCGCACGAACGAGGTGAAGGAGGCCTACGTCGCCCTGCTCGAGCTGCTCACGGTGCACCTCGAGGCCAGCGAGCGGCAGAATCGCGGACACAGCCATCGCGTGGCACAGCTCTCCGTGGCGCTCGGGCGGGAACTCAAGCTGAGGGACGAGGAGCTGGAGAATTTGCGGGTGGCGTCGCTGCTGCATGAGATCGGCCCGCGCGACCCGAGATTGCTCAAGCTGTTCAGCCGCGTGCCGGGGACCGCCAAGGAGCTGCCACTGGCGTCAGCGATGCGTGGGGCGACGGACCTGCTGAACCGGTACGAGCGCTACTACGAGGTCGTGGGAGACGACTGGCCGGTGGATCAGCTGGGGCTGCCGCTCGGCGTGAGGATCTTGGCGGTGGCCGATGCGTTCGAGACCCTCCAGCTGCCGGCGCCCCACCGCACGCCGATGCCACGCTGGGCGGCGGTCGAGGAGATCGAGCGGAGCGCGGGCCGGACGTTTGCCTCCGAGGTGGTGAAGGCTCTCAAGCGCGTGGCCGGTTCGCCGGAGCAGGCCGGTGGAGAGGCCGACGGTCCGACGCTGCGGGTGGAGCGGGGCTAGACGCCGGCTGGGCCCAGCAGCGAGCTTTCCGGCCCGTCGGGCATGTGCCCGGCGGGCCGTCGGCCTGTCGGGTGCCGACGTCGCCAACCGGACCACGATCGGAGCCCCCCCATGCATTACCGGCACCCCATTTCGCTGCTCGTCCTCGCCCTCGGGGCGATCGCTCAACCGGCCGTCGCCCAACGGCCCGACGCGCGGTACGATCGCGACGTCCGCGTGCTCGCCGAGCGTCGCGACATCCAGATGGCGTTCCGCGCGATCGATGGGCTCGAGCCGCAGACCCATCGGGACCTCATCCTGCTGACCGAGATTGCGGCACCGCCGTTCCATGAGATGCGCCGCGCTCGCCGGTTCGCCGAGCTGCTCCGCGAGACGGGGGCCGACTCGGTGTGGATCGACGAGGTCGGCAACGTGCTCGCGCTTCGCCGTGGCGCGGGAAGTCGGCGAACGGTGGCGCTCGACGCGCACCTCGACACCGTGTTTCCCGAGGGGACTGACGTCGCGGTGCGGGTGCGGGGCGACACGCTGTTCGCGCCGGGGATCGGGGACGATACGCGCGGCCTGGTGGTCGTGCTCACGGTGCTTCGCGCGATGAATGCCGGCGGGATCCGCACGGACGCGGACGTCCTGTTCGTGGGGACGGTGGGCGAGGAGGGGTTGGGCGACCTGCGCGGGGTCAAGCATCTGTTTCGTCCCGGCGGCCCCCGCATCGATGCCTGGATCGCCGTGGACGGCGGGGGGATCGGGCGGATCACGAACGGCGCCCTCGGCTCCCATCGCTACCGCGTGACCTTTCGAGGCCCGGGTGGCCACTCGTGGGGTGCCTTCGGGCTCGCCAACCCGCACCACGCCCTCGGACGGGCCATTCATCATTTCGTCGACGCGGCCGACCCCTACACGCGCGAGGGCCCGAGGACGAGCTACAACATCGGAATCATCGGTGGGGGAACGTCGGTGAACTCGATCCCGTTCGAGTCGTCCATGGAGGTGGACATGCGGTCGGTCAGTCCCGACCGGTTGGACGGCGTGGACACCCTGTTCCAGCGCGCGGTGCGCCGGGCGCTGGACGAACAGAACGGACTGCGGCGCGAGGGCCCGCCGCTCACCGTCGAGGTCGAGATGGTCGGTAACCGGCCGTCGGGCGAGCTGGCACCCGAGACGCCGATCGTGCAACGTGCGATGGCGACCGCCCGCCACTTTGGAGCGACTCCGTCCCTCGGGATGGGCTCGACGGACTCCAACATCCCCATCTCCCGCGGCATTCCCGCCGTGACGATCGGGCGCGGTGGCGTCGGTGGCGGCGGGCACTCCCCCGGCGAATGGTGGATGAACCGCGACGGCGCCGCGGCGATCAAGAACGCGCTTCTCCTGCTCGTGGCCGAGGCCGGGGTCCCGCGGTGAGTGAGCCGGTCCTTGCCGCCCGGGTCGCGATTGTCACCCGGCGCCTCGAGCGGGATCGGGGAAGCGACGGCCCGCGCGCTCGCCAGCGCCGGTGCGGCGGTGGCGGTTGCCACGCGTTGGGGCGACAAGCAGCGCCTCACCGCGGAGGACGTGGCGCGGGCGATCCTCTACGTGACGACCCAGCCCGCGCACGTGAACGTGAACGAGTTGCTGGTGCGGCCGACCGCGCAAGAGACGTGACCATGACCTGCCCTCCCGTGCCCTAGCCGCGATCGTTCCGGCGGCGCCATATTGACCATCCGCGCACGATCTCCGATGAGCGTGTGCGGTATCGCGCGGGTCGCACCTCCCGGAACGTGTTCCAAGACACCACGGCGGTTCCCGTCGTCGAGAGGATCAATCTGCTGAGGATGGCAACGCACGGGACGACGGTGCACCGCTCGCCCGCCGGCATCTTGGGGGCCGCGGCCGGCGCGCGACCGGCGGCCGGCCCGTGGGGAGCGGCGTAGGGTGCCGGGGATGCCGCGAGCCCTCGATCCCGACTCGGCCCCCGGTGAGCCGGTGCTCCGTGAGGCGGACCGCGTGCGCCGGCTCCTGTGGGATCTCCCGGTGGCGCTCTACATCACCGACGCGGCGGGCTCGTTGCTCGATGCCAATGCGGCCTACCTGGCGCTCGTCGGCGTCGGCTCGATAGACGAGCTCCGCCGTCGCGTCAAGACGATTTGGGCGGATCCCGATCGTCGCGCCGTGCGCGCGGAGCGGCTGGCCCAGGCGGGTGAAATCCGGGACTTCGAGTTCGTGCTGCGGCGTCCAGACGGCACGAGGCGAATGGTGCTGGACACCTGTTACGGCTCCGGGTCGTCCGACTCGGCGGAGGCCCTGTACTGCGGCGTGCTCATCGATATCACGGAGCGCAAGCGCGCCGAGGCTGAGCTCCGCCGCGCGCTGATCCGGGATCCCCTCACCGGGTGCTACAACCGCCGCTATCTCGCCGATCTGGAGAAGGGGGTGGACGAGGGGCAAGAGGCGGTGGGCGCCATCGTCGTGGATATCGACAACTTCAAGCAGTACAACGACGACTACGGCCACCTGGCGGGGGACGAGATCCTCGTCAAGCTGACGCGGTTTCTGGCCGTGCGGGTGCGTCCCGACGACGCCGTGATCCGCATGGGCGGGGACGAGTTCCTGGTGCTGCTGTTCGGCGAGGACGCCGGAGCCACGGCCGACGTGGCGCAGCGCTTCAAGCAGCGCGCCGCCGCGGCACCGGTCCCGTTCTCCCTGGGGTGGGTCGTGCGGGAGCCCGGTGAGAAGCTCGGTGCGATGATCGAGCGCGCCGATCGGGAGCTGATGCACGTGCGCGTGCGAGAGCGGCGCGACCGAAAGCGTCGCGCCGGCGACCAGCCTCCGCCCGCCGACGGCTGACCGCCGGTGGCGCTCCGGCCCGCGCGCCCGGGCTCCATCCGTCGTCCCACGCCTGCGTTGCCCCCCGCCGCCCGCGCGGGCTAGCTTCCCCTCGTGCAGCCCCGCGTGCTCGGTGTGATCGGTCTCGGCGCGATCGGTGGCTCCGTCGCATGGCAGGCGGCGCGAGCGGGCGTGGATCGCGTGGTGGGCTTCACCACCAGCCCCGCGGACGGTGCGGCGGCGGTCAAAGCTGGCGCAGTGACCGACCTCCTGCGCTCCGCCGAGGCGGTCGCGCGGGCCGCCCAGCTGGTGGTCCTCGCCGTGCCGCCCGCCGCGACGGTCGCGCTCGTCGAGGAGCTCGCCACCGTGTTGGCGGAGTGCGGCGTCCTCGCGACCGACGTGGCGAGCATCAAGCTGCCGATCGTCCGCCGCGCCGAAGCGCTCGCCCTGAGCGACCGGTTCGCGGGCTCCCATCCCTTCGCCGGTACCCACCAGTCGGGCTTTGCCGGCGCGCGTCCCGAGCGCTTCGCCGATGCACTCGTGTACGTGACGCCGCTGGCCGGTGGCGAGGACGCCGCCCGTGAAGTCGCGGATTTCTGGACGCGCGTGTTCGGCGCCCATCCCGTCATGATGGACGCGGCCCGGCACGACGAGATCCTCGCATGGACCAGCCACCTCCCGCAGGCCGCCGCGTCGGCCGTGGCGGCGACGTTGGCCCGGCGGGGACCGCAGGGGGTCACGTATGGCACGGGTGCCGAGTCCACGACGCGCCTGGCGGCGAGCGGCGCCGAGATGTGGGCGGACGTGCTCCTCATGAACCGAGAGCCGGTGATGGCGGCGCTCGAGGCGTTGGGGGACGAGCTGGCGCAGCTTCGGGACGCCCTGTTGGCGGGTGACGCCGAGGCCGTCCGGGCGTGGCTCGAGCGGGGGGCGGAGTGGCGCGCCCGATACGAGCGGTGAGAGTCGCAGGCGTGCTGCGGCCGCCCGGTGACAAGAGCATCACCCACCGCGCGCTGATGCTGGCCTCGCTCGCGAGCGGGCCCTGCGAGCTCTCGCACGTGCTCACCGGCGCAGACGCCCGGAGCACCGCGCGCGCGCTCCGCCTGCTCGGTGCGAGCGTCGGGCCGCTCCGGCCTGGTCGCGCCGTCCGGGTGCGGGGCGCCCGATGGACCGCGCCCGCGCGCACGCTCCAGTGTGGGAACTCGGGCACCACGGCGCGACTCCTGCTGGGGCTCCTGGCCGGGCACCCGTTCGAGACCCGCCTCACGGGCGACGCCTCACTACGCCGCCGCCCGATGCGGCGTGTCGCCGAGCCGCTGCGCGCCATGGGAGCCGAGATCCGTGAGGTCCATGGGGACGGGTTGCCACTGGCCATCCGCGGCGGCCGCCTCCGGCCAATCAGCTACGAGAGCCCGCTGGCCAGTGCCCAAGTGAAGAGCGCCGTCCTCCTGGCCGGACTCGTCGCCGGCGTCGAGGTCACGGTGCGCGAGCCGGCCTGCTCGCGCGACCACACGGAGCGGCTGCTTGGCCACCTGGGCTTCGACGTGCGCGTCCGCGGGGCGACGGTCACGTTCCGCCCGCCCCCCGCGTCCTCCGCCGTACCGCCCTTTCGCCTCGACATCCCGGCCGACATGTCGTCAGCCACGTTCCTCGTCGTCGTCGCGGCGCTGGCCGAGGGCGGTGAACTGGTGCTCGAGAACGTCGGGGTGAACCCGACGCGCACCGGCGCCCTGGACGTGCTGGCGCGGATGGGCGTTCACATCGAGCGGCGCGACGCGCGGACGGTGTCGGGGGAGCCGGTGGCCGACCTCGTCGTTCGGCCTGGGGATCTCACCGGGACGGAGGTGACCGCCGCCGAGGTGCCGCGACTCATCGACGAGGTGCCGCCGTTGGCCGTGCTGGCGTCGCGGGCGCGCGGCGAGACGCGGTTCCGCGCGGTGGGCGAGCTGCGGGTCAAGGAGAGTGATCGGCTCACCCTCCTCGCCCGCAACCTCCGAGCGGTCGGGGCGGAGGCGGCGGTGGACGGCGACGATCTGGTGGTGGCGGGCGGCGCGCCGCCGCCGGTCGGACGTGTGGAGACCGGACGGGATCACCGGATCGCCATGGCGTTCGCGGTCCTGGGCACGGCGCCGGGAGCGCGGGTCAGCTTGTCCGAGACGGCGTCGCCGGCCGTCAGCTACCCGGCGTTCTTCGAGGACCTGCACCGGATCGCCGCCGATGGGTAGCGCCGTCCTGGCAATCGACGGCCCCGCGGCCTCGGGGAAGTCGAGCACGGCGCGGGCGGTAGCGGCCCGGCTCGGTCTGCCCCACGTGGAGAGCGGGGCGCTCTACCGGGCGCTCACCCTGGCGGCAGTGGACGCGGGTGTCGTGTTCTCGGGGCAGCGTCTGGTGGCGCTGGCGCGCGCGCTGCCGGTGCGCCTCGATCTCACCGACGACGGCTTCCGGCCGGAGGTGGCCGGCGCCGACGTCACCCGAGCCATCCGCGACCCGCGGGTCACGGCGCGCGTCTCGGAGCTGGCGGCGATTCCGGCGGTGCGCGACTGGGTGAACGCCGAGTTGCGGGCGGCGGTGGTGGGGCACCCACGCGGCGCGGTGCTGGACGGGCGGGACATCGGGACGGTCGTGTTTCCGGACGCGCGGGTGAAGGTGTTCTTGACCGCGGACGCCCCGGAGCGGGCGCGGCGGCGCTTGCTCCAAGACGGCGCAGCGCCTGACGAGGCACGGGTGGCGGCGGTCGCGGACGAGCTCCGGCGGCGCGACGCGGCCGACGCCGCGCGATTCGTGGCACCGCTCCGCGCGGCCGAGGATGCGGTGGTCGTGGATACGACCCACCTCGGCCTTGACGAGCAGGTGGAGCGGATCGTGGCGCTGGCGCGGAACGCCTTCTCCTAGCTTGACATAGGTCAGACCGGCGTCTATCCTAACAGGCTTGGCACCTCCTTATTCGGGGGCACGGCGCGCGCCAACGCGCGCCCACTTTCTTCACCTTCACCGGCAGTCTTGGCGCTCACTCATGGTCGATACACTACGGGACCCCTCTTCCGACGCCCCCAGCGGCGTCGTGGCTAGCGACACCTCTCCCTTCCCCGTCCGATCCGATCTCTACGACGATGCGTATTCCGACGAACAGTACCAGCAGATGCTGGAGCTGTACGAAGGGACGCTGCAGAGTATCCAGGAAGGTGAGATCGTCCGGTCCAAGGTCCTGCGGGTGACCGAGAGCCATGTGATCCTCGACGTCGGGTTCAAGTCCGAGGGCGCGGTCTCCATCGACGAGTTCAAGGACCCCGGCGCCATCCAGCCGGGCGACGAGGTGGAGGTCCTCCTCGAGAACCTCGAGGACGAGGAAGGGTCGGTCGTGCTGTCCAAGAAGAAGGCCGACTTCATGCGCGTGTGGGAGAAGATCCGCCACGCGTACGAGAACGACGAGCCGGTCGCGGGGACCCTGCAGAAGAAGATCAAGGGCGGCGTCGTCGTGGATTTGATGGGGGTCGACGCCTTCCTTCCCGGCAGCCAGATCGCGCTGCGTCGCGTACCGAACATCGACGAGCTGCTGGGTCGGTCCTACAACTTCAAGATCATCAAGCTCAATAAACGGCGCCGGAATATCGTGGTGTCGCGCCGCGTGATCCTCGAGGCGGAACGCGCCGACAAGCGCGAGCACCTGATGAAGGAGCTCGAGGTCGGGCAGGTGCGGAAGGGCGTGGTCAAGAACATCACCGATTTCGGAGCGTTCATCGACCTTGGCGGCGTGGACGGCCTGCTCCACATCACCGATATGAGTTGGGGCCGGGTCTCGCACCCCTCCGAAGTCGCGAGCATCGGCGACGAATTGGAGGTCAAGGTCCTCGACATCGACTGGGACCGGGAACGGATCTCGCTGGGACTCAAGCAACTCCAGGCGTACCCCTGGGAGAACGTCATCGAGAAGTACCCGGTGGGCGTGAGAGTCCAGGGCAAGGTCGTGAGCATCACGAATTA
>JBFJHJ010000010.1:0-74595 GCA_041613315.1 Gemmatimonadales bacterium
CGCTACCTCTGGCTGCGGCGCGGCAAGAAGACCGACGCGATCCTCGTCATACGAGACGCCTGATCGCCGCCGCCATCGCCTCCAGCTCCGGCCGGCCCGCCTTCTGCGGATAGGACTTCGGGAAGCGCAGGCCAAACGCGTCGTCGGTAAACCGCGGAAGGAGATGGAGGTGCAGATGCAACACCTCCTGGCCCGCCGCCTCGCCGTTGGCCGTCCACACGTTGAAGCCCGCCGCCCCCGACGCCGCCACGACCGCCTGGGCGATGCGCTGGCATACGCCGAAGAGGTGCGCGGCCACGTCCGGCGGGCATTCCACCAGGTTCTCCACGTGCATCCGCGGGACCACGAGCGTGTGGCCGCGGTGGACCGGGTAGAGGTCGAGAAACGCCACCGTCCGCTCGTCCTCGTACACGAAGCTCCCCGGAACCTGGCCGGTGATCACGTCGCAGAACACGCAGGCGCTCACCGTCGCGCGAGGATCCCGGCCACTTTCTCGATCTCGTCCACGGTGTTGTAACAGTGCGGCGAGAGGCGAATCGCCCCTTCCCGCAGCGCGCACACGACGCCTTCCTTCTTGAGGGCGTGGTACGACTCGACGACGTGCTCGGTGCGGACGCAGACGATGGACGACGCGTGCCGGCCGTCGCCGGGGGACGCCAGGGTGAAATCCCCGCGCGCGGCGCCCTCCACCAGGGGCCGGCGCACCGCCCGCAGGTAGGCCGCGATGCGCTCGATGCCGAGCTCCAGCAGCAACGTCAAGCTCTCGGTCAGCCCCGCCAGGTCCTGGAACGGCAGCGTATTCAGCTCGAAGCGGCGGCCGTCGGCGCGGAAGGTGGGATCGTAGGCCGTGAGGCGGGAGAAATCATCGGTGCCTTGGAACGCGAGCCAGCCGCTCACGGGGGGAATCAGGATGTCCACCAGACCACGCCGCACGTACACGAACCCCGAGCCCCACGGCGAGAGCAGCCACTTCTGCCCGCCGCAGGCGAGCACGTCCACCGGCGTGCGCCGCACGTCGAGCGGCACCTGCCCCAGCCCCTGGATCGCGTCCACGACCAGGTAAACGCCGTGCTCGCGGCACGCCGCACCCAAGCGCCCCAAGTCGGCGCAATAGCCACTCGAGAACTGGACGAACGAGATCGCGAGCACGCGCACCCGCGGATCGGCCAGGCGCTCCAGGAGAAACGCCTCATCCGGCCACCCGGCCGCCGTCGTGGGGGCGAGCTCCACGCGGATCCCCCGCTCTCGAAGCCGAAGCCAGGGATACACGTTCGCCGGGAACTCCCGGTCGGAGAGCAGCACGGTCTCGCCCGGCCCCACGGGGAGCGCGCGGGCCGCCAGGTTGAGCCCGAAGCTCGTGTTGGTCGTGAGCCCGATTTCGTCGGCGTCGGCATTGATCAGCCGGCCGGCCGCCGCGCGCGCGTCCACCAGCAACTGTTCGAGGTCCCGGTCGGTCAGCAGATACGGCGCCGTGCGCTTGGCATTGAACGCGTCGATCACGCGGCGGGTCCGCTCCGGCAGCGGGCCGATGCTGGCATTGTTGAGGTAGGTCGATTCGGCCGTCCACGGAAACTCGCAGTTCCGGAGGCGACGGAACGTCTGGGCGACCTCGTCGACGATCGACGCGGTGTTATCGTTCACGGCATCCGGGCGGAGCTACGGTGCATGATCATGCGGGTGAATGAAAGGTACTTACACCAGCCGGCCGCGTGCCACGTCCGCGATCGGCAGGCCGCCACTGCGCCATGAGTCGGCCAAGCGCCACGCTCGTACTGAGCGGCGGGGGGATGAAGGGGCTCGCGCACGTCGGCGTGCTCAAGGCGCTGGAGGAGCGGGGGTGGCCGCCGGCCGACGTCGTGGGCTCGAGCATTGGCGCGCTCGTTGGCGCGTGCTGGTGCACGGGCATGCCGCCGCGCGAGATCGAGGAGGTCGCACTCGCCGTGACCCGGCGTGATCTGTTCCGGATCGCGCACCGCGACATGGCGCTCAAGCGCATGCGCTCACCCGCCCTCTACCAGCGCGACCCCCTGGAGCACCTGATCCGCGGTCTGATCGGCGATGTGACGTTCGACGAGCTGGAGCGGCCGCTCCTCGTCAACACGGTGGATCTGGACTCGGGCACCCAGGTGTTCTGGGGCGCCCCGGGCCTCACGGACGTGCCCGTGGCGGACGCCGTCTTCGCCTCCTGCGCCCTGCCCGGTTACCTCCCACCCCAAACGTTGCAGGGCCGCTCGTATGTGGACGGCGCCGCCGTCTCCAACCTGCCCGTGGGCATTGCGCGCGCCCGCGGACGGGACCTCGTCATCGCGGTGGACGTGGGCTCGCCCGGTACGTTCAAAGCCGATACCCAGCAAGCGGGGTTCGCTGCGGTGTACGCCCGCGCGATCGAGATCGCGATCGCCGCGATGCGGACCACGATGCTCAAGCACTGGGACCAGCCGCCCATGGTCCTGATCCAGCCCCGGGTCGAGCACATCTCGATGTTCTCGTTCCGCCACAACCGGGAGCTCGTGGACGAAGGGTATCGGGCCGCGGTCGAGGTCCTGGATTGGCCGGGGGCGGTCCCGCCGCCCACCGCGCACGGCGTCTTTCCCCGCCGGCGCTACCACGTGCGGGTCCTGCGGCAGCGGTGCATCGGGTGCGGCGGGTGCCTCGCGCACGGGCCGCCCGGCCTGTTCCAGCTGGATGAAGAAGGCAAGGCCGTGGTCACGGTGGCCGAGCATGTCTGGTCGCCCGTGGATCCCGATTTTGTCCGCCAGTGCCCGACGCTCGCGATCGCCGTGCGGACGATCGGCGAGGGGGCGGGCTGAGCTAGGCGCGGCGGCGGGGCGAGCCGCATCACAGCTCCGCCAGCTCCAGCGCGTGTAACCGCTGATAGAGGCCGCCCGCGACCAGCAGCTCGGCGTGGCGGCCCCGCTCCACCACACGGCCTCCGTCCAGGACGACGATGGTGTCCGCCCGCGCGACGGTCGACAGGCGGTGCGCGATCACCACCACCGTGCGGTGCTCCAGGAGGCGGGCGATCGCCTCCTGCACGAGCCGGTCCGATTCGGGATCGAGGCTTGACGTCGCCTCGTCCAGGATGAGGATCGGTGGGTCACGCAGGAGGGCCCGCGCGATCGCGATCCGCTGACGCTCGCCGCCGGACAGCCTCATCCCCCGCTCGCCGAGCGGCGTGTCGTAGCCCTGCGGCAGGCGCTCGATGAAATGGTGGGCATTGGCGGCGCGGGCGGCCGCCTCGACCGCCGCGTCACTCGCGCTCGCCTGGTCGCCATAGGCGATGTTCGCCCGCAGCGTGTCGTTGAAGATCACGGTATGCTGGCTCACGATGCCCATCGCGCGACGCAGGGAGCGGCGCCCGTAGCGAGCGATCGGCACGCCGTCCATGCGCACCTCGCCGCGCGCCGGCTCGACGAACCGGGGCAAGAGATCGGCCAGGGTGGACTTCCCGGCGCCCGACGGGCCCACGATCGCCAGCACCTCCCCTCGACGTACCGTCAGCCCGACGCCACGCAGCACCCACCGCTCCGGCTCGTAGGCCACCCACACGTCGTGGAACACGATGTCGCGCCGCAGCCCAGGGAACCGCTCGGCACCGGGCGGATCGACGTCGTCCGGCGGCAGGTCGAGGATCTCGAAGATGCGCTCCGCCGCCGCCAGCGCCTGCTCGGCCCACGCCGGGAACTGCGACAGCGACTTGAACGGCGCGAGGAGCCGCAGGGAGAGCGCCAGGAAGGCGACGAACAGCTCGGGCCGGAGCGGGTCGCCCGCGCCCGCCAGCTGAGCGCCGATCACGAGCAGCAGGACGATGACGCCGGCGCCCAGGGTCTCGCTGAGCGGGCTGGCGAGCACGGCGAGCCGATTGCTCCGGAGCATCCCCGAGTAGTGGCGACCCACGGCCTCGGCGAGCCGCCGCCGCTCGTACTCCTCGGCGCCGTGGGCCTTCACGAGCCGCGCCCCCTCAACCGTTTCGCTCACGATGGCGGCCGCCTCTCCCCGATGGTCCAGCGCATCGCGAACCCGGAGTCGAATGCGCCGCAGAATCGGTCGCAGGACGAGCACGATCGCCGGCGCGAGCCCGAGCGTGACCACGGTCAGCGGCCAGGACAGCGAGAACAGGATCGCGATGTAGACGGCGATCAGCACGGCGTTCTGAATCACCGACACCAGCGAAGCGCTCACCACGGCCTTGGCCATGTCCGGATCCGCGATCACGCGACTGACCAGTTGACCGCCCTTGGTTCGGTGGAAGAAGCTCAGCCCCAGCCGCTGGACGTGGCGGTACAGCTCCGTACGGAGGTCGCGCGCCACCGCCTCCTGGATGTACTGCCCGAGATACCCGGCGGCATACAGAGCGGCGTTCTTCAGGGCGACCGCGCCGAGGATGAGCAGGACGACGTTGCGGAGCGCGCTGTCGCGATCGCCCGTGGCGACGAGACCGCCGACTACGGTGTCGAGCACGCGCTCGACCAGGGTCGGCGCGTCGCCCAGCCCGGAGGCGGCGCCGAACAGGAGGCGAAGGAACGGGATGAGGAGCGAGAACGTGAAACCGTCCAGGACGGACGCCGCCACTGCGGCGGCGAAACTGGCGACGAAGGCGACGCGATACGGGCCGACCCAACCCAGCAGCCGCCGAAGGCGCGCCACCTACCTCGCTCCGCGCGGAGTCAGCAGCGCGACTGGAAGGATCACCTCCTCGGGGGTGACCCCGCCGTGCAGGAACGCGCCCCGGTAGCGCGCCTGATACTCCCGGAGCTTGGTGGGATAGACGAAGAAGCGGTCACCCGTGGCGAGGAGCAGGCGCACCCCCAACCGCCCTTTCGGCAAGCCCCAGGCGGGAAGGTCGTCGACCTGCATCGCGGCCGTGCGCTTTTCCGCGCGCAGGTCCTCGCCGAACTTGTAGCGCAGGTTCGCCGTGGCGTCGCGCTTCGCGAACACCGTGGCCGGCGTGTGGCAGTGGATCGAGCCGTGATCGGTGGTGAGCAGGACGGGCACACTGCGGCGCTCCGCCTCCTTCAGCGCACGCAGCAGCGCTGAATCCTCGAACCACGTGCGCGTGAGGCTGCGCAGGGCGGCGGAGTCACGGGCCACCTCGTAGAGGATGGCGTGTTCGGACCGACCGTGGGTGAGCTGGTCGACGAAGTTGAACACCAGCGCCGTCACACCGTCCTGCGAGAGGGCGCCCGGCACGCGGCGCGCCAGCGACTCCGCCTCGGACGCGGTGGCCACCCGCTCGTACCGGACGGGTACCTGGTCCCCCACGAGGTCGCGGAGCTGTTCGATCAGGAGTTCGGCTTCGTGGGCATTCAGGCTCTCGTCGTCCCGCTCCCCCCACCACTCCGGATGCCGCGCTTGGATCTCCACCGGGAACAGACCACTGAAGATGGCATTGCGGGAAAACGGCGTCGCGGTGGGCAGGATGCTGTAGTAGTACGACTCCTCGAGATCGAACAGCTCGGTGAGGGCCGGTTTCAGCAGCTCCCACTGATCCAGACGCATGCAGTCGACCACGACGAACAGCACGCGGCCATGCGCCTTGATGAGCGGGACCAGGAACTCCGAACACACGTCGACCGAGAGTGGCGGGCGGTCGCCATCGGGGTTCGCCAGCCACCCCGGGTAGCGCGTCCCGATGAATTGAGCAAAGTCCTCGTGCAGGCTGGCCTGGAACGTCTGGAGCGCGTCCTTGAGCCCGCTCTCATCACCCTGCGCGAGGCGCACCTCCCATTGGAAGAGCTCGACCACCAGCTCGATCCACTCGCGCCACCCCATTCGGGCGCCGCGGCGCTGTTCCAGCTCCCGAAACCGTGTCACGAAGTCCCGGGATAGGCGTTGTTGCCGGATACGGTCGCCCTCCAGCAGGCGGGTGATCACGGTGAGCACCTGTCGGGGGTTCACCGGCTTGACGAGATAATCGTCCAACTGGATCCCGATCGCTTCGTGCATCGTCCCGGCTTCCTCGCTCTTCGTCACCATCACGACGGGCACCGCCGGATCAATCGCGCGAATCTCTCCCACGAGCTCGAGCCCGCGTCGCCCCGGCAGCTGCTCGTCGAGGAGCACGATCCCATAGGGTTGCCGCTGCAGCAGCGCGATCGCGTCGTCGCCGTGGGCGGCCTGCTCCACGTCATAGCCCTGCTCCTTGAGGAACAGAACGTGCGCGCCCAACGACTCGATCTCGTCGTCGACCCACAGGACGGTTCGGGGACGGGGCATGTGGCTATCCGGGCACAAGTGGGCACGTCGTGTCACGGCGACCGCAGGTCGCGGGTCGCTCCGCTAAGCTTACCGAGGCGCGCGCGCGCCAACAACGCGTCTGGTCGGCAGCGCGGCGCGCACCTACATTCGGAAGACCTTCCACCGAGGCTGGCCGATCCTCTCATGTCGCCCGCCACAGCCGCCGTGCCTGCCGACCGTCTCGCCGACGCGCGGGATCGCCTGACCGCGGCTATGGCGACGGCCGCCCGTGGGCCGCGGCGGAGCGGGCTGTTCGCCCTCTGGCTGCTGGTGCGCGCGGCCGACGGGCTCCTCCCGCCGCAACCGCTGACCGCCCGGGCACACCGTGCGCGCCTCGACAGTCTCGGGCGCCGGCTCAGCAGCCTGTCGCTGCCCGCCGGGCTGCGCCGAGCCTGCAACGACCTCGTGCGAGACCTTCAGGAGGCGGACGCGGCGGCGCTGCCCGCCGCGCTGCAGCGCGCCGTGGCTCCAACCCGGGAGGCCATCGGCGCCGAGGCCAGTGAGGCGCTGGCCCTCTCGGTGCGGCTCGCGCGAGGGGCGCTCCGATGAGCGAGCCGCGCCGGATCCGGCCCGATACGCTCACCAATCTCATCCGCCAGGTGGACAGCCTGCCGTCGGGCACGCCGGCGCCCGACACCGTGCCCACCGGGTTCCCCTCACTCGACCGGGTCTTGGGGGGAGGGTTCCGCCGCCGCGACCTCGTCGTGCTGGGTGGCGACATCGGGTCGGGCAAGTCCGCCCTCGTGCTCGCGATGGCGCTCCGCACGGCCGCCAAGCACGGCCGGGTCGCGTTCTTCTCAGGGGAGATGGACGAAGACCGGCTGCTCGAGCGGGCCCTCGCCATCGAGGCGCGGGTGCAGGTGGACGACATTCGGAGCGGCGCGCTGACCGAGATGGGGCGGGCCGCCCTAGGGGCGGCCGCGCTCCGGTTGCGGGAGCTGCCCCTCTCCGTGCATCCCATAGTGGCGAGTCGGTTCGAGGATGTCCTGGCCGCCGCGTGGGACGCCGATCCCGCGTTGGTGATCGTGGATTACCTCCAGCTGCTCCCGCCCCCCACCGGCCGGGCGAGCCAGGACGAGGACACCGCCGCCGCGATCCGGGCCCTGAAAGCCCTGGCGCTCGACCGCGCGATCGCGTGCCTCGTCGTCGCACAGCTGCCCCGCCATGACGAGGACCGCCCCGATCCGCGGCCCACGCTGGATGACTTCGGCGCCCTCGGGGCGGTCAAGCAGCACGCGGATGTCGTGCTGGGGCTGTACCGCGAAGAGATGTACAACCCGGGCGGGGGCGTCGAGGGCGCCACCGAGCTCATCGTCGCTAAGAATCGCAACGGCCCCATCGGGTTCATCGATCTCTACTTCCATCAACAGTGGATGCGGTTCGAGGACATGCTGGATCCGGAGCCGTGAGTCGGCGTTGGCCGTTCTCCGTAGCGGCCGAGCCGGCCCCGAGCCCGATGGGAATCACGGATGACGGACACCGGCGACGGGGAGTCGTTACGAGGCCACCGCCGAACGCCCGGCTCTTCTCACCCACACGATCGACCCCAGCACCACCGCCGCAGCCAGCAGCATCCGCGCGGTGACGTGCTCGCCCAGGATGATCCATCCCAGGAGGACGGCGACGATGGTATTCGTGTAGTTGTGCGTCCCGACGAAGGCCGCCGTCGCGTGCCTGAGCAGGTAGACGAAGCTCGTGTAGCCCACGAGGGAGCCGAACACGATCAGATAGAGGATCGCGCCGACCCCGGGCGCCGTGAACCGGAGCGCGGCCGCTTCGCCGCGGAGGAGCCCGACGACCGCCAGCGCCGCGCCGCCGAACAGCATCTGCAGCGCCGCGTACATGTACGGCCCGGCCTCGACCGGGTGTCGCTTGGAATAGACGGACCCCAACGACCAGGCCGCGGAGGCGCCGACGAGGACCACGGGACCGACCCATCCGCTGGACCCCAGCGCGGCGGTGTTCCCCCGCACCAGGAGCACGGTGCCGGCGAACCCGGCGAGCAACGCCGCGAACTGCTGCCAGGTGGGACGGGCCTCGCTGCCGGGAATGACCGCGTCGAAGACCGCCATCCACAGGGCGCCGGTCACCACCAGGACGGCCGCCGTCCCCGACTCGACAAACTGCTCGGCCCAGATGACACCGCCGTTGCCGACGGTCAGGAGCAGGACCCCGACGATGGCGCTCGTCCACCAGTCCGCCGGCCGGCGCGGGAGCGGGCGCCCCAGCGCCAGCGCCGCGGCGAGCAGTAGTGCGCCCGCGGTCACAAAGCGCAGGCCGCCGAACAGAGCCGGCGGCACGTGCTGCACCCCGATCCGGATGGCCAGGTACGTGGAGCCCCACACGAGGCTCACGATCACGTAGGCGGCGAACACGGCACCTGACAGGGGGTGTCTCCCGAGGCGGTGGAGCCTGCAAGGTCGCGGAGCGCGGGGCGGGGTTCAAGCCGGATCTTGCGGTGTTTGGTCGGCCTTCCAGGCGGGCGTATATTTGATCGAGCGTTGTCCGTTCCCCGTTCGCCGTGAGTCGGCGCTCCGGACCGGCATCTCGCATCTCACCAACCACGGAACGGGAAAACGGGCGACGCGTCTCGGGAGCCCCTATGGCCGGCCACAGCAAGTGGAAGCAGATCAAGCACAAGAAAGCGGCGGCCGACGCCAAGCGCGGCGCCAAGTTCACGAAGCTCATCAAGGAAATCACGATCGCCGCCCGTCAGGGCGGCGGGGATCCGGCTGGTAATCCGCGCCTCCGTACCGCGATCGACGCCGCGAAGGCCGGGAACATGCCGGCGGACAACATCGAGCGCGCCATCAAGAAGGGGACGGGCGAGCTCGAGGGCGTGACCTATGAAGAGGTCACGTACGAAGGGTACGGTCCGGGCGGAGCGGCAATTCTGATCCAGGTGACGAGCGACAACCTGAACCGGACCGTGGCGGAGATCCGCCATCTCTTTACCAAGCAGGGCGGCAACCTGGGCGGGCCGAACTCGGTGGCGTGGATGTTCGAGAAGAAGGGTCAGATCGCGCTCGACGCCACGCGCTACCCGGAGGAGGCGGCGCTCGAGGCTGCGCTGAACGCGGGGGCTGACGACCTGACGACCGAGGGCGACCAGCACCTGATCACCACCGATCCGGGGGCGCTCCACGCGGTGCGCGATGCGCTGGCAGCCGCGGGGATCCACGCGGACGCCGTCGAGATCGCGATGATCCCTCAGAGCACGCTGAAGGTGGCGGGGCGGGACGCCGAGCAGCTGCTGAAGTTGATGGACGCGCTCGAGGACCACGACGACGTGTCCAAGGTCTTCAGCAACTTCGACATCGACGCGGAGACACTCGCGGCGGTCGGCGGGTGACGCTTCGCGTGCTGGGCGTCGATCCCGGCACGGCGGTGACCGGGTATGGAGTCGTCGAACCCGCCAACGGCTCTCCCGGGCGGCTGATCGAATGCGGGATCATCCGAACCGATCCGCGCCGCCAGATCTGGCACCGTCTGGACTTCCTGTATCAAGGGGTCGCCGAGTTGATCGCCCGTCACCAGCCGACGGCTCTCGCCCTCGAGAGCGTGTTCTACGCCAAGAACGTCCGCACCACCGTGACGCTGGGGCATGCCCGTGGTGTTATCCTGCTGGCCGCCGCCCGGGCCGGCCTGGAGGTCGCCGAGTACCCCCCCGCGACCGTGAAGAAGTGTGTCGGCGGGGCGGGGAGCGCGGGCAAGGCCCAGGTGGGCGCCATGGTGCAGCACCTCCTGCGGCTGGAGCATCCGCCCACGCCCAGCGATGCGGCGGATGGGGTGGCCGTCGCCCTGACGTATCTCTTGGTCGGACAGCGGCCCGCACCGCCACGCCGGCAGCGGCGGACGGGACGGCCCGCGACATGATCGCGGCGCTCCGGGGGACGCTCGTCGTCAAGCATGGCGACCGCGTCGTCGTGGCGACGCCCGGGGGCGTGAGCTACGAGGTCGCCGTGCCCCTCGGCGTGCTCGAACGGCTCCCGGCGGACGGAACGGACATCGCGCTTCGCACGGTGCCGGTGGTCCGGGACGACGGATGGGCCCTCTACGGGTTCGACACGGAGGAAGAGCGCGCCATCTTTCAGCGGCTCCTGGCCGCGACCGGGGTGGGGCCGCGTCTCGCCCTCGCGCTCGTCTCGACGTTGGGGGGCGCTCGCGTCGTACGGGCGATCCGGGAGACCGACATCGGTACGCTCTGCACGGTGCCCGGCGTGGGGAAGAAAACCGCCGAGCGCATGGTGCTCGAGCTGAAGGACCGGCTGCGGGACGTCCCGGCGGCATCGGGGGCGGCCCCGGCAGCGGCGGCACCGGCCGAGCAGGCGGTGCAGGCGCTCGTGAACCTCGGCTACAACGCCGCCGACGCCGAGCGTGCCGTGCGGAGCACCCTCACGGCCGACGGCGCGGGGCAGACGGTTGACCTCATTCGCGGTGCGCTGCAACTGTTAACGCACGCGAGGTGACGGGTACCCCATGACCGCTGAGTGGATCTGCACGTCGTGCGGCGCGACGAACCGCCGCCTCGTCCCCGAGTCCGCGGCGGAGTCGGAGGATCGGTGTGTCACGTGCCGCACTCGACACCAACTGAGGAAGGACGAGCGCCCGGTCCGCTGGCGGGCGACGGCGGCGACGTGACCCGCGCGGAGATCACGACGCCTGACGTGCTGCCGGACGAAAACGCCGCCGACGCGACGCTTCGGCCGTCCCGGCTGGACGAGTTCGTGGGGCAGGCCCGGGTCAAGGAGAGCCTGCAGATCGCGATCGATGCCGCGCGCCAGCGCGACGAACCCCTCGACCACATCCTGTTCTTCGGACCGCCCGGCCTCGGCAAGACCACGCTCGCCATCCTGGTGGCCCGAGAGCTGGGCGTGAACCTCCGGACGTCGAGCGGGCCGGTACTCGAGAAGCCGGGCGACCTCGTGGGGTTGTTGAGCGGTCTCCGGCCCCGCGACGTCCTGTTCATCGACGAGGTCCACCGCCTCCGACCCCTGCTCGAAGAGTTCCTGTATCCCGCCATGGAGGACTACCGGGTCGACGTCCGGATCGCCGAACGGTCGAGCGCCCAGACGGTGCCGATGCGCATCGAGCCGTTTACGTTGATCGGCGCGTCCACGCGCTACGGAATGCTGACGCCGCCCATGCGGGCCCGCTTTGGTCTCGTCGAGCGTCTGGGCTACTACCCCACCGAGGATCTCCAGCAGATCGTCACACGCTCGGCCGGGATTCTCCAGGTCGCGATCGACTCGGACGGGACGCTGGAGATCGCGAAGCGGAGCCGCGGCACGCCCCGCGTCGCCAACCGGCTGCTCCGACGCGTGCGGGACTACGCCCAGGTACGGGCCGACGGCACCATCACGCGCGAGGTGGCCCAGGCCGCGCTCAGCCGACTCAACGTGGACGAGTACGGCCTCGACGACATGGACACCCGGATCCTCCAGACGATCATCGAGAAGTTCGACGGCGGCCCCGTGGGCGTGAACACGATCGCCGTCGCCGTCGGCGAAGACGCCGGAACGCTGGAGGAGGTGTACGAGCCGTTCCTCATTCAGCGCGGCTTCCTCCAGCGCACACCGCGGGGGCGCGCCGCCACTCCCGCGGCGTACCGCCACTTCGGCTACAGCGCCCCGCCCGGTGCGCGGCAGCAGCCGTCCATGTTCGGCGACGACGTCGGTGGCTAGGCGCTATCGCGCCGCCGACTTCGACTACCCTTACCCACCGGAGCTCGTCGCCCAGCACCCGCTCCCCGACCGCACAGCCAGCCGTCTCCTGGTGCTGGACCGCGAGACCGGCGCGGTCACCCACCGGCGGTTCCGCGAACTCCCCACCCTGCTCGACGCGGGGGACCTCCTGGTCCTCAACACCAGCCGAGTGATCCCGGCACGCCTCATCGGCCGGCGGGAGAACGGCCGCGAGGCGGAGGTCCTCTTCATCCATTCGGAGCCCGACGGCTCATGGCTTGCGATGGTCCACCCCGGCGGCAAGCTCAAGGCGGGACGCCGCATCTTCTTCGGCGACGACGCCGTGGCCGAGATCGTCGAAGTCCGGCGGGGTGGCGTGCGCCGGCTCCGCCTGGACGGGCTCGACGTGCGGGGGCTCATGGCGCGCTCTGGCCGTGTGCCCCTCCCGCCCTACATCCATCGCGCCCCGGAACCGGACGACCGCGAGCGCTACCAAACGGTGTACGCCCGCGAAGAGGGGAGCGTCGCGGCGCCCACCGCCGGCCTGCACTTCACGGACGAGATACTGGAGTCGGTGCGCGCGCGGGGGGTTACGATCGCCCACACCGTGCTTCACGTCGGGCCCGGCACGTTCAAGCCGGTGGACGTCGAGGATCCCGCCCGCCACACGATGCACGCCGAATGGTACGAGCTCCCGGCGGACACGGCCGACGCGGTGGGCCGCGCGAAGGCCGGCGGCCGCCGCGTGTGGGCGGTCGGCACCACCGTGGCCCGGACGCTCGAGACCGCCGGCGCCTTGACCGTCGGCCCGACCGACCGGCTGACCGCCCGCTCGGGCTGGACCGATCTGTTTGTGTATCCTCCCTACGATTTCCGCGTGGTGGACGCGCTGCTCACCAACTTCCATCTGCCGCGCTCGACGCTCCTGATGCTGGTCGCGGCCTTCGCCGGCTACGCGCACACCATGGCGGCCTACCGGGAGGCGGTGCGGGAACGCTACCGGCTGTTCAGCTACGGCGACGCGATGGCCATCTTGTAGCGTATGTTCAGCTTTGCCGTCACCGCGACCGACGGCGCGGCCCGGGCCGGGGTGCTCCACCTGCCGCACGCGACCGTCGAGACCCCGGCGTTCATGCCCGTCGGCACGCAGGGCACGGTGCGGGCGCTCTCCCCGTTCGACCTCGAGGCGGTGGGCGCTCGCATCGTCCTCAGCAACACCTATCATCTCCACGTCCGGCCCGGCGAGGACGTCGTGGCGGCGCTGGGCGGGCTCCACCGGTTCATGGGGTGGCCGCGCGCGCTGCTCACCGATTCGGGAGGGTTCCAGGTGTTCTCGCTGGCGGGCTCCCGCCGCGTGGACGACGACGGCGTGGAGTTTCAATCGCATGTGGACGGTTCGCGCCGCCGGCTCACGCCGGAAGGCGCGGTAGAGATCCAGTGGGCGCTCGGGGCGGACGTGGCGATGGCGTTCGACCATGTGGTGCCGGGGGGCGCCGACCGTCGCACCGCGGCCGATGCGCTCGATCGGACCGCGCGCTGGCTGGGGCGGTGCGCCGCGCGACACCGCGCGCTCGCCGCGGAGGCGCCCGACCGCCAGACGCTGTGGCCGATCCTGCAGGGCGCCGGGCACCTCGCGCTCCGGGCGCGGGCGGTGGAGCAGGCGCTCAGCGCCGGGAACTGGACCGGCATCGCGGTGGGGGGACTCGCCGTGGGCGAACCCAAGGAGACCACCGACGCGGTGCTCGACGCCGTCGGGTCGACGTTGCCGCCCGCGCTCCCGCGTTATCTTATGGGAGTCGGCTTTCCGGACGACCTCCTGCGGGCCGTGGCACGCGGCATGGATCTGTTCGACTGCGTGGCCCCGACCCGCAACGGCCGCAACGGTTCGGCGTTCACCCCGGACGGGCCGCTCAACATTCGGAACGCCGCCCATCGGACGGATCCCGGTCCCCTTGACGCCGAGTGCGATTGCGAGACGTGCCGCACGTACTCGCGGGGGTATCTCCGGCATCTCTTCGTGGCGAACGAGCTCTTGGGATTGCGGCTCCTCTCGCTGCACAACGTCCGATACTTGATCCGGCTCGCCGAGGCGGCGCGCCGGGCGATCGCCGCCGGGTCCTTCGAGGCCTGGCACCGCGACTGGCTGACTCGCTACCACGGACGGAACGCCACGTGACGCCCGACCGACTCTTCGCCCTGCTGCTGTTCGCCCCCTCCGGCTCGCCGGGGTCCGGCGGGATGATCTTCCTCGTGCAGATCGCCGCGATCATGGCGATTTTCTATTTCCTCATCATCCGTCCCAAGGTGCAGCAAGAGAAGCGGCACAAGGCGCGGCTCGCTGAGATCAAGAAGGGCGATCGCGTGATCACCACGGGCGGCATCGTCGGCGAGGTGGTGCACATCAAGGACAGCCAGATCACGATCAAGAGCGGCGAGTCGCGCCTCGTGGTGCGGCGCGAGCGGATCGCGGAAGTGGGCGCCGGGGAGGAGAGCGGCTCGTGAGCGTCCAGCCCATCCACTTGCTGGGCTCGCCGATCCTGCGGGAACCCGCCGGTCCGGTGGGCCAGGTGGATGACGAGATCCGTCGCCTCGTCGAAGACCTGTTCGACACGATGCGGGCGGACCATGGGGTGGGGCTCGCCGCCAACCAGATCGGGATCGGCCGGCGCGCGGCCGTCGTGGAGACCGAGAACGACGACCCCGTCGTGCTGATCGATCCCGTGATCGTCGAGCGCGAGGACAGCGTACGCGGCGAGGAAGGGTGTCTCTCGATCCCCGAGATCTACGCCGACGTCGACCGGGCGCGGCGGGTGGTCGTGGAGACCACCACCCTCGACAACGAGCGCGTGCGCGTCGCCGCCGAGGACCTCAAGGCCCGCGCGATCCAGCACGAGATCGATCATCTGGACGGGATCCTGTTCCTAGACCGCCTGAGCCCCCTCAAGCGCCGCATGTTGCTTCGGAAATGGCAGAAGCTCCGCAAGGGACAATCGGGTCACCTGAAGGAGGTGGCACCCGCGGCCGACAAGTCGGCGAAGCTCTGACAGTGCGCATCGTCTTCTTCGGGACGCCCCAGTTCGCGGTGCCGTCCCTCCGGGCGCTCTTGGGCGAGGGATTCGATGTGGCGGCCGTCGTGACGCAGCCCGACCGGCCGCGCGGCCGCTCCCGTTCCCGCCTCGTCCCGCCTCGCATCAAGGTCGTCGCCCAGGAAGAGGAGCTGCCGGTCCTGCAGCCGGCCAGCCCCAACGATCCCGCGTTCGTGGAACAGTTTGGCGCGCTCGCGCCGGACCTCGGCGTCGTGGCCGCCTACGGCCACATCCTGAGGCCGGAGCTGCTGGCGACCCCGAGGCTCGGCATGGTGAACGTGCACGCCTCGCTCCTCCCCCAGCTGCGCGGCGCCGCTCCCATCGAGCACGCCGTGCTCTTCGGGCTGGAGGAGACCGGCGTCACCATCATGCAAATGGACCAGGGAATGGACACCGGCCCGATCCTTCACCAACACGCGACCCCCATCGCGCCCGACGAGACGGGTGGTGAGCTGGGCGTGCGTCTCGCGGAACTGGGCGCGCTGGCCCTGGTCGAAGCCCTCACGCTGCTCGACTCCGGCACCGTGGAGCCTGTCCCGCAGGACGCGAGCCGCGCCACCTACGCGCCCAAGATCACCCGCGAGTTGACCCGCATCACCTGGAAGGAACCGGCTGCCCACGTCGCGCGCCGCGTGCGGGCCTTCGACCCCCGGCCCGGGGCGTGGACCACCCTGCGCGGACGCACGCTCAAGCTGTTCGGGCCCCGGGCCGCCGACGAATGGGAGACCGACGAGGTCCCCGGGGAAGTCGTGGAGACCGATCCGGCGTTCGTCGTCGCCGCCGGCGACGGCGCGCTGCAGTTCCTGGACGTCCAGCCCGCGGGCCGGCATCGCATGGCCGCCTCCCGGTGGCTGCGGGGTCGCCCCGTCGTGAAGGGGGACCGACTGGCATGACGAGCGGCCCGGCTCGAATGAGCCGGCCGGTCCCGCGCCTCCACGCGGTCACCGACGACGACGTCCTGTCCCTGCCCGACCTGGCCGCCCGCGCTGGGGCCCTCGCCGCCGCCGGCCCCATCGCGTTGCACGTCCGCTCGCGCACCCGGGAGGCCCGGCTGCTGCTCGAGATCGCGGCGCTGTTCCGCGAGCTCGGGGCGACGGTGTTCGTGAACGACCGCGCGGACCTCGTCCAAGCCGCGGGCGCCGCGGGGCTGCACCTCCCCGCCGCGGGTCTCCCGCTCGCCGCCGCTCGCCGCGTGGTGGGTGGCGCGGTTGCGGTGGGCCGCTCGACTCATACGCCAGCGGCGGCGCGCGCCGCCGCCGCCGACGGCGCTGACTACGTGATGCTGGGACCCATCTGGGAAACGGCGACGCATCCGAACCGGCGCGGTCTGGGGGTGGCGGCCATCGCCGCGGCGCAGCCCGCGGTGGTGATCGCCATCGGAGGGATCACGCCCCCGCGGGTCCGGAGCTGTGTGGAGGCGGGCGCCTTCGGCGTTGCGGCGATCGGCGCCCTGTGGCGGGCGGCCGATCCCGGTTCGGCTGCGCGCGCCATGCTGGTATCTTTAGGGCAGGAAGCACGCTAGGGCGGGGGAATGCCGCGATCAGGCGGCGAACCAGATCGCGAGGCACGTGCGGGCGGCCGAGCGATCGAGGAAAGGACGACCAGGCGATGCGATCTATCGAGCGCGATCCCGCCGTTACCGTGATCGTGAACGGCGAGCAACGGCAGCTGAACGGCCGCTCGTCTCTGCTCGATCTCCTGCGTTCGCTCGATCTCGACCCGCGCAGCGTGGTCGTCGAGCTCAACCGCGAGATCGTGCGTGGGGCCGCGCTCGAGCGCACGCGCCTCCAGCCGGGAGACCAGGTCGAGTTGGTCCATTTCGTGGGCGGCGGGTGAGCCACCGGACGTCCGTTCACGGAGGAGGGGGGTTCCCATGACCACCACAGTCGCCGCGACGGTCGACGTGCCGCTCACCGTCGGCGGGCGCGCGTTCCGCTCGCGGCTGATGGTCGGGACGGGCAAGTACCGGGACAACGCCACCATGGTTCACGCGATCGAGGCGTCCGGCGCCGAGATCGTGACGGTGGCGGTCCGTCGGGTGGATCTCGATCGGACGAAGGCCGAGAGTATCCTGCACCACCTCGATCCCGAGCGGCACTTCCTCCTCGCCAACACCGCCGGTTGTTACACGGCCGACGATGCGATCCGTTACGCGCGCCTGGCGCGGGAAGCGGGGTTCAACGCGTTCATCAAGCTGGAAGTGATCGGCGACGAGGAGACGCTGCTGCCGGACACGGCGGGACTCTTGGTGGCAGCGGGGACCCTCGTTCGGGAGGGCTTCCAGGTCATGGCCTATACGAACGATGACCTGGTCACCGCACTCCGACTGGAGGACGCGGGGTGCGCCGCCGTCATGCCGTTGGCGTCCCCTATCGGCAGCGGGCTCGGGTTGATGAACCCGTACAGCATCCGCACGATCAAGCGCCGACTGTCCGTGCCGGTCATCGTGGACGCCGGCGTGGGCACGGCCTCCGACGCGTGCGTGACGATGGAGCAAGGGGTCGACGGCATCCTGATGAACACGGCGTTGGCCGCGGCGGCGGATCCGGTGTCGATGGCGCGGGCGATGCGCCATGCGGTCGAGGCGGGCCGATGGGCCTATCTCGCCGGTCGGATGCCGAAGCGGGAGATCGCCGTGCCGTCGAGCCCCACCACCGGCATGCTCGGCTGACCGACACCGAGGGAACGGCGGCCCGGAGCGCCGCCCTCACGATCCTCCGGGACGTGAGCGCGGGTCACCCGTTCGACCGGGCGTTGGCCCGCGCGCTGGGCTCGCTCGGCGAGCCGGACCGGCGGCTCGCCCACGAGATCGCCGCCGGCGTGCTCCGAACACGGCGCACGCTCGATCGGCGCCTTGCCCCGCTGGTCCGCGCCGGGTGGCATGGCACGGCGCCCGACCTCCGCGACGTGCTCCGCATCGGTGCCTACCAACTCCTCCACCTCTCGCGAATTCCGCCCTACGCCGCCGTGCAGACGACGGTGGAAGTGGCGAAGCGAACAAGCGGCGCCCGGGCGGCGGGCCTGGTGAACGCCGTGCTCCGGCGGGTCGCGGCCGAGGGATCGCTCGCGGATCCGCCCGGCGTGGAGACGGGCGGGCTTGCGGAGCGGTACTCGCATCCCGCCTGGTTGGTGGACCGCTGGGTGGCGCGGTACGGCGCCGAGCGGACCGAGGCGTTGCTGCGTCACAACAACAGCCGGCCACCCCTCGTACTGCAGCCCGCGCGCTGGACCCGGGACCAACTCGAGGCCGCGCTCGCCCAGGCGGACATTCCGTTCCGCGCCGCCCCGTTTGACGCGGGTCTGGCGCTCGACTCCCGGCCCGTGCGATCGCTGCCGGGTTACGCCGCTGGGGCGTTCATCGTGCAGGATGCCGCGCAGGTTCGGCTCCTCAGGTTCGCCGGCATTCCGCGCGGCGCGACGGTCTGGGACGCATGCGCGTCGCCCGGCGGCAAGAGCGTCGCCCTGGCCGCCGGGCGCTGGGTACTGGCCTCGGACCGGAGCCGGGCGCGCCTGGCCCGCCTGCGGAGCACCGTCGAGCGAGCGGCGCCCGGGGTCGCGCTCATGGTGGCCGACGCCCGCCAGTCGCCGGTCGGTCCGGGCCGGATGGACGCGGCCCTGGTGGACGCCCCGTGCAGCGCGACGGGCACGATGGCCCGGCATCCCGATGCGCGGTGGCGGCTCACCGCGTCGCGGCTCGGACACCTCGTGCGGCTCCAGGAGGCTATTTTGGACGGGGTGTCCGGGGCGGTGGTCCCCGGTGGGCTGGTGGTGTATCTGACGTGCTCCGTGGAGCCGGAAGAAAATGAGGCGCAAGTGAGTCGGTTTCTCGAGCGGCATCCGGACTTCGCCCGTGACGGGGACGATCTGCTCCTGTTTCCGCCGGATCAGGCGAGCGATGGCGGCTACGGGGCGCGTCTGCGAAGGCTCAGGTGAGGTTCCGCCGTTCCCGCCCCGGGGGGCTCGACTGGCAGGCCGCAAGCGACCACGTCGCCCGAGGACTGGCGTATGCCCGGAGCCACCGACCCGTGATCTGGCTCGCGACGTTCGCCGGGACGTTCCTGGTGGGGTACCTGGTCGCGACGCTGCTGCTCTTCCCCGCGCCGATTTTCGCGTCGAGTACGGTGGTGCCACCGCTCATCGGGATGACGCAGGAGGTGGCGGAGGCGGTGACGACGCGGTCGGGCCTCACGCCGGGCGCCGCGGAGGGCGTGATGCATCCGACGGCGCCCCGGGGACAGGTGGTCTGGCAGAACCCGCCGGCCGGCGTGGCGGTGCCCGAGGGCACAGAGGTGCGCATCCAGGTGAGCGCCGGGCCGCAGCGCGTGCCCGTCCCCGATCTCGTGGGGTACGAGCAGCGGCTCGCGACGCGGCTGGTCAGCGCGGCGGGGCTGCGCGTCGCGCGAGTGGAACAGGCGCAGTCGCCGGCACCCAAGGACGTGGTGGTGACGACCCGTCCGCCGGCGGGGACGGCGCTCGTGCCGGGGGCTGACGTGACGCTTGTGGTCAGCCTCGGTGCTCCTACCATTACGGTACCGAACTTGATCGGGCTCACCGAGGTCGAGGCGCAGTCGGCCCTCCAGGCGGTGACGCTCGTGCTCGGCACGACGCTGCTCCGCACGTCGCCGACGGACGTGCCGGGGACCATCATCACCCAGACCCCCGCCCCCGGGACGCTCGCGGCGCCCGGAACGGCGGTGATGGTGACCATCGCGCGGGAGCGGAACCCGTGACGCACGATATCCGGATAGCGCCCAGCGTGCTCAGCGCCGATCTGGCCCGCCTGGCCGCGCAGATCGCGGCGGTCGAGGCGGGCGGCGCCGACTGGATTCACGTGGACGTGATGGACGGGCACTTCGTGCCCAACCTCACCTTCGGGGCCGATCTGGTCGCCGCCCTGCGCCGGATCACCGATCTGCCTTTGGACGTCCACCTCATGGTCGAGCGCCCGGAGTGGTACATCGCCCCATTCGCCGAGGCGGGCGCGTCGGTGTTCACCTTTCACCCGGAGACCACGGCGCACGTGCAGCGGCAACTCCAGCAGGTGCGGGCCTGTGGCATGCTGGCGGGGCTGGCGCTCAATCCCGGCACTCCGTTGTCGTACGTCGAGGAGGTGATCGACGACATCGATCTCCTGCTGGTCATGACGGTGAATCCGGGGTTCCCCGCGCAGACGTTCATTCCCACGTCGCCCAAGAAGATCGCGCGGGCCCGGGCGCTGCTCGACGGGCACGGCAGCGGGGCGCACCTGGAGGTGGACGGGGGCATCTCGCGCGATACGATTCACGTGGCGCACGCGGCGGGCGCCAACACCTTCGTCGCCGGCTCTGCGATCTTCCGGGCCGACGACCCCGGGCGCGAAGTGAGCGAGCTGCGGAAGCGCTGCTTCGCGGCGGCCTGACGATGACGCATCGCGGCCAATGGGTCCTCGTGCTGGTGATCGTCGGCGTCCTGGGCGGCGCCCTCGGCGCGGGGCTTGCGCTCTCGCCGGGGCTCACGCCAGTGGGGGTGGGCAGCGAAGCGCCCGATGTCCGCGCGATGCGCCTGCCCGCCGGCGACTCGGTGCGGCTCGACGAGTACCGGGGGGAGGTGCTGCTCGTCAACATCTGGGCGACGTGGTGCCTCCCCTGCGAGCGGGAGATGCCGTCCATGCAGCGCCTGCACGAGGCGCTCGGGCCCGAAGGGCTGCGGATCCTCGCGGTGAGCGTCGACAACGCGGAACCGGACAAGGTCTGGTCGTGGGTACAGGAGCGCCAGCTCACTTTCGAGATCCTGCACGATCCCTCGGGACGGATCGAACGGGCGTACCAAACCACCGGGGTCCCCGAGAGCTTTGTGATCGACCGTGACGGCGTGATCGTGAAGAAGGTGATCGGCGCGACGGAATGGGATCACCCAGCGCAGCAGGCGCTGTTCCGCCGCTTGCTCGAGGGCGGCGGGTCATGACGTGGCGCGACGTGGTCGCCACGCTCAAGGCGTGGGTCACCACCAACTGGCATATGAAGCTCACCGCCCTTGGGCTCGCCACCGTGCTGTGGGCCGCCGTCGCGGCCGAGGAGCCGACGACGCAGCTCGTGCCGGTGCAGCTCGTCGTCGAGGAGCCGCCCGGCCGCACGCTGACGCGCCAGCTCCCGCCGGTGCAGGCGCTGTACGCCGGCTCGTCCCGCGAACTGATCAAGCTGTATGCGCAGCCGCCGGTCATTCGGAAGGCCATCCCCGACACGGTGAGCGGTAGCGAATACCTCTTGGAGCTCAGCCTCTCGGATCTGGCGGTGGAGGGGGCGGACGTGAAGCCCCAGGAGGTGCAGCCGCGCCTGATCACCGTGCGGCTCGACGACGTGGCCCGCCGGACCGTCCCCGTGGTGCCGCGGGTCACGGTGCGCACCGATTCGGGATTTGCCCAGATCGGGGGCGTCGCGGTGGTCCCGAACTCGTTGGTCGTGCGCGGGCCTCAGGCGGCGGTGCAGCGCGTGGCGTCTGTGGCCACGTTGCCGCTGGAGCTCACCGGTGTCAGCGCGCCCGTACGGCGACCGGTCGCAATCGATACGGCGGCGTTGGGGGTGGTCCGGGCATCCCAGCGCGAGGTGGAGATCGCCGTGGACGTGGCGCGGGTCTCCGAGCGCGTGCTCATGGGCGTGCCGGTCGAGGTGTCGTCCGACCGGCGCGGCACGTGGGTGAGCGACCCGCCGGCAGTGAGCGTCACGCTCCGCGGCCCGAGCGGCCGCCTCGCTCGCCTCACCCGGGATAGCGTCCAGATCGTCGCCGCTATCGGGGGCAGCGAGCCGGAGCAGGCCGTGCGGCTGGACGCTCTCCCGCCGCCCGGGTTCGCCGCGCGGGCCACGCCGGACAGCGTTGTCGTACGGCGGAGGGTCCGCTGATCGACGTCGTCCTCGGCATCGAAACCTCGTGTGACGAGACGTCGGCCGCGGTCCTCGTACGCGACCGTCGCGGGCCCGAGCTGGCGAGCCTCGTGATCCTGTCGCAGGATGTACACGCGGTCTTCGGCGGCGTCGTGCCCGAGCTCGCCAGCCGCGCGCACCTCACCGCGCTGGGTCCCGTCGTCGACCGCGCCCTCGCGGAGGCGGGCGTGCCGTTTGCTGGGGTGGACGCGATTGCCGTCACCGCGGGTCCGGGGCTCGTGGGTGCGCTGCTCGTGGGCGTGTGCCACGCCAAAGCTCTCGCCGCGGCCGCCGGCAAGCGACTCATCGGCGTCCACCATCTCGAAGGGCACGTGTTCGCCCCGACGCTGGAGGACCCGGCGCTCGCTCCGCCCTTCGTCGCGCTCATCGTCTCGGGCGGCCATACGCTGTTGCTCGACGTGCCCGAGTGGGGACGCTACCGCGCACTCGGGGAAACGCGCGACGACGCGGCCGGCGAGGCGTTCGACAAGGTGGCCAGCATGCTGGAGCTGGGCTACCCTGGTGGACCCGCGATTGAACGCCTCGCGCGGGAGGGGACGCCCCGCTTTGATCTACCGCGCCCGATGCTGGGCCGCGGGTTCGACTTCTCGTTCAGCGGCCTCAAGACGGCCGTCCTCTACGCCGTGCGGAACTCCTCGAGCCTCGCTCGGGACCGCGCCGACCTCGCGGCGTCGTTTCAGCAGGCAGTGACCGACGTGCTCGTCGCGAAGACCCAGGCGGCCGTGGAGCAGACCGGCTATCGGACCGTCGTGCTGGGCGGCGGGGTCGCGTGCAACCGCCCGCTCGCCGAGCGGATGGCCGCCGCGCTCGCCGGCCAGGCGCACGTCGCCGTCGCACGGCCCCGGCTCAATGCGGACAATGCGGCGATGATCGCGCGGGCGGGCTGGTTCCACCTCGAACGGGGGGAGACGAGCGACCAGTTCCTCGACGCCGATTCCCGCCTACCATGGCCCGGCCTCGAGCGCGGGCCCGCGCTCTCCCCATCGTCCGCGTGAGCGCATGACCGTCTATCCGCTCACCTTCCATCTGGGCCCGCTCGAGATCACGGGCTACGGCCTGATGGTGATGGTCGGCTTCCTCATGGGTGGCTGGGTCATGCAGCTCGAGCTCGGGCGCCGGGGGCTCCGCGAGGAGTACGCCGCCGACGTCATCGTGGCCGCGGTGGTGGGCGGCATCGTGGGCGCCAAGATCTACTACGCCCTCCTCTACGGCGACCTCCGCGCACTATTCTCACGGGGCGGCATGGTGTGGTACGGGGGTTTTCTCGGGGGCTTTCTCGCGGTCGTGGGCATGAGCCTGGTGCGTCGCGTGCCCGTACGGTTCACCATGGAGCTCACGGCACCGGGACTCGCCGTGGGGTACGCGCTGGGACGGGTGGGGTGTTTCCTCGTCCAGGACGACTACGGCGTGCCCACGAGTCTTCCCTGGGGCATGCGCTTTCCAGAGGGGATGCCGCCGTCCACGGCCGCGTATCTCAGCTCTCAATTCGGGGTGAGCCACCCCCCCGGCGTGAGCCCCTCCGAAGTGCTGGCGGTGCACCCGACCCAGCTGTATGAGGTGGCCATCATGCTCGCTGCCTTCGCGCTGATGTGGCGGCTGCGCGCGCACCGGCATGCGGTCGGCTGGCTGTTCGGGCTCTACCTCGTATGCGCCGGGCTCGAGCGGTTTCTGATCGAGTTCCTCCGCGCCAAGGACGACCGCGTGTTCGGCGCGTTCACCATTGCGCAACTGGCGAGCCTCGCCGTCGCGAGCGTCGGCGCGGCGCTGCTGGCAACCTGGTGGACGAACACCGGGGCCCTCTCAGTGGATCTCGAACGCCTGCGGCCCCGGCGCGCCCCTCCCTAGCCACCCCGACCGCCGTGCGGCGCCGCTACCCGCCGGCGAGTGCCCGCCGCATCTCGCCGGCGCTCTGCCAGCGATCGTCCCGCTTGGTCGCCAATGCCCGTCCGATCGCCCCCACCAGCTCATCGGGCGCGTCGGCGCGCAGGGCCCGAAGGTCGGGGACGTTCCCTTCCAGGTGGAGCCGGAGCACGACGTCGTTGCGCGGCGCGGTGAACGGCGGCCGACCCGTGAGACACTCGAACAGCACACAGCCCAACGAGTAGAGGTCGCTCCGGTGGTCGATGTCGGGTGAACCTTCCGCCTGCTCCGGGCTCATGTAGGCCGACGTCCCCACCGCGAACCCCGAGCGGGTCAGCCGGTCGGTTCCCGCCTGCGCGATCGCCCGGGCAATGCCGAAATCCAACAGCACCGCCCCTTTCGGAGAGAGGACGACGTTCTCCGGCTTCACGTCTCGATGCACAATCCCTTTCCCGTGCGCGAAGCTGAGCACCTCCAGAAGGTCATCGGCAATCCGTGCCGTGTCGCTGAGCGACACCCAGCGCACTCGCGCGACGTGCTCGCGGAGACTCGGCCCCTCGACGAACGGCATGACGTACCAGACTAACCACTCACTCTCTCCCCAATCGACCAGCTTCGGGATCCGCGGATGACTGATCTGGGCGAGGAAAGCGACTTCGCGCAGGAAGCGCTCTGACGTCACCGAAACGATGAGCTCGGGGTGGAGGACCTTCAGGGCTACCGGCTTACCGTCGGTGCCGTACGCGAGAAACACGCGCGCGGCTCCGCCGCGGGCAACCTCGCGATCGACCGTATAGCGCCCGGCCAGCGCCCGACGGACCAGCGGGAGCACCTCTCGGCTAATGGCGACGCGCCTTGTTGGTCTGCGTGAACTTGGGGGGCTGGCGACGGCGCGGCAAGGCGACGCCCCGCCGCCGGACGTGTCCAAGCTGCGCTCTGCCAACGAGTTGACACCCGTGCGCCAGGAGATGTTCCCCAATTGGCCGCCGAGTCGTAGCCTAGGCCCCAGGCAGGACCAGGCGGGTTTCCTGCGATGCGCAACGATGCTCGCGGTGGTGGGCTCGGTCCTTACCCTCCTCGCGTGCACCCGGTATTCGGGAATGACGGATCCGGTCTTGGCGTCGCCGAACGATCGCCGGACGGACATCCCGGTCGCGGTGCAGCCGCCGGCTGATGACGGAGGCGATGGTGGCGCCGGCGGACTCGGCGATTCCGAGGGCCGCCGCAGGTGACGAGAAAACGCGAACGGAAGCCGGAGGCACTCACCTTTCCTCGCTCCACGAGGACGCCCCGGCCGGGGGCGCGGGGCCGGAGGGACCCCCGCCCCCACCGTTCGTCACCCGTGCCGACTCAGACCAGCCGGGCCTGGAGTGCGGCGATCTGCGTTCGGAGCGCCTGATCGCCGTCCCCGGCGGCCCGCACCGCGGCGAAGAGCGCCCGACGCGCCGTCCGGATCGAACCGGCGTCCAACGCATATTCCGCCACGCTCACGGCCTCCCGGCATGCCGCCGGTCCGGGATCGACCTTCGCCAATAGCTCCGCCCGCAACACCCGCGACTCCAGATCGTCGCGGCCCGCCAGCACCTCGGCGGCACGACGCCGGAGCCGTTGGCGCTGGCCGGGCGGCATGCACTCCTGACGCACAACTTGGGCAATCAGCGCGGCCGTGAATGCATAGCGCGTCCCGTCGTAGGTCACGAAGCGGCGCTGCTCGAGTCGGTCGAGGTGCGCCTCGACCTGTTCGACCGGCAGTTCGGTCAGGGCGGCGATCAACCCAAGATCCAGCGCCGTCCCGCCGGTGCTGGCGGCCCGCAGGACCCGCAGCTCGGGCTCGTCCAGCTCCCCGACGCGCGCGACGATGGCGAGCCGGGCCAGCTCCGGCACCGAAAACGGAAGCGGGCTCTCCAGCGTGGCCGCGCGGCTCGGCCACGTGAGCAGGTCGTCCTTGAGCGTCGAGGTCCGATCGAGGCCGCGCAGCAGGGTCACGGCGAGGAACGGATTGCCGCCGGTCTCATGGTTCAGCCGCCGGGCGAGCCGGTCCCGATCGTCCGGCCGCCGACACCAGTTGGCGTACCGATCTACCAGCTCGCGAAGCTCCTCGAGGGAGAACGGGTGGAGCTGCACGCCGCCCCCGGGGAGACCCCGACCCACCTCGCGCCGGAGATCCAGCAGTTCCCGTGGCTGGTTCTCCGCGGTCGGATCGATGGCCAGCAGGAGGACCACGCGCGCGGATCGGAGACGGCGAATCGCGGCACCGATGGCCCCGATGGTGGCTCCGTCCGCGTAGTGCGCCTCGTCGAGCACGACCCCCACCGGCTGCTCATCCGCGATCGCCGCCAGGAGCGACTCGAGCGCGGCCGCCACCTCGGTGTGATCACGGGGCTCGCGCGGCGTCACGCGCTCCGCCAGCACGGGATCCAGGGCGGCGAGTACGCCGAGCGCCTGCGGATCGGCAGCCTGCGCGCCGGGTGCCGACGCGAGTCCCGACCGCGCCAGGAGCCGGAGCGTGCTCCAGGGGGCGTCGTGATCGCTCGCGAGGGGACGCGCCACCGCCAGCACCGCGCCGGCCAGCGCCAACCGCTCCGCGCACTCGTCGAGCAAGCGGGTCTTGCCCATGCCGGGCTCGCCGGTCACCGCAATGCACTGCGCCCCACTCGTCAGCCCGCTCTCCACGAGCGCGAACGCCGCGCTGTGCGCCCGCGGCCGGCCCATCAGGGGCGGCTCGCGCTCGACGTCTTCGGGCGCCGTTCGCTGCCACCGCCCGGTGCGCACGCGTTCTGCCAGCGCCCGCAGCTCACGGCCGGGCTGTTCGCCGATTTCCGCGTCAAGCCGTTGGGTGAACGCGTGGAATGCCGCGAGTGCACCGGCGGCGTCGCCCATGAGCGCTCCGGCTCGCATCAGCAGATGCGTCGCCGGCTCCCACACGGGGCTCAGGTCCAGCGCGCGCCGCGCCAGCTCCGCGGCGTCTGTGCAGCGGCTCTCCGCCAGCGCCGCTTCGCCCTCGCGGAGGAGCAGCGCGACCGCCGCGCCCCGGTAGCGCGCCCGCTGGGCGGCCGCCCAGTCCTCGAACTCGGGCGCGTCGGCGACGGTGAAGCCCTCGAGGAACGCCCCCCGCAGGACCGCCAGGGCGGCGGCGGGGTCCTTCTCGCGGACCGCGTCGAAATGCAGCGCATCCACGTCGAGACCCTCGCCGTTCAGCCGCAGGCTGTCTCCCTCGGAGATTAGGCGGTCGGCACCCAGGCTCGCCCGCAGCCGGCGGATGGCTTCGTTGAGCGAGTGTCGCGCCTTGGTCTCCTGCTTTTCCGGCCAGAGCAGCCCCAGCAGGTGGTCACGTGATCGGGCGCGGCTGGGGGACAGGGCGAGATGGAAGAGCAGCGCGAGGTGCTTGCGCCACAGGACGTCCGCTGGCGGCTCGCCGCCCGCCACGCGCACGGTAGGGGGCCCGAAGCAACACAGCTCGAGGGCCGGCATCGCGCCGGCGGCGATACCGCTCATGAGAACCGCTCAGTTGGCGGGCGGCGCCCCACGCCCAGGAATCGATGTTGCATGATGCAAGGTGTGAGAGGGAGCAGTGAGCTATTATGGGGCGAATCGCCGCGCGAGGCCAGCGGACGTCCTCGCCCGAGGCGGCCGGGAGGGCCAGGGCGCCTACCCCGAGGCGGTCCGCCGCGCGACGCGCGGCTGCCACCAGAACAGCCACACGATCGCCATCAGACACGCCGCCGCCAGCACGAGTTGGACCGCGAGTGTCTGCATCGTGGGGAAGATGCCGAGCATGGGGACGTCGGGCAGCCACGAGAGCGGCGTGGTCGAGATGAGCCCCGCTTCCTGAAGCTCCGCGACGCCCTGACCCGCGAAGCTGAACGCCATTACGTAGAGGAGCGTGCTGGTCACGGTAAAGAAGGGTCGCAACGGAAGCCGTACGCCGTACCGCGAGATCCCCAGGTAGATCGCCACGAGCATAGCGGCCCCCAGGACGATCCCGGCCACCACCCCGGTCGTGGCCCCAGCCGCACCGCCGGCGGTGCTGAAGAGCGCCCCGTAGAACAACACCGTTTCGAAGCCCTCGCGATACACGGCGAGGAACGCCACGGCGGCGAGCGCCAGGCTCCGGCGGGTCGCCAACGCTCGCTGCATCTGGCCGCGCACGAAATCCTGCCACTTGCGTGCTTCGATCTTCGAGATCAACCAATACGAGACCCAGAACAGCACGAACGCGGCCGCCAGCATCGTGAGCCCCTCGAGCAGCTCCTGGTGCGCCGCGGCGCGCCGGAAGAGCGTGGCCAACGCGGCCGCGGTGACGCCGCTCGCGGCGAGCGCGGCGAGGACGCCAACCCCGATGTCGCGCTTGCGCTCCGAGACGCCCGCCTTCGTCAGGAAGGCGACGAGCGCCCCGATGATCAGGATCGCTTCGACCCCCTCGCGGACCATGATCACCAACGATTGTCCGAAGAGCGACGCGGGCGACCGGCCGGCGGCGAGGCTGGCAGCGGCGGCGTCCAGCGCCGCCGCGACCTCCCCGCGCGTCTGGCCCACCTGCGCGGGGTCCCCCGTCGCGACGGCCATCCGGAAGTCGGCGAACGCGCGCTCCACGCGAGCGGCAGCCCGAGGATCGCGCGCCCGCGTGGTGCGCTCGATCCCCTCGAACACGAGGTAGGCATCGAGCGCGCGTCGCGCCGCAGCCTCCCCGTCGCCGCTCGCCGCCATCCGTACGGCCTCGTCGGCCAGCATCTCGCTCCGGGCTACGGTTCGAGCGCCCTCGAGCGACCGGTCCGCACCCAGTTCTTCCACCGCCCCCGCCGCGCGGGCGTACGCCACGAGATCGCTGCGGTCGGCGGGCGCGATGGCCGGCGCCGCCGTGGCCGCCAACAGCGAGTCGAGTTGCGTGTCGCTCAACGCGGCGGTCGCGTCGAAGCCACTGACCAGAACGACGCACCCGGCGCACCGCACGCGCAACCGTTCCCGGCCGCGGTCGCGCGCCTCCGCGGAGTGGCGGAGCGTCGCGGCGTACAGCGCCAGCGCCCAACGCTCGTCGAGCGACAACTGGTCGCCGAACGCCGGCATCGCGGTACCGGCCACGCCGACGTTGATCTTGCGGAAGAACTCGAGCGGGCTGGTCGCGCGGAGTGTCGAGTCGGTGAGATCCGGCGGGGGCGGCTCCAGTCTCGCCGCCAGCGGCCCGTCGCCGCGGCCACCGTCGCCATGGCATTGGGCGCAGGCGCGAGCGTAGAGCTCGGCGCCGCGCGCCAGCGACGGCGCAGTCCGTGGCAGCGGATCGAGCGGGGCGCCGACGGCGCGGCCCAGCACCTCGCGAAGCTCGCCCAAGGCGGTCTCGACCGCGACGAGCGGCGCGAGCTCGGCGACCTGCGCAATCATCCGGTCGAGGAGCGGAAGCACGCTCCCGCGCGCGGTCGGCCCGAGCCCATCGGCACTCCGCCGCGCTTCGGCCAGGAAGAGTCGTGCTTCCTCCAACTCAGCGGGTTGCACGACCCGGCCGTGCTGGACCCCGGCCCCATACTCGGCGACCGCGATGGCCGTGACGTCGGCGATCCGGCGCGCCGTCGCCACGTCATCGTGCTGGCCCCACAGGGCGACCGGTGTGGCCAACGCGAGCGCCAGCAGCGCAGCAAGGACGAGCCGAGGTCCGGCAGGGTTGATAATCATTCTCAAGTGGTTTTGTGCGCGCGGAATCTACGCCGAAAGCGGAACGGGACGCAACGTCACCTGGCGTGATGCGTGGGGTGACTCGATGACGAGCGGAACAAGACCACCACGGCGGCCGCCTGGCTCGCCGTGTGGGTCAGGGAGACGAGGAAGCTGGTGACCCCAAGGCGGGACGCGGTGGTCCGTGCGCGCCCGTGCAGCACGAGGGTCGGGCGTCCGTCCGCCTGGCGCACGACCTCCACGTCGCGCCAGCCGATGACCCCCATGTCCGTGCCGTCGGCCAAGGCCTTGTAGGCGGCCTCCTTCGCCGCGAGCCGCACCGCCACGTGGCGCGCCGGGACGGCCTGCGCATGGCAGTAGTCGCGCTCCTGAGCGGTGAGTAATCGGTGCCACGCGCGCTCGCCCTTGCGTTCCAGCAACCGCACGACCCGCCGCACCTCCACCAAATCGATACCGATCGCGACGGGCGTCACGGGCCGAACGCCGCCTGCCACCAGTCAGCGAGCCACGGCGGGGGCGCGAGGTAGCCACCCATCACCAGCCCGAGCGATGCGGCGCCGGCGAGCAGGAGCACCCCCACCACGACCACGGGCCACAACGGCTTGCGCCACGCGGCGACCTGGTCGGCGACCCGCTCCCAATACGCCGCCTCTCGGGCGACCGCCTCCTCCAGCGCGAGCCACGACGCCTCGAGTCGCTGAGCGGCGACCTTGAGCGCGTCCTGCCAGTCCTCCAGCGCGGCTCGGTCGAAGCCCGTGGCAGCGCGCGCCGGGCCGGTCGCTCGCTCCAACGCGTCCAGCGCGGAGACGAGCGGCGCGCCGGCAGCGCCCAACCGACCGGTGAGCGCGCGGCGCTCCGCCGCATCGAGGGCGAGGCGGCGACGGCGACGGCGGGGCACGCGCACCGCGCGCGCCTCGGCCTCGATCCGGCGGTCCACGCGCAGCGCCAGCCGTTCGGCGATCGTGGTCACCGCCTCGTCCCACGCCACGAGCCAGGCGACGCGGCCCACGGCTGCGAGAGCGGCGTCCCGTTCATCCCGTGCCGCCAGCCGGCGCGCCGCGCCCGCGCTCTCGAAGACCCGGGTCACCAGGCCGAGACGTACCGCCTCCAGTGAGAGGCCACCCGGCGCGCGACCGGTGCCGGCGACCAGCTTGCCGAGGTAGGGACCCATCTCGGGAATGCGGACTGGGAGCAGGACGGTCGGACTGCTCATGCCACCAGCACGGCGAGCGCAGCCGCCCAATCGGCGAAGCTCTCGAACGCCGTGGCCGCGCCGGCCGCCTCGAGCTCCGTCACGGAGAACGCCCCGGTCGCCACGCCGATGGCTCGGGCGCCCACCTCGCGTCCGCACGTCATGTCGGCGGGCGTGTCGCCGACGATCACGATCTCCCGGCCAGTGGGCGTGCGTCCCATCAGCGGCGCGGCGCGCTCGGCCGCGATCGCCGGCAGCCGCGACCGCTCCGCCGCGTCCGAGCCGTAGGCACCGACCCGAAACCGGTCCGGATCGATGCCCGCCGCTCGGAGCTTGAGGCGCGCTCCCTCGATGATGTTGCCGGTCAGGAGTCCGACGAGGGCATCCTCCCGGGCCTCCAACGCATCGAGGAGCGCGAGCACGCCCGGGAAGATCTCCATGCGCCGCGTCCCCCGGCGGAGCTCCGCCTCGAGCAGCGCGGCGTACCGGCGACAGACTGTTTCCACGTGGTCATGGCTGGATGCGGCGGGGTGCCGCTCCAGCCTCAGCAGTTCTTGAATGATCTGCGGATCGGTCTTGCCGTCGAAGCGGAACCCGTCGATCGGCCCCGCGGTGCCCAATTCGGCCACGAGCGCTGCACGGATTGCGACCCGCCCGGCGCCGTCGGACCAGAGCAGCGTCCCGTCGATATCGAAAAGAATGAGCCGGCGCATGGTCGAAACATACTCACGGGAGTCGGGGCGGGAGTGGCGGCTCACCCGTCCGCCAACCCTGGAATACCCCGCAAGCCCGTCGCCGTCCGCACGGCGCGCTCGATCGCCGTCGCCGCGGCGTCCTGCGCGAGCATCTCGACGGCGACCGGCGACTGGTCGGGGAGCGCGCCCGTCGAGGCCGCGAAGACGATATCCCCGTCGAACTGGGAGCCGGCCGGTGCGATGCGCTGCGCGAGCGCGTCTGCGGCCATCTCGGCGAGGTCGCGCAGGTCGAGCCGTCCGAGACGCGCATTGGTTGCGACGACGACGAGGGTGGTGTTCGCGCCCGCGCGCGCGAAATTTCCGAACGGGCCGCCGCCCTCCGCGAGGTACCGGCGCGTGTCCACGAACGCCCCGTCGCGGCGGGCGCCCGCGACGATCGCGCCGGTGGCATCGCGCACATCACCGAACGCGTTCACCACCGCCAGCGCGCCGACGACGAGGGAGTCGCGACGCACCGCCCAGGTCCCGACGCCGCCCTTCATCGCGCCATCCGCCCCGAGCACCTTGCCGACCGTCGCCCCGGTGCCCGCTCCGACCGATCCCTCGGCGACCGTCTCCGTGGCGGCCTCGCAGGCCCGATAGCCGTCCGCGGGCAGCGGCCACCGATCCGCGGCCCCGATCGCCAGGTCGAAGATCACGGCGGCGGGCACGATGGGCACCACGGTGACGCCGACAGGAAACCCACGTTGCCGCTCCGCCAGCCACCGCATCACGCCGTCGGCCGCGCCCAGGCCGTACGCCGACCCGCCGGTGAGAAGGATCGCGTGGATCCGGGGCACGAGATGCCGGGGGGACAGTGCGTCCAGCTCCCGTGTGCCGGTGGCGCGCCCGCGCGTATGCGCGGCAGCGACGAGGCCCTCCGGCGGCCCCAGGACCACGGTACAGCCCGTAGCGGCGTCAGGATCGCCTGCGTGCCCGACCAGAATACCGGACACGCTGGTGAGGGCGGGGGACGGTGCACTCATCGTGGGTCGAAGTGTGCAGGTCGCGCGAAAACGACGTCAAGCGGCGCTTGCCGCTGTCGACCGATCTCCTTAGGTTGGGCGCGCGTGGACACCGCTCCCCTGAAGCCTCAGCAGGTGCTCGTCGTGGACGACGAGGCCAGCATCCGCAACGCCCTCCGGCGCTACCTCGAGCACGTGGGTCACACGGTGTACGTCGCCGTCGACGGCGCAGAGGCGGTGGGACATCTGCGCCGCCATGCCAGCCTCGCCCTGATGCTGTGCGATATCCGCATGCCGAAGATGACCGGCGTGGAGCTGGTGCCACTCGCGCTCGCGGAAAACCACGACCTCGCCATTCTCATGCTCACGGCCGTGGACGACCCCCGCACCGCGATCGAGTGCATGAAGCTCGGCGCATTCGATTATCTCATCAAGCCGGTGGACTTCGAGGAGCTCGGCCTCCGGATCGCGCAGGCGCTGCGCCGCCGTGACCTGGAGATCGAGCGCCGTCAGCTCGAGGCGTGGCTCGCCAAGGAAGTCGCGATTCGCACTCGCGAGCTGGAGGACGGCGCCTCGCATCTGCAGGAAGCGGCGATCCGCGCCTTGACCGCCCTGGCGGATCGGCACGACCACGCCGCGAAGGTGCGCCCCGCCGGGGCGGAGACGGCGGCGACCGCGCGAAAGCTGGGGGCCGCGCTCGGGCTCAGCGGCGTCGACCTCGACGAGGTCGTCGCCGCCGCGCACCTGGGGAATATTCTCGATCTCCAAGAGGTGCGGGAAGGGCTTCGGGCCTTCGTGAACTACCAAAACGCAGTCGCCTTCGCGGAGCCGCTCAGCGACCGCGACACGGACACCGCGCTCGGCCGGCAGATCGTGGCGGCGGCCCGGCTCCACGCCGTGTCGGGTCCGGCGGCGGTGACGGCGGCGTCCTACCTGTCGGATCAGGTGAAGGCGGCGGCGCGGACGGCGCTCGCGGGGTAAGGGCCGTGGGTCAGGCGCCCGGCCGCGCCCCGCTCCCCTGTGCCTTTGCCTGGCACGCCTTGCACAGGGTCACGCCGCGCATCGAACAGATGAGACAGATGAACGTACCGCACCCGTCGCAGGGATAGCCCTCCGAGGCCCGCTCCTGATTGCCGCACGCGCGGCAGATCATCGCATCGACTTCCTGGCCCATGCCGCCTCCTTACCGTGGAATATGCCGCTCGGGACCGCGGCGTCCAGCGCGCCCCGACCTAGGGCGCCGGCGTGGGAACCAGCACGCCGATGGCCGCCGGCTGCACCTCGACCGTGAACGGCGTGTCGCCGGCCGGCTCGCCATCCAGTTGGACGGGACGCGGCACGTCCGTCTCGACCGTGACGCGCCGGGCTCGGGCGAAGCGCACGAAGGCGCTCGTGCGCACGCGGCCGGTGAGCGCCCGCCACATGACGTCGATCCCCGCGAGCACCGTCGCGGCCTTGACGATCAGCACGTCGAGGATGCCGTCGTCGGGCACGACCCCGTCACGAATCCGTACATACGGCGGCATCACCTCGCCGCAGTTGGCGACGAGCACCATCGTCGCGGCGGTCTCGATCACCTCATCGTCCACCGTGATCCGGTGGGGCACCGCCCGGAGATCACCCAGCGACTTGACGGTTTGGCCCACGTACGCACCCATCCCCCACCGCCGTTTGGCCTCAGCCGTGGCGCCCGCCATGACCTGCGCGTCCACGCCGGTGCCGCCGGCCACGGCGAAGTAGCGGGCACCGGCCTCGCGGAGCACCCGCCCCAGGTCGATGCGCCGCGGCACACCGCGGGCGACCACGCGCGCCGCGGCCACGGGATCGCGCGGCAGGCGCAAATTGCCGGCGAGGAGGTTTCCGGTCCCGCCCGGAATCAGTCCAATCGGGACCTCATGGCCGATCACACCGCGCACGACTTCGGCCGTCGTGCCGTCGCCACCGTACACGGCGATGCGGTCCACGCCGTCCCTGACGCCACGGCGCGCCAACTCCGCGGCGTCGCCCGGGCGCGTCGTGCCGGCGACGTCCACGTCCCACCCCTCGGCCGCCAGGGTGCGGGACACCGACCCCACCACCTCGGCGTCGCTGCGGGCCGCCACCGGGTTGAACACCAGCAGCACCCGCGGCACTAGTAACGCTTTTCCCAGAAGAGATCGAACCCCAGCTGCAGCTGTCCCGCCTCACCCGAGACGTCGCAGATCCGCAACGGATCGACGCTGGCGGCCACCAGCCACCGCCGGCTCAACCGAAACTCCAGGCTCGCGCCCAGGTTCTCCAGACTCACGACCGACTGTCGCGGACAGATGCGCGGGCTCGCCGTGAGGAACGCCGACGTGCCGAAGATCGTGAACTGCTTCCCGACGGAGATCTCCGCGGAAAGGAGACTCGAGCCGGCCGTGCGGATCTGCAGATAATCGAGCGGAATGCCCAGGTCGCCGATCAGCGACGCCCCGAGCTGGCCGGACAGCACGCCCACGACGTTGGCCAGCATCTGATCCTGCAGCCGCCGGTTCTCCGCGCCGCCCGCTCCGGTAAACGCCTGCAGGCTGGGCGCGCCGAACAGCAGATACGAGATGATCTCCGTCTCGGAGATGGCGGGGCGGATGTCGCTGCTCAGCGTGAGCTTCGGCTCGTACAGCGTTCCGCCAATGTGCACGAACACCGTTACATTGTCGCCCCGTGGCACACGCACGAGGTGGCGGGCTTCGATGTCCAGATCCGCATTGAGGTCGGGTGTCCCAAAGTACCGGACCTGGCCCCGCGTCACCTGGAACTCCCGGGTCACCGTGGGGAACAACTCGAGCCGATAGGTCCCGCGAGGCGTCTCCAGCGTCCCCGTGAATCGGTAGCGGTCGCGGAGCTTGTTGACCGTCACCGTGCCGGACAACTGGATGTTGGCCTCCCCCGAGCGCAGCCACACGTCCGACCCCATCTCGAGGCGCAGGCTGTCCACCCGGAGGCTGTCGAGGAACCGGTTCTCGAACTCGGGCCCGAGACCCTGACGCTTGATCAGTGTCGTGTCCACGAACTCGCGGAACAGCGGGTCTTCCAGGTTAACGACGTTCTTGTTGATCAGGTCGGCAAAGTACAGCACGCCACGCGTGGCTGTGCCGTGTCCCGTGAGGGTCGCGTTGAACAACGGGCCCTTGAGCTCGAGGTCGCCCGTGGCCGTGAGCGTGAGGAAATCGCGTGCGTCGAGGCTGCGGAACTCCCGGCCCGTGACACGCAGGTCCAGGATGGGGCGGCTCAGCTCCTCGAGCCGCACGAATCCGGCGACCTCCGCGGTGCCCTGTCCGCTGCGCACCCGGAGCTGCCGCACGTGGATGGTATCGCCCGAGAGGGCGAGCGCGATGTTCAGACCCTCGTGCCGCACGCCCAGGGATGGGAAGCTCGCTGACCCGTCACGGACGTCCACCCGGCCGGTGAGGACCGGCCGCTCCCAGTTGCCCGTGATGCCGAAGTCCGCGTCGAGGGTCCCCGCGGAGCGCCGCACGAATGGGGTGAGCGCGTCCACGAAGGCCAGGTCCACGCCCGCCGCGACGGCCCGCACCGAAAGCGGGCCGGGGAGCTGGCGTTGCGTCGCCCCCGTGATGGCGAGGTCCACGGGAAGGCTCACGTCCACCTGCAAGATTTGCTCGCCCGCACGAAACAGCGTGAACTCGCCCGCGAGCCGGCGGTCGCGATAGCTCGCCCGTCCGTCCACGATCGGCGCACGGAACGTGTCGAACCGCAGGCCCCGGAGCGCAACGGTGAGATCGATGGCGGGGGCCCGCGCCGTGCCGGTGACGCGCAGCGTGCCGCTCAACTCTCCTTCGGTCTCCTCGTAGTCGCGCTGGAGCAACAGCCACAGGTCGCGGATCGGCAGGGCACGCATCTCGCCCGTGAGGTCGCCGCGACCGGCGAACGGGAGGCGTCCCGTGAGGGAGACCGACCCCGCGCCCAGGGCGCCCGTGAACACGACGCCTCTCAGATCCACGCCGCTGTCGGAGACCGCGACGACCGCGCTCGTGTCGACGAACCAGGCGCCCGTCGCGAGGAGGACGCCGAGGGAGTCCACCGGGACCGTGTGGCCGGTCGAGTCGGCGAGCCACCGCCCACCGCCGATGAAGCCACCCACGTCGCCGAAGCGGCCGCGGCCGAACCACGAGAGGCTGTCCGGCGGACCCGCCACACGCGCTTCCACGGCACTGAAGGCGAATCCCGCCCGAGAGACGGAGTCCAGCGCCACCTGGCCCGTGAGCCGCCGGGCCGTCGGCGCCCACGACCCCCGCCCCCGGACGCCGACGAGCGACACGGCGCCGCGCTCGAGTCGCCGGGCGTCGAGCGAGCCCGCGAGCAGGTAGTCGTCCAGGGCGCCCTCGATGCGTACGGTCAGAATGGCGGCGCCGCCGGTCGGTATGAACGCGGCGCTGGTGTCGGGCGGGCCGAGCCACGTGGCGAGGAACGGCTCGAAGATCGCGAGGGAGTCCACCCGGCCCGACACCGTGAGCACGCCGCGGCGGGGCGCCACGAGCCCCAGCGAGCCGCGCCCGTCCATACGGAGGGTGTTCCCCCAAACCCGCAGGGTGCCGATCGTCAGGCTGCTGTCCGCAAGAGCCACGACCGCGCGAGCGCTGTCCACGGCGAGGCCGTGCACGACCGAGGTATCCACGTTGATGGCGAGCCGCCACCGGGCCGAGGGGTCGAACCCCATCCCGCGCGCCTCCCCTCGCGCGTACAGACGCGTCTCAGGGAAGCTGGGATGGAACGCGTGGAGGTCCACGTTGCGCAGCATTACCGCGAGGGTGTGGGCCCCCCAATCCCCGGTCCCGAGGTTCAGCACGCCCCGCGCATCGATCGCGCCGCCGCGGCCCCGCAACGTGGCGTCGACCGCCACGGAGTCCAGGTACCCGGCCAGACCGAGACGGCCGGAGAAGGCACCGCCCACCTCACTCAGCGCGGGGAAGCTGCCCGCCAGCCCGTCGAGGCTGAGCGGATCGAGGTCCACCTCCGCCCACACGCCAAGGGTCTCGCCCCGCGCGTCGAGTCGAATGCTGCCGCGCACGACCGATAGGGGGCGGGGCTCGTCGTCGTGCGTGAGCTCGCCGTTGAACGTGGGCGTGAGCCACGCTCCGTCCAGGCGGCCCCGGCCGCGGACGCGGCCCTCCAACGCCGCCGCCGGGATGAGGCGCCGCACGCTCCCCATGTCCACGTCCGCGTTCCGCACCGTGAACCCGCCGAAGACGACGTCACCGGGGACGCCCAGGGACACGGGGCCTTCACCGATCACGCTGGTCTCGGGCCACCCCTCCACCAGGGAATCGTGGAACGTCGCCGACGCCGTCAGCTGCATCCGCTCGCGGGGACCGTCCATGCCGACGCGTCCTGTGAGTCGCCCGGCGATCGGCAGGGTGTCGAGGAAGCCGCGGACGTACTCGAGATCGAAGTTCTGCAGCTCCAGGCGCGTGCCGAGCTGGGCCCACGTGTCCGGTCCCAGGCGCATGCCCAGCCGGCCGCGCAGCCGCCCGCCACCGCCGGTCCCTTCGAGATCGAGGCGCTCACCGACGAACTCGAGCACTTCCCCGCTGATCGAGCGGATCGTGAAGTCGCCGCGCCCGGCCACGCCGCCCGGGAGCTCGGACACGAGTCCCAGCACCTCGGCCGACACCACGCGAGCCGCGCGGACATCGAGATTCAGGAGCAGGGTGTCGCTGCCCCACGCCAGCGAACCCCGGACGGCCGCTCGTGTCGCCGGCAGGGAGAGGTTCTGGAGCTCCAGGGTCAGCGAATCACCCCACACGTTGACCAGCCCACGAGCCGCCGTCACGTCGAGGAGCGGGTCAGACGCGGACGCGCTGAGCGCCGCCACCTCGATGGCGACCGCCCGCTCGAACGGCAGCGGGGAGGACAGCCGCACGAAGGGGAACTGCGCGTTGACGCGGTCGATGCGCCGAACCCGGACACCTCCGCCACGGCCATCGGCCACCCCGTCGCCGGACGGCGTCCGGATCACGACCGTGGCGCCGATGAGCCGCACGTCGCTGAACGCGATGAGCGGCGGGCGGCCCCGGGGCGCCGCGGTGTCGGCGGCGCCGCGAGCGAAGATCTCATCGACGTTGAACGGCCCGCCCGGGTGCGCCTGCACCAGTGTCGCGGTGGGACGCGACAGGATCAGCTGGCCGAGGACGATACGGCCGCTCAGCAAGTCGTCCAGCCGGTAGCGGAACTGCAGGCGGGCGATCTCCAGGAGCGGGGCGCCGTCCCGGCCGACGATGGCGATATCGTCGAGCGTGAGCCCGTCCAGGAACGAGCCGCCGACCTCTCCCACGGTCATCGTGCCGTTGATCCGGTCGTTTACGAACGTGACCGCGGCATCGGCGACCAGGCGGCGCCCAGTCTCGGTGCGCAGCGCTGCCGACGCACCTCCGAGCAGGGTGCCACCCACCCAGATGGCGACGACGGCGCCCCCCAGCCCGAGCCGGCTACCCACGGCGTCTCCCCGGCGCGGTCAAAACGCCTGCCCCACGGAGAAGTGCACCTGGAGGCGCTGGAAGAAGGTGCGTGGCTCGGCCGCCAGCTCTCGCGAGGGGAACTGCGGCGTGAGCAGCCGCAGGATCCGCACGCCGTTTTCCACCACTTCCTGGTACAGCGCACCCCGCTGCACGTTTGACCCATCGTAGGCGACGTCCAACCGGACCGGCCCCAGCGGCGACCCGACGCGAATCCCCACGCCTGGCGTGACGCGGAACAATTCGAGGCTCGAGAACTGGTCGTCGCGCTCGATCAGCCGTCCCGCATCCACGAAGAGGGCGCCGGAGATGCGATTGCCCAGGCCGGGCAGGGGGAAGCGCAGCTCCACGTTGGCGAGGATCAGCTGGTTGCCGCCGACGGCGGCGGTCCGGAGCCGCCCCGTCGCCGTGTCCACCATGCCGGTGGCCGGATTCACGAACTGTACGGTGTCGGGCGGCTCGACCGTGGCGGCGAGCACCCGGACCAGTGGACCGAGCTCGTTTTGGCCAAACCCGCGGACGCTGTTGGCGCCCCCGGCAAAGAAGCGCTCCTCGGGCGGCACGAACCGCCGCGCGACCCCTGCGGTATCCGGCAAGCTGGGGGCTGCGACGCCTCCCACCCGCACCCGCCACGCGAACACGGAGCGCCCGCCCACGCGATGGTAGACGGCGAGCTCCGTCACCGCTTTGGCGAACCGGCTCAGGGAATCCGCGCCCGTCAGGCCCGCGCCGTAGCGCAGCTCGCCGGAGAGCACGCTGCCGCGGGTCGGATCCAGCAGAGAGTTCGTCCCGTTGCGCACGACGCCCAGCGACACGGTGGAGCGCAGGCGTCGCTCCTCGAACCGCCTGGTATCCGCCTCGGCGCACACATCGAAGAACGTACACACCGTGGCGGGATCGGCCTCGGTCTTCACGGAGCCGAGCGAATACGTGAGCGTGACCGGGACGTTGGCGCGAACCTGCCGCGTGAAGGAGATCTCGCCGCCGAAGGCCTCTCGAAAGAACGCCCGGAACTCGCTCTGCCGCTCGGCGAAGAGTGACACGGTCGCGCTCGTGCGCCGGGAGAAGAAAATGGGCTCCGTGAAACTCGCATTCAGGCTGAAGTTGAGGCGCCGGCGCGTCGAATCGTCCTTCCCGAGTTCCCAGCAGAGCGAGTTATCGAAGCCGAGGTCGAACGGATCGCCGGTGCCGATCTTGGACAGTCGCGCGCTGAGCTGCAGCTGACGGGCACCGCCGAGGACGCCCCGGCCCGTCCACGACGTCAGCGTCCGAATGCAGTCAAACGAGCCGTACCCGGTGCCCAGCCGCACGCGGTGCAACGGACCTTCGGCGACGTGCACGTGCACGGTGACCACAGAATCTCCAGGATGCTCCGGGACCGAATCTGCCAGGCTCACGTTCACGAAGTTGTATACCCCCATGCGGTACAGATCGAGCTGGCTTTCGTACAGCTCGCGCTCGCTGTACCGCCGACCCGGGCGGATGGGAATCAGTCGGCGCACCACGTCGGCGGGAATCTGGTCTGCGCCCACCACCTCCACCTCCCCCACCGCTGCCCGCGGGCCCGGCACGACATCGAACGCGACCTCCGCCCGCCGGGCGGCCCGGTCCTCGTCGAAGCTTCGGAAGACCTCCGCGAACGGGTATCCGCGATCGTGGAGGAACACGCGGATCGTGTCCGCCGAGGCGAGCAGGCGAAGGCGGTTGAACGGATCGCCCACTTTGAGGGGGAGATCCCGGACGATCCGCTCGGGGGAGACGATCTCCTCGACGCCGGTGACGGCGAGCGACGCGACGCGCACCGGCTCTCCCTCGTGGATGAAGAACCGAATGTCGACCCGCCGTCCCGCGCGCCGCACCAGCGTATCCACCGAGGCGTCCACGAAGCCGCCCTGACGGTACAGCGCTTCGATCCGGAGCACGTCCCGCCGGAACTCCGTCTCGTCGAAGTAGCGCTTTTCCCCAAGGAACCCAACCACCCGGGCGAACCACGACGAGCGCGACGTGGCGATCGAGGCGCGGAGCGTATTGTCGTCGATCGCGCGGTTGCCCTCAAAGGCGAGGCCGTAGACGATGGGCGGCGACACGTCTTCCTGCTCCTGGCCCTCCAGCGGTCCGGCGAGGGTCGTCGACGCCAGAAGGAGCATGGCCCACGTCCCCAGCGCTCGGGGCCGGCGACCGAAGCCGACCGCACCGCCACTACGCGCGTTCAAGGTTGGTCAGCATCTCGTCCACGGACGTGAACTTCACCCGCGGCCGCCCCTGCGGTTTGCCGCGGCCCACTTCGAGCGCGTCCAACCGGCGCCAGTCCCGGTAGGTGACCGGCCGTGGCTGGCGGGCTCGGATACACCGATCCGCCGCCTCCGGGTCCGGCTCGGCCGGCTCAGCCACTCGGCCCGCGGCGAGGTCCTCCAACATCGCCTCGACAGTCTCCGCGGCGTCGGCCTTGTTGGTCCCGATCACGCCGGTCGGGCCCCGCTTGATCCAACCAGCTACGTACACCCCGGGGACCGGCCCGCCGGCCGGGTCGACCACCCGCCCCCGCTCGTTCGGCACGACGCCCCAGCGCTCGTCGAACGGCAGCCCGGGGAGCGGCACGCCGTGGTAGCCCACCGAGCGGAACACCAGCTCGACCGGAAGCTCTTCCACCCGGTCGGTGGGACGCGAGCGCACGCGTCCCTGATCGTCGGCGTACAGCTCGTTCCGCACAATCCGCATGCCCACGACCTCACCGGCCTCGTTGCCCGACAACTCGATCGGCGAAACGAGAAACCTGATGATGAGTCGCCGCGGCTTGCCACTGGGAACGCGCGTCGCGAACTCGCGCAGGATCTCCAGCTTCTTCCCGACGGTCCGGCTGTCCTGCCGCGCGAGCTCGGCTGCGCTGATCGGATCGAGCGCGACGTCCTCGGGCGGCACCCACACGTCCGCCCCGGGCATCTCACCCAGCTCCCGCGCCTCGGGGGTCGTGAACGCCGCCTGCCCGGGTCCGCGGCGGCCCAGCATGAGGATCTCCCGGATGCGGCTCTCCCGCAGGGCCGCCTCAGCCTCCGCGGTGATATCCGTCTTCGCCAGCTCGTCGGGGGTTCGACACAGGATACGCGCCACGTCCACCGCGACGTTGCCGACGCCCACGACCGCCACCCGCTCCACCGAGAGGTCGAACCGGCAGGACTGGAAGGCCGGATGGCCGTTGTACCACGCGACGAACTCCGTCGCCGGGTGGCTCCGCGCGAGGTCCTCGCCGGGGATATTCAGGCGGCGATCCGTCTGCGCGCCGGTGGAGAAGCAGACCTGATGGTAGTGCCGCCGCAGGTCGTCGAGCGTGAGATGCCGGCCGATCTCGACGTTGCCGTAGAACCGAAAGTGCGGGTGCGCCGCGGCCTTCTCGAACGTCCGCGTCACATTCTTGATCTTCTGGTGGTCGGGGGCGACGCCGAAGCGCACGAGTCCGAACGGCGTCGGGAGGGCCTCATACATGTCCACCCGCGCCGCGAGGTCGTCGCGCCCGAACAGATGCTCCGCCACGAAGAAGCCCGCGGGACCCGACCCCACGATGGCAACGCGGAGTGGCCGCCCGTCGGTGCCCAGTCCCGTCATCGCACGATCCTCATCGCTCCATCCTCGCTTCGACCCCTCATGATAATGCCGACGGACAGATGGGGGGTACGGCGGTAAGTAAAAGGGGAGCACACTGATAGCCGCTCGCCCTACCGCCCTCCCCGCTCGCCCCCTAGCTTCACCCCACCGTGAGCATCTACACGCGGACCGGTGACGACGGTCGCACGTCACTCTTCGGCGGCGGGCGGGTGCCCAAAGACGACGCCCGCGTGGCGGCGTACGGCGACGTGGACGAATTGAATGCCGCCGTCGGCGCCGCCGCCGCGCTGGATCCCGTGGACTTCGAGCGGGAGCTGCTCGAAACGATCCAGCGGGACCTGTTCGCGATCGGCGGACGGCTCGCGAGCCCGAATCCCGCGAAGGTCGCAAAGGCGCTCGAGAAGGCGGCGATACCCGACACGCGGATCCGCGAGTTCGAAGCGGCGATCGACCGCGCCGACCGCGAGCTGACGCCGCTGACCGCGTTCGTCCTCCCGGGGGGTGCCCCTAAGGCCGCACGGCTCCACGTGGCGCGCACCGTCTGCCGACGGGCCGAGCGAAGCGTGGTGACCCTGATGCACCGCGACGTGGTGCCGGCGGAGATTCTCCGGTACTTGAATCGCCTGTCCGATGTGCTCTTCACCTTCGCCCGGCTCGCCAACCACCGCGCCGGGCAACCCGACCAGACCTGGTGATATGCCGACGTACCGTTTCTACCAACTGGACGTCTTCACCGACACCCCGCTCACGGGCAACCCGCTCGCGGTCTTCCCCGACGCGACCGACCTGCGCGACGCGCAGATGCAGGCCCTGGCTCGGGAGATGAACCTCTCGGAGACCACGTATGTCCTCCCATCCACCCGCGCGACCCACCGGGTGCGGTTCTTCACGCCCACGGCGGAGATTCCGCTCGCCGGGCATCCGACGATCGGCACCTGGTGGCTGCTCGCCGCGCTGGGACGGCTCAAGCTCCCCGCGTCGGGCATCCACCGCGTTACGCAGGAGACGGGAGCCGGCGTCCTCCCCGTGGACGTGCACATCGAGGGCGGGCAGCCGCGCCGGGTGATCATGGTTCAGGCGCAACCGGAATTCGGCGCCAACCTCGAGGATCCCACGCGCCTCGCGCGAGCCCTGGGCGGCGACGGGGATCTTTTCCCAAAGCACCCGGCGCCGCAGGTCGTCTCCACCGGGATTCCGCAAGCGATGATCCCGATTCGATCACTCGCCGCCCTCAAGGCCCTCCCGTCCGGCGGCGCCGGCGCGGAACTCGCCCGCGTCCTCCGGGACGTCGGATCGGACTGCGCGATGTGTTACACGTTGGAGACCGAGGCCCCCGACGCCACCGTTCACTGCCGGATGTTCGCGCCCGGCCTCGGGGTGCCCGAGGACCCCGCCACCGGGAGCGCGTCGGGCGCGCTCGCGGCGTACCTCGTGTGGCACGGGATCGTGCGGCCGCACGACGGCGTCGCCACGCTCGTGGTGGAACAGGGTATCGAGATCGGCCGCCCCAGCCGCATTCACGCCGAAGTGGCCGTCGGCAACGGGGGCGAAATCACCGAGGTCCGCGTGGGCGGTCAGGCCGTCACGATCATCGAGGGCGAGGTGCGCCTATAGCCCGCGCGGTCACGACCATCCCCCTCGGCGCAGCCTCCTACGACATCGTCGTGGGCGACGGGGTCCTGGACGAGCTCGCCGACGTGTTGGGCCGCGCGTGCCCCGCGGCACGCTATGCCGTGATCACCGACTCCACCGTGGCCCTGCTGTACGCGGAGCGGGTGGCGGCCGCCGCGGGGGGGCTCGCCCCGACGACCGTCTTCCCCTTCCCGGCCGGCGAGTGGAACAAGACTCGCGAGACCTGGGCGGAGGTCACGGACCGGCTCCTCACCGCGGAACTGGGGCGCGACGGCGCGATTCTCGCCTTGGGGGGCGGGGTGGTGGGGGATCTCGCCGGCTTCATCGCCGCGACCTATCTGCGCGGTCTCCCCTACGTCCAGATCCCCACGACCCTCCTCGCGATGGTGGACAGCTCCATCGGCGGGAAGACCGGCGTGGACACGGCGCAGGGCAAGAACCTCGTGGGCGCGTTCTATCAGCCCCGGGCCGTCGTGGCCGATGTCGAGACGCTGACGACGCTCCCGCCCGGACAGCTGGCCGCGGGTATGGCGGAGGCCCTCAAACACGGGGTCGTCGCCGACGCCGGTCACGTGACCCGTCTCCTCGAGGCGCGCGACGCCATCGTGGCCCGCAACCGGGACGCACTCAACGCCATGGTGCGAGACAGCATCGCTCTCAAAGCCGGGGTCGTGGCGGCGGACGAGCGCGAGCGGGGGCGGCGGGCGATTCTCAACTTCGGCCACACCGTCGGCCACGCGCTGGAGGCGACGTTCGGCTATCAGCTGCTGCACGGCGAGGCCGTCGCCATCGGCATGCTCGCCGAAGCCGCCCTGGGCGGGGCCATGGGAATCACGGATTCCGAGGTGGGTGAGACGCTGCGAACCGCGCTCGAAGCATTCGCGCTCCCGCTCGAGCCACCGGCCCCGATCGACGTGGGGCGGGCCCTCGACGTCATGCGGAAGGACAAGAAGGTGCGCGGTGGGACTGTCAGATTTGCACTCCCCACGCGGCTCGGGGAGATGGCCGGAAGCGACGCCAGCGGCTGGACCGTCGAGGTGCCGGAATCCGAGATTCATGCCGTGCTCCGGCGGTTTGGGTGACCACAATCCCATCAACAGCCTTTCAACAGGCGTACCACATTTCCAGAGCGCAGAGTCCGTTGCTCCACAACCACTTACGGATCACGGGCCGCAGGGTGCGAGCGGCGTGGCGCCGCCAGGGCGTGGATAAAATCCCGAATGAATTGCGCGGGAAGAGTTTGTGATGTGGATAATTGAGCGCCGGGAAAATCTCGCTTGACGCTCTCCGAGGCCGTTTTTATATTCGGCGCGCCGGAGTCGGTCACTTTGGCGGGGGGTTCTCAACCCCCGTCCCTCCCAGCAGTGGCCCGAATCAACAGCCTGAGGCGTGTGTATGCCGCAGTCCCGCAAGAGTAAAGCGAAGGGGTTCTTTCGCTCTCCGGCATCCGGTGCATTCGATCAGTATCTGCAGGATATCCAGAAGCTCCCCCTCATCAAGGATCCGCTCGAGGAGCGCCGCCTCGCCCGCCGGGCCCGCAAGGGTGATCAGAACGCCGCCGAGCGGCTCGTGACGTCGAACCTGCGCTTCGTCATCTCCTACGTGAAGAAGTACCAGGGCCATGGGCTCGACCTCGCGGAACTCGTCGCGATCGGCAACGAGGGTCTCCTGAAGGCGGTCAAGAAGTTCGATCCCGAGCAGGGCGTGAAGTTCATCTCGTATGCGGTGTGGTGGGTGCGCCAGGCTGTGCTGAAGGCCCTCGCGGAGCAGACCCGGAGCGTGCGGATCCCGCTCAACCAGAACAGCCATCTGATCCGTATGGCCCGGACGGAGACGTACCTCGCCCAGGAGCTGGGCCGGGAGCCCACCGACGTCGAGATCGCCAAAGCGCTGAGCGACAGCGTGGAAAACGTCCGAAGCGCGCGCCGGATGACCGCGGCGGAGATGTCGCTCGACGCCCCGATCGACCGGACCGACAAGGACGCGGCGACCCTCGGGGAGCGCTTTGCCGGCCAAGAGGGTGGCGAGATCGAGGAAACCACGGACGGGAAGCTCCAGCGGGAGTTCATCGACAGCATCTTTCGCAAGTATCTGACGCCGCGCGAGCGCAAGATCCTCTACCTCTATTACGGCCTGGAGGAAGGGTCCGAGGGCATGACCCTGGAGAAGATCGGCGAACTGATGGGCGTCACTCGCGAGCGGATCCGGCAGATCCGCGAGCGCGCGTTCGAGAAGCTCCGGGAGAGTCCGGATGGCAAGGCGCTGATGGGATTCTGGCAAGCGGCATAACACCACCCTCGCGCGTGACGCTCGACGCGGGCCCGGGACGGACGTTCCGGGCCCGCTCGCCGTCTGGGGGGCGCGGCTTACCGCTCTCCCCCGTCCCATCGTACTATTCACGTATGCTGACCCGCCGGCTCCCGATCTTTCCGTTGCCGCTGGTGCTGTTCCCCGGGGCGCCGCAACTCCTGCACATCTTCGAGCCGCGTTACCGTCAGATGCTGGCGGACTGCCGTGACGCCGACGGGCGGTTCGGCGTCGCGTTCGTGGCGCCTGAAGCGGCGGGGGACGCTGCGCCGGGCGCGGTGGGGTGTGTGGCCGCCATTCGCGCAATTCGCCCGCTGCCCGACGGGCGCGCCAACATCCTGACGGTGGGGGAGGACCGCTACGTGCTCCGCGAGTACGTGGCGTGCGACCGGTTGTACCGTGTGGCGGTGGTGGAGACCTTGACCGACGAGCCGTGGACCGATGCCGAGGTTCGTGAGCCGGCGGCGGCGGTGACCGATGGATTTCGCCGGTTTACCGCGGCCCTCAACGCGCTGAGCGGTCTCCCGGTCGGGCCGGCGGAGGTTCCGGACTCGCCGGATGCGCTCTCGTTCCACGTCGCCGCGGCGCTCGAGATCGATCCGCGTCTGAAACAGGAACTGCTGGCGGTCCGCTCGGTGCCGGAGCGCCTCCGGCGGCTGGACGGCATGCTCCAGCGACTCATCGACGAGGCGGAGCGGCGCGTCGCGGTGCAGATCCATGCGCAGCGCAATGGGCGGCGCGGGCCCGCGCCGCCGGCGACCGTGGAGGGCGGATGACCCTCTCTGCCGCCGTCCTGGATGCCATCACCGCCGTGGTGGGCCGCCGCTGGGTCCGCCGGGCGCCGGCCGAGTTGGAGACCTACGCGACCGACGGGCTGCCGACGAAGCATTCGCGTCCTGGGGTCGCGGTCCTACCCGGTTCCCGGGACGAAGTCGTGCAGGTGGTCCGCATCCTCGCGGATCACCGGGTTCCATTCGTCGCGCGCGGCGCCGGCACGGGTCTCTCCGGCGGCGCCCTGGCGGCGGACGATGCCGCCCTGATCGTGCTCACGCGGCTCAACCGCATTCTCCAGATCGACCCGGCCAACCGCCGCGCCGTCGTCGAGCCCGGCGTCGTCAACGCACGGCTGTCGGCGGCATCTGCCCCGTACGGCTTGTACTACGCGCCGGATCCGTCCAGCCAGACGGCGTGCACGATTGGTGGGAACGTCGCTGAGAACGCGGGGGGGCCGCACTGCCTCAAGTACGGCGTGACCTCGAACCACATCCTCGCGCTGGAGGTGATCCTCCCCGACGGCACGCTCGTCACCATGGGCTCGCCGGGCGGCGAGCCGTGGGGTCCGGACCTGGTGGGGCTGTTCGTGGGCAGCGAGGGCATGTTCGGCATCGCGACCCGGATCACCGTCCGGCTCACCCCGGTGCCGGCGGCGGTGCGCACGCTCCTCGCCGACTTTGATGCGCTGCGGGCCGCCGGGGCTGCGGTCTCCGCGCTCATCGCCGACGGGATCCTCCCGGCGGCGCTCGAAATGATGGATCGCAACTGCGTCGCCGTCGTGGAGGCGTCCCCGTACGCGGCGGGGTATCCGACCGATGCGGCGGCGGTGTTGCTGGTCGAGCTCGACGGCCCGTCTGCGGAGGCGGTCGACGCGGAAGGGGAGCTCGTCGCTCGCGTGCTTGCAGCACATGGCGCCAGGCAGGTCCGGGTCGCGTCTGACCCGCGCGAGCGTGCCCGGCTCTGGCAGGGGCGAAAGAAGGCGTTCGGTGCACTGGGACGGATCAGTCCGAACCTCGTTGTGCAAGATGCCGTCGTCCCGCGTTCGGCGCTGCCCGACGTGCTGGAGCGCATCGCCGCCATCTCCGACGCCGTTGGCGTCCCGGTGAGCAACGTCTTCCACGCCGGAGACGGCAACCTCCACCCCAACATCAACTACGACGGATCCATCCCCGGCGAGCTGGCGCGGGTCGAGCGGGCGTGTGCGGCGATCATGGAGACGTGCATCGATGCCGGCGGCACGATCACCGGGGAGCACGGGGTCGGCGCCGACAAGATCCGGTACATGCCGCTCATCTTCGACGGCGACACGCTCGCCGCGATGCGGGCGGTGCGACGCGCGTTTGACGCCAATGAGCTCGCCAACCCCGGCAAGGTCGTGCCGGTTCACGCCTGCCGCGAATGGCGGATGGGCCCCGCCGGTCGGCGCGGAATGGGCGGGGCGGCGGTGGAGGCGGCGTCATGATCGTGCCGACGCGCTGGCGCACGACCTTCGAGGATCAGCTCGTGAACGCCGAGCAACGGATCGAACGGGCCGAGCGCTACCTGAGGGAAGGCGACGGCAGTCGGGCCCTCCAGGAGGCGTACCCGGCCGTGGTCGGCGCGGCGAGCCTCCGCGTCTGGACCGACGCGCCGCCCTGGCGGCAGATGCTTGGTGCGGACGAGATGCAGCGGCGGGTGCGAGCACGGTTTCCGAGTCTCTTCGCCGCGATGGCGGAGATGAAAGTGCAGGAGGCGTTGACGAGCCCGTGGCGTCCCGAGGACGCCGCTCCCTACGTCCATGAGGCCCGCGGGTACGTGGATGAGACCCGACGGCAGATCGAGACATGGCTGACACCGGGCTGACCATCGTCCGTAGGCTGCGCTCCATGTTGGGGGCCGCCGCCGACGTCGAGGTGAGCGAGGGCGGCGTGCCCCGCGTTGCGCCGACGACGACTGAAGGGGTGGCCGTCGTGCTGCGTGCGGCGTCGGAGGAGGGCTGGCGCGTACGGGTCGAGGGCGCCGCCGGCTGGTCCCCGACCGACGCCCCCGCGCACCTGGCGCTCTCCACGCGCCAGCTGCGCCGGGTCACCTACTTGAACGGCGCGGACCTCGTCACCACCGTGGAGGCCGGCCTCACATGGAGCGACCTGCGGGCGCACCTCGCGGAACACGGCACCTGGATCGCCGCCGACCCGCCGGGCGCCGACCGCACCGTGGGGTCGGTGCTCGCCACCGGCACCGTCGGACCGCTCCGCTCCGGCTACGGGAACATCCGCGACCACGTCGTCGGCCTGACCCTGGTGACCGGAGAGGGGCGCGTCGTGCGCGCGGGGGGTCGCGTCGTCAAGAATGTGGCAGGGTTTGACCTCACGAAGCTCGCCGTGGGAAGCTTCGGGGCCTTCGGCGTGGTCGCCGGCGCGAGCTTGCGGCTGCGCGCGGTGCCCCGGGCGGATCTCACACTCACCACGTCCGGGGTGCGCGACGCGCTACTGACCACGGCGCGGGCGGTCATGGACGCCGGTCTCACGCCCGCCGCATTGGAGCTCCTCTCCCCGCTCGTGGCAGGAGGCGAGGACTGGGTGTTGGCTATCCGATTCCTGGGGCCGGACGCCCAGGTGGCGGCGGAGCGCGACGCCGTCACGCGCGTGGGCGGCGTCCGCTTCGAGGAGATCCCGGCGGCGGCGGCCGCAGCGTTGTGGCGGGAGCCGCTCACCGCCGCCGCCGCAGGCGCCACGACGGTTCGCCTGGGGACGCTGCCCACCGCCCTCGACGACGCGCTGGATCTCATCGCTCACCACCTCGTCGCAGGCTGGCTCACGGCCTCGGTACCGGCCGGCGTGATCCGGTGGAGCGGCAGCGCCGCACCCCACGAACTGCGCCTCCTGCGGCACGCCGCCGCGCAGCAGGAGATGCCGCTCACCATCGAACGGGCGCCGTGGCCGGTGCGCGAGCAGCTCGGCCATTTCGGGGCATATCGGGAAGGCGTCGCTCGGCTCATCTCGTCGCTCCGCCGGACGTTCGACCCGGCGGGCGTGCTCGTGACGGCCGTCGGAGCCGACGCGTGACGGCGGGCGCGTTCGCCGGGCTCGACCCGTGCGTCCACTGCGGCTTTTGTCTGCAGAGCTGTCCGACCTTCCTCGTCACGGGGGACGAGGCCGACGGACCCCGTGGGCGCATCGTGCTGATGCAGGGGCTGCGCTCGGGACGGATGGCGCCCAACGATCCGGAGCTGACCCTGCACCTCGACCGCTGCCTGGGCTGCCGCGCCTGTGAGCCGGTGTGTCCGTCGGGCGTCCGCTACGGACCGGCGCTCGAGGCGGCCCGGCACGTCCTGGCCCATGCGCGCCCCGTCCCGCTGGCGGCTCGCGCGGTGCACGCCGTCATGGCCGAGCCCGCGCTGCGGCGGCCCGCGCTGGCGATCGCCCGCCTGCTACGTCCCATCGCACGGCGCCTCGCCGGTCCGTCGCGCGTGGGGTTCGCCCTCGGGATGCTGGCGGCGACGGCGCCCGCGCCGTTGAACGGCACGGCACGGACGCGGGAGGAGCGGCAGCGGGATGGGACGGCTCCTCCCCTCTCTGCGGCGCCGGCCACTCCCGTCGCCGTCTTCACCGGCTGCATCATGTCCGGCTTGTTCGGCCATGTGCACGCGGCGACGCGCCGGGTGCTCGCGGCCAACGGGTACACCGTGGTAGACGTGCCCGGCCAGGGGTGTTGCGGGGCGCTCCACGCCCACGCCGGCCAACACGAGGCGGCCGCGACGCTGGCCCGGCGAAACGCCGCCCGGTTTGCCGCCCTGTCGGCGAGCACCGTCGTGGCGGTGAACAGCGCAGGGTGCGGCGCCATGCTCCGGTCGTACGGCGCGCTCCTGGCCGGCGATCCGTTACAGCTGGAGGCCGAGGCGCTGGCCGGCCGGACGCGAGACGTCACCGAGCTGCTCGCCGCACGGGGGCCGCGTCGCGGTGCGGCGGTGCCGCTGCGAGCCGCGTACGATCCCCCGTGCCACTTGCTCCACGCGCAGGGCGTGGCGGAGGCCCCGGCGGCGGTGCTGGGCGCGGTGCCGGAGCTGGACCTGGTTTCCCACGGCGAAGCCGAGGTCTGCTGTGGCAGCGCCGGAAGCTATTCACTCGTGCAGCCCGCGCTGTCACGCCAGGTACTCGAGCGAAAGCTGGAGGCGTTACGGGAGGTCCGACCGGAAATCGTGATCACCGGCAACCCGGGCTGCGCCATGCAGATCGGGGCCGGCCTCCTCGCAGACGGCGGGAGCGCGCACATCGCGCATCCGGTCGAGGTGCTCGACTGGTCGTACGAACGGGCGGGGGTCTATGACGACTGAGGACAAGGTGACGAACGTTTCACCGCTGCCGCCCGTCGCGGTGCTCGGCTCCGGCGACGTGCCGCCGCGGGATGCGGAGGCCCTGCTGGACGGCGCCGTGCTGGCGGACTCCGGCGTCGCCGTCGTGAGCTTCACGGGACCCGCCGTCATCCAGTGCATCCAGGGTATCCTCACAAACGATATCGAGGCGCGCGGCCCGCATGGTTTTGTCTACGGAGCGGTGCTCACGCCGAAAGGCATGATCATCACCGACCTGTGGGTGGCCCGGTCCGGCGGCACCGTGACGGTGTACGCGCCCCCGGAGGGGCGTCAGGCGCTGTTCGACGTCTTCACGCGATCGCTCCCGCCCCGGCTGGCCCGGCCCGTCGAGCGGACCGACACGGTCACCGTGCTCCGCCTCGCGGGGCCGGGTGCCGCGGACGTGGCGCGGCGCGCCGGGCTCGCCGTGCCGGAAGCCGGCGCGGCGCGGCGCGGTGCGGTGGGCGGCGTGGAGTGCGACGTCGCGCGGCCGCCGCAGGATCAACCGTTCGTCCTTCAGCTCGCGTGCCCGCGCGACGCCCACCATGCCGTGCGATCGGCGCTCGAGCGGGCCGGCGCGGTGCCGGCTCCGAGCGCGACGCTCGAGCTCGCCCGCATCCTCGCCGGCTGGCCGCGCCTGGGGGCGGAGATCGACCAGAAGACGCTGCCGCAGGAGGTGCGCTTCGACGAGCTGGAGGGTGTGTCGTACACGAAGGGATGTTACACGGGGCAGGAGACGGTGGCCCGCCTGCACTTTCGCGGGCACGCGAACCGGGAGGTGACGGGCCTGCTCTGGGATCGCCCACCCGCCTCGAACCACCCGGAGATCCGCTACGACGACAAGCGGGTGGGGCGGGTGTCGAGCATCGCATGGGTCGAGCGAGCCCATCGGTACATTGGCCTGGGGCTGGTGCGCACATCGGTGACACGGGGCGAGGTCGTGACGGCCAGCGGTGCCCCTGCCCGCACGGTGGATCTGCCGTTTCAACTCCCCGCGTGAGGGGGTGGCGCGGCGTCGGCCCGGGGGTCGTGGTCGCCGCCGCCTTCATCGGACCGGGAACGGTCACGGCCGCCACGCTCGCAGGGGCGCGGCACGGCGTGACGCTGTTGTGGGCCCTCCTGTTTGCTACCGTCGCTACGATCGTATTGCAGGAAATGTGCGCCCGCCTCGGCCTCGCCACCGGCGCGGGGTTGGGACAGGCGCTCCGCGCGGTGCGGGGCCCCCGGTGGGTGGGCGCCGCCCTCGGAGCCCTCGCCGCCGTGGCCGTGATTGGCGGCGCCGCGGCGTACGAGGCCGGCAACCTCACGGGCGCCGCACTCGGGCTGAGCGCGGTGACCGGTCTCTCGCTCCGCACGTGGGTCGGCATCGGCACCGCGTTGGCCGGGGCGCTCCTTTGGTTCGGCGGCTATCGCGTGGTGGAGCGGGCTCTGGCCGCTTGTGTCGCCGTCATGGGGTTCGTGTTCCTCGCCACCGCGGTGCTCGTGGCGCCACACCTGGGGGAGATCGTGCGGGGCAGCCTCCTACCGGCCCTGCCCACGGGCGCGGAGCGCGACGCGCTCGCCCTGGTCGGCACCACCATCGTGCCGTACAACCTGTTCCTGCATGCGGCGGCAGTGCGCGAGCGGTGGTCCGACATCGCCGACCTCCGGGCGGCACGCCTCGATCTCGTCCTCGCCATCGCGCTCGGGGGCATCGTGTCGGCGGCCGTGGTCGTCACCGCGAGTGCGGCGCTGGCCGGCGGGCCGGTCACGTCGGCGTCCGACATGGCGCAGCAGCTGGAACCGCTCCTGGGGCGCTGGGCCGGCCGTGCGTTCGCTATGGGCTACGCCGCAGCCGGCATCTCCTCGGCGATCACGGCACCCCTCGCCGCCGCGTACACGCTCCTCGACGTCACGGGGCGAGGGCGGGATGTCTCCACGCCGCCGGCACGCGCCGTGTGGGCCGGCTGCATGGCGGTCGGCGCCGTGACCGCGCTGATCGGGTTCCGCCCGGTCCCACTCATCGTGCTCGCACAGATCGTCAACGGACTGATCCTGCCCGTGGTGGCCGTGGTGCTTCTCGTCGCGATGAACGACCGGCGCCGCTTGGGCACGCACGTGAACGGATGGAAGGGGAATATCGGGGGGACACTGGTGGCGCTCCTCTGCGCCGCGTTGGGCGCGCGGGCGGTGTGGGCGGCGCTATGATCACGGGCGGACAGGCGGTCAGCTCAGGGTCGTCGCAGACTCGGTCTCGGCCACGAGCCCGCGCCGCCACGGCCGACCGTACCGCCCGACCGGCTATCCGCCTAATCGACCTACCGCCCGATCATCAGTGTCAGCGACGCCTCCAGCGCACGATCGATGCGCGCTTTTGACTCGTCCAGGTGGGCCCGCGTCGCGGTGTCGAGCCCAACGCTCGCTGCCAGCGCGTCGCCCAGCCGGCTCGAGAGCCGGCGGAGCTCCCAGCGCGCCAAGGAGCGCGCGTCCTCCGGGACCACGGGCGACGGATCGATCAGCAGGATCGTGAGCTCGTTCAGATAGGAGCGCTGGAGGTTACGGCGGAACGAGTTGACGGAACGCACACCCTGCCCCCCCTCGCCCGCTTCCGACCAGATCGCCGCCGTCAGCGTGCCCAGTAGCTCCGCCACCGTGTACGGCTCCGCGCCGGCGGGCATGCGCACCTCGTTGTCGATCATCCGCCGGAGGCGATAGGCGTCGGTCACGGTGTATAGCAGGAGGTCCTGCACCAGCGAGACGTAGGCGTGGACGGGATAGTCGAGGGGGACGGTGAAGAACGGCATCCCCCAATGCGCCCATCGGTTCGGCGCCATCTTGTTGAGCTGCTCGGGATCGAAGCGGAACGCATCCTCGGCGAAGACCCCGCGCACCAGCAGGTCCATGGCCTCACGTTGGGTCGCGGCGGGAATGGGCGTGAACGGCGCACGGCCGCCGGGATCGCCCTTGTGGTCACGCGCAACGTACGCGCCGCCGATCACTTTGGTGACCGGGAGGAGGGCCAGGACCTCCTCGATCAGCAGCGCGGTCATCGCTCCCCGCAGGCGCTGGTACCCCTCGCCTTCCGCCACGAGACGCGACTCGAGATGCGGCCGCACGCGTCGCACAATCTCAGCCCGGTCGCGCGCGAACGCCGCCGGGTCGGACCCGAGATCCCAGGCGCTTGTCCGTGGATCGAGCGCAAACGGTCCCAGCCAGTTGTCCTCATCGGTCCCGAACGCGTGCAGGGGCTCGGCGGCGCGGCGCGCGATGCTCGCAAGGCCGGGACGCTCGGCCTCGGGTGTCGGCACCGGCGTACCCATCGTGGCCGGCTCACCGTTGTCGCTCGACCCGTAGATCGGGGCGTAGCCGTACTGGATCACCCACTTGTCGTAGGTGCCGACGCCCGTGTTCCAGTACTGGCCCTGCCGGGCCCGATTCGGCGACACGTTGACCGGCCCGTAGTCCATGACCGACAGCGTGAGCCCGTGGCGACGCGTGAAGCTCGTGTCCTGGAGCCGATCGTACGGGATCGCGGACGACCCCTTGAAGTTGTGCCTGAGACCGAGGGTGTGCCCCACTTCGTGCATCGTCAGGTCGCGGATCGCATCGCCGAGGTACGTCTCCGGGAGCGGCTTCCCGCCATCCAGCTCGCCCAAGCCCACGAGGAGGGCGTACTGCAGCCCCAACTGTTGGTGCCGACCGAACTCGGCGTAGCAGACACGCTGCGCAAGGACCTGGGGGAGGCCCGCCGGCGGGCGCTGTAACTCGTCCAGGCGTCTCCGCAGCTCGTCCGGACCGGCCAACTGTTGGTATTCGTAGAGCCATGCCCGGACGATGGACGACGAAATGAGGATGTCGGCGTTCAGGATCTCGCCGGTCCGGGGGTCGGTCTGAGAGGGACCGATGGCGTAGCCCATGCGGTGCGCCGCCGTCCAGCGCACCGTCGAGTACCGCACGTCTTCGGCGCTCCACGTCGTGTCATCCGGCGCGTCGCGGACGACGATCGCGTTCGTGAATCCCGCCGTCTCGAACGCGGCGTTCCAGGCTTCGATTCCTTCCTTCACGTGCCGCCGGTATTCCCGCGGCACGCTCCGGTCGATGTAGTAGACGATCGGCGTGACCGGATCGGAGCGGCCCGCGCCGTGGTCCTTCTTCTCGAGGCGCCACCGATTCACGTATCGGAGGTACGGCGAGTCGGTCCGGTCGCGGGAGAAGTCCTCGACCGCGTCGACGAAGTATCCGACGCGGTCGTCCGCCAACCGGGGTCGCATCGGCGTCTCGGGCAAGGCGAACAGCGAGTAGCGTATCCCCACCGGCACCGAGCGGTAGTCCGACACCCCCTCGCCGCCGAACCGGGGAACGTCGCTCGCCTCGAACGTGACCTCGGCGTCGATCTCCACGTTGCTGGGGAACCCCATCACCGTGCCGACGTAACTGCGCTCTTTGTCGAACCGCACCGGCTTGTTGCCGTAGTAGATCTTGATGACGTCGGCGAGTCCGGCGTAGTCGGACACGATGAGCCCCGTGACGTCTACGAGCACGTGCTTCGACGCCTGCTGCTCGCTCTCGATCTTGAAGGCCGCCACGATGGAGTGGCCCACGTTGTCATCGAGGGACGCCCGCATCGGCGAACCGGAATCCGCCGTGAACCGCGTGTTGACGTGCACGAGGTAGATCTTGTCGCCCACCCGGCGGAGCCGCATCAGCCGCGCCTCGCTGAGGGGAAGCCCGTCGTGGACGTTGAAGTCGCCCACGCCCCGGCTCAAGTGCATCACCAACCCGAAGTCCCGCTCCAGCTGAGCCGGCGCCAGCTCCAACAGCAGCGACTGATCGCGCTTGAGATGGAAGGTGAAGTACCCGGCAATCGCGCGCGTGTCCTTCAGGACGTCGTCCCACTTCTTGAGGGGGTCCTTCGACTCGTCTTTCTTCTCCTGCTGCCCAGCGGCGGACGGCGTCGGTTTCTGCTCCTGCGGATACACCTGGACACACGCGGTGAGCAGGCCCAGCGCGACGGAACGGGCGAGCAACGACACGAGGCGCGGCATCGATTCCACCTCCGACCTGGACGCCCGTCGCCGGACGTCATCGCTCAGCTTACCCGGGGGCGGGGAGGCGGTCAAGCAACGGGTGAGGCTGCCCGGCGGCTGGCGTTGCGCGTGCGCGCGGGCCTACTATTCGGTGCCGGTCGCTCGATCGGCCGTCAGCCTGGAACCCGGTCCCCGAAACCCGCGGCGTTTCGCCGGTGTTCCCTCGGTCCGTCGCCTCTCGCACACGGGAACGTTTCATGATGCGCGCTTTCTTCGTGACCGCTACCCTCTTGGGCCTCGGCGCCGCGTCGGCGGCCGGGCAACACCAACAGATCGACCGCGCCGTCGAGCGCGTGACGCCGGAGATCACGGAGATCCGCCATCACATCCACCAACACCCCGAACTGGGCAACCGGGAGGTCGAGACCGCCAAGCTCGTGGCCGACTACCTGCGCCGGCTCGGCTTCGACGAGGTCCAGACCGGGGTCGCCCACACGGGCGTCGTGGCGCTGCTCAAGGGCCGCCGCCCGGGACCGGTGGTCGCGGTGCGGGCGGACATGGACGCCCTGCCGGTGACGGAGGAGACGCCGTACCCGTGGAAGTCCGTGAAGCGAACGACGTACCTCGGACAAGAGGTCGGCGTTTCGCACGCGTGCGGTCACGACATCCACACCGCGGTCCAGCTGGGCGTGGCGTCGGTGTTGGCCTCGCTGCGCGAGCGGCTGCCGGGCACGGTCAAGTTCATCTTCCAACCCGCCGAAGAGGGGCCGCCGCCGGGCGAGGAGGGTGGCGCGGAGCTGATGCTCAAGGAGGGCGTCCTCGACAACCCACGACCCACCGCCATCTTCGGGCTCCACACGTTCGCGCACCTGGAGGCCGGCAAGATCGGGTACACGCCGGGAGGAGCGCTCGCGGCGGTGGACCACTTCTACATCACCCTGCTGGGCACGCAGGCGCACGGCGCGGCGCCGCACCTGTCGGTGGATCCCATCGTCATGGGCGCCGAGGTGGTGCTGGCGCTGCAGACAATCCGCTCCCGCAGCCTCTCGCCGCTCGAGCCCAGCGTCGTCACCGTGGGGATGTTCCGCGGCGGCCAGCGGTTCAACATCATCCCGGGCGAGGTGCAGCTCGAAGGGACGGTGCGCACCTACAGCCGGGAGGTACAGGATCAGGTGGAGCGGCGCATGCGGGAGATCTTGGCGGGCGTCACCGCGGCGTACGGCGGCAGCTTCGAGCTGCGCTACGACCGCACGACGCCGCCCACGATCAACGACGTGGCCCTGACCGAACGCATGGTCCCCAGCGTCGCCAGGGCCGTGGGCGCGGCCAACGTGGGCCGGATCGCCCCGTGGATGGCCGGCGAAGATTTTGCCTACTTTGCCAATGAGGTGCCCGGATTCTTCTTCCGCCTTGGGACGCTCAAGCCCGGCACGACGTCGGGCGATCACCACTCGCCTACGTTCATGGCCGACGACGCGGCGATCCCCGTCGGCATCCGGGCGATGAGCTACGTGCTCTGGGACTACTTGAACGCACGGAACTAGCCGCCGCGACATGACCCCACTGACCGACCAGGAGCTGGTCGAGCGCTGGCGCGGCGAGCCCGCGCCGCTGCTCCCCCTGTTGCACGCCTTCCACGATCGGGACGGGTTTCTGTCCGAAGAGGCGATGCGGGCGGTGGCCCGGGGCCTCGACCTCCCGATCGCGGAACTCTACGGGAACGTCACGTTCTACCATCATTTCGCGCGCCAACCAGCGCAGCGCGGGGCGGCGCGCGTTTGCACCGGTCCCATTTGCCGCCTGCTCGGTGGAGAGGCACTGCTCGAGGCGCTGGCCGGCGAAGGCGCGACCGCCATGCCGTGCGCCGGCCGGTGCGACGACCCGGTGCCGGTGCTCCGCGGCCCGACACTGCTCGTGGGCAGGACGGCCGACCAGCTCGCGTCCCGACCCTCGCCACTGCCACCGCGCAACCCGGGCGGCGTCGAAGAGTGCGTCTTCGCGGCGATTCGCGAGCCGGGGCGCGCGGGTCTCGAGGGATACCGGAAGAGCGGCGGGTACGAAGGACTGACGCGCGCCCTGACGACGATGCGACCGAGCGACGTGATCCAGCTCATCACCGACAGCACGCTCGCGGGCCGGGGCGGTGCAGGGTTTCCGACCGGAACCAAATGGAAAGCGGTGGCCGACGCGTCCGGCCGGCCCAAGACGATTGTGTGCAACGCCGACGAAGGCGAGCCGGGCTGCTTCAAGGACCGCGCGATCCTCGATCACGACCCGCATGCGGTGCTCGAGGGCATGGTGCTGGCCGGCTACGCGACGGGCGCGACCCGCGGATTCATCTACCTCCGCTACGAGTACCCTGAGACCGCCGACATCCTGGAGCGGGCGGTCGCCGAGGCGGGCCGGGCGGGCGTCCTCGGGGAGCGGGTGCTGGGCACCGACTTCGACTTTCGGATCTACGTGCGGCGCGGGGCCGGGGCATATATCTGCGGCGAGGAGGGATCGCTCCTCAACAGCCTGGAGGGCAAGCATCCGTTCCCGCGCAACCGGCCGCCGTTCCCCGTCACCCACGGGTACGAGGACCTGCCCACCGTCGTGAACAACGTCGAGACGCTCGCCTCGACGCCGCACATCCTCCGCCGCGGCGCCGCGTGGTACCGCGGTCTGGGCCTGAACGGCCACGCGGGCACGAAGGTCATCAGCCTCTCGGGCGACATCCAGCGGCCCGGGAACTACGAGGTGCCCCTGGGGCTCCCGCTCCCGACGCTGCTCGGTGACTGGGCCGGTGGTCCGCCGCCGGGCCGGACCATCCAGGCCGTCACGATGGCCGGCCTGTCGGGGGGGTTCCTCGCCGGCGACGACCTGGACGTGACGCTGGACGAGGCCAGCATCCGCGCACGCGGGTCGTTCTTGGGCGCGGGGGGCATCATGGTGTTCGACGATTCACGGGACATGGTCGACGTGGCCCACGGCGCGATGGCGTTTTTCGCCCATGAGTCGTGCGGGAAGTGCTTCCCGTGCCGCATCGGCACGCAGCGGCTCACCGAGCGCCTGGCCGGCGCGGCCGGGCCCGCGGAGCTTACCGCGTGGCTCGACGAGGTGACCGACATCGGCAGGGTCATGAAGGCCATCAGCGCGTGCGGGCTCGGCACGGCGGCCCCTTTGATTACCGAGAGCCTGATGCGGTATTTTCCGGAGCGGCTCGCGGCGCACGTGCGCTCGCACGGAGCGCACCCCGACCAACAGGATCGTCCATGATCTCGACACAAACCGACGCGACGCAGCACGTGATGACGGTGGACGGCGAGGAGGTCGCTTTCACCGGGGGGGAGACCATCTACGCGGTGGCCTCACGGTGCGGGCGGACGATTCCGACGCTGTGCTACGACCCTCGACTCGAGCCGTTCGGGGGCTGCCGGCTCTGCGTGGTGGAGGTGGAGGGCGCCCGCGCGCCGGTTGCCTCATGCACGACGAAGGCGACGCCGGGCATGGTCGTACGGACGCAGACGGGCGCCATCGAGGAGTTGCGCACGGTCCTGCTCGAGCTGGTGGCCTCCGAGAACCGCGCGCTCGACGTCGATCCGCTCCGGGGCTATGCCTCGCAGGAGCTCCGGACGCTGGTTGACCGCTATGACGCGCGCACGGGCCGGTTCGCCGGCGCGCGTTCGGGAACGACCAGGCCTGATGACGACAATCCGTTCATTCTGCGCGACTACGAGCTGTGTATCTCCTGCTATCGCTGCGTGCGGGTCTGCGCGGAGCAGGAAGGGGACTACGCGATCAGCGTGATGAACCGAGGCTTCCACACGCAGATCACCACCGAGTTCAACGGACTCCTCAAGGACTCCGCCTGCACCTTCTGCGGGCAATGCGTGCAGACGTGTCCGACCGGGGCGCTGGCGGACCGGAAAGCGATGCGGTTCGAAGACCACCCGGGCGCGATCGAGACGACACGCACGATCTGCCCTTACTGCGGCGTCGGTTGCTCGGTCGATGTGCTGACGAAGGACGGGACGCTCGTCGGCGTCCAGCCCGCCATGGACGGCCCGGCGAACCGCGGCGCGCTGTGCGTCAAGGGCCAGTTCGCCTACGACTTCGTGCAGCATCCTGAGCGTCTGGCCACGCCCCTCGTGCGCGGCGACGACGGCGTGCTCCACCCGACCGGCTGGGACGAGGCCCTGGACCGTGCCGCAGAGGGGTTCCGCCGGGCCGCCGCGGAGCACGGCCGGCACAGCATCTACGGCATCGCCTCCGGCCGTGCCCCGACCGAAGCAGCGTACACGATGCAGAAGTTCATCCGGGCCGGCTTCGGCACGAATCAGATCGACAACTGTAGCCGTGCCTGACACGCGCCCACGGTCGCCGGTCTGGTGGCCTCGATCGGACGCGGCGCCATGTCGAACCCCCTGGCCGACATGGAAAAGCCCGATGTGATCTTCTGCATCGGGACCAACATGACGGAGTGTCACCCCGTGGCGGCGACCCGGATCAAGCGGGCGCTGCGCCGTGGGGCGAAGATGATCGTGGCTGATCCCCGACGGATCCCGCTCGCGGATCTCGCCGACCTCTATCTCCCCATCCGCGTCGGATCCGACGTGGCGCTCCTGCTGGGAATGGCCCACGTGATCGCGCGGGACGGCCTCGTGAACCCGGCGTTCATCGATGAGCGTACCACGGAAGCCGAGGCCTTCCTCGAGCATGTCAGGCAGTTCCCGCCGGAATGGGCGTCGTCGATCACCGGCGTGCCCGCACCGGATATCGAAACGGCCGCCCGCTGGTACGGGACCGCCGACCGCGGCGCGATCTACTACACGCTCGGCATCACCGAGCACATCTGCGGCGTGGACAACGTTCAAAGCCTGTGCAACCTGGCTCTCATGACGGGGAACGTGGGGCGCGAGGGAACCGGCATCAACCCGATGCGGGGCCAGAACAACATCCAGGGTGCGGGAGATTCCGGAGCGTTGCCGAATAACTATCCCGGCTTCCAGGCGGTGACCGACCCCGCACACCAGGCCACGTTCCGCGAGCGCTACGGCCGCGAGATCGACGGCGAGAAGGGGATCACGAAGGTCACAGCCCTCGATCTCTGTGGAGAACAGATCCGCGCGATGCTGATCGACGGCGAGAACACCCTGCTCTCGGACCCAGACCGCTCGCACTGCGAGCATGCGCTCCGCAGCCTCGACCACCTGGTCGTCATCGACATCTTCCTCACGGAGACCGCGCAGCTGGCCGACGTCGTGCTGCCGGCGACCGCGTGGGCCGAGACGGACGGTACGTGTACCAACACCGAGCGTCGCGTCCAGCGCCTTCACGCCGCCGTGCCGCCGTTCGGGGAGGCCCGGCCCGACTGGTGGATCATCAGCCAGATCGCCCGGCGCCTGGGCATCCCGGGGTTCGACCTCACCTCGGCCGCCGACGTGTTCAATGAACTGTGCAGTGTCTCGGCCATCTACGCCGGCCTCGACTGGGATCGGATCGAGCACGGGGCCTACCACTGGCCCGTCCCCCACCCCGGGCACCCGGGCACGCCGATTCTCCACCAGGGACGCTTCGAGAACGGCCGTGGCATCTTCCAGCTCATCAGTTACCGAGACCCGGCCGAGACGATCAGCGCGGACTATCCGGTGTGGCTCACGACCGGCCGCCGACTGGCCTCGTATCACACCCGCACGCAGACGGGCCGCGCGCAGGGCATCGACTACCTGCTGCCGGAGGAAGCGCTCGAGGTGCACCCGGACGATGTCGCGGCGTGGAAACTGGCGGACGGGGGATGGTGCCGCGTATCGAGCCCGCGCGGCTGCGTCGCGATCAAGGTGCGCGCCACGCGCCGCTCGCCGCGGGGCACGGTGTTCGCGAGCTTCAGCTTCGCCGATGTGCCCGTCAATGTCCTGACGGGGGCCGGCTACGACCCGGTCACCCAGACGGCGGAGCTCAAGGTGTGCCCCGTCCGGGTCGAGCCAGCAGCCATGCCACCGCGGGCCGGCACGGCGGGCGCGTGAGTCACCGCCCGGAGCGGACCGGACACCGGCGACGGAGAACGTCTACGCTCCGAAGTACGCCGGCTCGTTCCCCTTCTTCCATTTGATATTGCAGCCGATGCTGGGCTTCTGGTCTGCGGGGACCGGTGTGCCGGCCAACACCGCGTCCAGCGCCCGCCGGAGATCCTTGCCCGTCACGCGCACGCCGGTCTTCGGCCGGCTGTCGTCGAGTTGGCCGCGGTAGACGAGTGCCCGGTCGCCGTCGAACACATAGAAATCGGGCGTGCACGCGGCATGAAACGCCTGGGCGACCGCCTGAGTCTCGTCGTGGCAGAACGGGAATTGCCAGCCCTCCGCACGCACCAGCGCCTTCATGTTGGCCGGAGCGTCCTCCGGATAATTGGCGACGTCGTTCGAGTTGATCGCGACGATGCCCACGCCCTTCGGCTGATAGTCCTTCGCCACCCGGCCCAACTCCGTCTTCACGTGCTTCACGAACGGGCAATGGTTGCAGATGAACATCACCAGGAGAGCCGCGCGGTCCGCAAAGTCCTCCGGTGAGACGGTCGTGCCCGTCACGACGTCCGTGAGCGAGAAGGCGGGCACGGTGGTGCCAAGAGGCAGCATGGTGGACGCCGTCTGCACCATGGGGACGCTCCTTTCGCGCGGGGGTCAGGGATGCGGCTCCATCCGCGTGTGCGGACAGGAAGGAATATACGCCGCCGCCGCTTCCGCCCGGAGCCCTCGCTTGACCCGCCGCCCGCTCCGCGGCCAGTATGCAGCCATGGCGATCTCCTCCGATCGGCCCGACGCCAAACCCGATCCCCGCATGCGGCACGTCACGGTCGTGCGCCGCCGCGGCGGCGAGCGCGTCATCGACCACGTCGCGACCGAGGATCCGCTCGAGATCCGGTTGGGGGGGACCCCCCTTGCCGTGACCATGCGTACGCCGGGTGACGACGACGACCTGGTGTGCGGGTTTCTCCTGACCGAGGGGATTCTGCTCACCCCCGATGAGATCGCCCGCATCGAGCGACTCGACGACTCACGCGTGGCGGTGCACTTCGCGCCCGACGTCGCGGTCGATCCCGCGCGGTTCCAGCGCAACATGTTCGTCTCCAGCTCCTGCGGGATCTGCGGCAAGGCCTCGATCGAGGCCGTCCAGCTCGTGGCGCGCCCCGCGGCCCCGTTCACGGTTTCGCGCGCCGTGCTTGGCGCGCTGACCGGCCGGCTCCGGGAGCGGCAGCCGACGTTCGACCAGACGGGCGGGCTCCATGCGGCGGGCGTCTTCGACCTCTCGGGCCGTGCCGTCGCCGTGCGGGAAGACGTGGGCCGCCACAACGCGGTGGACAAGGCCATCGGCGCCACCGCCAGAGCCGCCTGGCCCCTGCCACCGGCGCTCCTCGTCGTGTCCGGCCGCCAGAGCTTCGAGATCGTGCAGAAGGCCGCGGTGGTCGGGATCGGCGGCGTCGTCGGCGTGTCCGCGCCGTCATCCCTCGCGGTCGAGCTCGCTCAGAGCCTCGACATGCTGCTCGTCGGATTCGCGCGGGGCACGGAGTTCAACGTGTACGCCGGCGACACACGCGTGGGACGCTAGGCTGGTGACGGGCTGAGGACCGTGGTGTTGACTCAGCGCGCGGTATCGCGCGCCATCACGGTGTCCCCGCGCGCACCCGTTCCCGGCGCGCCGATCGTATCGGCGACCGTGGAGCGGGACGGCGGCTCGTCGGAGCGCTCGCCGCCCCGCTCTTCGCCCCCACAGGCACCGACCAACACGACGACCAGCCCAACGTGCCACAGTGTGCGCATCGTTACCCTCCGGCGAGATGCCAGGTCCGGGGTGATGGGCGGCCGCAAGCTAGCGCCCGCCGGGGAGGCGTCAAGCACGTGAACCGACGGACGTTCGTGCACTCGATCGCCGCCGCAGCGTTCGCGCCGCCGGTGCTCGGCGACACCGTTGCCGCCCGAGGGTCAGCGCCTCGCGTGGACGCCGCCACCACGCTGTTCTACGCGCCGCCCGACGGCCGCGCGAGCTTGGTGCGCTTCCTCGCGCGCGAGGTCGACGCGCCGGCGGGACGGCTGCGCGTGTACGACGGCGCGCGGCGGCTCGTGGGGACGGCGGGGATGATCCGCCGCGGCGACGCGCTCTACGGCGAGCTCTGGCTCCAGGTGGGCGTCGGCCTGACCGTCGGGACCGAGCTGGAGGCACCCGGACTTCGCGGCGTGCTCCGCAATCAGCACCGCCTCCAGCCCCGCCGGCGGTGGACGATCCACTGGCTGACGGTGCTGGACCCGGCCGTCCTCACACAGACCCTGGAGGCCCTGCCGCAGCCGGGCCGCGGCGTGTTCGGCGCGACGCTCGCGAGCGCGGGCGTACGCGCCAACCCGCTCCCGCCGGGGCCTGCGCTCGGTGCCCTCGATCACCTGCCATTCCTCAGGATGGGACGCGCCGCCCAGCACGTACAGGAAGTACTCGGCGTCCCGGCGTCTGCGCTCGCCCTTGCCACGAGCCCGGGCGACTACCCGCCAACGACGCCGATCGCCCTTGCCGGGGCGGGCACGCCTTACGCGGCGTTGCCCTGGCGGGAGGATCTCCCGTTCGCCTGGTGGCGCGGACCGGATGGCTCGCGTGTGCTCGCCATCGCCGTTCCACCCGGCGGCGACGCGAGCGCGCTAGGGTTCGCAGCAGGTCGCGCGGAGATGACGCGGCGGGTGGAGCAGTGGCTCATGACCCTCCCACCCGGACTCGCACCGTCGTCCAACGGTCGGACCGCTGAAGCGGCGGACGCCCATGTGCTCGTCCTCGGCGCGCAGCTGCCCGAGGCCATCGCGCAGATGTACCAGGCAGTCCGGGAATGGAACAGCCGCTTCGCATATCCCCGGATCGTTGTGGGAATGGGCGACGCGCTGCTCACCGCCATCGAGCGCCGGGGTGGAGCCGCCGGGCCGCCGCTGGCCCCGATGCCACCCGCCGCATGGGAACCGCCCCAGGCCGATTTCTTCGCGGCCGCCCGCACCGCGCGCGACGCCGCGGCCGAAGACCGTGCGGCCGGCATCCTCGCTCCGTTCGTGGCGCTGCTCGGCCGCCCGGGCGCGCGCACCAGCACCGACTCGGCGCTCGACGCCGTGAGCCGGGAGATCGAAACCGAAGCCGGCGGGACGATCGTCTTCAACCCCTCGCCGTTTTCGCGGACCGATGTGGCCCGCTTTCCCGACAGCGCGGAGCGCGTGGTGACCGACGTCCCGGCGCTCGGTTACGTCTTCGTGCCAGACGCGATGTTCGGCAGAGAGGAGCGGGAGGAGCGGCACGAGCGACGGACCATCGCCGAGGGGGGCGGCTACCGCGTCAGGATCGACGAGGCGTCCGGCGCGATCGCGTCGTTTACGTCGGCGGAGGGGCGTGAGTGGGTGCGCCCGGAGAGCGACGGCCTGAACGCGCTCCCGGGGGCGATCCTCGAGGAGCTCACGCTCGTGCGGGTCGACGGGGTCGGCCAGCGCCTCGTGGCTCGGCGGTGGTCGCCGGAATACGGTGCGCTCAGGACGTCCATCACCGTGTACGACGCCTTGCCGTGGGTGGACCTCGAGAACAGCACCGACGAGACCGGTGGCGCACCGGTCCGCTACCGATTTCCATTTGCACTCGACGCGCCGCGCGTCCGCTGGGAGATCCCGGCGGGCAGCGCGGAGAGCGCTGCCCCGGTCGCCCGCGCCGTACCCCTCCGCTGGCTCGCGCTCGACGGGCCCGGCGGGTCGGTCATGGTGAGCGGGCGCGACGCGCCCCACGCCGAGGTGACGACCGACGGTCTCCTCCTGGCCACCGCGGCGCCGGGGCGGGCGCGCTTCCGGCTGCGCACCGCGAATGAGCCGCCGCCGCCGGGCGACGTGGCGCGCCTCGGCTGGAGCACCGAAGCGTTCCGCACCGCGCGCGTCGCGCGCGGTCCGACCGGCCGTCTCCCCCGGTTCGGGTCGCTCGTGGTCGTGGACCAGCCGGGTGTTGCCCTGGTGGGCCTCAAATCCGCGGACGTGGGCGATGGAGTCGTCGTGTATCTGCAGGAGCTGCTGGGGGCCGCACGCTTCGTATCGGTGGGCGCGGGGTTGTTGGGATTCGGGTCGGCGCGCGTCGTGGATCTCCTCGAGCGCGACGCCGGCCGTGACGCCATGCCGGTCACCGAAGGGGTGTTCGTCGAGATCCCGTCCAACGGGGTAGTGGCGCTCCGGCTCGATGACGTGCGCCTCCGCCTCACGTGATCGCGGCGCAACTGCGCGTCAGCGCCCGCCGAACGTCCTTCGTAACGCCAGACGAAACGCCACCCGCTCGGCAGGCGTGAGAAACCGTTCCAATTCGCCGGTCCCGCGGTTCTCGTTATAAGCGCCGAAGACGGCCCGCCTGGCGTCGAGCACGTTCGTCACCACACCGGAGACGCGCCATCCGCGGCGTTCCCACGCGACGCGAACGTCCGCCGTCACATACGCGTCCAACGGCTCAATCTCGTTCGCTTCGTCACCACGGAGCCACTGCGTTCCGTTGTACCGCGCTTCGACCCCGCCCTCGAAGCCGGCGCGAAGCTCGACGGACGCGCCGCCCCGGACGACGTGTGCGGGGATCAGCGGGAGCCGCCGGCCGGCGACCACGGTATTGGCACCAAAGAAGGGGCTCGCCGCGAAGTCGCCATCCGAGCGGGGGCTGAAGATCTCCGCCGCCGTCTGAAAGGTGGCGTTCGTGTACGCGTAGTTGGCGTAGAAGGCGTGCCGACCGCCGATCTGGGTCCGCGCGGACAACTCCAGGCCCTCGCGTCGCGTCCCGCCGATATTGGCGAAGAACCCCTCAAACAGCGCTGCGTCCGATGCGATGAAGAAGATGTCGTCCGCGACCTCGGTGCGGTGGAGCGCTGCCGTGAAGCTCGTGGCTCCGATCGTCCAGCGCGCGCCGGCCTCGTAGGTGGTGGCGACGACGGGATCGAGGGGAGGATCGTCGCCCAGCGCGAACGGCAGCGGGCACGCCGCCGTCTCGTCGGCGCAGGCGAGCTCCACCACCGCGGGCGCGCGGAAGCTCTGCCCGATGGACGCGTATAGCACTGCGTCCGCGCCCAGCTCGAGGGACACACCACCCCGGGGGCTGAAACGCCGGAACGTGCTCGTCGTGTCAGCCGCCGGATCGAGGTTGTCCTCGAAGGGGACGCGGATGTGGTCGTAGCGAACCCCACCGGACACGATGAGCCGGCCGATGTGGACGTCGGCGAGCGCGTACCCCGCGAGGTCCCAGCTGGGACTGTCGACGTCGGTGGTGAGCTGCCCTGAACCGGCCGCCTCTTCGAGCAGCCGGAGGTTCACGGCGTTGGCTGCCCCATCCACGCCGACGCGGAGGGCGACCACAGCACCGCCGACCGGCGCCGTCGCTCGCCAATCGAGATTCCCGCCGAGCGTCCGGGTGCGGCTGAACCCCCGCACGTCCGGGTCGGGCGCCTGGTTCACGTTGAAGCGTTCGGCGGCGTGCCGCCGGTGATACACCGTCAGCGAGCCCCGTCCTGGCCCCATCGGCGCGTAGCCAGCGACGCTGACCTGAACCAGGTCCAGATCCTCGAAGTCCCCGGCGGTGAAGTTCGCGCGCGGCGTCGTCCGAAAGAGACTCTCGGGCAGCGAGCCGGCCGTCTCGGCGACGGACCTGGCGCCGAACACCTGGAGCGTGAGCCCGCGCCGGGCACTCAGCCTCCCGAGGTTGACGAAGACGTTGTAGCGCTCGGTCCCGGTCGCGTCGCGCCAGCCATCAGCGCTTTCGTAACCGCCCCCGAGATAGTAGTCCCACCCCCGGGCGGCACCGGCGACCGACCCTTCCACGCCGTAGCCGGCGAACGAGCCGGCGGCGATCTCGACCTCCGCCTCCCACGGCCCGTCTCCGCGTCGAGTGATGAGGTTGATCGCGCCACCCAAGGAGTTGGCGCCCAGCAGAGATCCGGCGCCGCTCAAGAGCTCCACTCGCTTCACGTGTTCCAGGGGGAGGAGGTCGAAGTTCACCTGCGCCGCGTCCGCTTCGTTTTGACGGACGCCGTCGAGGAACACCGACACCCCCGGAGGAAGGCCGACCACCGGGCCCACGTGAAAGCCGCGTGTGCTGAGCGTGAGCTTATGCGGACTCCCGAGGTCATCGTGCAGGGAGATGCCGGCCAGCGCGGCGAGGGCGCCGGCCACGGTGCGGCGCTCCCACGCCTCGAGGTCGCGCTCGAGGAGCAGCGACACCCGGGCGGGAACACCGGAGCCGATCCTGGGTCCCGCCAGCGGCGCAATCGTCGCGACGACCTCGACGGGGGAGAGCCTGACGGCGGCGCTGTCTCCGGCGCGAGCGGTGTCGGGTGCCTGGCCCGCCGCCGGTGCCGCGACCGCACAGGCCGCAACGGCGGCCGCAGCCCACGCCGGCAGCTCACATCGCATCGGCCGAGCTGCCGCCGATCCCGGCGACGCTAGGCTGGACGCCCCGTTCACGATAGGCACCAGCGCACGGCGGGCCGGCTCGCGCCGGCCCGCCGGTTGTCGCGTCGTCGTCCGCAGGGGCTCAGCGGGCGACCTTCCAGGGCGCGAGCGGCAAGGAAAGACCGTAGAGGAGCACTGAGCGGTCACCGAAATCGACGCCATCGGGCAGCCCGGTGAGCACGTAGGCGTACAGGGCGTACAGGCTCAGATTGGCCAGCTGACCGCGCGCGTTCGCGAGCGAGCCGATCTTCAGGAAGAAATCGGCCTCGAACAGGAACTTGTGGGTGTAGTCGCTGTTGCCGGTCGCGGCCGGACCGTAGCTGAACAGTGCATCGAAGTCGAGCGCCGCCGCCTTGGTGTTGAAAATGTTCACGATCGGCCCATAGACGAACGACGGCGAGTTCGCCTTGCCCCCTGCCGCGTTGTCGGCAAACGGGAGCCACTGAATGATCCCGACGATCACGGTCCGCGGAATCTCGAGGGGCAGGACCGTTACGAATCGGATGTTGAAGTCGGTGTTCGTCGACGTCCCAGGGTCCTTGTCAATGAAGTTCGTCGTGATGAAGCCCGGCTGCATGACGAACACCGGGTTCAAGAACCCCTTGGTCTCCTCCTCCTGCGCGACTGCCGATGCAGCCAGACACAGCACCGCACCGCAGACCAGCGAAGTGACGCGTTTCATCGCTCACTCCTCCTGAAAGGGTGCCTCAGTTAGACGGCCACGCGACCTATCGATCACTACTGCCTCGCCTTAATCCGCTGGTTGATCTCCCGTAACGTAAAGAGCATCCGGGTGTTGGTGTGCGTCTCCCACCAGTAGTGGTCGTCGAGTTGCGACGCGTAAACCCAGGCGCCGTAGGCGAACCGGAGCCCGCCCCAGCGAACGAGCGAGTCCAACGCGGCGCCGAGTGCCACGGTGTCCGCGGTCCCGGCGGCACGCTCGGCGTCGGCCAATCCGCTCCCGGCGAGAAAGCCCTGGAGATACGCGAGCTTCTGGTCGGGGTTGTACTGCGCCCACGTGATGCCGCTCGCCACGTTCCAGCGCTCTGCATCGCTCTGCGACGACGCAGCCGTGACGACCGTGGCGGCGGCTCCCACGAGCACGCCTGCCGTTACGAGCCCAAGGGTTCGGTTCATGGGCGCGATTCTCCTTTGGACCTGTGCTTCATGGCGGGCTCGGCGCCCTCGACGACGTCGAGGCCGATCCACATGCCCGCCACCCCGTGCCCCGGAACGGCGCAGAAGATCATGAACGTGCCGGCGCGGTCCGCCCGGAAGCGGATGACGTCCGTCTGTCCGGCAGCCAACCCCTGGGCGAGCTTCGTGGAGTACGCCCGCTGGAACGCCGACTCCACCGGTCCCGGAGGGATCGGCCGGACGTCGTCGATGATCTGCGCGCTGTGGGGCAACACACCGTCCCGGTTGCTGAACGGCATGACGACCCGCCATCCCAGGGGCACGATCACGGTCAGCTCGCCGTCGGCGAACCCGTTGAAGTTCAGCGCCCCGTTCACACCGTTGTAGCCGGCGATCACGTCAAACGTGACCTGCCGGGCAGCGGCGTCGGAGATCAACCAGCCCGGGTCGATCTCGGTCGTGCGACCGGATCCCTGGGCGCGGGCGGCGCCCGCCCACAGCAGGGCGATGACGACCGTCCGGCCGATCCGACGCAGTCGTTGAAGCTCCATCCGTTGCATCACTCCTCGCCTGCGTCGGGGCGCACCGCGCGTCCGCAGGCGTACGCCACCCCCGTATCCGGGGCGAAAGGGGGACTGAAAAAAATGCGTCGGGGGGGCGGCCCGCCAAGCCGCTCCCCCCAGCGCCGAACTCCTGCTTACATGCCGCTCTTCGGCAGGCCGAAGACGAAGACCGTGCTGCCCAGCGGGTAGTTCAGCTGGAAGTTTCCGCCGGCCGCGATGGCGATCATCTGCTCGCCGTCGAGCGAGAACGACATCGGCGCGGCGTTCGCGCCGGCGCCGCACTGGAACTGCCACAACACCCGACCCGTCCTGGCGTCGTACGCCTTGAACAGCCCGTTGCCCTCGCCGGTGAAGACGAGGCCGCCGGCCGTGGCCAGTGCGCCCCCCATCATCGGCTGCTCGGTCTTGGCCTGCCAGGTGATCTTGCCGGTGCGGATGTTGATGGCCGTGAAGGTGCCCCACTGCTCCTCACCGGGGATCGCCACGAAGGCGCTCCCGAGCCAGAGCCGGCCCTTCTCCCACGGGGCGTAGTGCGTCTTGTAGTGCATCGGCTGGTGCAGGCCGAGCACGTAGACGTTGTCCGTCTGCGGGGAGTAGGCGATGGGCGACCACTCCGCGCCACCGTTCGCGCCCGGCAGCATCCGCGTGCCTTCGGGCGTCGGCTGGGCGTACATGTTCTCCTGTGGGACGAACGCCTCGGAGTGCCGGATCAGTCTCCCGGTCTCGGCATCGATGACGTACACCCAACCGGTCTTCCCCGCGTGGACCACGACTTTCCGGTTGCCGTCGCGCGCGATGATCGGGGGGCTCGCGGCGTCGAGGTCCCACACGTCATGGGGCAGGTACTGTAGCCCCCACTTCATCCGGCCGTTGGCCGCGTCTATGGCGACGATCGACTCCGTCCACAGGTTGTCACCGGGCCGAATGGTGCCGTCGAGATCCGGCGACGGGTTGCCGATCCCCATGTACAGGGTCTTCGTGTCGGGGTCGTACGCCGGCGTCATCCACATGGAACCGCCGCCCCGCTGCCACGCGTCCGCATGCCTGGCGGAGTCGGCTTTCTCCTTGGCGATGTTCCGGTTGAGGCTTCGGCCGGTCGCGTCGGTCGTCGCCCACTTGCCCCACCAGCCGCCCTCCGCCGGCGAGGGAATCGTGTGCCAGCGCCACGCACGCTGTCCGGTACGAGCATCGTAGGCCGTCACGTTGCCCCGGATGCCGTATTCCGCTCCGGAGGTCCCGACGATCACCTTGTCCTCCGCGAGCAGCGGGGCCAGGGTGAGGCTGTATCCGCCCGCCGGGTCGTTGTCCTCGACTTCCCACTTGACCTCGCCGGTCTTGGCGTCGAGCGCCACCACGCGGGCGTCCAGGGTAGCCATGTACACCATACCGTGCCCGATCGCGACGCCCCGGTTGTTCGGGCCGCAGCAGAAGATCGTGGTGCCAAGCTTGTGCTCGTAGCGCCACACTTCCTTACCCTTCCGCAGATCGTAGGCGAACACCACGTTGTACGGCGTGGTGATGTACATCATGCCGTCGGCCACGATCGGCGTGTTCTCGAAGCTCCCCAACCGCTCGATGTTGGTCTGAATGACCATGCGGGGCACGAGCCGCGCGACATTCTGCGAGCTGATCTGGTTGAGCGTCGAGTAGCGCTGGTTGGCGTAGTTCCCGCCGTACATCAACCAGTCGCCCGGCGCCGGATTCTGCAGCATCTCCGGTGTGACCATAACGTTGGGCACGCGCTCCCCACCGTTGGTCTGCGCGATGGCCAGAGACGGCAACGCCACCATCAGCGCCGTGATGGAACACCATCGGCCTAGCGCTTTCATAAAACCCCTCCTCAATGAGAATCTCCGAATCGATCGCACCTCAGAACCATCCACTCCCGTGATTGTCCGATGCAGATTAGGACCACGCGCACAAACCGCCCCACTAGGGGGCGGCGCCAACGGACAGGCCGACATAGGCGTTCCGCGGCGGTGCCGGCTCATAGTAGCGGCCGCCCCGCGCATTGACCACGACGGACCCGACGTACGTGCTGTCAAACACGTTCTGCACTCCGACGAACGGCGCGACGCGCCACCCGGCGATCACCCCCTGCCACCCCACCCGGAGGGCCGTTACCGCCCAGGAGTCGTTGCGCCCGGTATTCTCATCATCTACGTAATATCCCGCGCTCCACGTGTTGTCCAGGGCGGCCCAAATGCCCACCGCGGCGCTGTACCGGAGCGAGATATGCGCGTAGTGCCGCGGCACCCCCGGGATCTCGTTGCCGTCGAGCGTGTCGGCGTCGGTCTGGTACCGGCGAAACCGATGATCGGCATAGGTATACGCCGTCACCACCTGGACACCGGGCACCGGCCGGACCCGCAGCTCCAGCTCGGCGCCGCTGTGCCGGGCGAGGCCGGCATTGCGGAAGAACCGGCGGTTCGGAGCGCCCGGGACCTCGAACGGCACGAGCAGGTCGCGTACGTCCGAATAGAACGCTGCCGCGCTGTACGTCACGTCATCACCCACGCGGCCCCGCAGGCCGACCTCGTAATTCACGGCGCGCTGCGGATCGAGCTCGGGATTGAACCCGCCGGCTCCCTCGGGCCGGTTGGCGAGCTCCGTCGTGGTCGGTGTCTCGAACGACGTGCCGACGCTGGCGTACGGCCGGATCGTGGGCGCCGCCTCGTAGCTCACGCCCGCCGTGGCGGAGAGCGCCGACATCACGCGCCGGCCGGAGTCATCGCTGCCGTCGTCGAGAAACCGGTCCTCGGCGCGGAACCCGACCCGATCGTAGCGCACGCCGAGCGTCACGTCCATCCGCGGCGCGAGGTCGAGCACGACCTCGCCGAACGGGCCGATCTCGAACACGCGCTCGAACTGGCTCAGCGTCAGTGCCGAGCGCGTCGGCGTGAAGTTCATGCGGTCGTCGCGCTGCCATTGCGCATCGAAGCCCAGCGTGACGACGTGGCGCGCTCGACCGCGGACCAGCGGAACGGTCGCGGTCGCCCGGGAGCCATAGGCCCACCGATCCAGCGAGATGTACGCGAAGGCGAGCGGGTTCTCGAGATCCCGCCGGAGCCCGAAGAGCGTTGCCGACAGCCGGGCGTCTCCGCCAAAGCGATGGTCCACGCTCACGGCCACCTGCGCCTGCGTCACGGCCTTGCCCGCGTCCGCCGTCACGTTCCGCGGATCGGCGGCCGCCGGACTCGTGTCCGCCTCGACCCGGGTGAGCGCACCCGGGTTGTCCAGCGTCGGCTGGTCCGCGACGTGCGCGGCGACGGTGAGCGTCGTCCGCGGCCCCACCGGCTGCCGCAGCCTGGCCTCCGCCCGGCGCGTGTCCGCCTCGCTGTGGTCGCGGAAGCCGTCGGTGGTCGTGCGAGACGTGGTCACCGAGACGCGCCCACCCCCCAGCGGCACGGCGGCGCCCGCGACCCACTTGCGGAACCCGTACGCGCCCGCCGTCACGCGCGCGGTCGGGGCGAGCCGCGTGATGGGAGACTGGTCGGTCCATATGCTCACCACACCGCCCGACGCATTGCCGTACAGCGTCGACGAGGAGCTGCGCAAGATCTCGATCCGCCCGACGTCGGCGACCTCGACGTTCGTGAGCTGGCCCTGCCCGTCCGGCAACGTCTGCGGCACACCATCCAACAGGACCTTGATGCCCCGTACACCGAACGCCGAGCGGGCGCCGAACCCGCGGATCGAGAGCCGCTGATCGAGTGAGTAGTTGTAGCGATTGGCCACCATGACACCGGCGAACGCGGCGAGTGCCTCGTCGAGCCCATCCGTCAGGCGGCCGAGCTGTATCTCATCGCGGTCCACCACGGACACGGCGTACGGCACCCGCGCCAGCTCGCGCTCCGTACGCGTCACGGTCACAGTGACCGGCGCGAGCGTGATCACACGCGCGGAGTCCGCGCGCACGGAGTCGCGCGACGCCGCCTGCGGCACCGCGACGGCCGGGAACACGGCC
>JBFJHJ010000011.1:0-74530 GCA_041613315.1 Gemmatimonadales bacterium
CGCGGCGTCGCGACGCGCGCGGCGGCCGGGATGCTCGCGCCATTCGCGGAAGCCATCGCCGATGATCCTCTCCTCGGCTTCGCCGTGCGCGCCCGGGATCTCTACCGTGAGCTCGCCCCCGCCCTCCGGGAGGAGACCGGCATCGATATCGGGCTGCGGACCGACGGGGTTCTCCGCGTCACCTTCACCGAAGAAGAGGTGGCGCGCGCGAAGAACGACGTAGCGTGGCAGCGACAGGCCGGGTTTCCGGCGCACTGGCTCTCGCCAGAGGAGCTCCAAGAGCGGGCGCCCGGGATCAGTCCGGACGCCAGCGGGGCCGCCCTCGCGCCGGAAGACGGCTGCCTGGAGCCGGAGAAGCTCCACCGGGCTCTGCTCGAGAGCGCCACGGCGCATGGCGCGACCGTGCACCGCAGCAGCCGCGTCGAGGAGCTCCTCGTCGAGGACGGTCGAGTCGACGGCGCGCGCGGGCGATCCGAACGGTACGAGGCGGGCGCCGTGGTGATCGCCGCCGGCTGCTGGTCGGGTCAGCTCCGCGGGCTTCCCCGACCGCTGTCGGTCGAACCGATCCGCGGCCAGATGGTGGCGCTCGATTGGCCGGCCGGCGAGCCGTCCGCCATCGTGTACGGCAGCGACGGCTATGTCCTAGAACGCCACGGCCGGGCCGTGGGCGGCACGACCATGGAGCATGCCGGTTTCGACGCGAAGGTCACGCCCGAGGGGGTGGCAGCGATCCTCCGAGTGGTGCGGCGGATCTACCCCGCCCTCGAAACCCACGGCGTGCGGCGCCAGTGGGCCGGGCTGCGACCGATGACGCCCGACGGCCGGCCGCTGCTCGGGCGCGATCCCACGGTGCCGAATCTGTGGTATGCCACCGGCCACGGCCGCAACGGCGTGCTCCTCGCGGGCCTGACGGGGGAGATCCTCGCCGGCCTCTACGCCGAAGAGTCGGTGGAGCACGACCTGCTGCCGATGGATCCGGCCCGCTTCTGGACGCTCTGACCCTGGGGGCGCCGGCCCACGGCGCTCTGCGATCTTCCCGCGGCGTTCAACTGTCCGGTTGAGCGACATGCGTTCGGTGCTGGTCCCGCTTCGGGTCAGTGGCTAAGTTTCCACGCTTATGGAACTCGTTCAGTTGACGTCGCACCGGCTCTCCGCGACGGCGGCGCGCAAGCCCACGTGGCTCAAAGTGAAGGCGCCCGGCGGCCCGAACTACGTCGAGCTCAAGCAACTGATGCGCGAGCTGGCGCTCCACACCGTGTGCGAGGAAGCCCGCTGCCCCAACGTCGGGGAGTGTTGGGAGCATCGCACGGCGACCTTCATGGTGCTGGGCGACGTCTGCACGCGGAACTGCGCGTACTGCGCGGTCGCCCACGGCACGCCGGGCGCGCTCGATCCGGACGAGCCACGGCGGCTGGCCGAAGCAGTGGCGCGGATGGGGCTCGCGCACGTGGTGATCACGAGCGTGGACCGCGATGACCTGCCCAACGGGGGCGCGGAGATCTTCGCGGGCTGCGTCGAGCAGATTCGTGCACGGCTGCCGGGGGCCTCGGTGGAGCTGTTGATCCCCGATTTCAAGGGCTCCGATGCGGCGCTCGCGATCGTCGTGGCCGCGCGCCCCGACATCTTGAATCACAACCTCGAGACGATCGAGCGCCTCTACCGGATCGCCCGTCCGGGCGGGCGTTATTCCCGGGCGTTGCGGCTCCTGCGACGGGCGAAACAGATGGACCCCGGCCTCATGACGAAGTCCGGCATCATCTGCGGGTTAGGCGAAGAATGGGACGAGCTGCTCACCGCCATGCGGGACCTCCGAGCGGAGGACGTGGATATTCTCACCCTCGGCCAATACCTGCGGCCGTCGGCGGCCTATCTGCCGGTCGCCCGGTACTACACGCCCGACGAGTTCGCCGAGCTCCGGGCGTTCGGGCTCGACCTGGGGTACCGCCACGTCGAGTCCGGCCCCCTCGTGCGCTCGTCGTACCACGCGTGGGATCAGGTGCAGCGCGCGGCCGCGGTCTAGGATCTTCGGAGATACGCCACATGGCACAATCAGCGACGCTGAGGGAGCTCGACGCCGACCGCGTGGAGTTCTACACACACCTCTTGCGGCAGATGCTGCAGATCCGGCGCTTCGAAGAGAAGGCCGGGGAGGCGTACGCCCAGGGGAAGATCGGCGGCTTCTGTCATCTCTACATCGGCCAGGAAGCGGTGGCCGTCGGGGCGCTCGCCGCGCTGCGTGAGGATGACTACGTCTTCACGAGCTACCGGGAACATGCCCACGCCCTGGCGCGCGGGATGAGCGCCCGCGCCGTGATGGCGGAGCTCTACGGGAAGGCCGATGGGTGCTCGAAGGGCATGGGCGGCTCGATGCATCTGTTCGATCGCGAGCGGAACTTCCTGGGCGGCCACGCCATCGTGGGATCCCACATCCCCCTGGCCGCGGGCGCGGGGTTCGCCGCCAAGTACCGCGGGACGGACCAGCTCGCCATCTGCTTTTTCGGTGAGGCGGCGGTCAATATCGGCGCATTCCACGAGACCCTGAACATGGCGGCGCTCTGGAAGCTGCCCGTGGTCTTCCTCTGCGAGAACAACCGCTACGGGATGGGCACGGCGCTGGAGCGCGCCTCTGCCGTCTACGATATCGCGCAGCGCGCCTGTGCCTACGACATGGCATCATTGACCGCCGACGGCATGGATGTCCTCGCGATGTACGACGCCACGGTCCAGGCAGCGCAGCGGGCGCGGGACGAGAAACTTCCGACGCTCATCGAGGCGCGCACCTACCGCTATATGGGACACTCGATGGCCGACCCGATCCACGGGCACTACCGCACGAAAGAGGAATTGGAGGAGCAGAAGGAACGCGATCCGATTGCCAATCTGAAAGCGCGCATGCTAGAGGAGCGGCTTCTGGAAAAGGAAGCGTACGAACGCATGGAACACGAGGTGGCGGAGGAGATCGCGGATGCCATGGAGTTCTCGGACCGGAGTCCCGACCCCGACCCGGCCACGCTCTACGATCGCGTCTACGAGGACTGACCATGGCCACGATCACGTATCGCGACGCGCTCAATCACGCTCTGCGGGAGGAGATGGAACGGGACCCCGACGTCTTCCTCATGGGCGAAGAGGTGGGCGTGTACCAGGGGGCCTACAAGGTGAGTCGCGGCCTCCTGGAGGCGTTTGGGGAGCGGCGCGTGGTCGACACCCCCATCGCAGAGTACGGATTCGCCGGGATCGGCGTCGGCGCGGCGATGGCAGGGCTCCGGCCGGTGATCGAGTTCATGACCTGGAACTTCGCGCTCCTCGCCATCGACCAGGTGGTGAACTCGGCCGCCAAGATGTTGTACATGTCGGGCGGTCAGATCCCCATGCCCCTGGTGTTCCGCGGCCCCGGGGGCGCGGCGCTCCAGCTCGCCGCGCAACACTCGCAGGCGTTCGAGTCGTGGTTCGCGAACGTCCCCGGCCTCAAAGTGGCGGCACCGGCGACGCCGTACGATGCCAAGGGGCTCCTCAAGGCCGCGATCCGGGACAACAACCCCGTGGTCTTTCTCGAAGGCGAGATGCTGTACAACACCAAGGGGGAGGTGCCCGACGAGGAGTACGTCATCCCGCTCGGCTCGGCAGACATCAAGCGTGAGGGAACGGACGTCACGCTCGTGTCCCACTCCAAGACCGTGGCCGTGGCGCTCAAGGCGGCGGAACAGCTCGAGGCGGAGCACGGCGTCTCGGCCGAGGTGATCGATCTCCGTACCATCAGGCCGCTGGACGTCGAGGCGATCACGATGAGCGTCCGAAAGACGAACCGCTGCGTGATCGTCGAGGAAGGATGGCCGTTCTGCGGCGTCGGCGCGCAGGTCGTGGACGATATCCAGCGCGATACGTTCGATTACTTGGACGCGCCGGTGCTGCGGGTCACCGGCGCTGACGTCCCGATGCCGTACAACAAGCACCTCGAGCGCTCCGCCAAGCCGAGCCCCGACAAGGTCGTGCAAGCGGTGCAGCGCGTAGCCTACCTCGACTGACACAGGCCGATTCGGCGATGGCGACGAAAGTCTTGATGGAGGCGCTTTCCCCGACCATGGAGGAAGGCAGAGTCCTCACCTGGCAAAAGGGCGAGGGCGAGGCGGTGAAGTCGGGTGACGTGCTGGCGGAGGTGGAGACGGACAAGGCGGTGATGGAGCTGCAGGCGCGCGGGGACGGCGTCCTGCGCAAGATCCTCGCCCCCGCGGGCGCCACGGTGGAGGTGGGGCGGCTCGTCGCCGTGATCGCCGCCCAGGACGAAGACATCGACGCCATCCTGGCCGAGGCGGGGGACGGAAAGAAGGCGGAGCGGGAGGCGCGGCGACGCCACGAGGCCCCGGCCCCGAAGCCGGCGACGGCCGCCGCGACCGCGGAGGCCCCAGCCGCGGCGAGGGCGAGGGCCGCGGACACCGATGACGGAGCGCGGGTGAAGGCCTCGCCCCTGGCACGCCGTGTGGCTCGGGAGCAGGGCGTCGACCTCGCGCGCATCACCGGGTCCGGCCCCGGCGGCCGAATCATCAGGCGCGATGTCGACGCCGCCGAGGCCGCCCCCGCCGCCGCGGCGGCCATGCCCCTGGGCGGGTACCACGACGTGGAACTCCCCCAGATTCGCAAGACGATCGCGCGGCGGCTGGCCCAGTCCCTCGGCCCGATTCCGCACTTCTTCCTCACGACCGAGATCGACATGGAGCGGGCCGCCGAGGCCCGCGCCGCGCTCAACGCCCTCGAGGACGGCGTCCGGATTTCGTTCAACGACATCGTCGTGAAGGTCACGGCCGCGGCGCTCCTGCAGCACCGCGCGTGCAACGCCTGGTGGCAGGACGATCACATCCGCTATTTCAACGAGGTCCACATCTCGATGGCCGTGGCCGTCGAGGACGGACTGATCACGCCGGTGATTCGTGATGCGCACGCGAAGTCGCTCCGAGCCATCGCGGAGGAATCCCGTACGCTCGCCCAGCGGGCCCGGGAGCGGAAGCTCCGGCCCGACGAATACACCGGCGGCACCTTCTCCATCTCCAACCTCGGGATGTTCGACATCGAGCAGTTCACGGCGGTGATCAACCCGCCCGAAGCCGGCATTCTCGCCGTCGGCACGATCGCGGCCAAGCCTGTTGTCGAGGCTGGCGCCGTCACCGTCCGCAAGCGGATGCTCGTCACCATGAGCTGCGACCACCGGGTGATCGACGGCGCCACGGGTGCGCAATTCCTGCAAACCGTGAAACGGATGCTGGAGAACCCGCTGGCGATCGTGTGGTGAGGAGCGGCGGGGGCGGCCGTCGCAGCATCGCGAATCCCTCGAACGACGGAAACTGAACCGTGTCCAAGACCTTCGACGTGATCATCCTCGGCGGCGGACCCGCCGGGTACGTCTGCGCCATCCGGGCAGCCCAGTTGGGACTCAAGACCGCGATCGTGGAACGCGAGAAGCTCGGCGGAGTGTGCGTCAACCTCGGCTGCATCCCGAGTAAGGCGTTGCTCCACAGCGCCTGGGTCGCCAACATCGTCCGGCACGATGCGAAGACCCTGGGCATCAACGTGGGGAGCGTGTCGCTCGACTTCGGCACGGCGATCAAGCACTCGCGCCAGGTCAGCGAGCAAAACTCGAAGGGCGTTGGGTTCTTGATGAAGAAGCACAAGGTCGAGGTGATCACGGGGGAGGGGACGCTCCAGCCGGGCCGAAAGGTCAAGGTCGGCAAGGACTCCTACACGGCGACCAAGGCGGTGGTCATCGCCACCGGCACGCGGGTGAAGGGCTTGCCGAAGGTCGGGCTGGAGCTCAACCGGACCACGGTCATCTCGTCCGACGAGGCGCTGTTTCTCAGCGAGGCACCCGCGTCCCTCGCGATCGTGGGCGCGGGCGCGGTGGGGATGGAATTCGCCGACATCTTCAACGCCTTCGGGACGGCGGTCACGCTAATCGAGGCGCTCCCCCGGATCCTCCCCCTCGAGGACGCCGACGCGTCGGACGCGCTCGCCAAGATCTACAAGAAACGGAAGATCACGGTGCTCGCGGGTGCCACGGTGAAGGGTGCGAAGGTGACGCCGAAGAACATCACGCTCGAGGTGGAGGCCGGCGGGAAGACCGAGACCGTCGAGGTGGAGAAGGTCTTGATGGCGGCCGGCCGCGCGCTCAACACCGACGGCCTGGGTCTCGCGGACGCCGGTGTCACGCTCACCGATCAGGGCTTCGTACAGGTGGACCGGCACCTGCGCACCACCGCGGAGGGGGTCTACTGCATCGGCGACGTGGCCGGTCCCCCGATGCTTGCGCACAAGGGAAGCCGGGAAGGAGTGTACGTCGCGGAACTCGTCGCCGGGAAGACACCTCACCCCATCCAGTATGACAACGTCCCCAGCGTCACGTACTGCCACCCCGAGGTCGCGAGCATCGGGCTCACCGAAGAGCAGTGCAAGGAGCGCGCGCTCGACTACGTGGTCGGGACGTTCCCGCTCAGCGCCAATGGCCGAGCCCGCGCCGCCCTCGAGACCGACGGCTTCGTCAAGATCATCCGCGACAAGAAATACGGTGAGATTCTGGGCGCGCACATCGTGGCGTCACATGCGAGCGAGATGATCCACGAACTCGCCGTCGCCCGCGCGAACGAGTACACCGTGGAAGAGGTGGACCTCGCCATCCACGCCCACCCGACCCTGTCAGAAGCGGTCGCCGAAGCCGCGCTCGACTCGCTGGGCCGGGTGATCCACATCTAACCGGTGCCGACCTATGGCCCGGCCGCCGCCACGTCCCCTCGACTCTCGGCGTCTTCGCAGGGCGCCGTGACCCGCGATCCGGTGGCCCTCGCGCTGGCGTCCCTGGCGGCCGCCGCGTCCGCGGGCGCCGCGGTGATCACCGGCGGCCTCCTCGCGCTGCGGATCGCCTTCGGCACGCCGCCCCCCGAGGCGAGCGCCCATGTCGTCTTGCCCGTCAGCCTCTTCATCGGCATCGTCGTGGCGGCGGTCGCCGGATGGCTCCTCGCGCGCGCCATTCCAGATCTGTTCTACCGCGGGCTCATTGCCGCCCTCGGCGTTTTCGGCGCCCTCCTGCTGGCCGCGCTGGCGGCGCCGGCGGACGCGCTCGGGCGGCGCCTGGGACTCGCGATGTACCTCGTCCTCCTCGTGACCCTGGGCGTTCTCGCCATGCGCAAAGCCCGGGCGGCGGCAGCCGCATGAGCGCCGAGCTCGCCGTCGTGGGACTCGGCCGCATGAGCTACGGCGAGGCGCTCGACCTCCAGCGCGCGTTCGCCAGCGCCCGGATCGCGGGTACGATCCCCCGTGACCTTCTGCTCCTGGTCGAGCACCCCCCCGTCATCACGCTGGGACGGTCCAGCCGAAACGAGCACCTCACCGCCTCGGCTGAGTCCCTGCGCACCCGCGGCATCGAGGTCTTCGACATCGAACGCGGCGGCGATGTCACCTACCACGGCCCCGGCCAGCTCGTCGGATACCCGATCTACGACCTCTCGGAGCATCGGCGAGACCTCCACTGGTTCCTCCGCCGCTTGGAGGAGGCGCTGGTGCAGACGCTGGGGCACGTCGGCGTGTCGGCGGAGCGCCGCGAGGGCTACACCGGCGTGTGGACGCACGAGCGCAAGATCGCGAGCATCGGCATCCACGTGAAGCAGTGGGTCACGTGGCACGGTTTCGCACTCAACGTCACGACGGATCTGTCCGCCTTCGAGCTGATCGTGCCATGTGGAATCCCGAACGTGGTGATGACGAGCATCGCGCGGGAGCTCGCCGAGCGGACGCCCCGAGATGTCTGGGGACGGACGCTGGAGACCGTCGTGCTGGCCTTCGCCGAGGTCTTCGGGCAGGCACCGCAGGCAACGCCGGTAGAGGACGTGGTGGCGAGGGCCGCCCGGAGCGCGCCTTAGCCGGCTCCGCCGTTCGTCCCGTGCTGCAACAGCGTGAAGAACCGACCGAACACCCGCACACCCTTGAGAAACTGATCGACCGCAATCTTCTCGTTCGGGGCGTGCAGGCGGTCATCCGGCAGGCCGATGCCCGACAGCACGACCGCGGCCCCTCGGGACCCCAGGGCGGGCACCACCGGGATCGATCCGCCTGAGCGGATCGGTACCATCCCTCGCCCTTCGACATCGCGGAACGCCCGATCCAAGTGGTCGAACACCGGCGCGGACGTGTCGACGAGCACCGGGTCCGCGCCGTGGAGGAACCGCACGGCGACCGTGGCGTACGCGGGGGCCAGCGCCTTGACGGCCTTGGCGAGCTGGCGCCGGACCGTCCGTTCCCGCTGGTTGGGCACGAGGCGCAAGCTCACCTTCGCGGTCGCCACGGCGGGAATCACCGTCTTCGCGCCGGCGCCGGTGAAGCCGCCGGTGATGCCATGGATCTCGAAGGTGGGGAGCGCCCAGATCCGCTCCAACACCGAGTACCGAGCGAGTCCGGTGACGGCCCGCCCCCCCACTTCCTGCTTGAGGAACGTTCGCTCGTCGAATGGCAGCTTGCCCCACGCCTGCCGCTCGGCCTTGCTCGGGCGGGCTACCGCTTCATACAGCCCGGGGATCCGGATCCGCCCCCCGGGCGACTTGAGTCGACTCAGCAGACGAACGAGCTCTTCGTGCGCGTTCGGGGCGACGCCGCCGTACAGGCCCGAGTGGAGGTCGCTGGCGAGCGTTCGCAGCTCGATCTCGGCGTAGCAGAGGCCGCGGAGCCCCACTTCGACGGCCGGCCACCCGGGGGCGTAGTAGGGCATGTCGGCGATCAGGACCGCATCCGCGTGGACCAGGTCGGAGCGCCGCTCCAGCAGCTCGAACAGCACCTTACTGCCGGACTCCTCCTGACCCTCGATCAGGAAACGGATGTTGATGGGCGGAGGGCGGTCACGACTCACCGCCTCGAAGGCCTTGACGATCGCAAAGACCTGCCCTTTGTCGTCGGTCGCCCCCCGGGCATACAGGTTGCCATCCCGCTGCGTGGGCTCGAAGGGCGGTGACTCCCACAGCTCCAGGGGATCGGGCGGTTGCACATCATAGTGGCCGTAGACCAGCACGGTGGGTGCGCCGGGGACCGCCGGGCCCTCCCCCCACACGATGGGATGCGTCTCGCTCGCCAGCAGCTCGACGTTACGGCAGCCCAGTCCCCGCAGATGCTCGGCCAGCCAGGTCGCCGCCCGGCGGCAATCGCCGGCATGCGCCGGGTCCGTCGAAACGCTGGGCACGCGGAGCAACTCGGTCAGCTCCCGAAGGAACCGGTCGCGATGGCTCGCGACGAAACGGTCGATCGGCGTCATGGGCACGGAATATACCGCCCTGCACGCGGCTTCAGGGCGCGCCCTTCACCGCCAGGCGGCTCAGCGCCGCGAACGGATCCGACGCTCCGTCTCCTTGGACCGCGCGGGCAATGCGCCGGATCGCCCCCGGCAGATCCCCGTCGGCGGCGTCCAACACGGCGTCGAACCGCTCGAGCTCCGCGCGGTAGATCCTCGCGCCGATGATGCTCGCGTTATTGAGCGTGAGCTGCGCGAGGCGTTGCGGCCGGTACACTTCGAACTCCCCGCCCGCCAGTGCGGCGCGGGCATTGGCAATCACCACGTCGCGCGCCGCCAGCAACTCGTGCTCGGGCCGGTCCGACGCGTACAGCGTCTCCAGCTCGCCCGACAGCGCCCGGTAGAAGCGGCCGAGCCGCTGTTCGTCGCGCCACAGAGAAGCCGCCCGATGCGCCCCGACCGTATCGCCTCTGCTGCGGAACAAGAGCTCCGACCCGCGGGCCCCGACGAATGACGCGAAGCTCTCGTCGAACGCCGTTTGGCCCGGCACGTACACGGTGTTGTGCGCGATCTCGTGCAGGACGAGCTGTGCCAGGAGGACGTGATCGTCGCTCACGGCGGTCGAGAGCAACGGGTCTTCGAACCAGCCGAGCGTCGAAAACGCCGATGCGGGCCGGAGGTAGACGTCATAGCCGCGCGCTTCCAGCTGCGCAGCGGCCGCGCGCGCGGCGTCGCGATCGAAGAAGCCCTTGTAGGGCACCGTGCCCACGATCGGGTAGCGCCAGGTGTAGGGCGCGAGCCGGGTCTTGGGGCTCGCGGTCAACACGAGCAGCAGCGTATCCCGGCCGACCTCCGCAAAGGTCGTGTACGTCCGACCCGCCGCGAGGCCGAGGGAGTCGGCGGCGAACGCTCGAGCCTCGAGCACCAGGGCGAGCTGCGCTCGGCGCGCGGGCGACGTGGCCGTGTCTGCGAGGAGCGCGGTGATCGGTCGGCGGCGCAACAGAATACGCGCCTCTTCGTAGCCGGCGCGAAGGAGAAAACGCACCTCTCGGCTCAAGGCCGCGGTCAGCAGGCCCGCCGACACGAGCGCGATCGCGCCGCCCGCCGCGATCCAGCGCCACCGCCGGCGCGCCGACGGTGAGCCCGTCACAGCGTGAGGCGGAGACCCAGCCGGTGCGCTGCCCGGTCCAGCACGTCCGCCTGTTGGTAGGCGTAATCGACGTTGAGCCGGGTGAACGCGAGGGTGGCGCCGAACGTCCCCTGCGATCGGCCCTCGACGATCGGCCGCGATCCCCAGGCGAACCGCCCGATGAGCCCCACCCCGCCCACGACCACCCCGGCCTCACCCCCCAGCACGAGACGGGAGCCCTCGTCTTGCGGCCACTGCACCTCGAGCGTCGAGAGGAGTCGGAACTCCTCCTGGGGATCCACGTAGTTCATCGTGAACCCAAAACGGGTGAGCCGCGGCATGGTCAGCGGCGACGACCCTTCCCAGTTGTCACTGACGTTCTGGACCGCAAACGCCAGCGCCATGATGTCGAACAGGGCGATCGCCACACCGATGTCCGCGGTGTACGCACGGCTGTCGGTGGCGCCCGCCCGGCGGCGTACGTGCTTGACGCTGGTGCCGAGGGCGATGAGGCCGAACCGATAGACCAGCGATCCTACCGCCAGGAGCTCGTCGGCCTCGGGCGCCGCCGCTGGTCCGGCGTAGCGCGCGGGGTCGATCCCGAAGTCAAACCGCTGCAGCCCGACGCCGATGTCGAACTGGCGCAGCCGCCAGGCCAACGCGCCCGTGGCCACCCACGCGTCACCAGGTGCCGCTCGGTACGCTCCCTCGAGCGCGACGTTTGCCAGTGTCGCGAGTCCGGCCGGATTCGTGAAGACGGCGCCAGCATCCCCTACGAGCGCCACACCGGCGCCGTTCAGCGCCGCGCTCCGCACCGACGCTGGCTGGAACAGCACGAGAGGAACGAGGCGAGGAGTGGTCTGGGCCAGCGCGGTCCCGGGCGCGAGGGCGAGGGGGATCAGCGGGAGCGCGCACAGCGGCGCGTGGCGGCCCGCCCACCGGGCGCGCCGCGCCTGCCCGTCGCTCACGGGGGCCTCACTGGATGCGGAGCACGTTGAGCCGCGGCACCACCGTCGCGGTGATGGGCCCCCCGGCCCCGTCGTCGAACGTCACCGTGAACCCGCGTTGGCCGGGACTCTGCAGGACCCGGAAATACGCCCCAGAGCCCGAGCGTAGGGTCCCGGTAGCCTCGAACGTTCCGCCCATGAACGTCTGCGGCACGATCGGGAACGGGCGGTCGAACGTCGTCGGGTCTTGCTGATTGAGCGACTGATACGTGGTCCGGAAGCGCCAGGTCGCATAAGTGAGACGCGGGGGCGGGGTGAACCCCGGGAGGTCCGACACCCAGTTCGTGAGGAACCAGTCGGCCAGAAGCCGCGCGATCGGCTCGCCCGTCGCCGCCTCGATGTTCTGCGCGCCGACGGTGCTCGTCTCCACGAGCCGTCGAGCCAGCGCGTCGCCCTTCTGGTCCACGAGCCACCGGAGGAAAAGCCAGACCGCGCCGCGCTCTTCGAGGCTGCCGGTGCCGTCGCCGAACACCACCCACTCCGGCTCGGGGTTCTTGAGATAGAGGAACGCGTTGAAGATGTCGTTGATCGCGAACCGCGAGAACCGTGTCTGATCGCCTTGGGCCTGGAAGTGGAGCGCCGCGAGCTCCTCGGCCAGGTGGGACAGGGCTTCGTTGAGCCACACGACCTCCGACCCGCCGGTCCGCGCCAGGACATGCTGGTTGTAGTTGATCATGTGCTGGTGCTCATGCACGAACGTGACGGGCACCAACCGCCGCACCCGGTCGGTCGCATGCGAGCACGTCACCGAACCGGTCGGGTCGGGGGTGATCGCATAGAAGACCTCGGCCTGGTTCGACCGGTTGTCGTTCGAGAAGCGCGAATCGACATCCAACGCAAAGAAGAAGCCGGTGATGAAGCTCTGGTCGCACTGTGCTTTCGGGGTGAGCCGGTTCACCACCGGCGTGAGCAGGATGCTCACCAGACCGTCCTGGTCGACGTCCGACTCGGCGCCGAAGGCGCGGGCGTTCACCTCGTAGAGCTCCTCGTCGAACAACTTGCCCAGGTCCGTGAAGTCGGTTTGCGTAAAGCCACCGGTGGGCGCGGTCAGGTCCTGATAGATGACGGCGTGCCGGCCGACGTACTTCGCCTCCGCCGTGATCGAAGTGAAATCCTCGAGCTTGCTGCAGGTGACCACGTTGCACACGCGGAAATTCCGCCGGTCCCCCACTTTGGTCGCCGCTGCGACGGCCTCGACGCGGGCCGCCCGGAGCGGACCGGGCGGCAATCGGCCGTACTCGGCTTCGCGTTCCCGAAGAAAGGTGTGGAACCGGTCCGCCCACAACGGCGGCGCCGCCCGACGCTGCGGCGCAGGAATCATCGTCGTGAACGAGTCGCCCCGCAGCCGGTAGGCGCCGGAGGCGCCCGGCACGCCCGCTACCGACTGCGGGGTGAGGAGATATTCAACGGTCGAGACACCGGCGTCGGGGAACGTGGCGCAGTTATTGAGCTGCACCGGATCGAGCGAGACGTACTCGCCCACCCGCAGGGTGACGGGCCCGCCCGTCGCTTGAAACGTGCCCGTCACCATGCCGGATTGCCACAGATCGGTGACCAGTCGGACGTTCACCGACCCGGGCACCAGGCAGCGCGGAACGATCGCCCGCAGCGTGTCCGCCGCGGCGGACACGCGCACCACCGTCCCCAGCGCCCCTCCGATCTCGGGCCGAAGCGTGGTCGAGAGCCGGGCTCCCACCAGCGAGATCGTATCGCCGCCCTGGAAGGTGGACGGCACGATCTCCGTGAAGAGCGGTGGGTCGAGCGCTCGCGCCGTGAACATCGCCATCACGCCGGTGTTGACCGCGAGCGCGGCACGAACCGCGTAGTCGCCAACCGCCGGCCCGAGCGTCAGCTCGACCTGCGCCTGCCCGGTGCCGTCGGCGAGGGTCACCGCGTCCGAGAGGACCGCCCCACTTCCCCCCGTCACCGTCCATTGCACCCGAGCCCGCGGCACGATGGTCGCGTCTGCCGCTCGGGCGATCACCGCGAGCGGGAGGGAGAGGCGCCCGCCGGCGTAGCCTTCCTGGCCGTTCGTCGCGGCTACGACCTCGATGCTGGTGGGCATGGGCAGGTCGACGCCGCCGCCGCAGGCTTGAGACAAGACAGCCGTCGTCAGGACGAGGATGCACGTAGGACGCAAGGGATCCTCCTGGGGGTCGACTCGGCCGCGGAGCGCCGCGCAGCCGTTTACGGACGCCGGGAAGGCGGATTCACGTAAGCCCCGGCACCAGCGCAACATACGGCAGCGGGCGCAGTTTTGACAATGCCTGACGCGGCGCGTTAGCTTTCGACCTCACATCCATGGCCTTCGTCCATCTCCACACGCACTCGGAATACTCGCTGCTTGACGGCGCCAACCGGATCCCGGACCTCGTGCGAAAGGTCGCCGAGCTGGGGATGGACAGCCTCGCCATCACCGACCACGGCAACCTGCACGCGGCCTGGCGATTTTATGAGGAGGCCCGCGCGGCGAAGATCCGCCCGATCTTGGGATTCGAGGCGTATCTCGCCTTCGGCCCGCGGCAGGAACTGGAACGGCCGCCGGACGCGCCCGCCAACTACTCCCACCTGGTGCTCCTCGCGCGCAACCGTACCGGGTACAAGAACCTGATCAAGCTCTCCTCGATCGGCTATCTCGAGGGGTATTACCGGCGGCCGCGGATCGATAAGACCGTGCTGGCCGAGCACGCCGGCGGCCTCGTGTGCCTGGCCGCGTGTCTCTCCGGTGAGATCGCCCTCTGGCTGCGCCACGGGAGCTACGAGCGCGCTCGTCGCTCGGCGGCGTGGTTCGCCCAGACGTTCGGGCCGAACGGATTCTGGCTGGAGGTGCAGGACCACGGGATGGCGGACGAGAAGACCGTACAGGAGGGCATGTTCCGCTTGGCGGACGACCTCGGTCTGCCGGTCGTCGCGACCAACGACGCTCACTACCTCGAGCGCGCCGACCACCAGGCGCACGACTGCCTGCTCGCGATCGGCACCGGCAAGGACCTCGACGACCCCGGCCGGTTCCGCTTCTACGGCTCCGAGAGCTACGTGAAATCGGAAGCCGAGATGGCCACGTTGTTTCCGGGCCGCCCCGACGTCCTGGAGCAGACCCAGCGCGTGGCGGAGTTGTGCGAGTTCGAGTTCGAGAAACGGTACTTCCTCCCGGAGTTCCCGCGGCCCGACGGCTACGCGTCCGATAACGACCTCGTGATCGAGTTGGCCACGCGCGGGGCGCGGGCCCGCTACGGATCCACCCTGTCGCCGGCGGTGCAGGAACGGCTCGACTACGAGCTGGGCGTCATCACGAAGACGGGCTACGCCGGGTACTTCCTGATCGTCCAGGACTTCATCAACGCGGCGCGGGAGCGGGAGATCCCGGTCGGCCCGGGACGCGGCTCCGCCGCGGGCTCCCTCGTCGCCTACGCGCTCGGCATCACGAACGTGGATCCGCTGCGGTTCGACCTGCTGTTCGAGCGGTTCCTGAACCCCGAGCGCGTGTCGATGCCGGACATCGACGTGGATTTTTGCTTCGAGCGGCGCGGGGAAGTCATCGAGTATGTGCGGGAGCGCTACGGTCGGACGAGCGTCGGGCAGATCATCACGTTCGGGACGCTCAAGGCCCGGGCGGCGGTGCGCGACATCGCGCGGGTCCTCAGAGTGAGCCTGGCCGATGCCGACCGGATCGCGAAGCTCATCCCGTCGGGGCCCGGCTACCACCTGCCGCTCGCGGAGGCGGTCGAACGGGTGCCCGAGTTAGCGCACCTCGTCGCCGGGGACGCCACGATGGAGCGGCTGGTCGATCTGGCGCAGCGAATCGAGGGACTTTCGCGCCATGCGTCGGTCCACGCCGCCGGGATCGTGATCGCCCCGGGCCCGCTCGACGAATACGTGCCGGTGTGCACGCCACCGCAGCGCGGCAGCACCGCCGGCCAGAACGGCGACGAGGCGATCATCACCCAGTACGACATGATCGGCCTGGAGCAGGTCGGCATGTTGAAGATGGATTTCCTGGGGCTCAAGACCCTGACGGTCATCCACGACGCCCTCACGATGATCCGCCTGCGCCACGCCACGACGGTGGACCTCGATGAGCTCAACCTGGACGACCCCGCGGTCTACGAGCTGCTCCGCGCGGGACGCACCGCAGGCGTGTTCCAGTTCGAGTCGCCGCTCGCGACCGACATGTTGCGTCAGCTCCGCGTCGACCGCTTCGACGACCTCGTGGCCACCAACGCGCTGGTGCGACCTGGGCCGCTCGATTCCGGCATGCACCAGGTCTACACCAGGCGGAAGCGCGGCGAGGAGACGGTCCGTTACCCGCACGCTGACCTGCAGGAGATCCTCGAGCCGACCTACGGCGTGATCCTCTACCAGGAACAGGTGATGCGGATCGCCAACGTCCTGGCGGGCTTCACGCTGGCGGAAGCGGACGTACTGCGCAAAGCCGTTGGGAAGAAAGACCAGGAGCTCATCGAGCAGGAGCTGGAGCGGTTCGCGGGTCGCGCGGCGGCACGAGGGTACGACCGGCGGTTGGTCGAGGACATCGTCTCGCAGATCAAGACGTTCGGGCGGTATGGGTTCAACAAGTCGCACTCCGTCGCCTACAGCCTGCTCTCGCTCCAGACGGCATGGCTCAAGGCGCATTTCCCGGCCGAGTTCATGGCGGCGCTGCTCTCGTCCGAAATCGGCGACACCGACAAGGTGGTGGCTTATATCAACGAAGCGCGGGAGCTGGGCATCGAAGTGCTGCCGCCCTCGGTGAGCGAGTCGGGGTGGAAGTTCACGGTCATCGGGGATCGCCAGATCCGCTTCGGCCTCGGCGCCGTGCGGCACGTCGGGCGCGGCGCCATCGAGTCAATCATCGCCGGCCGCGGCTCGGACCCCTACCGCTCGCTGTCGGACTTCTGCGAGCGGATCGACCTCCGCCTCTGCAACAAGCGCGTGTTGGAGGCCCTGATCGCCGCTGGCGCCGTGGACCAGTTTGGCCACCGTGCCCAGCTCATGGCGGGGTTGGAATCCGCGCTGGGCGAGGGGCAGCTGCGCCAATCCGAGCGCGCGGCGGGCCAGGGCTCGCTGTTCGGCGAGCTGCCGGCGGCCGCCTCTCCGGCCGCGCCCGCAGGTCCGCCGGACGTTCCGCCCTGGACGGAGGCGGAACGCCTCGCCAAAGAGAAGGAGGTCATCGGGTTCTTCATCTCCGGCCACCCGCTGGAGCGGTTCCGCGCCGAAGTGCAGCTGTTCGGGACCCGGACGTCGGCGACCTTGGGCACGTGGAGCGAGCACCAGGTGGCGGCGGCCGTGGTGGTGACCGCCGTGAAGCGGCGGATCAGCAAGAAGACCGGCGCGGAGTACGCCCGGCTGACGCTGGAGGACTTCCATGGAACGGCGGACGCCATCGTCTTCCCGGACGCGTGGAGCAAGCTGTCGCAGGTGATCGTGCCCGACGCGGCCCTGCTCTTGACGGGCAGCTACAGCGCGCGAGACCGGGGGGAGGACCGAGCGCCGTTCATCGTCGAGGATGCCCGGCCGTTGGAGGCGCTCCGGCGCTCCGGCGCCATCGGGGTGGCGCTCGAGCTGCACGCGGGCGCTGAGGCGGACGCCGACGTGGCGCAGGCCCTCCGCGCGCTGTGCGCCGCGCACCCGGGACCGGCCCCGGTCTACGTCCATTGGAGCGACGGGAACGGCACGACCGCCGCCTTGCGCGCTCGCGCGGTCCGCGTCACGCTGGATGAGGAGTTTCTGGACGCCTTGCGCGAGTTGATGGGCGCCGAACGGGTCCGCCTGGTCCGGGCTCGATAACGCGGGAGACACGGTGACCGCCACCTCCAACCTGGACTTCGAGAAGCCGATCGTAGAGCTCGAACGGCAGATCGCGCACCTCAAGCGGCTCGCGACCGACCGGCGCCTGGATGTGCAGCAGGAGATCGCACCGCTGGAATCGCGACTCGCTGACCTGCGGCGGGAGATCTACCACCGCCTCACGCCGATGCAGCGGGTCCAGGTGGCGCGTCACCCCAAGCGACCGTACGCCCTGGACTACGTTCGGTACGCCTTCACTGATTTCATCGAGCTGAAAGGGGACCGGTTGTACCGCGACGACCCGGCCATCGTCGCGGGCTGGGCTCGCCTGCGCGAGCGCCCGGTCGTGGTCATCGGCCAACAGAAGGGCCGCGACACCAAGGAGAACCTGCGGCGCAACTTCGGCATGCCCCATCCGGAAGGGTACCGCAAGGCCCTCCGATTCATGCACCTGGCCGAGCGGTTCGGCGCACCGGTCATCACGTTGATCGACACCCCCGGCGCCTATCCGGGCCTCGGTGCCGAAGAGCGGGGGCAAGCTGAGGCCATTGCACGGAACCTCGAAGAGATGGCCGTCCTGGAGACCCCCCTCGTCGCCGCCGTGATCGGCGAGGGTGGATCGGGCGGCGCGCTGGCCCTGGGGCTCGCCGACCGGGTCCTCATGCTCGAGAACGCCATCTACTCCGTGATCTCGCCCGAGGGGTGCGCCGCGATTCTGTGGAAGGACGCGAGTCAGAAGGAGCGGGCGGCAGAGGCACTCAAGCTGACCGCGGACGATCTCCACGCCCTGGGCGTCGCGGACGAGATCATTCCCGAGCCGCCGGGCGGTGCCCATGCCGATCCCGAGGGCGCGGCGGAGGCGCTGGGCGATTCGCTGGCGCGGCACGTGGCGGACCTCGCCGCGCTCGACGCCGAGGAGCTGGTCCGGCAGCGGGCGAACAAATACCGGGCGATGGGCAAGTTCGTGGAGGGCCGCGGTGCCTGACGTCGTCGAAGTCCGGTTCAAGGGCAACCGCACCGGTTTCTACACCTGGGCCGCCGACGCCCCACTCGCGGTGGGCGACGCCGTGGTCGTCGAGGTCGAGCGGGGCCGGGACCTGGGGCGGGTCTCGGCGGTCGGCGAGACGGCGCAACGGAAGTGCGGGGTCGGATGCCACGGCTGCGCGATCGCCGCGCCCAAAGAGGTCGGGGGGAAGATCCTGCACAGCGCCTCGACCGAGGACACCCACCTGAGCGACGAGCTCCGCAAAGCGGAGGACGACGTGCGCCGCAAGGTGATGGAGCGGGTGCGCGCGCACGGGCTTCCGATGAAGGTCTCGGACGCCGAGTGGCAGTGGGACCGCAAGAAGTTGACGGTGTTCTTCACGGCCGAGCGGCGCGTCGATTTTCGCGCCCTGGTCCGCGACCTCGCAGCGCTGTTCCGGACACGGATCGAGCTGCGGCAGATCGGCGCGCGGGACGAAGCGAAGCGCCTGGATGGCGTGGGGCGGTGCGGCCGCCAGTACTGCTGCTCGTCGTGGTTACCGGAGCTGCGGCCCGTGAGCCTCTCGCTGGCCAAGGACCAGCGGCTTTCACTCAACCCGGCGCAGATCTCGGGTGGCTGCGGTCGGCTGCTCTGTTGCCTGCGCTACGAGCATGAGTTCTACGTGACCAGCCGGAAGCGATTCCCGAAAGAGGGCCGCGTCGTCACGACCCCACGGGGACACGAGTCAGTGCAGGCGGTGGACATCTTCCGTGATCGGGTGCTCCTGCGAGCCGAGGACGGGACGACGCGCACGCTGGCGCTGGCCGACCTCAAGCGGGACGTGGCGGCCGGGGGCGGCGATGGCGAGGTTCGAGAACCTGCGCGGCCTCCGTCTGGGCTGGTCACGTTCGACGAGGGCGAGGCCACCGTCACGACCGAACAGGCCGTGGACGCGGTGAGCCCCGGGAAACGGCGGCGACGGCGCGGCCGGCGCGGTCGGGCGCGGCGGCGCGAGCGGGACCGCGGCGCGCGGGACAGCGACGCGCCCGACACCGACGCGCCTGGCGATGAAAGATAGCTTCTACATCACCACCGCCATCGACTACTCGAACGGCGAGCCGCACCTCGGGCACGCCTACGAGAAGATCGGGGCCGACTGCGTCGCTCGGTACCGCCGGCTCCGCGGCCAGCGCGTGCGCTTCCTCATGGGGATGGACGAGCACGGGCAGAACGTCGCACAAGCCGCGGAAGCGGCGGGGACCGACCCCCAAACGTGGGTGGACCGGATCGCCGCTAAGTTCGAGGCGGCCTGGGCCGACCTCTACATCAGTCACGACGACTTCATTCGCACCACCGAGGACCGTCACACGACCGCCGTCCAGGAGCTGCTGCGCCGCATCCAGTCGGCCGGCCATATCTCCGAAGGCGTCTACGGCGGCTACTACTGCATCGGATGCGAGGCTTTCAAGGTCGAGAAAGATCTCCACGACGGCGTCTGTCCGCTCCACCCCACACGGCAGATCACCTGGGTCGAGGAACCCAACTACTTCTTTGAGCTGGGCCGGTTCCGCCAGGCGCTGCTGGACCACTACGAGGCGCATCCTGAGTTCGTCCAGCCCCAGGCCAAGCTCAATGAGGTCCGCAACGTCGTCAGGGACTGGACCGACGATCACCGCATGTCGGTCAGCCGGTCGCGGGTTCCCTGGGGAATCCCCTGGCCGAGCGATCCGAGCCACACCGTGTACGTGTGGTTCGACGCGGTGATCAACTACTTGTCCGCGACCGGGTTTCCGGCGCCTGGCTATGAAGCGCGCTGGCCTGCCGACGTCCACGTCATCGGTCCGGACATCGTGCGGTTCCATGCCGCCATGTGGCCGGCGATGCTCATGGCCGCGCAGCTCCCCGTCCCGCGCCGGGTGTGGTGCCACGGATGGATCAACACGCAGGGTGCGCGGTTCTCCAAGTCCGCCGGCGTGTCGGTGACGCTCCACGATATCATCGAGCGGCACGGGCCCGACGCCCTCCGCTACTTCGTCCTCCGCGAAGTGCCGTGGCACGGCGATGGCGATTTCACCTGGGAGCGGTTCGACGCCCGCTATACGGCGGACCTGGCCGACGGCTATGGCAACTTGGTCAGTCGGGTGATCGCCATGATCAGTCGCTACCGCGGCGGCACGACGCCTGACGCGGGCGAGACCGCGCTCGACCGCGCCGCGAACGACATCGTGGCGACGTACGCCGACGTCATGGACCGCCATCTCCTCCACGACGGGGCGGACGCAGCCTGGCGGCTGGTGGACCACGCCAATGGCTTCGTCGAGCAGTCCGCTCCATGGCAGCTGGCGAAAGACGGACGGGACGACGAGCTGGATCGGTGCCTCGGTGCACTGGCACGCGCGGTCGCCCGGATCACACTCCTCGCCTCGCCCTACCTTCCCACGAAGACGCAAGCAGTGTGGGAGGCGCTCGGGCTGGACGGAAATGTGACGGAGCACACATGGCCGGCCGTCGAGCGACCCCCGACGGCGGGCCGAAGGGTGCGAAAAGTTCCACCGCTGTTCCCGAAACCGGCGCAGAAGGCCGTAAACGCTTGATAGACAAGAGGTTAAAAATTTGTGACGTACTTGGTTGACACCCCCTTGCCCAGGCGTCTAACTTCATCGCGCCCGTCCCCTCAGGCGCCCGGCGGTAACTGCCTGGCGCGCCTCTGGGATTACGTCTGTCGTGCGCATGCCAGCATGAGGATCCCTCTCGATGGCTGAACGCCAGTGGACCGTCGTCATCGTGCCGAACGGGGCCCGACATTCGCGTTCCGTTCGCGTATCGTTGCGGGCGCTGCGGGTCAGTCTCGGTGTCCTCGGCGTCCTCGTCGCAGGGGGCGCCGTCTTCGGATACTCGGCCGTGTCGAAGACGATCGACCTCTCGCGGCTCGACCGCCTCGAGCGCCGCAATCAGCTGTTGACGCAGGAACTCGAGCGCGCGCAACTCCTCGTCACCGACCTGAGCGATACCGTGGCGGCGATTGCGAAGCGCGATGTGCAGGTCCGCCTGCTGGCGGGCCTCGAGCCCACGGACCCTCAGGTGCAGCTGGCCGGCATCGGCGGTCCGACACCCACGTGGACGGAGCGTGAACACATCCTCTCGGAAGGGTTGGAAGGCCGGCAGGCGCTCACGATGCGCTCGGACCTCGACGCGCTCCTCAGACGGGCCAACCTGCTCTCGAACTCGTACGGCGAAGCGCTCGAGAGCTTGACGGTCCACGTCGATCGCCTCGAGCGCACCCCGTCGATGTCGCCGATCTCCCCGACGCAAGGCTGGTTCACGAGCCCCTTCTCCGCATCCCGCATCCATCCCATCCACCACGACGCCCGCCCGCATGAGGGCATCGATATCTCGGCCCCCAAAGGCACGCCCATCCTCGCCCCGGCAAGCGGGCGAGTCGTGGACGTGAGCACGCGGTCCGGGTACGGAAAGATGGTGACGATCGACCACGGCCACGGCGTCGTGACGCGGTACGCGCACTGCGAGCGGACGCTGGTGCAAGTGGGACAGTGGCTGAAGCGGAACGAGAAGATCGCTCTGGTGGGGAACACGGGCATCGCGACGGCGCCGCACCTCCACTACGAGGTGCTGTACCGCGGCCGTCCGGTGGATCCCAGGACGTACATCTTCCCCGACCAGATCGTCGATTAACCGGCGCGCCGTCGCGGTCAGCATGCACATCCCGGCCCGTCGCCGCACACTGACTCGCGGCGGCGGGCCGGTGCGTTTTACCGCCTGCGCGGCGCTCGCCCTGCTCGGCGCTCCGGCGGCCACGGGGTGCGGCGGCTCCGCACCCGTCGAGGTCCGGGTCTCGCTGGGCCCCGCCACGCCCCTCCCGGACCTCGTCGTCACGGTTCTGCCGTTCGACCCTTCCGCGCTCCTGGACTCCCTCGCGGCGGCCGCCCCGCGCCCCCGCCCCACGTTCCCCGACCTGGAGCAGACTCTGGCGGCGTTCCGCCTCCAGGACGATGGGGGGCAACCGTCTCCAGACCAGGCGGTTCGCGCCCTGCGGGACACCGTGACCGGGCTCGCCGACTCGCTCAACCGGGCCGACCGAGGCGGACCCGGCTACGCGGCGGCGTATGGCCGCTTTCGGCAGCTCTACGCGCGCCTGGTGCAGCGTAGCGCCGAGCAGGACGCCGAGTTGCGAGCAACGCGCCGCGACGAGTTGGCCCTGGCCCGCCGGGCCCGCGCGGCGGCGGAGTCGCTCCGGGCCTGGGAAGCGGACGCGTACGCACCGTATCCCGAGATTGCCCGCGCCACCGCCGAGCGGACCGGCCGCACCCCGCGCCAGGCGGCGACCGACAGCACGGGCGCGCTGCGGCTCGAGCTCGGGGCCGGTGCGTGGTGGCTCGTCGCCAGGACCCCCGACCCGGACAACCCGTTCTTCGAGTATCACTGGACCGTCCCGCTCCGTGTGGCCGGCCTCCCCGTGGCCCTTCCGCTCAGCGGCCGGAACGCCACCCGTCACTGGCGCCACTAACGTCGGCGGGAACGCGCGACGGCTATATTGCGAGACCGACGCACCGCCCGCGCGGCGGTTCCCCCGGCTGAAAGCGAGGCACCGTGCGAAACGCGAAGGTGATGGGACTCATCGCGGTTGGCGTCGTCGCGGCGGGCGCCGTCGCCTGGCCGATCGCCTCGCGGGTGCTCGACAAGCCCGGGGCCGCTGAGCCCGAGGCAGCCGCCCCCGCGACCCAGGACGGGACCGAGGCACTCATGTTGCCGGCCCGGACGAAGGGCCGGACTGATGCCCCGATCACGGTCTACGAGGTGTCCGACTTCCAGTGCCCGTATTGCCGCATGTTCTGGCAGGAGACGCTCCCCGACCTCGAGAAGGAATACATCCAGACGGGCAAGGTCCGGTTCATCTTCCTCAACTTCCCGGTCCCGCAGAGCCACGCCAACGCGCCCGCGGCCCACGAGTTCGCGATGTGCGCCGCGCGCCAAGATCGCTTTTGGCCCGCGCACGACATTCTCTACCGGCAACAGACCACCTGGGCCAAGCTGAACGACCCCGCGTCCTACCTCCGGAGCCTCGCGGATTCGATCGGCCTCGATCGCAAGGCGCTCGAGCAGTGCTTCGGCGCGGGAGACGTGCGTTGGCTGATCCAGGCGGAGGCGGAGATGAGCTGGCGGGCCGGCGTCACCAGCACGCCGTCGTTTATCGTCGAGGGCGCCCTGCTCAAGGGATTCGCGCCGATGGAGGTCTGGCGGCCGATCCTCGATTCGCTCCATGTAGCCCGGACAGCGGCCAAGCCCTGACGGAACCCCGCCGGCGGGTCACAGCAGCGCCAATCCGACGTCGTACAGGGCGTGGGTCCAGGCCGTGATCCCGAACCCGCGGGCGACGTAGAGACCGCTCAGCAGGACGCCGGCCACCGTCCGGAACGTGAAGGACGCCAGCGTCAGCTCGTCGCCGTAGGGCCCCACGTAGTGGAATCCGCTGAAGATCAGCGCGGACCCGAGCACGGCGACCACCAACGAGACCGGCCGCCCCCAGCCCGCCCGGCGCCCGAGCGCCACAAGCGCCGAGACCAACAGCACCCGGAACAACAGCTCCTCGTAGATGCCGGCCCCGAGCGAGACCACCAGCTGCGTCCCGACGGGGAGCTCGCCCATGGGCCCGGCCTGCCACGCGAGCGCTAGCCGCCCGTCGAGAAGCCAAGCGGTGAGAAGCAGTACCACATTGCCGAAGACGGCGGCATACCCCACACTTTCGAAGAACATCCCGGCGAACACCCCGGCGCGGAGGGGCCCGGGGCGGCGGCGAACGTCCTGTACGACGAACCACGCGCCGGCGCCCAGCAGCAGGATGCCGAACACGGTGAGACCGGTCCGCCCCCCCAACACCACGAACAGGGTCTTGAGGAGGACATCGGCCCCGTTGCGCACGCCCGCCGCACCCGCCGGCGTGAGCAGGGCGGCCGTCGCCTCGTAGAGGAGGAGCAGTGGCAGGGCGAAGAGGAGGCTGTAGCGGGGCTCGCGGCTCGCGGCCACATAATGGTGGAGCGACATGGCGGCAAAGCTAGCACATTCGCGGTCCGTGCACGTGGCCTTGTATCGCCTCGCCGCCCGCCTCATGCATCGCCTGCCCCTCCGCCGAGGGACGGTGGCAGCGAGCATTGCCGGGCGGCGCGAGGCGGCTCAGGAGTGGGCGGCGTGGGCAGCGACGTCCCGCCGCCGTGGCTCCCCGCTCGTCTGGGTCCACGCGGCCTCCGTCGGCGAGATCCTGGTGGCGGATCCGGTGATCGCCGCGCTCCGCGAGCGGATCCCCGCGCTGCAAGTGGCTCTCACCCACTCGTCTCCCGCGGTGGCGCGGTGGCCGTGCGGGCTGCCGGCCGATGTCGTCGGCTATCTCCCCCTCGACGAAGCTGGCCCGGTCACCGCGGTGCTCCGCACCCTCCGGCCCACGCTGATCGCCTTCGCCCGGGGCGACGTGTGGCCGGAGGTCGCGATCCAGGCCGCGGCCCACGGCGTCCGGCTCGCCGTGATGGGCGCGACGGTGCGGCGCCACAGCCGCCGCCTGTCCCCTCTCGCGCGCCCGTTCTATCGTCGCATCTACCGGCTGCTCAGCTGGGTTGGTGCGGTGTCGGCGGACCATGCCGCTCGCTGGATCCGACTGGGCGCGCCCGCCGCTCACGTGGAGGTGACCGGCGATCCGCGGCACGACCTGGTGCTCCAGCGCGCCCCCGATCCGGCCGCCGCGCCGGCGCTGGTACCCTGGGCGGCAGGCCGGACGGTGCTCGTCGCGGGGAGCACGGAACCCGCCGACGAAGGCGTGCTGCTGCGTGCGGCGGCGCTGGTGCTACCCGACCACCCGGCGGCCCGGCTGCTCGTGGTGCCGCATGACCCCACGCCCGCCCGGATCCGCCGGCTCATTGCCCGGGCCCGGCAGCTGGAGCTGGCCGTTGCGGTGTGGGACCGGCGTGCTCCCACGCCTGACCGCGCGATCGTGGCCGTCGCCGAGGCGGGACTGCTGTTTGATCTGTACGGTCTGGGGGAGATCGCCTACGTCGGGGGTGGCTTTCGACCAGGGGGTCTCCATGCCGTCATCGAGCCGGCGGCGCTTGGCCGCCCGGTGGCGTTCGGCCCATGCGACCCCGGGGTAGCGGACGCCGAGGCCTTGGTGGCCAGGGGTGGTGGGATCGCGTTGCCGCGTCGGCGGCCGCACCGAGCCCTGGCGAGAGTCTGGCGGGGCTGGCTCGCGTCTGCCCGAGGGCGCGAGGCTGCTGGTCGGGCCGCTCAAGATGTGCTCCGCGATGGGTCCGCGGAGGCCACCGCCCGCGCCCTGCGGGCGCTGGTCGAAGGCCGGCTCACCCCGGGGTATTGACACGCGGACGGGTCCGTACACTCTGTGCGGTGCCCCACCAACACCCTCTCTCAATGAGGCAAACATGCGAAGCACGATGGCAGTAGTGGCGGCGATGCTGCTGGCTCCGGGCGTCGCAGTGGGTCAGGGACAGCCGATTGTCGAGATCGGCACAAACCTCGGCGTTGCAATCCAGAACGCCGGCGGCTCGACGCTCACGCACTTTGGCGCGCCCGGGCAGGGCATCCTGGGCCAGCCAACGATTTACGCCTCGGTGTATGCGGGGCCGTCCATGCTGGTCGAGCCCCAACTCGCCTTGAACATCATCTCCAGCGGAGGAGAGACGGCAACGACGGTTGGCCTCGGCGGCCAGGTCGCTTACGCGTTCTCAGGCACCAGTACGAACTCGGGGTACCTCGCAGGCACGGCGGGTTTCCAATCCGTGTCGGGGGGCGGCTTCTCCGACAGTGACTTCGGAGCGGGGGCGAAGATCGGGTACCGCGTGCTCATTGGAACCAGCGTTGGTGTGCGATTCGAGGGCGGCTACCGGCGGTGGTTCGACTCCGAACTGAACGAGTTCTCGATCGGAGTCGGCGTGGGCGGCATCATTCACCGGACACGCTAGCGTCGAGCGGAGGTCGCAGCCGCGGCGCGTCGAGGCAGTGGGCCGGCGGCCCGATGGGGCGCCGCTGGCCTTTACTCGGCCAGTGCCGGAGGCCGCCATCTCACGGCTTGACGATCAGCCCCTCGTAGGTCACGCTGCGCGGCACCACCAGTCCTCCCGTGATCACCGTGAAGAACACATCGGACCAGCGACTCCGTACCCTGATCTTGAGATCGGTGACTTTGGCCGTGCCCGTCACCTGGCCGGCAAGCGCCTTGTCGAGCGACGGCGTGGACGCCGGCACGAGTCCCCACAGGAGGAAGACGGCTTTGCGGTTGATCCGGAACGACTCGCCGCTCGGGGCGCTCGCGGCGGGCGAGGCCATCGACGCGTCCACGCCGAGAGTCGTGGCATCGAATGTCTGAGCACAGGCAACGGTGCCGGCGACGAGCAGGAGGAGACACAGGGCGCGGAGAGTTGGTCGCACGGGTCGTGATCTTACCGGGTCAGGGTTCGGGGGTTGGGGCGCACGCAAACGGGGCACCCCCGAACCAGCCGGGAGCGCCCCGTCAAGCTATGTCACGGATCGCAGAGAGGGAACCTTACATCCCCACCATGCCGAGACCCGGAATGCTGAACTTGAAGTGCGCACCGACCCCCAGGCGAAGCGGGTTCACATCCGCGATGCTCAGCCAGTCGAGCGCCGCGTGGAACCCCAGACCGGTGGGCAGGCCGATGTTGATGCCGCCCGAGGCACCGAAGCCGGTCTCCGACGCCGAAAGCCCCGAAACCGACACCCGCTGCACGTGCAGGCGGGGGGCCACCCACGGAGTTATCGACAGGACGGGGCTCGGGACCTTCAAGCCCAGGGCGACGCCGAGGGGGAGGTCGAGGTTCGTGACGTCGGACCCGGGCCCGCCCCCGCCGAACTTCACATAGCCCACGCCAGCCTGGAGGGCCACCGCCACCGGCACCGCGGGCACATTGAAGAGGCTGACGCCAAAGTTGGCGCCGAAGCCGATCTCACTGTCGAGACCGCCCTTCGGGTTGATCATGCTGGCGCCGGCCGTGACCGTGAACTTCGGGACGCCGAGGGTGATGCGTCCGCCGTAGGCCAGCGGCTTTTCCCCGAACACGAGCTCGGCGTCGCTGTTGACGCCGAGAGCGAAGTCGCCCGCGATCGTCAGCCCGATGCCGTGTGTCGGCTGGTAGTACACCGGCTGGTTGAAGATCTGCGCCCTCGCCGGACCGGCGACGAGCGCCAGGGCGAGCGCGAGCGCCGCGGTGCGTGCAAGATGCTCTTTCATTGCCATCTCCTGCGACAGGTTGATGGTTTCCGCCGGTACCACCTATGAGTGCCGGCGGCGTTCCACCCGAGAGGCGCACGATGCGCCACCGGGGACTACGCGTTGGTCGGGTTGAGCCCGTCCGCGCGTTCCGAGGTACCTACCGAACCCAGACGGCGCTGAGAGCGAAGCCCTCGAGGTCGCCGAGCGACGCGCTGGCGCGGATGTCGAACACCCGGCTGAGGCGGAAGTCGGCCCCCAACCCCAGCGCGAAGATGACGTCGGTCTCATCGAGCGGACCGCCCACGGTGATGAACAGCGTCGGCTGCGCGTACGGAATGATGCTGACCTGCGACCCCTCGACGTCGAGCCGGCGGCCCAACGAGAGGCCGGCCGGAATCAACAGGGTCGAGGCATTCGACACGAACTGCCCGCCGACCCCCAGGACGAGGGCGCCGTCCAGCGGGAAGTCCTGCGTGTGGGTGATCACCCGAACGCGGGCTTCGACGCCCGCCAGGATGATCGCGTCACCGGGCCCCTCCGGCTCCAGTACGCCACCCCGGAACCCGATGTCCCAGTTTCGATACCCGAATCGGTACTGCCCCTCAACGGAGTAGTCCGACCCTTGCTGGAATGCCAGTGTCCCACCGAACTCGTGGCGCGCGAACGCCCGGTACGGCGCGTTGTAGGACGGCGTGCCCGTCGCTTGCGCGAACGCCGACGCGGTGCCCGCCAGCAGGACGACGAAGAGGACTCCGACGCTTTTGCGAATCATGGGCAGTCTCCTAGGCCTCTGCGGCCGGTTCGGCCTGTTCGGCCACGACTCTCACGGTATCCTGCAAGACCTGCAGGAACCCGCCCCGGACCCGAAACTCGTGCGTTCGCTCGCCATCGCGGATCGTCAGGCGCCCGTCGCCGAGCAGGGTCATGAATGGGGCGTGCCGGGGGAGGATTCCCACCTCCCCGTCGTACGCCGCGGCGATCACCGCCGTAGCGCCGCCGTCATATACGGATCGCTCGGGAGAAATAACCGTAACGCGCATCACAGTGATTCCCAGGTCACAACCGGTTCATCGTCATGCGGATTCGAGCTTCGCGGCCTTCTCGACTGCCTCGTCGATGCCACCGACCATGTAGAACGCCTGCTCGGGCAGATGATCGAATTCCCCCGACACCACCCGCTCGAAGCTCTCCACGGTGTCCTCCAGCTTGACGTAGCGGCCGGGTGTCCCGGTAAACGCCTCCGCCACGTGGAACGGCTGGGACAGAAAGCGCTGCACGCGCCGCGCCCGTGCGACGATCAGCTTGTCTTCCTCGGACAGCTCGTCCATACCGAGAATCGCGATGATGTCCTGAAGGTCCTTGTACCGCTGGAGGACCCGCTGGGTTTCCACGGCGGCCTTATAGTGCCGCTCGCCCAGGTATTGGGCGTCGAGAATCCGGCTGGACGAGTCGAGCGGGTCGACCGCCGGGTAGATCCCGATCTCGGTCAAGGCCCGGCTCAGCACCACCGTGGCGTCCAGGTGCGTGAACGCCGCCGCCGGTGCGGGGTCGGTGAGGTCGTCGGCCGGCACGTAGATCGCCTGCACCGACGTGATGGAGCCCTTCTTGGTGGACGTGATCCGTTCCTGCAGGTCGCCCATCTCCGTGCCCAGGGTCGGCTGGTACCCCACGGCGCTCGGCATCCGTCCGAGGAGCGCCGAGACCTCGGAGCCCGCCTGCGTGAATCGGAAGATGTTGTCGATGAACACGAGGACGTCCTGCCCCTCACGGTCGCGGAAGTACTCCGCGACCGTGATCCCCGTCAGCCCCACCCGGAGCCGGGCGCCGGGCGGCTCGTTCATCTGCCCGTAAATGAGCGCCACCGAGTCCAGCACCCCGCTCTCCTTCATCTCCAGGAAGAGATCGTTCCCCTCGCGGGTCCGCTCGCCCACGCCGCAGAAGACGGACCGCCCGCCATGCCCCTTCTGCACGTTGTTGATCAGCTCCATGATGATGACCGTCTTGCCGACGCCGGCGCCGCCAAACAGGCCGATCTTGCCGCCTTTGACGAACGGCGCGATCAGGTCAATCACCTTGATGCCCGTCTCGAACACCTCGGTCTTGGGCTCCAACGTCACGAACTCCGGGGGATCGCGGTGGATCGGCCAGCGCTCCACATCCGCCGGGATCGGATCGCCATCGTCCACGGGCTCGCCGATCACGTTCAGGATCCTCCCAAGAGCCGCCTCGCCGACCGGGACCGTGATCGGGCCGCCGCTGTCCACCGCGGCCATCCCGCGCACCAAGCCGTCGCTGCTGCTCATCGCCACCGCCCGCACCTGATTGCGGCCGATGTGCTGCTGCACCTCGGCCACGACCCGGACGGGAGGCCGCCCGTTGCCCGGGTCCGCGATCAGGAGCGCGGTGTACAGCTCCGGGAGCTGCTCCGGCTCGAACTCGACGTCGATGACCGGTCCAATGATCTGGACGATCTTGCCGATGTTCTTCGTGCTCTTGTCCGCCATAACGACCTCTTGTCTTTCCTCTCGCCTCTTAGCCTTTGAGCGCCTCCGCCCCACCAACGATCTCCGCGATCTCCTGCGTGATCTGCGCCTGCCGGGCACGGTTGTAGGTCCGCCGGAGGGTGTCCAACATCTCGCCGGCGTTGTCGGTCGCGTTCTTCATCGCCGTCCGCCGCGCGCCGTGCTCCGACGCCGCCGTTTCGACCAAGGCGCGGTACATGGCGTTCCGCACGTAGAGCGGGAGTACGGCCCCGACGATCTCCTCAGCCGACGGCCGAAGGATATAGTTGGCGGACCGGCGGGCGGGCACGCGCCCGCCGGCCACCGCCGGGCCGCCGGCCCCACCGTCCGCCGGGGGACGGACCGGGAGGATGGGCAAGACGGTCGGCGGCGTCGACAGCGCGCTGGTAAACCTCGCAAACACGACCTCGAGCGCGTCCAGCTCACCCAGCTCGAACCGCGCCATCAGCGGCGTCACCAGCTCCCCCGCCTGCTCCGGCGTCGGCCGGTCGCCGATATCGGCGCGCGCCGCCGCGACCTCGCGGCCGACGTAGCGGAAGTAACTGATCGCTTTCCGGCCCACGAGGTGAAGCTCGACTGGGACGTTCCGCTCCGCCCAGGCCGCGAGCCTCGTGCGGGCCTCCCGAATCAGGTTCGCGTTGAAGCCCCCGCACAAACCGCGGTTACTGGTGATGAGGAGCAGGGCCACGCGCCGGGGCTCCCCGGTCGGCTGGCGGAGGAGCGGGAATCGGTCCACCAGCGCCGGGTCGTACAGGTTGGCCATCACCTCGGCCAGGGCCTGGGCGTACGGGCGCGCGGCCACGACGCGGTCCTGCGCCCGCTTGAGGCGCGAGGTCGCGACCATCTCCATGGTCTTGGTGATCTGCCGTGTGTTCTGGACGGACTTGATCCGCCGCCGAAGCTCGCGTGTTTTCGCCATCGCGCCTGGCTACTTGAGCGCCTTGAAGGACTCGATCGCCTTGCGCAACTGCCGCGTGAGCTCGTCGTCCAGCGTCTTCTGCGTGCGAATCTTCGTCAGCAGTTCGGCGTGCTGCGCGGCGAGGTACCGATGGAAGTCCTGCTCCCACCCCCGCACCTTCGCAATGTCCACGTCGTCCAGGTACCCGTTCGTCACCGCGAAGATGATCGCGATCTGGTTCACGACCCGCATCGGCGTGTATTGGGATTGCTTCAGCACTTCGACGATCCGCGCGCCCCGGGCCAACTGCCGCTGGGTCGCCTGGTCGAGGTCGGAGCCGAACTGGGCAAAGGCCTCCAACTCGCGGTACTGGGCGTAGTCGAGGCGCAGCCGCCCAGCCACCTGCTTCATCGCCTTGATCTGCGCATTGCCGCCCACCCGAGACACGGAGATCCCCGGATTGATCGCCGGCCGGATGTTCGAATAGAAGAGATCGCTCTCCAGATAGATCTGCCCGTCGGTGATCGAGATGACGTTGGTCGGGATGTACGCCGACACGTCGCCGGCCTGCGTCTCGATGACCGGAAGCGCCGTGAGCGACCCGCCGCCCAGCGCGTCCGACAGCTTTGCGGCACGCTCCAACAGCCGCGAGTGCAGGTAGAAGACGTCGCCGGGGTACGCCTCCCGCCCGGGCGGGCGCCGGAGCACCAGCGACAGCTGGCGGTACGCCTGCGCGTGCTTGGAGAGATCGTCGTACACGCACAGCGTGTGCCGCTTGTGGGTGTACATGAAGTGCTCGGCGATCGCGCAGCCCGTGTAGGGGGCGATGTACTGCATCGGGGCCGGGTCCGCCGCGGTGGCGGCCACCACGATCGTGTAGTCCATCGCGCCGGACTGCTTGAGGCGCTCGACCACCGCCGCCACCGTGGACGCTTTCTGGCCGATGGCGACGTAGACGCAGATGACGCCCTCGCCCTTCTGGTTGATGATCGTGTCGATCGCGATCGCCGTCTTCCCCGTGCCGCGATCACCGATGATGAGCTCCCGCTGCCCACGCCCGATCGGAATCATCGAATCCACGGCCTTGATTCCCGTCTGGAGCGGCTCCTTCACCGGCTGGCGCGCCACGATGCCGGGCGCCATGGACTCGACCTTGCGGCGCGCGTCGGCCTTGATCGGCCCCAACCCGTCCAGTGGCTCGCCCAGAGCGTTCACCACCCGCCCGATCACTGTCTCCCCCACCGGGACTTCCAGCACGCGGGCCGTCCGCCGCACCTCGTCCCCCTCCTTCAGCTGGAGGTAGTCCCCCAGGATCACCGCCCCGAGGTTGTCCTCCTCCAGGTTGAGGGCGAGGCCGGTGATCGTCTCGCCCGTTTCGGAGGCCGTGAACTGGAGCATCTCACCGGCCATCGCCGACCCCAGGCCGTACACGCGGGCGGTGCCGTCCTTCACCTCCAGCACGGTGCCCACTTCCTGGGTGTCGAGCGCCTGTAAGTCGGCGGCCTCGATCTCCTTGAGCAGGACGTCCTTGAGCTCTCCGGGACGCAGAGTCGAATCGGTTGCCATGACGTAGCCGGTCGTGGGTTGGCAGTGGTGGAATCTAGATTGTGAAAAATATCACAAGGAGGCCGATGGGACCAGACCTGCCGCTCCCGCCGCTCCTCCCTCGCCGCCCTCCTGCCCCCTCGGGAAATACCGGGCCGGGTCGATGCCTCACAGCCGGCTCCGCGTCCTCCCGCGGGCGAAGCGGAGCAGCACCCCGCGGGGGCCCAGCCGGCCCAACTCCGTGGGAGCCACGCCGGCCACACGGCGGCTGTTCTCCGCCAAGTGACTGGCGGACGCGAACCCGAGGATCTGGGCCACCGTCAACACGCGGTAGCCCGGGTTGGCCAAGAGGTCCGCGGCGCACGCGGCCCGGGCCAGATCGATCAGGCGTTTCAGGTTGGGCGCGCCGCCCGCGGCGAACTCCCGCGAGACGTGCTCCCGCGTGCGGCGAAGGGTGCGCGCGATGTCCTGCGTCGTCGTCCGTCGCCCCACCCGAAGCAGCACCTCGTCCCAGACCCGCAACTGGAGCGGCTCGGTGAGCCGCAGGAGTCGCGGACCGTCGGCCAACTCGGCGCGGCGCACCATGGACGCGGCCCGGGCGAGCACGATCTCCCCCGCCGCGGCGTCGTCCACGCCCTCCACCAAGAGGGTCACGCCCGCGCGGCGGCACGCGTCGATGCGGGGACCGTCGTCCGGGCGGAACGGCCCGGCGATCACCATGGGGATCCGCGGATAGCGTGCGGCGAGCGTGAAGACCGGCTCGAGGTTGCCGGTGCGTGCGTCCACCACCACCGCGTCCACCAGATCACGCGCCAGTCGACGCACGACGGCGTCGAGGGACCGGCAGCTCACCACGCGGAATCCCCGCCGTGGGATGCCGCGACGGATCGCCGTCCGCAGCGACGCGGATCGGTGGAGGACGGGGATTACCCCACGGCCGTCCTCCGACGCCGGGCTTTCCGGCAGAGAGTCGGTGCCGAGCGCGCCGCTTGCTCGAGAATCGCTCGGGCATTCGCGTAGGGGATGATCGCCAGCGCGCCGTCGAGCTCCTGCCACTCGCAGCGGGTGATCCCCTCGGCTTCCTGCGGCGTCGGACGGCCGCGGGCCGACTCGAAGAGGAAGAAGTGGCAAAACTTGTGGATCAGCCGACCGCGAAAGCGAAAGTACCAGTCGATCACGCCGAGCGGCACGTGGAGCTCCAGCCCGTCGAGACCGGTCTCTTCGCGGACCTCCCGGCGGGCCGCCGCTTCCGGCGCTTCATCGCCGTGCACGTGACCCTTGGGGAACCCCCAGTTCTCGTACGCGTCCAGGATCATGAGGTAACGTGGCCCGTGCGCGGTGCATCGGAACACGACCCCGCCCGCGCTCGTCTCGCGCTTCGCCCGCGCTCGCCGCGCCACCTAGAAGACCGAGAACTTGAAGTATTTCCGCGGGTTGCGCTCGATGTCCGCCAACAGCTGGCGCAGTTGGATCACGGTCGCCGTGGCCTCGCGGTAGAGGGTCGAGTCCGACAGCAGGAGCCCGAGCGTGCCCCGGCCGTCTTGCAGGCGGGAGATCACGGTGTCGGCGCCCTGGATGACGCGCACGATGCTCGCCTGGTTCTCCCGCGCGACGGCGATGAGCTCCCGGAAATCCTGCGACGCTTCACGCACACGGGCGGAGGCGGTGGCCGCGTTGTCCAGGATCGTCGTGAGCTCGCCCTGCTCGGTGGCCTCGTCCACGCGGGCCAATGACGTCTGGAGCCGCCGCGCGGCGTCCGCCAGCACGTCGGAGCCTTCCCGAAGATTGCTGCCGACCTCGCCCATGAGCGTGGCCTGCTGCTCGGTGAGCCGGTTGATGTTGTCCACGACGCCGCCGAAATCCCGAATCGCTTCCTGGAGCTCCCGCACCGCCTGGGAGTCGAACACCGTCTGCACCCGCGAGGACACCGTCTGGATGTCGGTGGCGATCCGGTTCGCCTGAGCGGTGAGCTGCCCGATGTCGGGGAGTGTCGAGCCCGGCCAGGCGTCTTCCCCCTCGGCCAGCGCCTCCTCGAGGTCGCGGCGCACGTTGGGGTCGTCGATCGTCTGGTCGCGGCTGATGATCCCGGCCTGCCACTCGCCGAAGAGCGAGGCGGACGCGGCGATCACGGCCGGGTTGGCGGGGAGCGCCACGCCCTCGTAGATCTCCAGCTGCGCTTCGACCCAGTTGCGCTCGCCGAGGCGGATCTCGCGGACCCGACCCACCCGGACCCCGCGCAGCACGACGGGCGCGCCGGCGGTCAGTCCTCCCACCGTGCCAAAGCGCGCTCGGTGCAGCTCGGCGCGGCCCGCGAGATGCGCCTGGGAGAGCCACAGCGCGCCCGCCACCACCACGCCCGCCGCGATCAGGATCGTCGCGCCGACGACCAGCTCGTCCCGCCGCTTCACGACCCCACCCCCCGGGCCGCGCCCTCGGCGTCCGCGGCCGCCTCGGGCCGCCCCTCGATGAACTGCCGCACGATGGGGTCGTGCGTCCGGCGGATCTGGTCCACCGTCCCCACCTGCCGCACGCTGCCGCGATAGAGCATCGCGATACGGTCCCCCACGGTGTAGGCGCTCTGCATGTCGTGGGTCACCACGATTCCGGTCGCGCCAAGCCTCTCGCGGGTGCGGATCATCAACTGGTTGATCACCGCCGAGGTCACCGGGTCGAGTCCCGTCGTCGGCTCGTCGTACAGAATGTACCGCGGCTTGAGCGCGATTGCGCGGGCGATGCCCACGCGTTTGCGCATCCCGCCGGACAGCTCCGCCGGATACTCGTTCTCGACGTCGATCAACTCGACGAGGTCGAGGGACTCCGCGACTCGGGCGGCGATCTCCCGCTCGCCCAGGCGCTGTCGGAGCAGCCCGAGCGTGAGGTTCTCCCGCACGGTCATCGAGTCGAACAGCGCGGCGAACTGAAACACGAACCCGATCTGCGCGCGGAGCGCCGTCAGCCCCTCGCGGTCCAGCTGGTGGACAACCCGGCCGTCCACCACCACCTCGCCCCGGTCGGGCTCCAGCAGCCCGACGACGTGCTTCAAGGCCACGCTCTTCCCGCTGCCCGAGTAGCCCAGGATCACCATCGTTTCGCCGTCCTGGACCTCGAGGGAGAAGTCGTCGAGGACGCGTTTGGGGCCGAAGCTCTTGGACACGTGCTGAAAAGCGATCACCGCCCCGCTCCGGTGGTCCGCCTCACAGGAGCACCACGGCCCAAAACGCGTCGAGCACGAGGATCATCTCGGCGCTCAGGACCACGGCCCCAGTGGTCTCGCGGCCCACACCCGCAGCGCCGCCGCCGGTGCGCAGGCCCTTCACGCAGCCGATAAGCGCGATCACCATCCCGAAGGAGGCGCTCTTCACGAGGCCGAACCAGACGTCTTTCGCCTGGTAGAAGAGCCGTAGCCCCTTGATGAACTCCGCCGTCGACAGATCCAGCAGGTTGATCGCGGTGACCCAGCCGGCGGCGACGCCGACCAGCATGGAGAGCGCCACCACGACCGGGAACATCAACGTAGCGGCGAGGACCCGCGGCACGACGAGATAGGCGTAGGGGTCGTACGCGAGGGTTTCCAGCGCATCCACTTGCTCGGTCACGCGCATCGTGCCGAGCTCCGCGGCGATGTTCGCGCCGACGCGGCCCGCCAGCGCGAGGCCCACGAGCACTGGGGCCAACTCGAGCATGACGGTCTTGCCCACCAGGGTGCCCACGAAGTACAGCGGGACCGCGCCGGAGAAACTGTAGCGGGATTGGAGAGCGAGGACGATGCCGGTGAAGCTCGAGATGAAGAGGGCGATCGGAACCGATTGCACACCGATGCGCCGCATTTGCACGACGAGGAGGCGGGCCCACACGTCGACGTCGCGCAGGCTGGTGGCGACATCGGAGAAGAAATGGCCCAAGCGTCCGAGCGCCTGGAGCCACCCCGTGACACGGACGGCGACGAGGTTTTGCACGGGGCGAATTTAGGCCGGGGTCGAGGGGGCGGCTAGTGGAACTGACGGGCGCACGCCCACGCCGCGAACGACGGTGGCCGCCCGCCGCGGGCGGCGCGGCGCCGAGCAAGGTCGGCGCCGCAGTGGGAATGTTACGCCGTGAAGCTCGCCAGCGCCTTCCCCACGTCGCCTTCGCGCAGCCGCTTGAGCGCCCGATCGCGGAGCTGCCGCACACGCTCGCGGGTGACGCCGAGCATACCGCCGATCTCCTCGAGGGTGTGCTCGCGCCCGCCGTCGAGACCGAAGTACAGCCGCAGCACCTTGGCATCGCGCGCCGGGAGCGTCCTGAGCGCCTGTTCCACCTCATCGCTCAAGAACCGCTCCATCGTCGCTTCCTCGGTGTCCGGCAGATCCTCGGCGATGAACCGCTCGATCAACGAACGGTCGCCGTCCGGGTCGAGGGGCGCATCGAGCCGCACCTCGCCCGTGTTGAGAGCCGCCAGCGACTGCACCACCTCGAGCGACAGACCGGTCGCCGACGAGATCTCCTCCGGCGTGGGCTCGCGCCTGAGCTCCTGCCGGAGCGCCTCCGCGGTCTTGACGATCTTCGAGAGATCGGCCGTGCGGTTGAGCGGCACGCGAACCGTCCGGCCCTGCCGCGCGAGGGAGGCCAGGATCGCCTGGCGGATCCACCACACGGCATACGAGATGAACTTCACGCCCTGGTCCGGATCGAACTTCCGCGCCGCGGTCAGGAGCCCCACGTTGCCCTCACCGATCAGATCGGTGAGCGGGAGGCCCCGATTCTGGTACTTCTTCGCCACGGAAATGACGAACCGGAGGTTGCGCTTGGCCAACTCCTGCATCGCCTCGGTGTCGCCCTGGCGCACACGCTTCGCGAGGGCGATCTCCTCAGGCGGCTTGAGGAGCGGCGTCTTGCTCACCTCGAACAAGTATTGGTCGAGCAGATCGCGGTCGTCCTCGTTGACGGCGATCGCCGCCGCCGTGCGCCGACGCCGCGTCTGCTTCTCGCGCTTCACCATGTCGTCGATCTATCCCTATTGTACGCCGGCCGCCGCTGAGGCAGTCGGCGGGAGGTACCTGCCCAAACTCCGTCCACGGCGCTCATACCCCAGAGGCCGGGCGGAGGTTCACGAAGGCCCCAGGAGCTGCTTGACACTACCAAAACGCCCGGCTAGCTTGCCAAGTTCCCTGGCGTTCGGACCCGGGGCGCCTAATATAATGGGGGCGTAGCTCAGTTGGGAGAGCGCGTGAATGGCATTCACGAGGTCAGGGGTTCGATCCCCCTCGCCTCCATCGCCGCCGCCGCCCGGACACGCAGGCGCTTGCACGATCACGGGGAGCTCCAGACGCTCCGCCGCAGGTCAGCATGTGGCGGCGATCACGCTTGACGCGCTCCAAGACGTGACAGGGGCGATCTCGCGATTAGATTTCCGCGTGGCGGAACGTTGAGCATCTGAGCATCGCATCGTGCGTCTGGCGTGTCGCGGGAATAGCTCAGTTGGTAGAGCACAACCTTGCCAAGGTTGGGGTCGCGGGTTCGAGTCCCGTTTCCCGCTCTCGGGGGCAGGGCTCACGCCCTGACCCTTCGGATGGAGGCGGCGGACGCCGCCGACTCGGCGCGGGGTGGAGCAGTCTGGTAGCTCGCCGGGCTCATAACCCGGAGGTCGTGGGTTCAAATCCCACCCCCGCTATTGCAGGCCGACGGGCGGACAGGCGGTCCGCGAGGCACCACGCCATCTGACCGCCTGCCCGCCCGTCCGTCTGTCCGACCCCGGGGCGGTTAGCTCAGTTGGTTAGAGCGCCACGTTGACATCGTGGAGGTCACTAGTTCGAGTCTAGTACCGCCCACTCCGCGCCCTTAGCTCAACTGGATAGAGCGTTTGGCTACGGACCAAAAGGTTGGGGGTTCGAGTCCTCCAGGGCGCACTGACAGCCACAATCCGCACTCGGCAGTCCGCCGACCGGCCCGTCGGGGCCACGACGTTTTCCCGACGGCTGCGCGCCCGAACACTCCGGAATGCTGATTGCGGATCGCCAATTGCCGTTGTTCGGGGCGTAGCGCAGCTCGGTAGCGCGCCTGCTTCGGGAGCAGGAGGTCGCCGGTTCAAATCCGGCCGCCCCGACTCCGATCGACCGTCAAAGTGCGTCGGGTTACTTGGAAACGCTCGGGCCGGCCAGCGTGAGCGGCGCGGCGCAAACCCCCGGCGCCACCACCGCCTCCCACCACCCCTCCTCAGTCGCGACCCGCTCCGGCCGACCCTGGACCCCATGGTCCTGGGCGCCGGCCGTCACAGACGACTCGCATCCGCGCAGCAGGACACACGCGGCGATGCCGCGCAACGCTCCGCTGCACACCGCGGCACTCACCTCGACAGGATCTCCCCACATACTCCCGGGCCGCGGAAGCAGAACGGGCACCCGAGCCGCGCGGCTCAGCTCCCAGCGCGTCCACCAACACGCAACGTCGGCGTTCACCTGGACGAACTGGAGCGGCGGCGCGTGCGGCCGGAGCGCCTCGCGAATGTCAATCCCGGAGAGGTAGCACGCGTATTCCGGCGCAGGCTCCCCCCGCTGCGGATGGTTGTGCCACAGGGCGAGGGTGGCCACTGGGCACGAGCGATAGACCACCGAGTTGGGAGTGCTGGCATCGATCGGTGGTTGCCAGGCGAGGTCGATATAGGCGCTGTCTCCCTGCACGGCGCCGATGAGACAGCGCACCGTCTCGACGTGCAGCGTATCGGCCAACGCCCCGAGCTCGTGCAAGACATGGGGGGCGATCACGAGACGCAGCGCCTCCGCGGGCTTGGCCGCACGGGTGTCCGCCTGAGTGCTCGCCTGCTGCACACGCAGCGGGACGACGAGCGTCGCGGCCAGGACCACCACAGTTAGGCGTCTCATGTCTCCAGCCTCCTGGATCCGGGCCTCCTCGGTGAGGCCCTCCAGGAGTGATGAAGGGCACGTTGCATGCCATGCGCCGCCTCGTAGTGCGACGCCATAAGTCGGTGCGGTAAAATGATTTATTGGATTACCACTGGACGGCAGAAGCCAGCAAGCCTGTGCCGCGTTACGGTACGGTAACTAACCTCGGGACGGGCAGGACTCGGGCGATCGACGCCCCGGGGCAGGGGGCCCGATGCTCGCGCGGCGTTCTTTACGCGTTTGGGCTCGGCTTTACCGGGGTGTCGGGCCGGGGTACCTTCTTTGGCAGGAGCGTCGGCACGGGCTCGACTCAGGCAGCCCCGGGGAGCGGGTGGTGGATGCACATCAGCGGTGCCGTGCTCGGACTCGCCCTACCGTTTCGCGCCAGTAGCTCAGTTGGATAGAGCGTTGGCCTCCGGAGCCAAAGGTCACAGGTTCGAATCCTGTCTGGCGCATCACGGAACGAACGGCCCTGCAACGGGTTGGACCGCTGCGGGGCCGTTTGCCATGACCCATGGTCGGACGGCCGCGCCGGTCTCGGGACCCGAAGCGTCGTGGGCCGCCCGCCGTTCCACCCTCGGCCGAGGCCGCGGCGGCATCCGTCATTCCGACCACAGCAGCGCCTGGAACCGTGGATCGTCCCGTAGGGAATCGAGATCGGGATCGTGCTCGATCCAGTCGCGATTGGCGAACCCCACTCGAAACGCCTCTTCCAGACATGCGATCGCCCGGTCGTGCTCCCCCTCGAGTGCGAACAGACACGCCACGTTATAGCGCACGCTTGCGTCCTCGACATCCACCGCGAGCGCCCGCTCAGCCCACTCGAGACCGCGCGCGCGGTCCCCGATCCGGCTGAACGAGACGGCTCCCATCGTGATCGCCCGTGCGTCATCGGGGTTGAGCGCCAGGTGCCGCTCGATCACCGGGAGCGCGCGCCGGTAGGCTGAGTCGGCCGCATTTGCTTGACCCATCGCGGAGTAGCTCTGCGCCGCGAAATAGCGCGCTTCATGATCCTCCCGGACGCCGCACGCCTCCTCGAACAGCCGCGCCGCCTCAACCAGCCGTCCCTGCTGATAGCACGCGCGTGCCCATACGTAGCGCGCCTCGAACTGCTGCGGCTCCAGCTCAATCGCCCTCCGGAACGCGCGCTCCGCCTCTCTGTCACGACCCATGAGCCAGAGCACGAACCCGCGGGCGGCGTGCGCTTCCGGGAGGCTCGGATCGAGCTCCAGCGCCTTCCGACTCGCCGCGTCCGCCTGCTCCAGGTTCCTGCGGCGATGGGCATCCCGATAGAGGTGGACCAGGAAGGAGCAGCAGTCCGCGATGCCGGCGTAGGCACGGGCATATCTCGCATCGACCCGAATCGCGCGCTTGAACATCTGGCGCGCAAAGATAAAGCCCTTCTTGCGGCGTTGGTGGAAGAACTGGAGCCCACGAAGGTAGAAATCGTACGCCTTCACCTCGGCCGTTGGCGCCTTGGTCACGGCGCGCCGCTCATCGTCTCGCAGCATCACCCGCAGGGACCGGGCGATACTCGCCGCGATTTCATCTTGGATGGCGAACACGTCGACCATCCCGCGATCATACCGCTCCGACCAGAGTTGATACCCGTCCGCGACCTTGACGAGCTGGGCCGCGATGCGAAGGCGCGTGCCGGCCTTGCGTACGCTCCCCTCCAGTACGGCGTAGACGTTCAGCATCTCACCGATGGCCCGGATGTCCTCGTGCTTCGCCTTGAACGCAAAAGCCGACGTGCGCGACGCGACGCGGAGTCCCACGATCTTGCTGAGGGCGTTGATGATCTCCTCGGCGATACCGTCCCCCAGGTAGTCGTTCTCGGCGTCGCCGCTCAGGTTAACGAAGGGCAAGACCGCGACCGCTGTGATGGCGTCGTCCTGCATCGGCGTCACGAGCGCCTCCGCGAACGCCCGCAGGGTCGCGAAGCGGTCCGCCGGTGCCTTGGCGAGGGCGGTCGTCACTGCCCGGGTGACGTGCGCGGGCACGCCCGGGCGCACGGTCACGAGCGGCGGAATGGCGTCCATCACATGGCGGGCGAGCACCGCCCGCGCCTGGCGTCCCATGAACGGCGGCTGTCCCGCGAGCATCTCATACAGCACACAGCCCAGCGCGTACTGATCGGCGCGGCCGTCGATTACCGTGTCGCCGCTCGCCTGCTCGGGGCTCATGTACTCCGGCGTCCCGATCGCGAGGCCGGCCTCCGTGATCGGCTCGTCGCCCGCTGCCGAGATGGCCCGGGCGATGCCGAAGTCCGTCACGACCGCATGGCCTTCCTCGAGGAGGATGTTCTCAGGCTTCACATCCCGGTGCACCACGCCGTGCTCATGGGCGCAGGCGAGTGCATCGGCGGTCTCACACGCCAGGGTGATGGCCGCCTCGAGCGGGAGCTGCCCCTCCCGAAGAAGGCGGTGCCGGAGCGATCCACCCGCCACGTACGGCATCACGTAGAAGAACACGCCGTCCTCGACACCGGATTCGTGGAGCGGGAGGATGTGGGGGTGGGTGAGGCTCGCGGCGATCTCGATCTCGCGAACGAAGCGGCTGGCCGCGAGGGACGCCGAGAGGTCGGGGCGCAACATCTTCAGGGCGACATGGCGCCGATGCCGCAGATCCTGCGCCAAGTAGACGACCGCCATCCCCCCGGCGCCGAGCGGCCGCTCGACCGTGTAGCGATCGCCCAGGACCGCTTGCAGGCGGGCCAACGGGTTCGTTTCACCGGCGTTTGCGTGGGCCACGGCGACCAACGAAGCAGTTCCGCAAAGTCCCGGCCGCACCCCACCCCAACGCGTAGCCTTCGCCCGATCACGTGAACCGGGAATGAATCGAAGGTGAACCACCGATTCACCGAAACCGGGGCGACGCGCGACGACGTGCCGCAAACCGCCGCGGCGCCCAACCGGTGGACGCCCGCCGTCAACGCCGCGATGGCGGGGCGAGCGTTCGGATCACCGACACCGCTTCGTCGATCTCGTCCTCCGTGTTGTAATAGTGCGGCGACAGCCGGACGGCCCACTCGACGTTCTTGTCCGCGTAGTCGATCACGGCGTACGCACGCCGGCTGATCGCCGTGTTGATCCGCCGCTGGAGCAGCGCCGCGTGGAACGGCTCCGGCGCCCACCCCGAAACGGCGACCGTCACGATACCGCAGAGCTCGGGGCCCCGGTCCAGGACACGGAGCCCGGCCTCCCCGAGCCCCGCGCGAAGCCGGCCCGCCAGTCGCCCCACGCGCTCCCGGATCGCCCCCAGTCCGACGCGCGCCGCGTAGCGCGCTGCTTCGCCCGTCCCCAGCACCAGCGCATACGCAAACTCCCACGTCTCGAACCGCGCCGCCGTCGAACGGCACGCATAGCTGTCGGGGCCCGTCCAGTCCGCTCCCTGCATGTCGATGAACAGCGGCTCCAGCTCGGACTCGAGGACACGGTCCGACACGTAGAGCACACCGGAGCCCCGTGGCCCGCGCAGGAACTTGCGAGCCGTCGCGGCGAGGAAGTCGCATCCGACGGCGTCCACCCGCACCGGGATCTGGCCCACGGACTGGCAGGCGTCGACGAGATACCACACGCCGGCCTCGCGGCACGCCCGGCCGATCGCCTCGATCGGCTGCACCAACCCCGAGTTCGTGGGGACGTGCGTGACAGCGACCAGGCGCGGCATCCGCTCGCGGATGAGACGCCCCATGGCGACCGGGTCCACGCCACCCTCGGGTGCGTCCGGCGCGCGCACGATCTCGATCCCGAATCGCCGCGCGAGCGACAGGTACATGAGTTGATTCGAGATGTAGTCGTTCCGGGTGGTGAGGATGACGTCGCCCCGCCCCATGGGAACGGCGGAGAGCGCCTGCGCAACGGCGGCCGTCGCATGTTCGACGAACGCGACCTGTGTCGTCCCGCATCCGAGCAGGCTCGCCACGGCCTGATAGGCCGCTCGGATCGCCTCGCCCGCCTCCTCCGCGGCCTCGTATCCGCCGATCGCCTGCTCGCGCTCCAGGTGGCGGTGAACCACGGCCGACACGGGATCCGGCATGAGAGCGGCGCCCGCATTGTTGAGATGGATGCGCTGGGCGACGCCCGGCGTCTCGGCGCGCAGCGCGCGCACCTGTCGGTCGGTCAGCAGCGGCTGTCTCCGTAGGGATTGGGGGGGGTCTGGCCGCGGTGCGCGACACCGGAGCCTACCGTGCGAGGCGGCGCACGTCCAGCCGTGTCCTGAAGGATCATTCACCCCATCCTCCGGCGTCGTTCATCGCCGGCGGCGTTCCATGAGGGCGCCGCCGGCGCCGGTGCCGGCGCACGACGCCACGGAGACGACGACGATGCTCGAGCACACCTTCGCGCTGACGCTGACGGGGAAGTCCGACTACGAGTTCTCGGTCGCGTTCGACGAAAACGGGCTGCCGCCGCTCACGATGGACGAGCCTCCGCCACTAGGCGACGGCCGAGGCCCCAACGCGGCGCGACTGCTGGGAGCCGCGATCGGACACTGCTTGAGCGCGAGTTTGCTGTTCTGCCTGAAAAAGTCTCGGGTCGCGGTGTCCACGTTTCGCGCCACGGTCGAAGGGACGCTGGTCCGCAACGACGCCGGTCGCTTCAGGATCGGGCGGGTCCGCGTGACGCTGGCACCCGGCATTGTCGACGACCGCGAGCGCGTGGCCCGTTGCCTCGGCCTCTTCGAGGATTACTGCATCGTGACCGCGAGCGTGCGAGAGGGGATCGACGTGGAAGTTCGGGTGGAACCCACCGGTGGCGCGGCCACGGTCCCCTCCACACCCGGTGTGGAGGGGACCGCCGAGCTGCCGTAAGCTGTTTGCACGCGCCCGCGCCCGCCGTTCGGATGGCGTGCGGACGTTCGGGCTGGAACCGTTAAGTCATCCGGGCGGTGGCGAAGAGGGCCTTGAGCGCGACGACCAGGACGGCTGGGGCGAGGAACACGACCAGATTCGCCACCACACTCGTGACCATCCCCCCGACGAATGGCACCGCCTGAACGGCTGTCGCCGAGAGCATGAGACCGATCGCGGCAAGCAGGAAGCTTTGCGTTTCCGGACCCTTCACGTTCATGAACCCCACGATGAGGCCCAGCACCGCCAGGACCCACACGAACCACGTCTGTTCGAGTCCCAGGCCGCCGAGTACGGCGATCGCCAGCCCGCCGATAAAGGCCCATTTCCCGAGATTCGCCACGTGTCCTCCTGGTAGGAGTGAGGGAGAGCGGGCGCACAGCCTGAGGCAAACCTACGTTTCAGCTCGCAACGCGCAACCTCGGGCGCGTCGTGGCGGCCGAGGGCGGTTGCGGCTGGATCCGCTCACACCTCGCCGCCGACGACCCGAGCGAGGGTCGCCTGATCGATGTTACCGCCCGTCAAGATCACGGCCACCGAGCGGCCGGCGAGCCGGTCCCGCAGCTTGAGCAGGCCGGCGAGCCCCGCCGCGGCCGCTCCCTCGACGAGGTTGTGCGTGGTGCGAAGCAGCAGCCGCAAGGCTTCGGCGATCTCGGCGTCGGTCACGGTGATGAAGTCGGTGAGCCCCTCGCACAGCGCCGGGAAGGTGAGGGCGTACACGTCGCGCGTGGCGATGCCGTCCGCGAACGTATCGGCGCGCTCGCCGCGCACGGGCTGCCGGGCGTGCCATGATCGCTGCATCGCCGCCGCTCCCTCCGCCTGCACACCGAAGACGCGGGTCTCCGGCCGGAGTGCCCGGAGGACCGTGAGGGCGCCGACGGCCTGCGATCCCCCGCCGATGGCTATCACGATCGCGTCGAGGTCCGGCGCGTCCTCCACGATCTCGAGCGTGATGGTTCCGGCGCCGGCGAGGATGAATCGGTTGTTCGTCCCATGGAGCAGCGTGAGCCCGCGCTCCTGCATCAGCCGCTCCGCGGCCGCGAGCGACTCATCGTAGTCGCGACCCGCCTCCATCAGCTTGGCCCCGAACCCGCGCATGGCCTCGTTCTTCTCGGGATTGTTGTCCCGTGGCACCACGACGGTCACAGGCACCCCCAGAAGCCGCCCCGCGTAGGCGACGCCCTGACCGTGATTGCCCCGCGTCGCCGTCACCACGCCGCGGCGGCGTTCGTCGTCCGCCAGGGCGCTGACGGCCGCGAGCCCGTTGCGCACCTTGAACGAGTTCGTAGGGTTGTGGTTTTCGTGCTTGACGAGCACGCGGATACCGCCTCCCACGGCGGCATCGAGCGGCGCGTAGGTGCGCAGGGGGGTCCGCTGCAGGTAGGGCTGCAGGCGCTCCCGCGCCGCACGGATATCCGCGAGTTCGATCGGCCAGATCTGATCGGGCATGCTAGCGGTCCCTGCCGCGACGACGCGGGTGTCGCGGCGCACCGGGAGGCGTCGCGCACGGGCGCCCCATCAGCGGCGCACCTCGAGGTGGACCGCGGCACGGAACCCGCGGAATCCGACGCGGGAGCCCGCCTGCACCACGAACCCGCTCACTCCGCTGCCCTGCACCACGACGGCGGCCTGCGGACCAACCTCGGCGCGTACATCGGTGCCGAACCGGAGCGACCGCCCGGCGAGGACGAGGTCGCCCGCGTCCTCGACCCACGAACTGCGAAACTCCGCGAGCGGGGCGAGCGACACGCGCGACCCTGCGGGGAAGGCCACGCGGAGCCCGGCGCCGGCCAAATTGCCTCGCGGCAGCACCGCGGCGCCCAGCGTGGTTGGTTCGACCTGGGGATCGGTTCGAAGGGCGTCGAACGCATACGCCACGAGCCTCGCGCTCCCGATTCCCTGGTCCACCGACAGGTAGCCGACGAACCGGTTGCCCACGCCGTTCTGCGTCGTCCCGGCCACTTCAGCCTTCGCACGATGCGCGAACATCCCCGCGGCCCGCACATAGGTGCGTCGCGCCAGCGGCCCTTCGGCGCCGACGCGCACCCGCGTATCCGCGCCCGGTCTCAGTTCGCCCGGCTCCTCCACGACGGGTCGGTAGCCCAGCGGCTGCCGCACGGTTCCCCCGACCCCCAGCGCCCACTCCCCTATCGGGAATGCGGCGGCGAACCCGGCACCCACGTTGCCGCCGTTGCCCACGCTCGAGGTCGCGAACCCGATCAGGTCGCTCGAGATCGCACCCAGGATGCTCAACTCCTCACGCTCGACGGTCTCGACGCCGGAGGGGATGACGCCGGTGGCAAAGACGATCAGGCGCCCGGGCACGGCGTCGAGTGAGAGCCGCGCCTCCGTGTCGAGGGCACCAGCGATCCGCTGATGCGGCAGTAACTGGGGGTCGGCCGAGCGGAGGTCCACCCACACGTAGCCGCCAGCGAGCGCGAAGCTCGCGCGCCGGCCGAGGCCCACGCTGACCCCCACCGGCACCGTGACCTCGGTGACGCGGTCGAGGACGAGCCCGCGCTTGAAGCGATAGCTCTCGATGAACACCGCCGAGCTGGCCTCCATCGTCTGGGCGGCCAACTCGCCCCCACCGAGGGCTGCCGCGAGGAGCGTGCCGGCGAGTTTCGCCCGCGTCATGGGAGTCGCAGCAGCAGGCGCAGGGTGCCGGTCGCGGTGTCACCCGCCCCCACGCTCACGATCGTGGGCGGCGGCAGCGCCGTCGTCGAGCCCGTCGCCCGCCGCGTGGTCTCCGCGAGCATGGTGGGGGCAGTGAGTTCCGCGAGGGTCGGAGCGAGATCGCCCACGGTCGCGCCGATGGCGCCGACCATGGCGGCGCGAACGGGAGCCGCGACGGTGATCGCGGCTACCGCGGTCACGCGCGTCGCGGGGATCCGCAAGACCTCCGGCATCGCCGCAGTCGCCTCGTACCGCACCCGCGCCGCCTCGAAGGTCGGATCGTCAGCGACGGCACGGCGGTAGAACGCCGCGGCGCCGCTCCACTCACCGCGGTCTTCGGCGTCGAGCCCGCGCGAATACGCGAGAAACGCGGCGAGGTTCTGCGTCCCGTTCTCCAACACGCGACGCCGTTCCGCTTCGGAGAGCACGTATCCGAGGTGGGCCGCGAGCTCGACCACCAGCTCCTTCTCCAACCGCAGCAGCTCCCGAAACCGCCCGGTCGCCACCGCCGGTTCGGTGACGGTGCCGTCGGCGCGCACGACGCTCGCCTCGAGCCGGACGACGTCATCAGGCGGGAGCGCCGCGAGACCCTGCACCATCCGCCCGGCCCGCAGCAGACGCCCTGCGCGCGCCGCAGTCGCAGGGTCCACCCGTCCGGTCTCGGCCAGGTGGATCTCGTCCAACAGCGCGCCCACCTGGAGCCGTTCCACCAACCGGAACTGCTGGAGCAGCGCGAGGTCGGAGACGAGCATCTGCGCCAGCCCCCGCCCCAGGGGCCGGTGACCACTGTCCCCGCTCACGATGTCGAGCGGCAGCACCGCCACGGTGCGCGGGTCCGCGGTGTCACTCGTGAGCTCGGTTTCACGGGCGAGAGCGGCCCGGGCGTGCTCCACGGCGCGGGCCCGAAGCGCCAGCACTTCGCGGGCCCGGACCGCGGGAGCGCCCGGGCGCTCATCGTACGCCGCGAGATACTCTCGATAGATCGCGACCGCCTCGTCGTATCGACCGGCCCGCTCGTAGCATTGCCCCAGGACCAGCGGACCGAGTGCCATGGCCGGGGCGTGGGCGCGGCCTCGACGAGCAACGCCCTGGGCGCTGTCGCAGCGGTGGGCGGCAAACAGGGCAGCGGCGTAGCGCAGCAGCACGCCGGCATGCTCGGGCTCCCGAGCCAGGCGCGCTTCGAGGTCGGGGATCTCGGCCGGCGATACATCGGCCATCCGCCCCGCGGCGCACGCGCTGCCGACGAGGGCCGCGCCGACGAGCAGCAGCGGCCGCACGCGGTGCCGGGCGGCACGCGCGGCGAGCGAGACGACGGTAGGCTCCACCCTCAGCACGAGCTGCCGCGCTCTGATGCGGGGCGGGAAGTTGCCGCCCGCGGCGGGGGCGCGGCAAAGACGAGCGCCGTAGCATCGGGGTCGCCCACCGGTGCGGGGGACGAGCTCACGTCGTGGTCGCCCGCCCCGCGCTGCGCTTGACCCGAGGATCGCGGCGTGGGAGGCATCGAGGGAAGTGAGACCCGAGGAACCGGCGGCGGTGCCGCTCAGTCCTTCTGCTGCAGCATGCTGCGCATGCGGCGGGACAGTGCCTCGATCTCGCGGAGCCCCGTGACGGTCTCTTCGTCGAGGGCATCAGCCCGCATCAGCATGAGTTGCGTCTCCGCAAGGATCGCGGACAGCGGGTTGGACAGGTCGTGGCGCAGCTTTCGCATTCGTTGTTCAGCGCTCTCCGTCATTCGGACACCGACCGATACAGGTCGCGAAGGTGGTGATCGCGCAGACCATAGACGCACTCCCACAGATCGGTCTCGGTGCCGGCGCAGAAGATATCCGCGGTCGAGACCCCGCCGTCCCCTTCAGCGGGACCGAACAGCAGCCTCCCGCGCCAGTATCCGTCGTCGGTGCGTCGCAGCTCCAGCCGCAGCGCGATCACCTCTTCGCCGTACCGCAGCGGCGGGAGTTCGTGCTGGACCGGATCGTTCGGGTTATGAGGGCCGTAGCGAACCGGCGTTCCCGGCATGCACCGCAGCCTGTGGGTTTGCGCAAATATAAAAGGCTCCTACACTTGGGCAAATGACGGCATAGCGCGCAACACGACGCATGACTCCCAAGAGAGGCCGACGCCGGTGTCCCGTGCTGCGCTTACATGGAGTAGATGGGAACCGGCGTAAAGGTGACGGCGAAGAGCGCGAGGGTCGCCCACGCGAGGACACGGCGGTCGCGGGGGAGCGGCCGGTGCCGGTCGAGGACCTCGGGATGGGCGATGCGGCCGCGTCCCAAGACGAGGATCAGCACGGCCCACACCCACCACCAGAGCGCCTCCCAAGCGTACGGCGGGAACCACTGCCAATAGGCGATGCCCAACACGATCATCATCCACCAGGTCGCCACCCCCCACTGTGCCTGGCGCCGCCCCGCCAGCGCGTAGAGCACATGCCCGCCGTCGAGCTGCGCCAGCGGCAAGAGGTTCAACATCGTGACGAAGAGACCGAGCCATCCGGCGAGCGCGAGCGGGTGGAGCAGCACCATGCCGTCGCCGACCAGGAGATGTCGCGCGACGTACATGAGCGGCGAGTCGCCCAGCCGAATCTGGCCATACGGCAGCACGACCAGCTGGCCGCCGCCGCCGCCGTCACCAGGCAGGATCTGTGAGCGGAGCAGTCCTACGACCAGGGCCACGAGTGCCACGGCGAACCCGGCCCAGGGCCCCGCGGCCCCGACGTCGAGCAGTTGGCGGCGGTCCACGATCGGGCTGCGGAGCCGAATGAACGCCCCGAAGGTCCCGATCCAGTTCACGGCGGGTGGCGCCGGGAGGAAGTAGGGCGGCGACGCGTTGATTCCATAGCGTCGAGCCACCAGGAAGTGTCCCGACTCGTGGGCGAGGAGAATCGCCATCAGCGCCATCGCGAAGTCGAGGGCCGGGCTGGGCGAGAAGAGATCGCTGGCGAACCGGCTCACCAGATCGGACAGCAGCGTGAGATCGCCGGTGAGCGAGTACGGGAATCCCTGCGGCACGGGGGCCCCGGCGAACAGGGCCCCACCCATCCACACGGTGATGAACGTGATCAGGAACAGGAGCGCATGGAGCCACCAGCGCTCTCGGTCGGGCGCCGCGAGGACGCGGATCAGCACGAGCCGACCTGCCCCGTCGTCCGGGGTCCAATAGTGCGGGCCTGGCCACGCGTCGAGCGCGGCGGCCAATTCCGGGGAGGGCGCGCGGTGCTCGGGCCGCACCATTGCATCCACGATCTCGCGGTCGCGGACGACGGTTGTCCGCCACCAGAGGAAATACGGTGCCAGCGGATTCACGGCTCTTGACGCCTCCCAGGGACGGGGGTATGATTATGCACCTTCACATCTGAACCCCCGAACAGACCCTCGATTCACGGCGTCATTCCGAGGCAGCCGCCCGGGCCGACGACCTTACGGTCGGACTTCGGATTGCGGTACCAACCCCTCCCCCTGATGGAGCCCCAAGCACGTGGACATCGCTGAACTCAAGAAGAAATCGGTCGCGGAACTCCACGCGATGGCCGAAGAGTTGAACATCACCAACTACTCCGGCCTCCGCAAGCAGGATCTCATCTTCCGCATCGAGCAGTCATTGCTCGATTCCGACACCGTCCTCCGCGGCGAGGGCGTGCTGGAGATCTTGCCCGAGGGTTACGGCTTCCTGCGCAGCCAGGACTGGAACTACCTCTACGGCCCAGACGACATCTACGTCAGTCCCAGCCAGATCAAGCGGTTCGATCTTCGAACCGGCGACACGGTGCTGGGCCAGGTGCGACCGCCCAAGGAAGGGGAGCGGTATCTCGCCCTCCTCAAGGTCGAGCGCGTCAACTTCGACGACCCAGAGAAGGCGAAGCACCGGATCGCGTTCGACAACCTGCGGCCGCGCTACCCCGACCGCCGGATTCGCCTCGAGCGCAAGGACGCCGACCTTTCGATGCGTGTGATGGATGTGCTCACGCCCGTCGGGTTCGGCCAGCGGGGCTTGATCGTGTCGCCGCCCAAGGCGGGCAAGACGATCCTCCTGCAGAAGATCGCCAACTCCATCACCGAGAATCATCCCGAGGCGGTGCTGATCGTCTTGCTCATCGACGAGCGCCCCGAGGAGGTGACGGACATGGAGGAGCAAGTCCAGGGCGAGGTGATCTCCTCCACGTTCGACGAGCCCGCGGATCGCCACGTCCAGGTCGCCGACATGGTGATCGAGAAGGCCAAGCGTCTCGTCGAGAACGAGCGCGACGTGATCATCCTCCTGGACTCGATCACCCGGCTCGCCCGGGCGCACAACGTGGTCATCCCGCACTCCGGGAAGATCCTCTCGGGCGGCGTGGACGCGAACGCCTTGCAGAAACCGAAACGCTTCTTCGGCGCGGCGCGGAACATCGAGGGGGGCGGGTCCCTCACGATCGTCGCGACCGCCCTCATCGAGACGGGCAGCCGGATGGACGAGGTCATCTTCGAGGAGTTCAAGGGCACCGGCAACATGGAGCTCGTGCTCGACCGCCGCATCGCGGACCGGCGGATCTACCCCGCGATCGAGGTGCAGCGGAGCTCGACGCGGAAGGAAGAGCTTCTCCTGGACAAGGACGAGCTCAACAAGATCTACCTCCTCCGCAACTTCCTCGCGGACATGCCGCCCGTCGAGGCGATCGAGTTTCTGCTCGAGCGGATGAAACGCACGAAGAACAACAAGGAGTTCTTCGGAACGATGCAGCAGGGATGATGGGCGGGCAGGCGGACCGGCGGTCAGACGGTCGGGGGAACGCGCCCCCTCACGACGACAAGACTGCCAGGCCGCCCGACCGCGCGACCGTCGTCCCGCCCGAGGGCCGGCTGCTTGGGGTCGACCACGGCGAGAAACGCATCGGCCTGGCGCTCTCCGATCCCTCTCAGGTCATCGCGCAACCGCTCGCTACCCTCACGCGGCGTGCCGGCCGCCGCTTCCCGATGCAGACCCTCCGCCGCCATCTCGACGCCCATCATCCCGTGGGGATCGTCATGGGGCTCCCCCGCGCGCCTGATGGCTCCGAGGATGACCGGGCCGCGGCCGCGCGCGCCGTCGGCCGGCTGATCGGCGACAAGACCGGGCTGCCGGTCGCGTACTGGGACGAACGCATGAGCACCGCGCGCGCCCTCCGGGCGGTTAAGGACTTGGGCGGGGGGTTGCGGGGCCGCAAGGGCGACGTGGACCAGCTCGCCGCCACCGTGCTGCTCCAGAACTACCTCGACAGTCGCCGATGAGCCGGCGGCGATGGCTGCTGGCAACGACGCTTGCGGTGCTGGGGTGCGGCTTCCCGCAATCGGCCGGCGACACCGTACGCGTGACCATCCCCCGGGGCGCGACCCTCGCGGCGGTGGCGGAGTCGCTGCACGCCGCGGCTGTGATCCGATCGCAGAGCCTGTTTCGCTTCTACGCCCGGCTCGGCGGACGCGCCCGCACGGTGCAAGCCGGCACCTATGAGCTGCCCCGGGGCGCGCGCCAGCGCCGGCTGCTGGAGCTCCTGCAGACCGGTCGGCCCGCAGCCAAGCGGCTGGTGTTACCGGAAGGGCTCATGCTCACGGAGATCGCCGACCAGGTGGAGCGCCAGCTCGGGATCCCCCGCGACAGCGTCCTCGCCGCCGCCCGCGACTCCGCGCTGCGCGCCCGATTCGATGTGCCGGCGGCATCGCTGGAAGGCTATCTCTATCCCAGCACGTACCTCGTCCGGGCGGACGCGCGCGCGCGGGACGTGGTGCGACAGATGGCGGAAGAGTTCGCGGCCCGGTGGCGGCCCGCGTGGGACGCCCGGCGGGACAGCCTCGGTCTCACACGGCACGAACTGGTCACGCTCGCCTCGATCATCGAGGGGGAAGTGCGCGTGGCCCGCGACCGGCGCTTCGTCTCATCGGTATACCACAATCGGCTGCGCCGTGGCATGCGTCTCCAGGCTGACCCCACTGTGATCTACGCACTGGGACGCCGGCGCCGGCTCTTCGAGAAGGATTACCAGACGCGGTCGCCGTATAACACCTACCTCATCAACGGCCTGCCCCCAGGGCCGATCGGGAGCCCCTCGGCGGCGAGCATCGACGCCGCGCTCTCCCCCGCCCGGACCGATTTCCTGTATTTCGTCGCGCGCCCCGACGGGCAGCATGTCTTCTCCCGAACCCTGCAGGAGCATCTGGAGACCATCCGGGACGTGCGGCGCCTGGAGCGCGAACTGGGCGTGCGCTAGCCGGCCGGCGCCCGGTCGGCCACGTCGCGTACGGCCCGCGCCGCCCGTTCGACGTCGCCGGTGCCGAACACGGCCGCGCTCACCGCGACCCCGAGCGCCCCCGCCGCCAGGATCTCGCCCGCGTTCAGGGCCGTGATCCCGCCGATCGCGATCAATGGCATACCCGGCGGTGCCAGCGCCGCGAGCGCGCGGAACCCGGCGGGACCGATCGGTGCACCGGCGTCCGGCTTCGTGGTGGTGGCGTAAACCGACCCGATGCTCCAATAATCCACGTCCGCGCGGGCGGCGTCGTCCGCCTCCGCCGGCGAGCCGGCGGAGACCCCGATCCGGAAGGGCCGCGGAGCGAAGGCGCGCACCGCCCGAGGGGGTACGTCGCTGGCGCCGAGATGCACGCCGGCGGCACCGGCGGCGAGGGCCACGTCTGCCCGGTCATTGACGAACACGGGCACGGGCAGCCCACGGACCAGAGCCTCCGCGAGCCGGAAGAGCTTTCGGGCGGGCGCACCTTTCCAGCGGAGTTGCACGGCGGTGACACCGCCGGCCACGGCGCGGCGGCAGGCCTCCAGAAGGTGACCGGGATCGACGAGGGGCGGGCCGGCGATCGCGAGGAGCCGGAGGTCAGACACGGGCATCGGAGAGGCGTATGGCGGTACGCGGCATACGGGGCGCCACGGTCGTGGCGGACGACACCCCGGAAGCAGTGCGCGCAGCGACGCGGGAGCTCCTCACGCAGCTGGCGGACGCGAATGAGGTGGCGGCAGAGGCGATTGCGAGCATCATCTTCACGGTGACTCCCGACATCACGAGCGAATACCCGGCGCGGGCCGCGCGCGAGCTCGGCTGGACCCATGTGGCGCTGCTCGGCGCGACCGAGATGGCCGTACCCGGCGGCCTCCCGCGCTGCATCCGGGTGCTCATGCACGTGAACACCGACCACCCCGCCGCGGCGCTGAAACATATCTATCTCCACGAGGCCCGCACGCTCCGACCGGACCGATGAGGGCAACGGTCAGGGTGTCCGCCCGTGGGACGGCGCGGTGGCGGCTCGGGCACCCGTGGATCTACCGCTCGGACGTCGACGATGCCGCCTACCCGCCCGGCATCGTGCGCGTGATGGATCGGCGCGGGCGCTATCGCGGACAAGCGCTCTGGAGCCCGAGATCGGAGATCCGGCTGCGGCTCCTCACCGGGGCGGACGCTTCCGTGGACGGCGCCTGGTGGCGCGGCGCGCTTCGCGCGGCAGGGGCACGCCGGGCCGACCTCGCACCAGATGCCACCGCGTTCCGCCTCGTGCACGCCGAGGCCGACGGCCTCCCATCGCTCGTGGTGGACCGCTACAGCGACTACCTCGTCGCCCAGCTGCTCTCCGCCGGGCTCGAGGCCGAGCGCGACACGGTGGTCGCCGCGCTGCTCGAGAGCTTCGAGTCGAAGGGGCTGCTGCTCCGCCACGACGTGTCCGTCCGGCGGCACGAAGGGCTGCCCATGGAGATCGTGGACGCGGCGGGCACGGTGCCGGACCTCGTGGAGGTGCGGGAAGGTCCCGTGCGGTACCTCGCCGCGCTCCGCACCGGGCAGAAGACCGGCGCGTTCTTGGATCAGCGGGAGAACCGGTTGCTGGCCGGGCGCCTCGCAAACGGCCGCGCGCTGGACCTGTTCTGCTATCAGGGGTTGTTCGCGCTCCATCTGGCACGGGGCGGCGCCGATCACGTGCGCGCCGTCGATGCGAGCGCGCCTGCCCTCGCGCTCGCCGCGCGGAACGCCGAGCTGAATGGCCTCACGAACGTGGAGTGGATCGAGGGGAATGCTTTCGATCTATTGCGCGCGTGGGCGCGAACCACCGAGCGATTCGACGTGGTCGTGGTGGATCCGCCGGCGTTCGTCAAGCGGAAAGACGCCCTGGCGCGCGGGCTCGCCGGCTACAAGGAGATCAACCTCAGGGCGATGCAGCTCCTGGCGCCCGGGGGCCGGCTTCTCACGTGCTCGTGCTCATTCCACGTGGACCGCAGCCGATTTCTCGGCATGCTGGCCGACGCGGCCGCCGACAGCGGGCGGCGGCTCGTGCTGGAGCGGGCCGTCGGCCAAAGCGCCGACCACCCCGAGGTGCTGACGATTCCGGAGACCGGCTACTTGAAGGGGGCGCTGCTGCGGGCGCTCGACTGACCGCGCACCGCGACAACTGAAGGAGGGATCACGGATGCCGGGTGGGTCGATCAGTCCTGTCTGCCCTCGGCCTGTTCGGTCTGCTCGCGTCGCCACAGGACGTACGACTGCACCACCGGCACCAGCACGGCCACGGCGATGACGACGAGGACGGCAGTGACCGACACGCGGCTGGACCAGAACCCCAGGGCGGCCGTCGCGGCGCCCGCGCCAACGAACAGCCACCCACCCGCGCGGTGCGTCTTCCGCCAGACGCGGTCACTCGAGAGCGTCCACGGCGTGCGGATGCCGACGAACCAGTTGGGTTCGACCCGGGTCAGGTAGTTCCCCAACAGCACGAGCAGGAGCCCGACCCCCAGCGGCACCACCCGGTTGACGCGCACGTCATACCCCAGTCCGACGGCGAGCAACATGCCGTGGATGCCCGCAAAGAAGAGGACGACCCCGTTGATCAGCAGCCAGTAGGTGTCCCGGAACTTCTCGTAGTTGCGCCCCTTGGGATCGATCTTCGGCACGACGGCCATCAGGGCCACAAAGGCCGCGATCACGAGGGGCACGATGCTGACCGCGAGGAGTCTGGGTCCGTGTCCGTCGATCTCGCCGCGCACGTTCCAATGGACCGGCATGCGGTCCGGCAGGTGCGGATAGGCGAGTACCGAGGCAGCGACCGCGATCGCCGCCACGACCGGGCCGAGCCACGGGCTACGCATCCGTCCCTCCCGCGAACACGTTCATCAAGTATTTCACGGTCTCCTGGAACACCGTCGTGTTGAGCCGGTAGCGCACATGTTGGCCCTCGCGCTCCGCCGCCACCAGGCCGGCGTTCTTGAGGACGCCCAGATGATGCGACACCGACGCGAACGCAATCGGAAACTCGTCGGCGATCTCCCCCGCCGTCCGGTCCCGTGTCGCCAGGAGCTCGAGGATCCGCCGGCGCGTGGGATCGGCCAAGGCCCGAAACACCCCGTCTCTCATGGATTAGATGATTAGATAAGTATCTAAATAAGTCAAGCGGCACCTTCCCGCTCCGTCCCCAACCTCTGTTCCCCCATCCCGTTGACAGGCTTGCCGGCCCCGACGAACGTGCATCCATGCCGCTCGCCCCGGCGCACGCACGCGACCGCACCACACAGATCCGTCGAGTCCTGATCGGCATCCTCCTCGCCAATCTCGGCGTCGTGGGGGCCAAGTTCGTCATCGGCTTCGGCACGGGCTCGCTCGGGGTGTTAGGGGACGCGGTGCACTCGTCGGTGGATGCGATGAACAACGTGCTCGGGCTCGCCGTGATGCGCGTGGCCGCCCGCGAGCCGGACGAGGATCATCCCTATGGTCACGGCAAGTTCGAGACGCTGGGCGCCCTCGCCATTGTGGTCTTTCTTTCCGTGAGCGGCTTCGAGCTGGTGAAAGGGGCCATCGGCCGGCTCCTCTCGGGCGCCGCCCCGCTCGAAATCAGCGGTATCGAGCTGGCGCTCCTGGCCGGGACCCTGGGGGTCAATATCGTGGTAACGGCGTTCGAGTCGCGCCGCGGCCGTGAGCTCGACAGCGAGATCCTCCTGGCCGACGCGGCCCATACGCGCGCCGATGTGTTCATCACGCTCGGCGTGCTCACGGGTGTCCTGCTCTCTCGGCAAGGCTACGGCTGGGTGGACCCGATCGTGGCCCTGATCGTGGCCGTCGTGATCGTGATCCTCGCGTGGGGGATCGTCGCCCGTTCCGTGCCGGTCCTGGTCGACGAGCAGGCCGCGCCGTCCAACGAGATCCAGCTCGCCGCCGAGTCGGTGGCCGGTGTGATGACGGCCTACGACATCCGGTCCCGCGGCTCCCACGCCCGGCGGTTCGCCGAGATCACGATCGCCGTGGACCGGAGTTCCAGCGTGGACGCGGCGCACCGCATTGCCGACGCGGTCGAGGCCCGGCTCCGCGAGCAGCTCGATTTCCACGAAGTCATTGTGCACATCGAGCCGTGCTGACCGAGCGCCGACCCACGCGTGCGCCGCCGAGGCGGCCGCAGCAGTCGCTGCGCCAGGAGTACGAAGAATTCATCCTCCAGCGCATCGAGGAATTCAAGGAGCAAATCACCCGCACCGAGCTGTTGACGATCGCCGACGACGCGGTGCGGGAGCTGGAGGCGGGTGCCGAGGACCAGCTCGTGCTCACGGAGGTGCTCGTGCTGGAGCACGTGGACCGGCTCATCATGCGCCGGCTCAACCTCCCGACCTACCGGCGCTGGCGCGACCGGCATCTCAGGCTGCGGCGCGCCCAACGCCAGCCCACGCACTGGGGGCTCGAGCCCGATGCACCGCTCGTGGCGCTCGCCGGTGCGCCCGACTGCGAGCGCGTGGCGCTGGTCGCCGGCGCGGGCGCGGCGCCGGCGGCGCTCTTCCTCGCGGCGTACGACTGGCCCGTGCTGTTCATCGACGGCACGCTCGGCACCGTCGAGGCGATGGAGACGCGCGCCGCTGCTGAAGCGCTCGCCGGACACTTCCAGGCTCTCGTGGTGCGCTTCGGTGATTGGTTCCCCGATGTCGCCCCCGCGCTCACCGTGCTGGACACGATGACGCTGGACCGCCTGCCCGGCCGGCGGCGCGCCCGGTTCCTCGGCACGCTCCGGGATCGGACCCCGCCCGGAGGCGCGCATTGCTTCCTCCCACCGCCGGAGGCGGACGGCGCCCCGCAGGCCGTGGCGGCGCTCCCTTCGGAGTACGCCGGCTGGCGGCTCGAGCGGACACGCGGCGACGGCCGCCCGCCCTGGATCGTGACGGTCAAACCGTAGTCGCCAAAACGTTGCGGGGCCGGCAGCGTGCCGGCCCCTGAGCAACATCGTGCGACGTATCGTCGCGACGGCCGCTATCTGCGTTTCCTCCGGCCCGCCGCCTTCTTCGTCGCTTTCTTGCGCGCCCGCCGCTTGGTCCGACGCTTCGCGGCGGTTTTCGCGGTCGCCCTGCGGGCTCTCCGACGTGCGGCCATGAGATCCTCCGGGGTGAGTGGTGCAACCCGCCCATGGGGGACGGGTCAAGGTGCGAGCGGCGCCACACCGCCCGCGCGACAGCCTCCCCTCCGCTCCGCTGCACGCCCGCCGGCCGGCGCCCTCGCCGGCGGCGATCGCGCGCCGTCGTCAGACGGCGTCCGAGACGGACGTGAAATGGAAGTTGCGCACCACCAACGGCGGCACCACGACCGCCGTCCCCAACCCACCGGATTCGGAAGCGACCACTCGCACGGGCCGTCCCAGGGCGACCACGTTGCGCAGCATCGCCGCAATGCTCTCGTTGAACCGGAGGTTCTGCACCGCCCCGGTCACCTGGCCATTCTCAATGCGGAACGTCCCGTCGCGGGTGAGCCCGGTGAACTTGAGCGTGCGCGGGTCCACCCCGCGGATGTACCAGAAGCGGGTGACGAGCAAGCCGCGCTGAACCGTCGCGACCAGATCGTCCGTAGTCCCCTCGCCGCCTACCATCTTCAGCCCGCCGGCCAAGGGGACGGGCGCGCGGTTCTGGCGCTGAGCCCAGTACCGGCTGTACGCCAGCGTGCGGAGCACACCGCTGTCGATCCACATCGCGCGGCCGACCGGCACGCCTTCGTCAGTGAAGGGTTGTTCGAGCAGATCGGGATCGGCCGGGTCGGAGTAGATGGTCACCCGCCGGTCCGCCACCGTCTCCCCGATACGATTGCCGCCGCCCGATTTCGCGAAGAACGACCGCCCCTCGTCGGCCTCGCGGGCGTCCAGCCCGACCCGCAGCAGTTGGAGGAGATTCCCGACGGCGGTGGCTTCGAGGACCACCGTCTCCGCCCCGGGCGTCGCCGTCCCGGCGCCCGCGCTCCGCCGCGCCTTGGCGATGGCGCGCGCCGCCAACTCGGCCGGCGGTGTGAGTCGCGCCCAGTCGTTGTGTGTGCTCCCGCTCCACCCCGACCCCTCACCGGGAGGCGTCCGCACGGTCGTCGTGAGGGACGCGGCGGTCGAATGGTGGTACGCGAACAGGCCGGCGGAGTTGGCGACGGCGGAGGAGCCGGCCCGTCGTTCCAAGAAGCCGGTAGATACCAGGTCGGCCGCCGCCGCGGGTTCCATGATGCCGAGGACCGCGTCGGCCCGCTCGCCCGCGCCCAACTTTTCCGTGGACTCGAAGAACGCCGGCACCTCTTGATAGGTCTGGTCGGGGAGAAGCGGCATCTGCTCGGGGTCCTCGGGCGCCAGCTTGGCCAGCGTCTCGGCACGTTCGGCCGCCGCTTTGATACCCGGGTCGTCCAGCCTATTGAAGGCGACCGAGGCGCTCCGCCGCCCGAAGCGAACGGTGAGCGTGGCCCGCACGTCCACCGCATCGCCGGCGGTCGAGATCTCGTTGCGGGCGAATCGCGTGTACCCGGCTACCCCACCCTCGACGTTCACGAGCGCGCCCTCGGCACCGGTGGCGGCGAGGATGCGCGTGCAGAGCGCGCGGGCTTCGTCGCGGGTGAGAATATCCGCCACGAGCGCCCGCTCAGGTCCGCGCCGTGTTGATCACGGTGACGTTCTGGAAGCGCGCCGGCGGGCACCCGTGGCTCACGGCGTTCGCCTGCGCGGGCTGCCCCTTGGCGTCGAAGAAGGTGCCCCCCAGCTCGTAGCTCCCCGCGCCGCCCAGCATATCCATGGCGTTCCAGAATTCGGGCGTACGCCCCTGATACGCCACGTCTTTGAGCATGCCGGTGATCTTGCCGGCCCGCACCTCGTAGAACACCTGACCACCGAACTGGAAGTTGTAGCGCTGCTGGTCGATGCTGTACGAGCCATTGCCCCGGATGAGGATGCCGCGGTCCGTGGCGGCGACCAGATCGTCCAGCGCGTGGTCCTCCTCGCCCGGGAGCAGCGAGACATTGGGCATCCGCTGGAACTGCACGTCGTCCCACGACGCGGCAAAGGAGCACCCGTGTGACCGGGTCACCCCCGTGAGGCGGGCAATCCAGCCTGCCTGCTCGCGCGTGGTCTGGTAATCCACGAAGATCCCGTCCTTGATGATCGGCCAACTGTCGGCCGGCACGCCCTCGTCGTCCCACCCCACCGTGGCGAGCGCGCCCCGTTGTGTGCGGTCGCCCTGCACGTTCATGAACTCGGGACCGTACTGGAACGTTCCGATCACGGCCTCGGGCGGTGCGAGGAACGACGTGCCCGCGTAGTTGGCTTCGTAGCCCAGCGCCCGGTCGAGCTCGGTCGGGTGGCCGATGGACTCGTGAATCGTGAGGTAGAGGTGGCTGGGATCCAGGATCAGCGTGTACCGCCCGGGTTCCACCGGCCGGGCCGAGAGCTTCTCCACCGCCTGCTCGGCCCACTCGGGCGCGCGGCCGACCAGATCCGCGCGCTCGACATGCTCATACCCCAGCCCCATGGGCGCGACCTCCGCAGCGGCGCGCGACTGGAAGTCCGAGAAGTCCGACGCCACGGCGGTGACGCTGAGCTGCGGACGGGTGCGGTACAGCGTCTGCACGATCACGGATCCCACGCTCGACGCGAAGGTCGTTTCCGACCGGACGAACGCGAGCGACGAGCGCGCGAAACGCGCACCCCGCACCGTGAGCGCCGCCGCGTTCGCTTCCAGGAGCAGCGCCACCTTGTCCGCGACCGGCACGTCGAACGGGTCCCGCACGATCGGGCTACGCCACGCGGCGTTGGGGAACGGATCGACGGGGGCGAGCGTGACCGGTGTCCGAAAGGCGCGGCGGTTCGCCTTCGCCTGCGCCACGGCGGCGCCGGCGAGCCGCACGCTCTCGTCCCACGTCACGCGGCGGCTGGCGGCGAACCCCCACGCCCCCTCGACCAGCACGCGCACGCCCATACCGAACGTGCTCCGATCGTCGAGGTCGGTGACCCGCGCTTCGCGAGTCGCGATCGACTGGAGGCGGAGGTCGGTGACGCGCGCGTCGGCGTACGATGCGCCCGCGCTCCTGGCGGCGTCCAGCGCCACCATGCAGAGCTCTTTGATGGCCGGGTCACCCTGCGACGGCAGTGGGACTGGCCGAACGGCGGACGCCGCGCGCGGCGCTGACACCGCCAGCGCGGCAGCGGCGAGCGATGTCTGCGTCAGGAAGTCGCGGCGCGTAACCGACATCACCAGCGCTCCGATCAGTAGAACGTTCGCGCCCGAATATGGGACATCGCGAAACAACACGCAATACGATCCGGTGGCGTAATGCGCGCGCGCGCAGCAACTTGCCGCCGTCCGGCCCGCGCTCCAAATTCGTCGCCGACCCTCGAAGCCGATCACGTCGCATCGCGACCGATACCAACGAGGACCTCGTAACGTGCAACGCTCTGTCAGCTCTCTCGATCTCCGGCTCGAGCCGGTACGCGCCATCACGCGCTGCCAACTTCGCCGCGCGCGCGGACGGTGGCGGAGGACGCCAGCGTGGATTTGAAGATCGACGGTCGCGTCGCCCTGGTGTGCGGCTCCACGAGCGGCCTCGGTCGCGCGATCGCCACGAGCTTCGCGACCGAGGGATGCCGCGTCGCGGTCAATGGGCGGGACGACGAACGGCTGACTCAGGCCGTGGCGCACGTCGCCTCCCACGCGTCGGAGGCCGTCCAGGGCTTCCGAGCCGACGTGAGCGATCAGGGGCAGGCGGAGGACCTCGTGCAGCGCGTCGCCAAACGATTCGGCTCGGTCGACATCCTCGTGTGCAACGCCGGCGGCCCGCCGGCGGTGCACTTCGGTGACGCGGCGGCGGAGAGCTGGCAGGCCGCGCTCGATCTCAATCTGCTGTCCACGATCCACCTGTGCCGCGCCGCCGTCCCGGCGATGCGACGCCGCCAGTGGGGTCGCATCATCTGTCTCACGAGCATCGCCGCGAAGCAGCCGCTGTCGGACCTCATCCTGTCGTCCACGGCCCGCGCCGGTGTCCTCGCGTTCGCGAAGGCGCTGGCGCGGGACGTGGCGCCGCACGGGATCACGGTGAACTCGGTGTGCCCGGGGTACATGCACACGCAACGGGTGGATGAGCTGATCGAGCGGCAGGTGACGCAGCTGGCGCGGTCGCGAGACGCGGTGGTCGGCGCGATCGTGGCGGAGATCCCGATGGGCCGCATGGGGGAGCCTGCCGAGCTCGCGCACGCGGTCGCGTTCCTGGCCTCGGATCGGGCCAGTTACATCACGGGCGCCGCCCTCCAGGTGGACGGCGGCTTCATTCGGAGCATCGTCTAAGGCGCCCTCGAGCCCATGCGCGCCATCACGAAGCCCGCCGCGTCGCCCGGCCTGACCGTGACCGACGTGCCCATCCCCACCTGCGGGCCGCTCGACGTCGTGATCCGGGTGCGCCACGCCGGCGTGTGCGGCACCGATCTGCACATCGCCGACTGGAACGAGTGGGCACGGAGCCGGATTCGCCCCCCCATCGTCGTCGGACACGAGTTCGCCGGCGAGATCGCGGCGGTGGGCGAGGACGTGGGCGCCGAATTCGCCGAGGGCCAACTCGTCACGGCCGAAGGTCACATCGTCTGTGGACACTGCCGGCAGTGCCGCACCGGCAACGCGCACATCTGCCAGCGTACGCAGATCATCGGCGTCGATCGCGACGGCGCCTTCGCCGAGTACATCGCCATGCCCGCGATCAACGTGATGCCCCTGAACGGGATCCCCACCGCCGTCGGAGCGATCATGGACCCGCTCGGCAACGCGTTCCATACCGTGCTCACCGGCGAGGTCTCCGGCGCCGCGGTGCTCATCCTCGGGTGCGGCCCGATCGGGTGCTTTGCCGTGGGTATCGCGCGGGCCGCCGGCGCGAGCCGCGTCATCGCGTCCGACGTGAATCCGACACGGCTGCAGTTGGCCCAGCGGATGGGCGCTCACGTCCTGCTCAACCCCACGAGAGACGACGTGGTCGCCCGTGTCTTGGACGAGACCGGCAACGAGGGCGCGGACCTCGTCTGCGAGATGTCGGGACACCCCGACGCGATCGCCCAGGCGTTCCGCGCCGCACGCCTCGGCGGACGCGTGAACCTCCTCGGGCTCCCCAAGGGCGCCGTGCCGCTGCAACTCGGGGCGGATGTGATCTTCAAGGGCCTCACCGTGTACGGCGTCATCGGCCGCAAGATGTACGAAACCTGGAATCAGATGCGCAGCTTTCTCGGCTCGGGCCTCCTCGACCCGACGCCCGTCGTCACCCACACGTTCCGGCTCGAGCAGATCGACGAAGCCCTGGAGACGATCCGCTCCGGCGAAGCCGGCAAGGTGATCCTCGAGATCGGGGGAGACGGATGAGGTCGTCCGTGGATCAGCGTCTCCAGCAGGAGCTAGACCAGTTCAAGCGGGACGGCGTCTACAAGCGCCTCAACTACCTCGACTCCCCGCAGGACGCCCGCGTCGAAATGGAAGGCCGGGGAGAGATCATCATCCTCTCGAGCAATAACTATCTCGGCCTGTCGGCGGCGGCACCCGTGGTGGCGGCCGGCAAGGCGGCGCTCGATCGCTTCGGGGCAGGCACGGCGAGCGTCCGCTTCATTTGCGGGACGTTCACCATCCATCGGGCCCTGGAAGCGGCGCTCGCCGACTTCGTGGGCACCGACACCTCGCTCAGCTACGTCTCCTGCTGGAACGCCAACGAAGGGCTGGTCGCGACTCTGCTCGGGCCGGACGACGTCGTCATCTCCGATGCGCTGAACCACGCGTCCATCATCGATGCGATCCGGCTCGCCAAGAGCATCAGCAAGTGTCGCGCCGCGATCTACGACCATTCCGACATGGACGACCTCGCCGCGAAGCTCCGGGCGGCGCAGGGCGCCCGCACCCGCCTGATCTTCACCGACGGGGTGTTCTCGATGGAGGGCGACGTGGCGCGGCTCCCTGAGATCCTGGAACTCGCCCATCGGCACGACGCGATCGTGGCCGTAGACGACTCCCACGGTACCGGCGTGCTGGGCACACACGGCCGTGGGACGGCGGAACACCACGGCGTGCTGGGCGACGTGGACATCATCACCTCGACCTTGGGCAAGGCCCTGGGCGGCGCCGCCGGTGGGTTCACGGCCTCCTCGGCGGCGTTGTGCGACTACCTCGTGCAGCGGTCGCGGCCGCAGCTCTTCTCGAACGCGCTACCGTGCACCGTCGCGGCCAGCGCCCTCGCCGCCGTGGAGGAGCTGCGGGCCCACCCCGAGCGTGTCACCCGGCTACACGAGAACGCCCGCTACTTCCGCGACCGGCTGACCGAGCTGGGCTTCCGGCCGCTCGAGGGGTCGACCCCCATCATCCCAGTGATCCTGGGCGAGAGCGCCACGGCGATCCGCATGAGCGACCTGCTGCTGGACGAAGGCGTGTTCGTCACCGGATTCGGCTACCCCGTGGTCCCCAAAGGGCAGGCACGAGTGCGCTGCCAGATCTCCGCCGCCCACACGCGGGACGACCTGGACCAAGCGCTGGCCGCGTTCCGCACGGCCGGGACGAAGCTGGGCCTGATCTGAGCATGAGGTCCTCGGGCCGGAGGCAGGACGGCGGCATGAGTGAGCGCTCGCATCGTGGCCTGGCGCAGGCGGGCCGCTTCGCCATCGGACCGCGACCCGACGGTCAGGCGAATTCGGTGACGGGCGGCACGGACTTCAAGTCGTTTCGCGGTATGATGGGGTAACCCCTCTGCTCGCAATGCGCTAGAAAGCCGCACGGCGAGGGTCACAGGCTCGCGTTTTTCGCCGGGAGTCCCTATTTTGGGGGCCGCGCGTGCGGAACGTCAACGATCAACCCGTCCGCGCCTCGCCCGTCCGCAGAAGCGACTGGCGGCCCAGCACGAGCCCGGCTGGGGCGACATACTTGGAGGAGCCGAAGATGCGAAAGGTTTCCGCCGGCCTGTTGAGCGCCGCGCTGCTCGGCCTCGCGGCCCCGCCCGCGTGGGCGCAACGGGAAGAGGCGTGGCAGAACAAATGGTTCTGGGGGGCGCAGTCGGGCCTCTATTTCTATAAGACCCCGACCCAGAACTGGGACGCCGCCATCGATATCGGCGGCCACTGGCTCATCACCCGCAGCCGCACGGCGCTCTTCCTCGCGCTCGACGAGATCATCTTCCAGGGTGGCGCCTCCTCGGCGGTGACCAACATCCTGAACCCGGCCGGCTTCACCGAGGTGACCTTCACTCGCGGCCGGCGGGTCCAGGCCAACGTCATGGCGGTGCCGATGAGCACCAACATCCAGATCATGCTGGGGGCGGGCTTTGCGATCCATCAGGTGATGAACGCGGAACCCGTCGGCCCGTTCGGCTCCGAGCTGGAGCTCAACGCGGCGTTCCGAGCCATCGACGAGCATTCCACCAAGGCGTTTGCCGTGTTCGCCGGCAGCGCCCAGTTCTGGTACGGGCGGCTCGCGTTGTTCGGGAACTTCCAGTACATGCCGGCCGGTAACGAGTTCCTCATCACGAGCGGCCAGCATGTGATCACGGGCGGCCTGCGGATCGCCCTGAGTGGCTCGAACGAGAAGCTGGGCACCACGCGGTAACGCAGCGGCGTCCCAACGCCCGGGGGGCCCGGACCGGCATCGGTCCGGGCCCCCCGTTTTTCGTAGGTCGGCACGTCCGCTAGCGGCGCCGCGAGACGAACGGCGATTCTGCGAGGAAAAACCGCAGGGGCCAGTCCGCCGCGCGGGTGATCCCGACCCGCGGTCCGACCCGCACACCCCGACGGACGGGTGTCCCCCTCAGGATCCGGACCGGCCCCCGCCACAGCAGTCGGCCGTCGTACGTACCGCTGATCCCCATCGCCTCGCACAGCCGCCCCGGGCCAGCGGCGAGCCGGCGTGGGTCGTCGATGCCCCGGCGCGCGGCCATCGTGCTGAGCCCGGCCAGGGGCTCGAGCGCGCGGATCAGCACCGCCGCCGGGTACCCCTCCCGCTCCGTCACGGCGTTGAGGCACCAATGGATGCCATAGCTCCGATAGACATACGCCGTCCCCGGAGCGCCGAAGAGGGCGGCGTTGCGGCTGGTGCGGCGGCCACGGTAGCCGTGACACGCGGCGTCATGGGGGCCCACGTAGGCTTCGACCTCGACGATGCGACCCCGGGTCACCGCACCGTTCACTCGCGTCTCGAGGATACCGCCCAACAGCGCGCGCGCGACACGGGAGGTGTCGCGCGCGTAGAACCTGGGCTTGAGCGGCTTGCCGGCGGGCGACCCCACCACGTTACCGGTCGGCGTCCTCGACGTCGGCGCCCTTGACCACCTTCTGCAGGGCGGCGGTCATCCGCTTGAGGAGACCGCCCCCACCCGTCGGCGGCGGCTCGGCGAGTGCCTCCTGCCTCGGGTCGGACACCGGCGCGGTGCGCGATGTCGTGTCAGGGGAAACGTCCGGCGGGGCCACCCCACCACGGGCCGGCGTCGCAGCGCTGTCACGCGACGGAGCGGCCGGCGACGGTGTGCGTGAGGCGCCGCGGCTCCCGCGACGGGGGCCCACGCCGCGGGCGCTGGCGACCGCCGTGGGTTGCGCCTGGACGGCGGACGCCGCGCGCGTCTCCGCCGCTGCCTCGCTCGTCGGCGCCGGCTCGGCCGACCCGCCGCGGGAGCCGCGGCGGTAGCGGGGGTTCTGCCTGCGCTCCGAGCCTTTGGGTTGGGCGGTGCCGGCGGCCGGTGGCCCCCGCCGGGGCTCCGGCTCGGTCTCCGCCGAGTCTCCGGCGGCGTCGGCCTTGGTGTCGCTCTTACGCGTCCGGGTGGAACGCTTGCGGGATTTTGCCCCGCGGGCCCCGCCGCGACCGCCGCGACGGCGGGGCGCCGGCTCCGGGTCCTCGGCCGGCTCCGCCGGCGCCTCGCGTGGCATCGGCGTTCCGGCTTCGGCCGGCGCCGCTGCCGACGGCGCCAGCCCCGCCTCCGCCAGCGCCTCCGGCCCCAGCCGCAGCAGATAGACGTCGTCGTCCTGCTTGATGAGCTCGATCAGGTCGGCGTCGTGCGCTTGCCGCAGCAGCCGCTGAAACCGCGGGCGCTCGAAAACGGCATCGCCGTCTTCGCCGAACAGCTCGACCATCTTGGTTCGAACGTCGTCGGCCTCGGCGGCCTCCGCACCGACGGCGCCCAACACGAGGAGCGCCTGTCGCAGCAACTCGAAGGCCTCGGCCAACGTGAGCCCCTGGCCGGCGTCGGGTCCGCCGCGCCGCCGCGGCGGCCGGCGCCGGCGGGAGCGCGTCGCCGTGTCCGCCGCTCCGCTGTCCACCTCCTCGCCCGGAGGAACGTTCGCATTGGACCCCAGGTCCACAGCGTACTGGCCGTTTTCCATCTTGTTCAGCGACAACAGGCCGCGCTGCGACGCCTCCAACACGAACTTGCTGAACCGGTTGAACCCGGCGTCCTTCTCGTTGAAGTTCGGGTCGAGCTCCTGCATCACCTGCTTCAGGCGATCGGATCGCATGACGTCATCGTCCTGCTTCATCCGCCGGACGGCGTCCACGACCAGCTCCCACGGGTCGCGGTGCACCGGCGTCATGTCCCGCGTCTTGGTCAGCCCCGTGAGTTCGCTATAGCTGAAGTACTCGTCACAGTTCTGGACGAGCAGGTCGCTGGACGACTCGCGGATGCCGACGCCGATCACATACTTGCCGTACTCCTTGAGCTTGAGCACCAGGCTGGAGAAATCGGAGTCGCCGGACAGGAGGATGAACGTCCCGATCTCGGGCCGCGTGAACACGATCTCGAGCGCGTCGATCGCGAGCCGGATGTCGGTGGCGTTCTTCTTGTTCGAGCCGAAGGCCGGCGCGAAAATCAAGTCGATGGACGCTTCCGAGAGGGGGACGATGTACTGCGGATAGCGCCGCCAGTCGGCGTACGCCCGCTGGACCGCCACTTTCCCCTTGATGATCTCCGAGTTGAGCAGCCTGCGGAGCTGGTTCTGGAGATCCGAACGAATCCCCAGGGTTACGTTGTCGAAATCGATCATGAGAGCCGCATTCGGCGCGTGGGCCGGCGGCTCGCTCTGGGCGGCGCGCAGCCGCGTCGCATAATCCTTCACGTCGTACTCAATTCCAGGCCCACGACCTGTGCCAGCTCCCGTCGCAGCACCTTCCCGCTCCCGGTCATCGGGAAGGTGTCGAAGAAGCGGACCAGGTCCGGGACCTTGTAGTCAGCGAGTTGGTCGCGGCAGAACGCCTTCAGCTCATCGCCCGTCACGATCGCCCCCTCCACCGGCATGACGCAGGCGCAGACCAGCTCCCCCAGGATCTCGTTGGGGATGCCGACCACGCAGGCGTCGCCGACCGCGGGGTGCGTGCGGAGGAGGTCCTCCACCTCGCGCGGGAAGATGTTGTAGCCGCCGCGAATGATCATCTCCTTGTGTCGGCTGACGATCGCCACGTACCCGTCCTCATCGAGGATCGCAAGGTCTCCCGTGCGGAAGAACCCCTCGGCGGTGAACGATCGCCGCGTTTCCGCCGGCATGCGGTGATAGCCCGACATGACGTTCGGGCCTTTCACCGCCAGCTCGCCGACGGCCTCCGGCCCGTGCAGGTCGGCGGACCTGAGGTCCACCACCCGGACCTCCACCCCCTCGAGCGGTCTCCCAACGGTGCGATCCCGCTTCTCGCGCGGATCGTCGAAGCGGGTGACGGTCACCGTCGGGCCGGTCTCGGTCAATCCGTAGGCAATCTGTACGTCGTTCCACTGCCGGATCCGCTGCACCAGGTCTTCGGAGACCGGGCTTCCGGCCACGATGCCGGTCCGCACAGTGGAGAGGTTCCGTCCCCCGAACGAGCGATGCCGCATCAGGAGCTGGAAGATCGTGGGCACGCCGTGACACATCGTGACCCGCTCGCGCTCGATGAGATCCAGCGTCTCTCCGGGCTCGAAGTACCCCTGCAACACCAGGGTCCCGCCCGTTACGAGCGCGGTCACCGCCACATGCATGCCGAAGATCGTGAAGACGGGCACCGCCACCAAGACGCGATCCCCACCGGTCTGGCGGAGCGCTTCGGCCGTACGGCACGCCGTCCACACCAGGTTCTGGTGCGACAGCACCACGCCCTTCGGCTTGCCCATCGTTCCGGAGGTGTAGAGGAGGCCGAGCGGCGTCGTGGCGGGGTCGCCTGCGGCTATCGCCACCTCCCGCCGCCGCCCGCGGCGCACCAGGTCGTGGAACCCGACGATCGGCCCATCTTGCCACACGTCCCCGCGGCCGACCGTCACCACGTGCTGGAGATCTGGCAACTCCCGGAGCAGTTCGTCGAAGAGCTCGAGGTCATCGGACCCCGCCGCACTGTCCTGCGGCACGGATTCCGGGACCATCACCAGCTTCGCCTCCGCGTGGCGCAACTGGTACTTGAGCTCGTGATCGCTGACCCCCGGGTTGAGCGGCACGAACACGGCATCGAGCTTGGCGGCCGCCAAGAGGCCGACGATCCACTCGGGCCAGTTCGGCAGATCCACGGCGATGCGGTCGCCCGCGGCGACTCCCAGGTCGCGGAAGGCCCCCGCCAGCGCCGTCGCCTGGTCGTCGACGTCGGCGTAACTGAGCCGCCGCTCGCCGAAGACCACGCACTCCCGGTCCGGATGCTCCCGGACCCGCTCGCCAAGACACAGCGCCAGATGATGTTGCTCCAAATCCCCCTCGACGTCCGGAGCCTTTGAAATTAATAGACTTAGAGGAGCGGTACAAGCAGTCGCAGACGCAGCCGAGGGCGAGCCGACCCGCGCTCGAGGGGCGGCCCTCTACTCTCCCACCACCTTGATCACGACCCGCTTCTTCCGTTTGCCATCCCATTCGCCGTAGAACACCCGCTGCCAGGGTCCAAGGTCGAGTGCGCTCGCCGTAATCGGAACGACGACCTCGTGCCCGATCGTCAAACTCCGCAAATGGGCCGCCGCGTTGTCCTCGCCCGTCTCGTTGTGGCGGTACCGCTCGGGATCCCACGGCGCCACGGTCTCCTCGAGCCACCGGAGAATGTCCTGCCACAGCCCGGACTCGTGGTCATTCACGAACACCGACGCGGTGATGTGCATCGCCGACACCAGGACGAACCCCTCGCGCACCCCGCTGGTGGCGACCTGCTCGGCCACGTCGTCGGTGATGTCGATGATCTCCTGACGGCGTTTCGTCTTGAACCACAGGTAGTGCGTGTGGGATCTCATCGGTGCGCGGTGATCAGTAGTGAAGAGTGCGCCAGGAAACGGACCGGACGAGTGACAACGTCCTACAGCTGCCGCAGCTCCTCCACCGTGTCCGCGCCATAGAACAGCCGGATGTACTTCTCCTGGACCGGCGTGAGCCGGCGCACGGCCCAGGTCAGGTGCACGAAGTGGGGCTCGTGCGGCTGCGTGAGGAGACGGAGGGGAGACTCCGTCACGAGCAGGTTGCCCTTGCGAGTGTTGCACGACGAGCACGCGGTCACCACGTTCGACCACGCGTTGGCCCCGCCGCGCGAGAGCGGCACCAGGTGATCACGGGTGAGGCACTCCCGGAACCCCAGCTCCCGCTCGTGCCGGCCGCAGAACTGGCACGTGTAGTGATCGCGCGCGAAGAGGAACGTGTTGGTGACCTGACGGCGGAACTTCCGCGGGACGTGGACGAACTTGACCAGCCGAATGACGTGCGGCCTGGGCACACTCAGCCGCTCGCTCCGCACGGGGCGGTGACCGTCCGCCTCGACGAGCTCCGCCTTCCCCTCGATCACCAGCCGCAACGCGCGACGGACCGGGACCAGGGTCAACGGCTCGAACGAGGCGTTCAGAGTCAGACAGCGCACAAGTGCTCCCGTGCCGGCGACACGCTACCCGCCTCGCCCGCACGGGAGCGGGCGGGAAGTCAAAGGTCCGGTAAAGTCTATCGATGAGTGTAACGTCATGCAATGGGATACGTTACTGGCCGCGTCGAGGCCGGAACGCCTGTGATATGGGACACAAAACGACACTCCCGTGCCAGACCTCGATTCCACGGCATGACGCGGTGCGGCACGGCAGCGCCACCGCACAGCGTTATCCCGACACGCCGTGACCCGCGTTGCCGGTTCCCCCTCGATGACCGCCCTTCGCCCAGCGCTCGTCTGGCTCCTCCTCGGTCTGATCTGGGGGTCGAGCTGGCTCTTCATGAAGCTCGGTCTCGAAGACCTGCCGCCGTTCACGTTCGCCGGGCTCCGGTTCGCCATCGCCGCCCTTCCGCTGGCGGTGCTCATGGCCCTCGGGCGGCGCCCCGTGCCCCATTTGGGCGACTGGTGGCTCATCGCGTGGACCGGGCTTCTCACCTTCAGCGCCAGCTATGGCCTGGTGTTCTGGGGCCAGCAGTACATCTCGTCCGGCCTCGCGGCGCTCCTGTTTGCCACGTTCCCGCTCTTCGGGATGCTCCTGGCGCACCGGGCGCTCCCCGCCGAGCGGATGACCGTCGCGCGCGCAGCCGGAATCTTCCTCGCGATCGCCGGCGTGGGCGTCGTGTTCTCGAAGCAGCTGGGCGGGCAGGGGATGTTGGCCCTGTGGGGGAGCGTCGCGGTCCTGCTCGGCGCCGCCGCCGCCGCCTACGCCGACGTGGCCGTGAAACACGGGGGCGGCCACCTGGACCCCGTCGTCCTCACCCTGGGCCAGATGGTGGCGGGGACTCCCCCGCTCCTGATGGTGGGGTACGCGGTCGAGGGCAGCGCGGCCGCGTTTCCCTGGACGGTCAGAGCAGCGATTGCGCTCCTGTACCTCTCGATCGTGGCGTCCGCCCTCGCGTTCGTCCTGCTCTACTGGCTGATCCAGCGGATGGACGTGACCAAGACGATGGTGATCACGCTCGTCACACCGCTGATTGCGGTGCTGCTCGGCGTGCTCGTGCTCCGCGAGGCGCTCACGTGGCGGATCGTCGTGGGGGGCACGGCGATCTTGGGGGGCGTCGCCCTCACCGCGTGGAGCCCGCCGCAACCATCCACGGGATCCGCGCATCAAAGAGCATGAGCCCAACGGTCGCCGACGCGCGAAGGCGGTGAAACCTCCGGCCCGGGCCTGTCGTAGAGCTCAGTGCCACCCGACTGCCGCGACGTGCCGAGCACCTTGCCGCCAGGCAAGGGTTCTCGTTGGAGGGGACGAGCGGGGTCTTGCCTTATCCCGGCTCGGCACGGCGTGGCAGCGGTCCTGGGGGGGGCGGTGGGTGCCGCCCCCCTTCGTGCTGCCGGTCGGGCCCGGTTACCGGGCCGCGATCTGCCCGCGGATCTCCCCGCCCGGGTTCGCCTGCGTATGCACGTTCACGTACACGCCCCCGGTCCGCATCTTGTCCACCAACTGCTGGAACGACATCCCACTCACATTCGTGCCACCTGTCAGCGTGCCCGCCGCGAGCGTCCCGCTCGTGCCACTGAAACCGGACACGTCGAACGTCACGGCGACGGGCCCGTTCGCACCCGCCGCACCATCATGGATGTGCGACGCGGTCACGTTCTGAATGTTCGAGACCGTGACGACGTACGCCACCGTGCCGTCCTGCATCAGCGTGAACGTCGCCGTACCGGAGGCACTCGTCGTCACCGCCGGGACCTCGTTGGCGCCGCCGAGGGTGGCAACGAATACCTCCTCGTCGTCACCGCACGCCGCGCCGACGAGCCCGAGCCCGAGTAGGGCCACTGCCGACCATACATGTGTCACTCGCATCGCTCCGACCTCCCTCTTGTGGTGAAGAACGTGCGACCGCCGGGCGCACCAGCGATCGCGGCTCCCTCCTGAGGAGCCGGCGCTGTCCATGTTGCGCACTCACAAGATACGAAGTTGCGCGAGGCGTATGGGATGGGAGTTCGAGCGTAGACCTACCGCCCGGCACGACGGTGTGTCAGAACGAGGCGGCGAAGCGCGTTCCCAGTGCCTCGATCTGTTCCAGCACCGCCTCGCGAGCGGATCCACCGGTCGTTTGGCGACGCTCCACCGACGTTTCCCAGTCGCCCAGCGTGGCCAGGAGGCCGGGCAGCTCGGGATGGACCTCGGCGGCCTGGGCCGGAGGCACTGCGGTTACGACGACACCAAGGGATTCGGCGAGGCGGACGAGGCGGCCGACGTGGCCGTGCGCTTCCCGGAACGGCACGCCGGCGTGAACCAGCCCGTCGGCGAGATCCGTCGCGAGGAGCGCGGGATCGAGCGCCGCCGCCATCCGCTCCGGCACCGGCGCCATCGTCTCGACGGCACCGCGCAGCGCCGGGAGCGTGAGGAGCACGGTGTCCACGGCATCGAACAGGAACGCCTTGTCGTCCTGGAGATCCTTGCTGTAGCCCGCCGGGAGCCCCTTCAACAACGCGAACATCCCCGCGAGGCTCGCGGTGACGCGAGGCGCCTTGGCACGTGCCAGCTCGAGGACGTCGGGGTTGCGCTTCTGCGGCAGCAGGCTGGACCCCGTGCAGTAGGCGTCGGCCAGCCGCACGAACCCGTACTCGGTCGACGCGTACGTGATGAGCTCACCGGCGAGCCGCGACACGTGCGTGGCGACGAGTCCCAATAGAAACAGCATATCGGCGACGAAATCCCGGTCGCCCGTCACGTCCAGGGCGTTGGGGGACAGCCGGCGGAAGCCGAGCGACTCTTTGAGGAACACGCGGTCCACGCCGATGCCGGAGCCGGCCAGCGCTCCGGAGCCGAGCGGCAGGTCGGCCACGCGGTCGATCACGCCGGTGAGCCGGTCCCGATCGCGCGCCACGGGCCAGGCGTGGGCCAGGAGGACGTACGCCCAACGCACCGGTTGCGCGCGCTGCCCGTGCGTGTAGCCGGGCAACAGCAGCTCAATCCCGCCGCGCGCCTGGTCCACGAGCGCCATGCCCAGCGCCGCGAGCTCACGGTCGAGCGTTTCCAGCGCCTCGAGACACCACAACCGCAGGTCGGTCACCACCTGATCGTTGCGCGACCGGCCCGTGTTGAGCTTTCCCGCGAGGGGCCCGACTTCGTCGTACAGCAGACGCTCCACGAGCGTGTGCACGTCCTCATCCGGTGCCCCCACCGCGGCCCCGTCGGCGAGCCGTTCCGCCACGCGGTCCAGCCCGTCCAGCAGCCGGGCATCCTCGTCCGGCGTGAGCACCCCGGCCAGTCCGAGCGCCATCACCCAGGCCCGCGCCACCTTCACATCCTGCGGCCAGAGCCGTCGGTCGACGGGCAGGCTCCGATTGAGCTCGAGGAGGGCGGCGCTGGGGTCGCCCGCGAACCGCCCGCCCCACATCTGGTGCAGGGTCGCGCTCTCAGCGGGCACAGCGGTGTCGTCCGTTACGCGCGCGGTCTTACGCGGCTTCACGCCTGCTCCTCGACCGGCGTCGCCGAGTGCCGAGCCGCCACCTCCGCCCCCACGCGGATCGGGAGCCCGAACAGCCGGATGAAGCCCGCGGCATCCGCCTGGTCGTACACGTCGTCGGCGCCGAAGGTGGCGTACCCGTCGGCGTAGAGTGAGAAGGGGCTGCGGCGGGAGAGGACCGTGGCGGTACCCTTGAACAGCCGCACGCGCACCGTCCCCGTCACGGCGCGCTGCGTGACCGCCACCAGGGCGTC
>JBFJHJ010000012.1:0-73730 GCA_041613315.1 Gemmatimonadales bacterium
GCGAGAGCGCTCCTTGCGCGCGGGATGAGCCGGCGCGACGTCGCCGATCACCTGGCAGGCGAGTTCGCCGTGTCGCGGAGGGAGGCGTATCGCATGGTGACCCGTCTGTGAAGCTCCCCGCGTTCCTCCTGGCCCTGCTCGCCGGCGTCGGACCGGCGGCCGCCGCGCAGGCGCCGCTCGTCGTCGGGCGACTGCACTACGACGGCGGGGGCGACTGGTACGCCAACCCTTCGAGCCTGCCGAACCTGAGCGCGGCGATTCGGCAGCGGACGGCGCTCCGAGTGACCCCTCGCGAGCGCGTCGTGCGGCTCACCGATCCCGACCTGTGGGAGGTCCCGTACCTTCACATGACCGGTCACGGGAATGTGCGGTTTTCCGAGGAAGAGGCCCGCGCGCTGCGCCGCTACCTGGAGCAGGGAGGGTTCCTGCACGCCGACGACAACTATGGCATGGATGAGTCGTTCCGCCGCGAAGTGGCGAGGATCTTCCCCGAGCGGCCGCTCGTGGAGGTGCCGCTCGACCATCCTATCTACCACGTGGTCTACGGCTTTCCGGAGGGGCTGCCCAAGATCCACGAGCATGACGGCCGACCTGCGCAAGGATTCGGCCTGTTCTTCGGAGACCGTCTGGCCCTATTCTACTCGTATGAATCGGACTTGGGAGACGGCTGGGAGGATCCCGGCGTGCACGACGACGCCCCCGAAGTTCGGGAGCGGGCGCTGCGCATGGGGGTCAACCTGTTCGTCTACGCCGTGACGGCGAGTCCATGACGGCGACCTGGCAGTGGCTCGACGCGCGCCGTCGCGAGCTGGCGCGGCGCTACGCGGGGGCCGGGGTGCTCGGCACGGCGGGACTCGTCCTCGCGGCGTTCGCCGCCGGGGTTGTGCTGGCACGCGTCGGCGCATACCGCACGGTGCCGTTGCTCGTGGTGGTAGGGTGGGGGATGGCGGCGGCCGCCCTCACCGCGGGGGTGTGGCGGATGCGCCGGGCGTTGCGTGGCATCGCCGTGCCCGCGCTTGCGCGCGCGGCGGAAGCGGGCGGGCATCGTCGGCGCGGCTCGATTGCCGGCGTCGCGGCCCTCGAGGGCGCCGCCGCGCACGCCGGGCTCGCCCGGGCCGCCGATCGGGCGACCGCCCGGTGGCTCGCCAGTGCCGGCGCCGGCGCCCTCGGCGGCGTCCGGGTGGGCGCACAGCGGGCCGTGCGCCGGAGCGCGGTCGTGTTCGCCGCGGGGGCGCTGGGGTTCGCCGTCTCGGGCCCGCTCAGCGGCGCCGGGCGCGCGTTCTGGCAGCCGGCGGCGGTGCTCCTCACCGGCCGCGGGCCGATCCTGCTCGACGCGGACCGGACCGAGGTCCGCCGCGGTGAGACGGTGCGCGTGCGGATCACGGCGGCCGGCCGCAACGAGGTCACGTTCTGGTCTCGCGCTCCCGGCGAACCGTGGAGCAGCCGGCCGCTGGGGCTCGATTCGGCGGGTCGCGCCGTGGTCGTGCTCGGACCGATCGAGAGCGATCGCTTCGTGCGGGCGTCCGACGGACGGCGCACCTCGGCGACGCTGCGCGTGCGCGTCGCGCTGCCGGCGCTCCTCGCCGATCTGCAGCTCGTGGCTCGCTTCCCCCAATACCTCACGCGCGGCGACGAGCCGCTGGCCCCTGGAGCGGACGCCGTGGCGCTGCCTGTGGGGACGCGGATCATCACCTCGGGTCGCGCGACGGTGCCCCTCCGGGCGGTCGCGTGGCGCAGCGACAGCGCTACCGTGCCGCTCGAGACCGACGGACAGGCGTTCCGCGGCGTGCTCGTCGTGCGGGTCGGTGCCACGTGGCAGCTGGACGCGAGCCCCACGACCGGCGGGATGGACGAAGCGCCACCCGTGCTGCGGGTGATTGCCGTGCCGGACAGCGCCCCGGTGGTGACGGTCCCCGTGCCGGGCGCAGATACGCTCGCGCCGGTCTCGCTGCGGCTGGGGATCGTCGTCGATGCGCGCGACGACTTCGGGTTGGGCGGTGTCGAGCTCGTGAGCTGGCGCGTGAGCCGCCTCGGGGTGCGCGCCGCGCCGGTGGTGGAGGCGCTCCCCATGCCGGAAGGGGAGGCCGACCGCGTCGTGCTCCACGCGATCCTCGATCTCAACGGTCGGGGCTTCTTGCCGGGGGATACCGCCTACTACCTGGCACAGGCTCGCGACCGGGCGCCCACGCCCCAGATCGGCGCGAGCCGCACGTTCGCCTTGCGGCTCCCGTCCATGAGCGAGGTGCGCCGCGCCGTGCGCGAGGCGGGCGAGCAGCTCGCCGCCGGTGCCGATTCCGTCGCCGCCGCCCAGGGGGCTCTCGCGCGGGAGCTCGGCGAGCTCGCGACGGAGCGCGAGCGGGGCGCGGCCGCGCGAGAGGGCGGCGCCCTCGGCGAGCGTGGGCCCGACCAGCTGCCCTTCAACTCCGTCCAGCGGGCGCGCGAGTTGTCGGACCGCGAGCAGAGCATCGTGGAACGGGCCCGCGGCCTCAAGGACGAGTTACGCGAGCTGTCGGAGACCGCCTGGCAAGCGGGCCTCACCGATCCCGAGTTCCACCGCCAGCTTCGCGACCTGGAGCGGCTGCTCGACCGCGCGGTCACCGACGAGCTGTCGCAGCGGCTGACGGCGCTGCGGGAGGCGCTGGAGCGTCTCGACGCCGCCGCCGCGCGAGACGCGCTGCAGCAGCTGGCGGAAACCGCGGAGCAACTGCGGGAGGAGCTCGAGCGCAGCCGGGAGCTGTTCGAGCGGGCGGCCCTTGAGGGCGATCTCACCGCACTCGCCGCGGAGGCGGAGGAACTGGCGGCGCGGCAGCGCGAGTGGAACCACGCGGCGGCGCAGGGGGTGGACAGTGCGCTCGCGGCACGAGAGTCGGAGCTCGCCTCGCGGACCGACTCGCTCGCCGCGCAGCTCGGCGAGGTGCCGTCGGGCCGCGACGCCGCGGATGCGACAGGCCAGGCGCTGCGTGACGCCGCGCGGCGCTCGGATGAGGCGGGCGCCCACATGCGTCAGGCGGCCCGGGACGCGGCGCGCGGGTCGCAGCAGCCGGCGCAGGCGGCCGGGACCAGAGCGAGCGAGGCGCTGGAGCCCGTGAGCCAGGAGATCCGTGACGAGCGGGAACGCCTGCGTGAGGAATGGCGGCAGGACGTGCTGGCGCAGCTCGACCGTGCGCTGGTGGAGACCGCCGAGCTGGCGCAGCGGCAGGAAGAGGTCGCGGCGCGCATGGGCGGCGGCGACGCCGGTGCCGACGTGCGTGGCGCGCAGGCCGCCGTCCGCGAGGGCGTCGATCGCGTGCGGGAGCGGCTGCAGAACGCCGCGGGCAAGAACGCGCTCGTCTCGCCGCAACTGGGCTCGGCGCTCGGGTTCGCGCGGCTGCGCATGAACGAGACGTTGGAGCAGCTGCAGCGGCCCACGCCCAATGCCCGGGCCGCCGGCCAACCGGCCGGCGAGGCGCTCGACGCCCTCAACGCCCTCGTGCACGCGCTGCTGCAGAGCCGCTCGGCGGTCGCGGGCGCCCAGTCGGGCTCGGGACTCGCGGAGGCCATCGAGCAGATGGCTCAGCTCGCCGAGCAGCAGGGGGCGCTCACCGGCCAAACCGGCGGGCTGATCCCGCTGCTGCCGGGTGGCGGCGAGCAGCTCTTGCAGCAGTTGCGGGCGCTCGCTCAGCGGCAGCAGGCGCTGGCCGACGAACTGGATCGGCTGCGCGCCCGGGGCGAAACGCCCGGCGCGGACGAACTCGCGCACGAGGCCCGGGACATTGCGCGCCAGCTGGACGCGGGCCGGCTCGACCGCGACGTCGTCGAGCGGCAGGAGCGGCTGTTCCGCCGGCTCTTGGACGCGGGCCGCACGCTCCGCAACGAGGAAGAGGACACGCGCGAAGAGCGCGTGAGTCGCGCCGCCGATCCGTCGCTCCGGGCGCTCCCGCCCGCCACCGGGACGGCGCCGCCGGGCGGCCCCCGGTTCCGCTATCCCACATGGGACGAGCTGCGCTCCTTGTCTGCGGCCGAGCGCCGCCTCATCCTCGACTACTTCCGCCGGCTCAACGATGGCCGTCCGTAGCGCCCTCGCGGTGCTCCTGCTGGCTGCCGGGGCGCTTCCCGCACCGGCACAAACGAATCCGGCGACGGCGCTGGAGCTCGAGCGGCAGGGGCGCTACGAAGACGCGGGCCGCATCTATCGCACCGTGTTACAGGCGGAGCCCCTGAACGTCGTCGCCCTCTTCGGGCTGGAGCGGGTGTACGCCGAGCTCGAACGCCTGGACGCGGTCATGCCGTACGTCCGGCGGGCCCTCGCCCAGCAGCCCGCCCATGGGCTCGTGCGCGAGGTTCAGTTCCGGGTCTGGACCGCGGTGGGCGGCGCCGATAGCGCGGCGGCGGCGGCGCGGGGGTGGATCGCCGCCCTTCCCGAGAGCGCGCTGCCGTACCGCGAGTGGGCGCTCTGGCTTGCGCGCCGGGGCGACGGGGCGGCGGCCCGTCGCGTGATGGACCTGGGGCGCTCGCGGCTGGGAGTCGCCGCCATCGCGCCGCACGCCGCCGGGCTCCACGTGGCATCGGGTGAGTGGGCGCTCGCGGCGGGCGAGTGGCGCCTGGCCGTGCAGGCGGACGAGAGCCAGTTGCGACCGGCGTCGGCCGATCTGGCGCGCACGCCGCCCCCGTGGCGCGATGCGGTGCTGCGGATCGTCCTGGGCCGCGGCCTCGACCCCGACGAGCGACGATTCGCCTCGGAGCTGCTCCTCGAGTGGGCTCGGCCGGAGGAGGCCTGGACGCTGCTGGAGGCTTCGTTGCCGCGCGATCCCGCGCGGGCCGCGGGGCTGGTGCGCCGCTTCGCGGAACAAGCCCGGCGGCAGGCGACGCCGGAAGCCGCGCGCGCGCGCGGCTTCGCCCTGGAGCGCCTCGCCGGCCTCACCGACGGGGCCGAGGCAGCGCGCGCCCGGCTGGAGGCGGCGCGAGCGTTCGCCGATGCGGGGGAGCTTCGGGCCGCCGAGCGGCTGCTCGATCGCCTCCCGGCCTGGCCCTCGGACCGCCCGGGCGACGGCCCGGCGGCGATGGCCACGTTCATACGGGTGCTCGCGGATGCCGGACGCGTCGCGGAAGCCGAGGAGCGCTACCGAGAGTGGGAAGCGCGGCTCTCGCCCAACGATGCGGCGGCGCTGCGCGAGACTCTGGCGTGGGCGTGGGTGCTCCACGGTGAGTTGGATCGCGGCGAGCGGGCGCTTGGGCGCGACTCCACGGTCGGGGCGGCGGCGATCTTCGGGTGGATCGCCCTGTATCGTGGTGAGCTCGAAGAGGCGCGGGAGCGCTTCCGGACGGCCGGCCCCTACGCACGCTCGCGCGAAGAGGCGACGCGCCGTTCCCGGATCCTCGCGTTGATCGAGCGCGTCGCCGCGCCTCGCGCGCCCGAGTTAGGCCGGGGCCTTCTGGTGCTCGCCCGCGGCGATACGGCCGACGCCGTCACCACGCTCGCCGTGGCCGCGCGCCGGCTGCCGGCCACAGGTGGGCGCGCCGACGTGCTCGCCTTCGCCGGCGAGGCCGCCACGCACGCCGGCGCCTACGCGCTCGCGATCCCGTTGCTCCAAGAAGCACTCGGCGCCGACAGCGCTGGGCCCGCCGCGCCCGGCGCCGTGTACACGCTGGCCGCCATCGCCGCGGCCCGCGGAGAGCATCTGGAGGCGGTGGCGCGGCTGGAACAGCTCATCCTGTCCTATCCGGAGAGCGCCCTGGTGCCGCAGGCGCGGCGTCTGCTCGACCAGGTGCGCGGAACGATCCCGAGCTCATGAAGCGGCGGAGCTTCCTCGCCGCGCTGGCGGCGTCGCTCGCCTGGCCCCGGCGGTCGGGGGGTCAGGCGGTGGCGCGGTCGGTCTGGGACCATGATCGTCCGACCGCCCAGTCGCTTCTCGTGCCGATGGACGACCGCCAGTCCGACCACCTCAAGGCGTACGGCATCACGTACCGCGCACTCACCCGCGGGGGGACCGCGGAGTGGTTGCTCAACCATCGCGGTGGGAGCTTCCTGCTGCCCGACGACGCCGCGACGCGCCGCGAGGCGGCCCTCGCGGGGGTCTCGGTGGAAACCGCGTCGGCCGTGCGGGTCGTGGATCTGCGCGGCACGATCCAGGCGGGTAACATGGACGCGGTCCTGCTCGAGAAGGCGCCGAAGGTCGCGGTGTACGCGCCGCCCAATGCGGCACCATGGGACGACGCGGTCACCATGGCGCTGCAATACGCCGGCATCGAGTTCGCGAAGGTGTGGGATCCGGAAGTCGTCGCGGGCCGGCTCACGGACTACGAGTGGCTGCACCTCCACCATGAGGACTTCACCGGCCAGTTCTCCAAGTTCTTCCTGACCTACAGCGGGTCGCCCTGGCTCACGGAAATGGTGCGGCTCAACACGACCACGGCCCGGGCCCTGGGCCTCGCCTCGGTGGCGGACCTGAAGAAGGCCGTGGCACGCGGGATTCGGACCTACGTGGAGCAGGGTGGGTTTCTGTTCGCCATGTGCACCGCCACCGAGACGATCGACATCGCCCTGGCGGCGGAAGGCGTAGATGTGGCCGCGCAGTACAGTGACGGGACGCCGATGGACCCGGACGCGACGCGGCGGATGCGCTGGGACCGCTCGCTCGCCTTTCAGGGTGCGCGCCTCGAGACCTCCCCCGCGATCGCCAGCTTCTCCGACATTGACGGCCACCAGGTCAACAACCCCCCGCGGCGCCAGCCGCTCGGCGCGTTTCAGCTGTTCAACTTCAGCGCCAAGATCGATCCGGTTCCGACGATGCTGGTGCAGAGCCACCGCCGGGTGATCCCCGACTTCTACGGCCTCACCACGTCCTTCATGCGGGAGCGTCTCAAGCCCGGCGTCACCGTGTTGGCCGACGAGCAGGGGGCGCCCTGGGTCAAGTACGTGCACGGCGAGCACGGCAAGGGGACGTGGACGTTCCTCGGCGGGCACGACCCCGAGGACCCGCAGCATCAGATCGGCGATCCGCCGACCGACCTGTCGCTGCATCCCAACTCGCCCGGGTATCGGCTGATCCTCAACAACGTGCTGTTCCCCGCCGCGAAGAAGCGCGAGCTCAAGACGTGACGCGCATCCCCCCGGAGCTCCAGGCTCGGCTGGCCGCGGACATCGCCCGCGCCGGCGGCCGCGAGGTGTCGTTCGTGGCTCGGATGGACACCGACGAGGCGTTCACGGACGTCCGGCCGGTCGCGCGCGGGACGGTCGACGCGGTGCTCGCCCTGCCGGGCGTCGCCCAGCGTGGGGAGATGGTGCTGCACAACCACCCGTCCGGCGTCCTGGAGCCGTCCGCTGCGGACCTCGCGGTGGCCGCGCGGCTGCACGACGGCGGGGTGGGATTCGGGATCATCACCAACGATGCGCGCGAGCTGTATGTCGTGGTTGAGGTACCGCGGGCGCGCCGGCTCGAGCCGCTCGACGCCGTCGCCACGGCGGAGACCCTGGGTCATGGCGGCCCTGTGGCGCGTGCGCTGGGAGCGTTCGAAGACCGGCCGAGTCAGCGCGACATGGTGGCCTATGTGGCCGACACCTTCAATGACGGAGGCATCGCGCTGCTCGAAGCCGGCACCGGCGTCGGTAAGTCGTTCGCCTACCTCGTGCCTGCATTGCTCTGGGCCCGGGCCAACGGCGAGCGCACCGTGATCTCGACCAATACGATCAACCTGCAGGAACAGCTGGTCGGCAAAGATCTCCCTGTCCTGGCGCGGGCGTTCGACGACGGCGCGCGGCGGCCGACGTATGCCCTGCTCAAGGGGTGGAACAACTATCTGTGCCTGGCGCGGCTCCAGCTCGCCCGGGGCGGTCAGGGCTCGCTGCTCGAACCCGAGCGCCATCGGGAGCTGGACGCGATCGCGGAGTGGGCGGAGCATACCGCCGACGGCTCGCTGGCCGATCTTTCCGACCCACCGACGGCGGACGTGTGGGACGAAGTGCGCGCCGAGCCCGACCTGTGCACGCGCCTCGAGTGCCCGTGGTTCGACCGCTGCTTTCTGTTCGCGGCGCGGCGCCGGGCCGCGGATGCGGATGTCGTCGTCGTGAATCATCATTTGCTCACGGCCGATCTCGCCGTGCGACGCGCCCAGGAGAACTGGCAGGACGCCGCGGTCCTCCCCCCCTACCGACGGCTCGTGATCGACGAGGCGCATCACCTGGAGGACGTCGCCGCTCAGCACCTGGGGTCGCAGGTTTCATCCATCGGCGTGGGCCGTCTCCTGGGCCGTCTCGAGCGCAACGGCCGGGGACTCATCCCGACCCTCATCGCCGACCTGCGCGTGCGAGACGATCTCTTGAGCGAGGCGTCCGTCCAGTTGCTGCGCACCGCTCTCCTGCCGGCAGTGGCGGACGCGCGGGCGCACGCCGATCGTGTCTTCGGGCTCCTCGCGGATGAGCTCGTCGCCGACGGCGCCTCGGTACTCCGGCTCGACGACGGGTTCGCCCACCACGCCGTGTGGAACCGCGGCCTCGGCGTCGCGCTCGACAACCTCGTGGGCACCCTCGGCCGGCTCAAGGACGGTGTCGAGACGGTGATGGATCGCCTGGAGCTGGACGAGGAAGCCGACCGCCGCTCGCAACTGGTGCAGGAGTTGCGCGGCGTCGTGCGCCGGCTCGAAGCGGCGGTGGACGGGCTCCAGCTCGCGCTCCGGCCGCAGCCGGGCCTCGCCCTCGTCCGCTGGCTCGAACGGCGGGGGAGCCGCGCGGCCGGCGCGCTCCCGTTCCCGATCGCCCTCGCGGCGGTGCCCCTGGATCTCGCCCCCCAACTGCGGGACGCGCTGTTCGATCGGCTGGAGACCGTGGTGCTCACCAGCGCCACGCTCGCGGCAGGCGGCGACTTCGCGTTCCTCAAGGAGCGGGTGGGCCTCGCCCAGCCGCCCGAGCTCACCCGGTTCGAAGAGATCCTGCCCTCGCCGTTCGACTACCCCGAGCAATGCCTGTTCGGCGTCCCGACCGACCTGCCGGACCCGCGTGCCGACGAAGCGGGGCACGACCGCGCCGTCGGGCGGGTCGTCGTCGAGTTGGCGCACGCCTCGGACGGCGGCATGTTCGTGCTCTTCACCAGCCACGCCCAGCTCCGTCGGGTCGCGGCGCTCGTCCGCGACGCGGTCGGGAGTCGCTGGCCCCTGCTGGTGCAGGGCGAGGGGCAGCGCGACCATCTGCTCCGGCGCTTTCGCGAGGCGGGTTCCGCCATCCTCTTCGGTACCGACTCCTTTTGGGAGGGCGTGGACGTGCCGGGCCGGTCGCTGCGCGTCCTGCTGCTGGCCAAGCTGCCTTTCCGGGTGCCGACCGAGCCGCTCACGGCCGCGCGGCTGGAGGCGCTGGCGGCGCGTGGCGTGGACGGGTTCCGCCATTATCTCCTTCCCCTGGCGGCGCTCAAGCTCAAGCAGGGCTTCGGGCGCCTCATCCGCACTCGGGCCGACGCGGGCGTCGTGATGCTGATGGACCACCGGATCGCACGTCGCAGCTACGGTGAGGTGCTGCTGGCCTCGCTCCCGCCGGCGGCCCGCGTCGTCGGGACGTGGGAGACCGTACGTGGGGAGGCGGAAGAGTTCTTCGCCCGCCACGGGATCGGCGCGGTCCTGTGAGCCGAGACAGCCGACGCCTGGGGCGCCTCCCGGCCTATGCGGTGGCGGAGCTCGCCGAGGCGAAGCGGCGCCTCGTGGCCCAGGGCATCGATGTGATCGATCTCGGCGCCGGAGATGCCGACGTTCCACCGCCCGAGGTCGCGGTGCGGGCCCTCGCCGAGGCAGCCGCGGATCCCGCCATGAGCCGGTATGCCTTTCAGGTGGGCCTTCCGGCGTTTCGTGAGGCGGCGGCCGGCTACATGCGTCGCCGCTTTGGCGTGACGCTCGATCCAACGGCCGAGATCCTGCCGCTCCTTGGCTCCAAGGAAGGCCTCGCCCATCTGCCGGCCGCCGTGGTGAACCCCGGCGAGGTGTGCGTGCTGCCCGATCCCGGGTACCCGGCCTACGTCGGGGGGGCCGTGCTGGCGGACGCGGAGATCGCGCGATATCCGCTCACCGCGGCGGGGGGGTTCTTGGTCGAGCTCGACCAGCTTCCCGCCGAGCGGCTCGACCGGGTGCGGTTGGTGTATGTGAATTATCCGAACAACCCCACGGCGGCGGTGGCGCCGCGGGAGTACTTGGAGCGTTTGGTGCAGTTGTGCCGCGATCGGGGGATCGTGATCGCCTACGACAACCCGTACTGTGAGATCACGTTCGACGGTTATCGTGCGCCGAGCATTCTGGAGATCCCCGGCGCTCGCGACGTGGCGGTCGAGTTCCATTCGCTGTCGAAGAGCTTCTGCATGACGGGCTGGCGCCTCGCGTGGGCCGCTGGGAACGCCGAGCTCGTCGCAGCGCTGACCCGGGTCAAGACGTACGTGGACACGGGAGCGTTCTTGGCCATCCAGTACGCCGGGGCCCACGTGCTGGAGCGAGCGGCGGAGCTGGTGGAGCCGATCCGCCGGCGGTTTGCCGAGCGCCGCGATGCGGCGGTGGCGGCGCTGCGGGACACGGGGCTCGACTTCGCTGCGCCGCTGGCTACGATGTATCTCTGGATTCCGGTGCCGGAGGGGGTCTCCGCCCGGAGCGTCGCAGAAGACGTCCTCGAGCGCGAGGGCGTCATGGTGCTGCCGGGCCCGGCGTTCGGTCCCGGTGGCGAAGGTTATGTCCGCCTTGCACTCACCGTCGATTCCGGCCGCCTCGCCGAAGCCGCTCGGCGGATCGGGAACACGCTCCGGCGGCTCGCGGCCGCCGGCGCACGTTCCTAGGTTCCGCCTCCCGCCTCCGGTGCGCGAGCGCGGCCGCCCACTGTGGGTGGCCGCGAGCGTCCTCGTCCACCTCGTCGCGGTCCTCGCGTTGGCGCGCATGGCCGGCCGCACCTTCGCCGTCTCGGAGACCACGCCATTTATCTTGCTCGAGCTAGGCCCGTCCGGCCGAGAGGTGGCGATGCCGGCCTACGCGTCGCCCGGCCAACGCGGCGCGAGCCAGGGCGGTCAGGGCCTGCGGGCGGACGAGCTGGTGGGCGAGCGCCTCGTCCCGGTCGCACCCACCACGCCGCGCGATTCGGTGATCCCGCTCCGGACCGACGAGATCGTGATGGTCGTGACCCGCGGGCCGGTGCGCTCCGACAGCGGGCCCGCCGGCGCGGAGGGCCCGCTCAGGACCGACCGGATCCTGGGCCCGGCGTACGGCGATGGCCGGCTCTGGGTGCGGCCGTTCTTCGCGGCACTCGGCGTCGTGGGCCCCTCGCCCGACGCGGCCACGCACACGGCTCGCGTCGAGGCGGCGGTCCTGGAGCGGATGAAGGCGTTCATCGACACCATGCCGCGGGACAGCTTTGCCCTACCGCCGCCGCCGCGGTGGACCACGGACCTCGGCGGCAACACCTGGGGGATCGACCGGAACTGGATCTACCTCGGCGACATTAAGCTTCCGACGGCACTACTGGCCCTGCTGCCGCTTCCGCAAGGGAACTACGACCAGGCGAAGGCGGCGCAGGAGCTCCAGCGGATGCGGGAAGACATCATCCAGGCCGCCCGACGCGCCGAGACCGCGGAGGAGTTCCGGAAGTACGTGGAGGAGCTCCGCAAACGGAAAGATGCCGAGCGCGAAGCAGCCCGAGCCGCGCAGCGGGACTCGGTGGTTCCGTAGGCGCCCCACGGGTAGACGGGGAAGTGTTCCGGTGGCAAGTTGCCGGCGTCCAGGGCCACCGAATGGAGAAGAGCCGCACGTGTCTGAGGGAACTTGACCCCGGTGGCGCGTGTTAGATGGAACGATGGTCACGCCGCTCGATACCTGAAGAACCGCTCATGGCCACGCTGTTCGCCTACGGCACCCTCATGTGGGACAACGCCCTCGCCTCGTATCGCGGGCAGCACGCCCGGGCGGAGGGCATGCGTCGGGCCTTCATCGGCCAATCCGAGCGCCGCTGGGGATCTCCCCGACATCCGTGTCCTCAGATCGGGCTGGTCGAGGGCGAGGGATGTGGCGGCGTGCTCTTCGACGTTCCTTCCGCCGACCGCCGCTACCTGTTTCGCAACCTCAAGCAGCGCGAGGGCGTGCCCCTGCGCTCGGTCCGTCTGCGGGACCACCGCGGAACGGTCATGCGGGCGCGGTGTTTTCTGCCCGACGCCGGCAGCCGCCGCTGGGAGGACGCCGAGGAGCTGCTCGAGGCGCTGCGGGCCGCGCGGGGCCTGGTGGGCACCGGGGCGGAGTACGTCCGCGCGATCGTACATGCGATGGAGCTGTGGCAGATCGACGATCCGGTGGTGACGCACATCTGGGAACGCATCCGGCACTGGGCCCCCAACCCGGTGACGTGAAACGACGACACGGAACACGGACTACGGATGACGGACACGATCTCTGGCACGTTGGAGCAGCGCCGCGACGCCGCTTCCTTCCCGTTCGGCGTCCGACCGGAGGCGGCGGCGCCCGATCGGGACGGTCGAGGGCCGGACACCATGAACCGGCTCCTGCTCCACGCGGCGCGCTACCATGCCCGGGACGCGGTCTCGCTGCGGTGGGAGGAGGGGCGCACGGAGTGGGGATGGCAGCCGATGCCGGATTGGCGCGCGGACCGGTACACGGTACGGGCGGCGCTGGTCCTCCGTCAGCGGCTCGAGGTCGCCGACGGCGAGACGGTGGCGCTGTGGCTGCCGCTGAGCACGGAATGGCCGATCGTCGAGCGGGCGGTGTGGTCCATCGGCGCCGTGAGTGTGCCGGTCTGGCCCGAGTGGGATCTCGAGCGCGTCGCGCAGGTCATGGCCGATGCGCAGCCGGCGGTGCTGGTTGCCCCGGATTGGGAAGCGGTGCGGCAGCTCCGCGTGATCGGCGGGCTCCCCGAATCCGTGCGAGGCATCGTGCTGTGGCGGGGGGCGCCGGACGACGCGCAGGACGCCCTACCGTTCGCCCAATTCCTGGACTATGGGGGCGTGCTGGACACCGCGGAGCGGGCAGCCATGTGGCGCACCCTCACGCGGGGTCTCTCGCCGGACACGGCCGTGAGCCGTGAATACACCTCGAGCGGCCCGCTCCAGTGGGGCAAGCTGGATCACCGGATGCTCGTGGCTGCCGTGGAGCGGATGCTGCGGCGCTTTCCGGCTCATGCCGGGCGGGTCCAGGTGCTCACCACCGAGCGCCCGCACCCCACGCTGCGCGCGCTGATCTTCGCCGGCTGGGTGGACGGCCTCACCCGGACGATCTTCGCCGCGACGTCCGAGGCCCAGGAACATCTCGAGGCGTTCGTCCCGGATCTCGTCGTGGGTCCGGCGGAATCGCTCGGCAGCGTATTGCGTACGGTGCAAGCTGCTGCGGCGGCCCCGGAGCCGCCGGCGCCGCGCCGCGGACTGCTCGCCCGGCTGCTTGGGGTGCGGAGCGGTGACGACACCGCTCCGCGGCGTCGGCCACGGGCGCCGACGGTGCGGGTGCTTCTGACCGACGGCGCGCCGCCCGCCCTGGACGACGCGACCGTCACTATGCAGTTTGTGGAAGAGTCGGAGATCGACGTGTTCCCGATTGGCCCCGGCATGGCCGGCCAGGGTCAGTGAGGCAACGACGTTGGGCCCGACTGGCTCGTCAGGCCCGAACACCAGAGGGAGGTTTTCATGAGTGACTTGCTCGCCACGGCCACGAAAACCGCCGCGAGTCTCGCGTGGCGCACCTTCCAGAGCGTCAACACCCGCATCCCCGACAGCCCCTCCATCCAGCCCACGTGGGCGCCGGGGCCGCTCCCGAAGAGCTACGAGCGCACCAAGCCGCCCCTTGGATGGCCGCGAGAGACCGATTCGCTGTGCCCTCGGTGCGTCATCGAGGTGCGTGACGCGATCATCGCGGGTGAACGGGACATCTCCGAGTTCGTGGAACGGCGGGCAGGCGAGGTCCGCGCGCGCATCAACGAGGAGCACGGCAAGCTGATCATCCGCAAGACGTGCCCGACGCATGGGGACTTCTGGGACACGCTCTCGATCGATCCGCAGTTCAGCGCGCTCCTCGAGCGGCGATTCTTTGGTCGCGACTACCGGACGGCGGCGGACGCGCACGTCCACCGGCATGGCACCTCCACGATCCGCTACGGTCGCGGGGCGGTGCTGACGATCGACCTGACGAACCGCTGCAACATGATGTGCAACCCGTGCTTCATGGATGCGAACCAGGTCGGGTACGTGCACGAGCTGACGCTGGACGACATCAAGCAGATCCTCGATGACTCGATCTCCTTCAAGCCCCGGCGCCAGATGTCGGTGCAGTTCTCGGGCGGCGAGCCCACGATGTCGCCGCACTTCCTCGAGGCGTGCCGCTACGCGAAGGAAGTCGGGTATTACACCGTGCAGGCGGCGACCAACGGGTTGCGCTTCGCGCTCGAGCCGGAGTTCGCCTATCAGGCGAAAGAAGCCGGCCTCAACATGGCCTACTTCCAGTTCGACGGGGTGACCAACGAGGCGAACGCGCACCGGCAGATCAGCAACCTGTTCGATGCCAAGTGGCTCGCCGTCGAGCGGATGCACGATGCCGGGATCGACATCTCACCGGTCACGACCGTGGTGAACACGATCAACGACCAACAGGTGGGCCCGATCCTCGACTTCGTGATCGAGCACTCGGACAAGATGGGCGCCGTGTCGTTCCAGCCGGTGTCGTTCACCGGCCGCGACGAGGAGATCAGCGACGCCGACCGGCACGCCCAGCGCTACACGATCTCCCACCTGGCGCACGCGTTCGCGGAGTACTTCGACGGGAAGATCGATCCGTACCGTGACTGGTACCCGCTCGGGGCCATGGGGGCGTTCACCTGGCTGGCCGATCACCTCCGCGGGCCCGACATCGACTTCGGCGGCGTGTCCTGTTCGTGTCACCCGAACTGCGGTGCCAGCGTGGTGTTGGCGCTCAATTCGAAGACCAAGGCGTGGGGGCCCCTGACGGAGTTCTTCAACGTCGAGCAGTTCGTGAAGGACATCAACGTCATCACGGATACGTCGCGGGGCCAGGGCTTGAGCAAGGCGCAGGCGGGGCTGGCGCTGCTCCGCAACCTCGACCAGCGCAAGATGCCCTCGGGCCTCACGGTCAAGAAGTTCCTCCAGCTTGCCAACCGGAAGATGGGTGGCGCGCTGGACGAGAAGGCCGACCGCGACACGAAGGAGTGGAACCTGATGTGGATTGGCGGGATGTGGTTCCAGGATCTCTGGACCTATGACTTCCGCCGCACCGAGATGTGCGTGATTCCCTACGCCACCCAGGAGGGGGAGATCTCCTTCTGCGCGTACAACACGGGCGCCGGGTGGCGGAAGATCGTGGAGAACATGCACATGGTCGCGAAGACGAGCGACTGGTTCAAGGACAAGGGCCGGCACCAGATCTATGCCGGGAACCGGCCGATGGACCTGAAGCCGGGGACGCGCGCGCTGCCGGTCGTCGAGAAGCGCCAGCTCGCCGTGCCGCACGCGGGGACCGTCCAGTTGGGCTCGGGCTGCGGCTGCCACTGACCGAGTCCCGATGGCGTGAAAGCGACACGGGCGGCTGCAAGGCCGCCCGTTCTCGTTCGCCTGTCTGTGGGGAGTGATATGTGAAGGGTGATACCTGAGGCACGACTTCCCACCGCTCACGTTTCACTCGTACCTCGTTCACCTCTCAATGGTCGCTCTGCAGATCGGCCGGCGCCCACTCCCGAGCCGCCTCCATCCGCGCCAGGCTCTCCCCGCGCCCCACGATCTCCAGCAGCACGTTAACGGGCTCCGAGACCGTCGTCCCGGTGAGCGCGATCCGGATCGGTTGGAAGATCTTGCCGGCGCCGACGTCCAGGGAGTCGGCGAGCTCGCGCAGCTCGGTCTCGAGCCGCGCCTGCTCCCACTCGCCATCGTCGAGCCCCCGGAGGCGCGCATGCACCGCCTGGAGCGCGTTCAGAAACCCCACGGGGTCCTTCGCGATCTGCTCCTCCGCCTTCTCGTCCCGCTTGACGTGCGCGGCGTCCAACCGGACGCTCATCTGCCACGCGGCGTGCAGCGTCGTGCGCGCCCGCTCCCGCACCACTTCCATCACCCGGCGGAGCCGTGCAGGCGCGTAGCGCCCGGAGTCCACGCCCGCCTGGGCGAGCAGCGGCTCCACGAGCGGGAGGAGCTCGTCCGGCGGCGTCCGGCTCATGTGTTGTCCGTTCATCCACTCCAGCTTTGCCGGATCGAAGATCGCGCTCTTCTTCTGGATCCCGTTGATCGAAAAGGCCGCCACCAGCTCGTCCGGCGCGAAGAACAACTCCCGGTCGTCGCCCGGATTCCACCCGAGGAGCGCGAGGAAGTTGCGGAGTGCCGGCGCCAGGATCCCCAGCTTGCGGTAATCACCGACCGCCGTCGCCCCGTGGCGCTTGGAGAGCCTCTTCCCGTCGGGCCCATGGATCATGGGGACGTGCGCGAAGACCGGGGGCTCGTGGCCCAGCGCGCGATATACGGCGATCTGCTTGGGGGTGTTCGAGATGTGATCGTCGCCCCGCATCACCTGCGTGATCCGCATGTCGATGTCGTCGACCACCACCGTGAGGTTGTAGGTGGGCGTGCGGTCCGAGCGCAGGATCACCCAGTCCTTGACGTCCTCGCCTCGAAACCGCACGCGCTCGTATACGGCGTCGTCCCACGCGATCTCGCCCGTGGGCATCCGAAAGCGGATCGCGCCTTCGTGCTCGTACGCGTGGCCCTCGGCCAGGAGCCGGTCCGCGAGCTCCTGATGCCGCGCGATCCGCGCGCCCTGGAAGACGGGCTCCTCGTCCCAGTCGAGGCCGAGCCACGCGAGGCCGTCCAGGATCACGCGCGTGTGCTCCTCGGAGGAGCGCGCGCGGTCGGTGTCCTCGATGCGCAGGAGAAACGCGCCGCCCGCCTGGCGCGCGACGAGCCAGTTGAACAGCGCGGTGCGGGCCCCGCCCACGTGCAGATAGCCCGTCGGCGAGGGCGCGAACCGGACGCGGAGCGAGGGGTCCATGGTCCTCCATGGTGCCGGTACCACAGGATCGCGCGGGTCGTCGCCCGCTACGCGACCAGTCCCGGCGCGGCCGACCGGACGTCGGGCGCGACGTGATCGCCCAAAGGTAAACCGGGCACCGCCATTTGGGCACACGCTCCGCCCTTGCGCGGAGGCGCTTACGACCGCACGTTGTGGGGATCCATATCGACAGGTGTAATGCCAGTGAGCCGACTTCGCATCGGTATCCTCGACCTCGTCACCAAGGGTCCGACCAAGGCGTTTTACGCCCGGGTGATGCATGCCAATCTCGCGAGCATCATGCCTCAGGCCGTCGCCGTCTGGTGCGAGGAAGCCGGCCACGACGTCACCTTCGTGTGCTTCACCGGATTCGAAGACCTGCTGGAAGAGCTCCCCGATGACATGGATGTCCTGTTCATCGGGGCGTTCACGCAGGCGGCCCAGCTCTCCTACGCGCTGAGCAACATCTTCCGCCGACGTGGGGCGGTGACGGTGTTGGGTGGGCCGCACGCCCGCTGCTATCCGGATGATGCTCGGAAGTACTTCGACTATGTGGTGGGATTCACCGACAAGACGGTGATCCAGGACATTCTCCAGGACTGCAGCGCGCATCGCCCGTACGGCGTCCACCTGAGCGCGGATCGGCAACCGCAGCACCTGCCCGGGGTCCGGGAGCGATGGAAGTTCATCGCCCCGACCATCGCCAAGGCGCCGACCAAGCTCAAAGGCGTGCCGATGATCGGCAGCCTCGGCTGTCCCTACACCTGCGAGTTCTGCATCGACTCGGTGGTGGACTACCAGCCGATGAGCTACGACCAGATCCGGGAAGATCTGCGGTTCCTCAACCAGCGGATGTCGCACGCGTGGGTCGGCTGGCACGACCCCAACTTCGGCGTGCGGTTCAACGACTACATGACGGCCATCGAGGACGCGATCCGTCCCGGCTCGATCACCTTCGCGGCCGAGAGCAGCCTCTCGCTCCTCTCGGAGTCCAACGTGAAGCGGATGCGGGCCGCGGGCTTCAAGGTCCTCCTGCCCGGGGTCGAGTCCTGGTTCTCCCTAGGGAACAAGTCGAAGACCGGCCGCAAACAGGGGCTCGACAAGGTGGCCCAAGTCTCGGACCACGTGAACATGCTGCTGGAGCACGTGTCGTACGTACAGGCGAACTTCGTGGTCGGCCTGGACGTGGATGAGGGCGACGAGCCGTTCGAGCTCACCAAACGCTTCATCGACCGAACGCCCGGAGCGTTCCCCGGCTATTCCTTGCTCTCGGCCTTCGGCGAAGCGGCGCCCCTCAACCTCGAGTTCCAACGCGACGGCCGGGTGCTGCCGTTCCCGTTCCACTTCCTGAACAACAACCAGGCGATGAACGTCCGGCCCAAGCATTACGCGTGGCCGGATTTCTACGACCGCGTCATCGATCTCACGAAGTACTCGTTCTCGTGGCGGGCGATCTACCGTCGAGCCCGGGCGACGCAACGCGGGTTCGCCACCTGGATGAATGTCATCCGCGCGGTCTCGTCGGAGGGCTTCGGGCGCATCAAGTACTTCCGGAAGGTGCGGCGCCTGCTCGACGAGGATCGCCAGTTCCGGGCATTCTTCGAGGGCGAGGCGACCGAGATCCCGGCCTTCTTCGTCGACCGGGTGAAGCGGGACCTGGGGCACCTGTGGCCTCACCTGCCGCCGGGCGCGCTACACCACGATCCCCTGGCGTACCTGAAGAAGACCCGCGCTCAGGCGCAGCTCGGGACCACCCCGGCGGCGTCGCTGGCGTAGCGTCCGCACCCTCCCGCGCCACCGGTTAGAAGGGGAAGCGCGAGCCGCACACGACGAGAGGTGTCGGATATGGCAACCCGGCGCCTCTGCCGCTTCCGCCCGTTCCCCCCCCGGTCCGGGAGCGCGGGGCGGGATTATTGGATCATTTCGGACAGTGCCGCCTGCAGACTCGCCAGCATGAGCCGCACTTGTCCGGGCAGCCGGACCCGCCACCCCTCGCCCGTCCGCATCACCGTCACCACCTCCACGTCGCTGAAGGGGTTGCCGTCCACGTTGGTAGTGATGCGCGCGAGGACGTGTACGAGGGCGGCCCCCTCCGGCACTTCCCCCACGATCCGGAACGAGGCGTCGGCCAGCACTTCGAGCGGATTCCCGCCCTGCTCGGTACTGAATTCCAGGAACCGCGCGAACACCCGGGCCGGGTCGAGCTGGTTCAGCTCGGCCGGGCTCGCCACCTCGAACAGGCCGAGGATTTCGCCGCCCGCCTCGGTGCCCGCAAACGCGACGAACGTGCTCCTGAACGCCGCCAGGCCCTCCGGCTCCAGGAGTCGGGCCGCGGCCACCATGCTGTCGGTGGCGAGCGCCGCGTAGTAGTCGTACGCCACCGCGGCGGCCGTGCCGGAAGCGGGCCGGGCGGCGGTCGAGTCGGGGACTTGGGCCGCGAGGGGCGTTGTCAGGAGCCACGCGGCGATCACGGCCGCGGTCCGGATGGGGCGCGAGGGCATGTGGGTCTCCAGGTCGGTGTGGCACGGGCCCGTCGCGGCCGGTTCTCACCCACGCCTCGGGGGGCGGAAGACAGAGCGAGGCCGCATCCGGCGGGCGGAGCGGCCCCGGTGAGACGGGACGGAGAGGGGGGGATTCGAACCCCCGATAGGGTTTTTGACCCTATAACGGTTTAGCAAACCGCCGCCTTCAGCCGCTCGGCCACCTCTCCAACGACAGGCGGTAGGGCGGAACGTCGCGCCGCCGCGCCTCGGTGCTCAGGTGAGCCCTCACGCCCCTTGGGCCCGCGAAACCTACGCCGCCCGGACAGTGGAAGCAACGCGCGCGCCGGCGGTTCCTGCCGCGGCGGATCGGGACCTTCTATCTTTCGCGCGGGCTGCGGACTGCAGGATCCCTTCTCGGTTACGAAAGAAGCCGTGTCATGAGCGGGACGCCAAAGAAGCAGGACTTCATCCGTGCGATGGTCGCCCGCGACGTCGAGGCGGAGAAGTACGATCGTCACGTCATGACGCGCTTCCCGCCCGAGCCCAACGGCTACCTCCATATCGGTCACGCCAAGTCGGTGTGCCTCAACTTCGGCATCGCCGAGGAGTTCGCCGGCGCGTGCAACCTGCGCTTCGACGACACGAATCCGACGACCGAGGACCTGAGCTACGTCGAGGCGATCCAGCAGGATGTGCGCTGGCTGGGCTTCGACTGGGAGGATCGGCTCTACTTCGCGTCGGACTACTTCGAGCAGCTGTACGGGTTCGCCGTGCGGCTGATCGAACGGGGGAAGGCGTTCGTGGACAGCGCGAGCGAGGCCGAGATCCGCGAGGCCCGCGGCACGGTGAACGCACCGGGCCGGGAGAGCCCGTTCCGGACGCGCTCGGTGGCGGAGAACCTCGACTTGTTCCGGCGGATGCGCGCGGGGGAGTTCCCCGACGGAGCCCACGTGCTGCGTGCGAAGATCGACATGACCCATCCCAACATGCTGATGCGCGATCCGCTGCTGTATCGCATCCGGCACGCGCACCACTACCGGACCGGCGATGCGTGGTGCCTCTACCCGCTCTACGACTTCGCCCACTGCCTGTCGGACGCGATCGAAGGGATCACGCACTCGCTGTGCACCCTCGAGTTCAAGGACAACCGGGAGTTGTACGACTGGATCCTCCGGGAGGTCGGGTTCGAGCGGCCGCCCGAGCAGACCGAGTTCGCGCGGCTCAACCTCGAGCACACGGTCTTGAGCAAACGTCGTCTCGTGCAGCTCGTGAAGCAGGGACACGTGAGCGGGTGGGACGACCCACGGATGCCTACCATCGCGGGGCTCCGGCGCCGAGGGGTGACCCCGGCGGCGCTCCGCAGCTTCTGTGACATGATCGGCGTCGCGCGGGTGGACAGCCGGGTGGACATCGGGAAGCTCGAGTATGCCATCCGGGACGACTTGAACCCCAACGTGCCGCGGGTGATGGCCGTCCTCCGCCCGCTCAAGCTCGTGATCGTGAACTACTCTGAAGGCCGGGTCGAGCAGCTGGACGCGCCGCTCTACCCGCGCGACGTCCCCAAGGAAGGTACGCGGCCGGTCCCCTTCTCGCGTGCGCTCTACATCGAGCGGGACGACTTCCTGGAGGACCCGCCCAAGGGATTCTTCCGGCTCGCGCCGGGACGGGAGGTGCGGCTCCGCTACGCCTACTTCGTGACCTGCGTGGACGTGGTCAAGGACGCGGCCGGTGAGATCACCGAGGTGCACTGCACGTACGACCCCGCGACGAAAGGCGGCGATGCGCCGGACGGCCGCAAGGTGAAGGGGACGCTGCACTGGGTCTCGGCGGCGCACGCGCTCCGGGCCCAGGTGCGGCTGTACGACCGGCTGTTCGTGAAGCCCGATCCGGACGATGTCGGCGAGGGGGAGGCGTTCACCGACTCGCTCAACCCCGAGTCGCTGGTCGTGTTGCCGGAGGCCCGGGTCGAGCCCAGCGTGGCAGACGATCCGCCGGGGACGCGGTATCAGTTCGAGCGGCAGGGCTACTTCGTGAGCGATCCGGTGGAGTCGCGTTCCGGCGCGCTGGTCTTCAACCGGACCGTGACGCTGCGGGATACCTGGGCGAAGATTCAGGCGAAGACGGCGGCGGCGACGGGCAGCTAGCCGCGAGTCCCCAGGCGTCGGCCTGTGCGCCCGATCGCCCGACCGCCTGTCCGCCCGACCGCCTGTCGCTACGGAGGGCGAGGGATTCGAACCCCCAAGGGCTTGCGCCCGGCGGTTTTCAAGACCGCTGCCTTACCAGTTAGGTCTAGCCCTCCCGTGCCGCCGGTAAGGTAGGGAGCGGGAGCCGGTGGGGTCAACGGAACCGGCGGCGGTGGCCGCCGGCCCGCGGGCGGTCGCGGGCGGCGCCCTGCGAGGGCGTCGCATAGCGAGGAAACGTTCACCCTTTCTTCACGGTCACCCTCCTTGACGCCGTCGATGGGGGTCCTCTAGCTTTCGCACGCTCGTTTTAGGAGTCAAAGCGGCGTACGGCGCCTGTCTGGTCCGGATCAGAGTGGTCTGGCGGCAGAGCAAGTCCGTAGCCGCGACGCGGAGCGGCACCCTTTCTGCCTGCTATGCGTTGTCGCGCAGGGCCCGGGTCGTTGGGTACCGTGGCACATTCGCCACGGTTCGAGTCTCGAATGGCTCAGGTATGGCTCGTAATTTCCCCGGTACGACTGTCCGGTGCCGCGGTCTCGCGGTGCACCACTCCGGCTATTCCCCTCATTATGGCGTGGCAAGCCGCGTCCTCATCGATCACCGCGGACGACCGGGGCGGTCGTCGGCGCGAGCGCAGATTCCCTCACGCGTTCGCGCCATTTTCTGCATTCCTTATCAACAAACAGGAGGTCTCGTGATGAAGCATCACGTCGTTGAACGCTGGGCGACCGCGCGGCCGCGCCTGGGCATGCTCGCCACCGTTGTGGCCGGCGTCGCCCTCTGGCTCTTCGGCGGCGCCGGTATCGTCCACGCGCAAGCCACGCTGCGCGGCACCGTGAGTGGTGCCGACGGTCAGCCGATCGAAGGGGCGGAGGTGCAGATCCTCACCCTTCAGGTCTCCACCACGACCGGGGCGGACGGCACCTATTCGCTCCTCGTGCCCGCGGCGCGCCTCGCGGGTCCCGTGGCGGTGCAAGTCGTCGCTCGGCGCATCGGCCTCAGGGCCCAGCGGGTGAACGTGACCGTGAGCCCCGGGGCTACGCTGCAGCAGAACTTCCGGTTGGAGGCCGACCCGTTCATGCTCGACGCGGTCGTCGTGACGGGGCAGGGGCTTACCGAAACCCGCCAAAAGCTGGGTGTGACGATCAACTCCGTGGACGCCCAGGACATCGTGGACAGCCGGGAGACGAACGTCGTCGCCGCGCTGGCGGGCAAGGCACCCAACGTCGAGGTGACCAAGTCGGCGGGCGACCCGGGGGCGGGGACGTACATCCGTATCCGTGGCTCGAAATCCGTCTCCGGCGGCACCCAGCCGCTCATCGTCGTGGACGGTCAGCCCATCAACAACACGAGCCATACCATTGAGACCACGGTCGCCGGCACGGTCTACCAGAACCGGGCGGCGGACCTCAACCCGAGCGACATCGCGAGCATCGAGATCCTGAAGGGCCCGGCGGCCGGCGCCATCTACGGCTCGCGCGCGTCCAGCGGTGTCGTGCTGATCACGACCAAGTCGGGGCAGCGCAACACCTCCCGGATGTCCCTCAGCTCGACCTATTCCTGGGACAAGGTCAACAAGTCGGTCCCCCTGCAGCGGCAGTTCCGGCTCGGGACCGACCAGGCGGCCGTGGGCGGCACCGGCAACAACCCGGCGGGCGTCCGCGCGTGGGGCACGCCGCTCGCGTCCGATGAGCCGAGTTACGATCACTTTGGCGAGCTGTTCCGGAACGGGCACCAGTTCGACAACACGCTCACGCTGTCGGGCGGCACGGACCTGACGACGTACTACCTATCGCTCGGGTATCTGAATCACGACGGCGTGATCGCGGGCAACTCGGCGTACGACCGGTTCACGGCGCGCCTCAAGGGGTCCCACGACTTCGCGTCGAATCTCAACGTGGGCGCCAACATCTCGTACACGTCGAGCACCGGTGACCTCGTGCAGACGGGTTCGAACATCAGCGGGCTGCTACTCGGCGGGCTGCGGACGCCGCCCGAGTTCAACAACCTGCCGTACCTCGATGCACAGACCGGGCTGCACCGGTCGTACCGGACCCCGAATCCGACGACTGTGAGCCAGAGCCGCGGCTTCGACAACCCGTTCTGGATCGCGAACGAGATCCTGAACACGACGGAAGTCGATCGCGTGTTCGGGAACGTCACGATCGACTACCAGCCGTTCCCGTGGCTCAACCTGAGCTACATGCTGGGAGCGGACTTCGCCAACGATCAGCGCCTGACGCTCTTCCCCAAAGGGTCGTCGGACTTCCCCGACGGGCGGATCATCCGTGCCGAGCTGGTGGACAAGAGCTGGGACCATTCGCTGCTCGCAACGGTCTCACGCGAAGAGAGTGCGGATCTGTCGTGGAGCGTGACCGTCGGTCAGAACCTCAACCAGGTCGAGTTCCGCCGGTACCAGGTCAACGGATTCAATCTGATTTTCGGCACGCAGCTCCTCGATTTCACGGTGGACCGCACGCCGAACGAGTTCGTCTCGAAGATCCGCACCGACGGGTACTTCGCGCAGGGCAACGTCGATCTCTATGGGCAGCTCTACCTCTCCGGGGTGCTGCGGCTGGACGGCTCCAACACGTTCGGCGGCGAGATCGATACGGTAACGGGCCAGGCGGAGTCCAGCCGGTTCCTGTATCCCAAGGGGAGCGTCGCCTGGCAGTTCCACCGCTACGTGCCGTTCTTCGACTTTGCCAAGCTGCGGTTTGCCTACGGCCAGGCCGGAAAGCAGCCGCCGATCTTCTCGAACGTCAGCGCGTTTACGACCGGGACTTTCACGGACGGGTGGCTGTCGCCGAACGGCCTCAACTCGATCTACGCCGGTATCGACGGCGTGTTCTCACAGAACACGTTGGGCAATGCGGCGATCGAGCCTGAGAAGACGACGGAGGTCGAGGTCGGAACCGACCTCACGTTCCTGGACTCCCGGGTCTCCCTCGCCGTCACGTACTACCGTGACAAGACCGATGGCGCGATTCTGAGTCTCCCCATCGCCCCGACGACGGGCTATGGCGCCGTTCAGGCCAACGGGGCGGCGTGGCGGAACTGGGGATGGGAGAGCACGCTCGACGTCCTGCCGGTGCAGGCGTCGAATTTCGCCTGGAAGATCGGGCTCCAGTGGGCGACGAACAAAAGCATGGTGGATACGCTCCTGGGCGCGGAAGAGATCGGCCTCTCGGGCTTCACCGGCGGGACGGCGTCCATCGTCCAGGGTCAGCCGTTCCCGGTCTTCTTCGGCCGGGACTTCGTCCGCTTCGGTCGGAGCCTGCTGGTCAGTGGTGTGGACATCGACCAGACCTATGCCGGGCAGTGGAGCGCGGGTGACCTCTATATCGCCGCGGACGGGTTCCCGCGCCTGGATCCGCAGGAGCGGGTCCTCGCCGACCTGAGCCCCAAGTGGACTGGCAGCGTGCGCAACACCTTCACGCTGTTCGGGAAGGTGCGCGTGTCGTCGCTGTTCGACGTCAAGCACGGCGGCTTCACGTGGAACGGTACGAAGGGCGCGCTGGTCAGCTACGGCACCGCCGCGGTCACCATCCCGTGGCATGGCGCCGGAGCGGACACGGTGTTCCCCGGCGCCGGACCGGGGGCAGGCCAGACCGTGAAGCTGAACTGGTCCACGTGGGGCCAGAACGGTCTCGGCAGCGGGTTCAACGGGCCGCGGTCGCTGTACGTCGAGCCGTCGGGGTTCGTGAAGCTCCGGGATATCTCGGTGGCCTTCACGCTGGACGGCCGGTGGCTGCGCCAGATCGGTTTCCAGACGCTCGATGTGACGCTGAGCGGACGGAACCTGGCGACGTGGACCGACTACACGGGCATCGATCCTGAATCGAACCTGAACGGCCAGACGACGGGGCGCGGGCTGGAGTACTTCAACCACCCGCAGACCCGGTCCTTCGTCGTCGGCTTCACCCTTCACCGATAGGCCGCGGGGCGCGGAAAGAAAGGAACACGACATGGCTCCGAAATATTCGTGGAGCCGCGCTCTCGGCGCGGCCCTGATCGCCGGGTCGCTGGTGGCATGTGATTTCATTCAACCCGTCACCAGCGATCCCAACGCGGTGCCCGATGCCGGCCTCGACCAGTTGTTCGTCGGGGTGCAGGTGAACGGGTATCTGCTCGAAGAGGGCCAGGCCGCGCGCCTGGCCTCGGTCTGGCTCCAGCAAATGGCGGGCACGGACCGGCAGTTCGCCACGTTCGACACCTACGTCATCGGGGAATCCGACGTGAGCGGACAGTATGTGGACGTGTATACGGGTGGTGGCCTCGTGGATATCCGCAACGGCATTCGGATCGCCGAAGCGAACGGCCGGCGGGTGTACGCCGGGATCCTCAAGCTCTACGAGGCGTACTTCATCGGCATGGCCGCCAGCATCTTTGGTCAAGTCGCCTACTCGGAGGCCGTACGGCCCGATGTCACCGAGCCCAAGCTCGATGCGCAGGCGGACGTATATGCCGCCGTGCAGGCGAAGCTCGACGAGGCGATTGCGGACCTCGGGAGCGCCACCGGGTCGCCGCCCGGCGTCGCGGACTTGGGCTTCGGCGGTGACGCGGCCAAGTGGATCGCCGTCGCGCGCACGCTGAAGGCCCGGTTCCATATGCACTGGGCCGAGGTGGACGCCGGCCGCTATGCGCTGGCGCTCGCTCAGGCGCAGCAGGGGATCGCCGCCTCCAGCGGGGATCTCGTGGCGAAACACAGTGCCGCCGCGACGGAGAACAATCTGTGGTTCCAGTTCATGCGGGATCGCGAGGGGTATGTCTCGGCCGGAGAGTTCCACGTCGAGCTGCTGAAGGCGCGGAGCGACCCCCGCCTCCAGTTCTACTACAGCCAGGGACGCGGCACGTTCGCCGGGCAGTACGTCGGCTCGCCTGTCGGGGAGCCGGCCGGCGACCCGGGCACCAACTCGTCACGGCTGAACGATGTGAGCGGGGCGGGCGCGCCGGCCTACCGGCAGCCGTTCGTCACGTGCGCCGAAACGCAGTTCATCATCGCCGAGGCGTTGTATCGGACGGGCGGCACCGATGCGCAGGTGCGGGCCGCCCTCGACGCCGGCATTGCGTGCGACGCGGCGCGTAAGGGACTCAGCCTCGCCGGCGCGCTCGCCGCCAATGACGCCCTCACGGGGCAGGCGCTGTTCGACGAGCTGATGACGCAGAAGTACATCGCCTTGTTCCTGAATCGGGAGATCTGGAACGACTATAAGCGGACGTGCCGGCCCGCCATCACGACGTACCAGGGCCAACAGATTCCCGGCCGCCTGTTTTACGACAATGCGGAGCGCCAGACGAATCGTAACATTCCCGAGGCGACGAGCCAGCCCGCTCGGAATGCGAACGATCCGAACCCTTGCTAGGCTTCGCAGTGCGGCGCGGTCATCGCCGTAGCGGTCTCCTGCCGGCTGCCATCCTGCTGCTCGTCGCGGGATGCGCAGCCGGCAGGTCCGCCGCGGACCCGGTGGTCCCCGAGGACGCCGTTGAGGTGCGTGTCCGCAACAACCTCACCCCGCGGACCCTCGTCACGGTGCGGATCTTCTCCCGCTCGGGCGCCCGGACCTTCCTGGGCGCCGTGGCCCCGGGCGACACGAAGTCCCTCACCTTTCGTGAGGCGATGTTCGAAAGCCGTTACCAATTGGTGGCGACGGGAGAAGACGGTCAGGAGATCCGCTCGCGCGATTTCGACATGTATCTCGGGGCGCGCGTCGTGTGGACCCTCAAGACCAACGTGCTCGACATCGGGCCACGCTGAGGCTTCGTGATGACCCAACGTGGTGAGCCACCGCCGCGGGGCGGTCGGCGTCTCGCGCGACGGCCCATGCCAGGAGGGCCGGTGACCTGGCTGGCCGTCGCGGTGCTGTGCGGCGGTTGCGTCGCGTACGTGCCGGTGCGCGAGGGGGCTCCCCCGTTGCAGCGCGGCGCGGTGGTGCGGGCCACCCTCTCGAGTCCTGCCGAAGTGCCGCTTACGAACATCACCGCGCGCGGCGTCCAGGTGGTGGAGGGCGAGGTCGTCGAGTCGAACGGCGAGGAGCTCGTGCTGTCGGCCTTGTGGCTCCGCTCGACGAACGGTGCGGAGCATAGGGGGATCGGCGAGACCGTCAACGTCGCGTGGCAGGGGATCGCCCAGGTCGAGGTCCGGCGCCTCTCGGCCGTGCGGACCGGGCTGCTGGCGGGCGTTCTCGCGCTCTTCGCCGTCCTGGCCAACGCCGCCCTCATCGGCGGCGGGGGCGAAGAACCACCGCCGCCGCCGCCGCCGCCCCTGTGAGTCCGGTGCGGACCGCCGATCGCGTACCGCCGTTGACGATGTCCCGACGTCGGATCGCCATGGTCGTCGGCATGGTGCTCGTCCCGCTCGTGAGCACGTGCGGCTCGGAGCCCGTCGGCCCCGGCACGACGGCGTTCACCTCGCTCTCCGCCGGTGGCCTCCATACCTGTGCCCTCACCGCGACGGGACAGGCGTTCTGCTGGGGGTTCAACGACGAGGGCCAACTCGGCGACGGGTCGACCACGGCCCGTGCGGCCCCCGCCGCCGTCTCCGGCGGAACCGCGTTCGCCGCGCTGGAAGCGGGAACTCCGCACACCTGCGCGGTGACCACAAGCGGGGCGGCCTTCTGCTGGGGGCAGAACTTTCGCGGTCAGCTCGGGGACGGGACGGACGTTGCGCGGTCGTCCCCGGTCGCCGTGAGCGGCGGCCTCGGCTTCGCCACCGTCCATCCTGGAGGCACGCACACCTGCGGCGTGACGGTCGCGGGGGTGGCCTACTGCTGGGGCGACAACGAGCGCGGTCAGCTGGGAGACGGGACCGGGACCACGCAGCTCGCGCCGAGCGCCGCGACCGGCGGTCTCGTATTTCAGCACATCGCCACCGGTGCCGCGCACTCCTGCGGCCTCACGACCGGTGGCGAAGCCTACTGTTGGGGCGGCGGCGCCGCCGGGCAGTTGGGGACGGGGTTTCCCAACGATCAGGCGGAGCCCGCGATGGTGGTCACCGATCTCCGCTTCAGCGCCATCGTGACGGGCGGCTCCCACAGCTGCGCGCTCGAGGTGGGGGGCGAGCTCCATTGCTGGGGCGACAACGACTTCGGCCAGCTCGGGCTCGGGAACCAGGTGCGGCGCGGCACGCCGGTGCGCGTCGGCGACTTATTCTTCGCGCGCGTGAGTGCGGGCCTCGACCACACCTGTGCGGTGACCGCGGCGGGCGTCGCCTACTGTTGGGGCCGCAACGATCGCGGCCAGCTCGGTGACGGGTCCCGCGACGACCGGAGAGCGCCGGTGCAGGTGCGCGGCGGGTTCGCGTTCCGAGCGATCACGGCCGGGGGATTGCACACGTGCGGCGTGACGACCGCCGGGGAGGCCTACTGCTGGGGGTGGAACGACAACGGCCAACTCGGGATGACGGCCGGCTCCGACCAGTTGCAGCCGGTGCCGGTCCCGAGTCCGTAGCGGCACGCACGGACGGACGCCACCGGCGGCGGCGCAACGTCCGTCTCGATCAGGCGGCCGGCGGCGGTCTTGACTGGCCTATCGGAACGGCCGCGACTTCGTCCACATCACGATGACGCCGCAGGCGGCGTTCGAACCGGTGAACTCGCCGGGGATCTCTCCGGGGCCGCGGTAGATCTCGATCCCGTAGATGTCGCGGATCGGGGTATTCTCGTGGAACGAGCGGACCTCTACGCCGTCAATCCACCAGGTCGGCTGGCATTGGGGGGCGCGGGCCATGACCGCGAAGCACTCGAATGTCTGCTGGTTGCATTGGATGCGGACCCCACGGACGGTCCGGAGGGCATCCCCCGCCGAGCTGTACCCCCGCTCGATCAGCTCGTCCCATCGGAGGTAGGCGCCCAGCCCGCGCTTCCGTCGCCGTTCGAAGTCCAAGTAGCGCGGCATGAGCTGGTCGGCGCGGGCCTGCACGACCAGCTCCGGCAGCCGGTGTCCCGTGAAGGTGAGAGCGAAGACCCAGTCCAGCTCGCCCGAAAGGGGAAGGCGAACGGTAGAGACACCGGTGGCGTACCCCAGCACGTGAATCGTGACCTCCACATCTCCCGCGTGGAGTTCCGGGGCCTCGAACCGACCAAGAGTGTCCGTGGTGAGGGAAGGGTGGCCGGGCCGGATCTGGACGACGGCCCCCGGGAGTGGGTGGCCTGTTTCGCTGTCGATGACGCGTCCCCGAAGTGTCGCCTGGGCGGTGCCGGTTTCCGGACCGATCGCGACCCCGAGTAGGGCTGCCAGCAGGGCTCCGGCCAGGATGCCGGCTCCGGCGGTGCGGCTCGGCGGTGCTCTAGGGATCACGAGACTGCTCCATTGGCCCCTATTGCGCAATCATGTACCAGGTGTAAGATAGCCCCTATCTCAGTGCTCTACCAACAGGCCCAAGAGTTGCCCAACGTACGGCCGATTCCACGCTCACGCGAAGCGTCGGCATTGCCCCGCGATGCTCGGCCCTTTGCGTCAGTGCGGCTCGGCCGAGGCCCGCGGGGATTCCGCAGTCGCAGGTCGTTCTCCGCTTAATCAGCAAGGAGGCCGATGATGCGCGTTTCACGTCGTGGTCCGCTGGCGGTCGGCAGTGCCGCTGCGGCATTCGTGGCCCTCATCGCCAGTCCGCTCGTGGCGCAGGACGCGGTCATTACTGGCCGCGTTGTCTCGGAGCGTGGCGATCCGGTGGGTGGTGCCACCGTGACGGTGGCCAGCACCAACTTCGCGGCAGGCACGGCGGAGAACGGGACCTATACGATCACCATCGCCGCACCAGCCGTGCGCGGCCAGCAAGTGGTGCTGATGGCGCGATTCATCGGCTATCGACCCGCCAGCCGCACCATCACCCTCGGGCCGGGCACCCAGCAACAGAACTTCGAATTGGAGGCCGACCCCCTTCGCCTCGAGGAGGTCATCGTCACCGGCGTGGCGGAAGCCATGTCCGCGAAGAAGCTGACCTTTACGGTGGGGAAGGTGTCGGCGGAGCAATTGCAGGAGGTCCCTGGGTCGAGCGCGCTTGTGGCTCTTCAGGGTAAGGTGGCTGGCGCCCGCCTGGTTCCGACCTCGAGCCAGCCTGGCGGCGAGGTGTCGATCCGGCTCCGCGGCGCTACCAGCATCGGAGGTACGCAGGATCCGCTGTTCGTCGTGGACGGGTTGATCACCCGGTTCGGTCTCGCGGACATCGCGCCCGAGGACGTGGAGCGGGTGGAAGTGATCAAGGGAGCCGCCGCGTCCTCGCTGTACGGCTCGAACGCGGCAAACGGGGTGGTGCAGGTCTTCACGAAGCGAGGGCGGTCGCTGGCTGAGGGCACGCTTCGGGTGACCACGCGCTTTGAGGCCGGCGTCAACAACATGCCAAAGCGGATGGAGTTCTCCCAGTCGCACGCGTGGGTAGCCTGCGGCACGACGCCCGGCGCACCCTGCGACCCGGCCGGTGTTTACGAGGTCACCCCAACCGGCGGCCGGATCACGGAGCCGGACCAGATCGCCGACAATCCGTTCTCGGTCCAATACGACCACTGGGACGCCCTGGTGAATCCTGGCGCGTTCTGGACAGGGTACATCTCGGTTGGGCAGCGGCGCGGAACCACAAACTTCAACGCCTCGTTCCAGAACACCAACAACGAGGGCGTGATCTTCGGGCTCGGCGGGTACAACCGCCAGAACTTCCGGCTCAACCTCGACCAGCGTCTGCGCACCAATGTCGACGCGTCCTTTAGCACGTTCTACGGAACATCGACCAACGGGCGAGCAGAGGAGGGTCAGGGAGGACCGTTCTTCGGTCTCATGTTCCTCCAGCCGGACGTGGACATCACTGCCACGTGTGGCGGAGTAGAGTTCTGCCCCATCGTGCCCCTGAGCGGCGACGTGGCCAACGACTTCAACCCCATGTACGAGCTGGCCAATCGGAAGATCAACCAGGACCGCACTCGGTTCATGGGGTCGGGCAGGGTACGGTGGTGGATGCGCGACTGGCTGACGGCGGAAGCCAGCTTCGCCTACGACCAAGAGTCGGAGGCCTTCAAGGACGTGACACCGTTCGGCTTCCAGACCTCCTCAGGCACCGAGCTTGCGGGGTCCCTCGTCAAGCTGATGAGAAACAACAGCCAGTACAACGCCGGCGCGACGCTCAGCAGCACCCGGACCTTTGGTGACATCACGAACACGACGAAGCTGGGCGTGACCTACGAGAAGGAGCAGAACAGGCTGCTCGGAGACACGGCTAACACGCTGCTCGTGGCCCGCGTACCGGAGTACGCTGGCGCCGACCAGAGCACCATTCGGGTGGCCTCGCGCGAAGAGGATCTCCGGACCCAGAACTACTATGGCATCACCACGTTCGACATCAAGGACCGGTACATCGTGGATGCCTTGGTGCGGCGCGACGGGTCGTCACTGTTCGGGCCGGAGAGCCGGTGGGCCACCTACTTCCGCGTCTCGGGGGCGTGGCGGGTCACTGAGGACCTGCGGATCCCGGGCCTCGACGAGTTGCGGCTCCGGGCCTCCTACGGCACGGCGGGTCTGCGGCCCCAGTTCGACGACCAGTATGAAATCCTGACCGTGACCCCCGGTGGGTTCACCAAGGAGATCCTGGGCAATCCGCTCCTCAAGCCGGCCCGCTCGGCGGAGCTGGAAGTGGGCACCAACATCGAGTTCGGGGGCGGCCGGTATAACTTCGAGTACACCTACGCTGAGAAGAAAACCACCGACCAGATCCTCTTGGCCGATCTGCCCGCGGTGGCCGGCTTCAAGCAGCAATGGCAGAATACCGGCTCGCTCCGGTCGAGGACCCATGAGGCGACACTCGCGGCCCGCCTGATCAACAGCCGCACCACCACCTTCACCCTGAACATCGTGGGCGACCGGACCCGCCAGGTGATCACGGAGTGGGACCTGCCGGAGCGGCTGTACAGCTTCCAGCAGATGCCCGCTGCGTTCTTCCTGGGCCAGGGCTCGGATCTGGGGGTCATGTACGGCAACCGCTGGGTTCGCAACATCAACGACCTGTACGACGACCCGGCCAAGGCGGCCCAGTCCGGGCCCGGCCAGACGTGGGATCCCAACAATGTCATGGTCAACGAGGACGGCTTCGTCGTCCGGAGGGACGCCTACGGCACGATCAACGAACGGGCCATCAAATACACGTTCTGCAAGCGCGAGGACGCGAGCGGCACCTGCTTGGAGACGTCGCAGATCGTGGAGATCGGCAACGCCAACCCCGACTTCAACATGAGCTTCGGCACCACGTTCACTCACAAGCGACTCGTGGTGAATGCGTTGCTCGACTGGTCGAAGGGCGGCGACCTGTACAACGGGACCAGACAGTGGGCCTTCCAGGCGACCCGCGACCGAGTGCAGGATCAGGCCGGCAAGGGCCAAAACGACCCGACGTGTGGCACGGTATCTGACCCCATGCCAGCTTGCCCCAAGAAGGCGTTATCGTACTACGCGGTCGCGATCTACAACGGCCTCGATCCGAGCGACTTCTTCGTCGAGGACGGGTCGTACGCCAAACTCAAAGAGCTGTCGGTCCACTACACCTTCGTGGGCGACCAGCTCAGGGCAATCGGGTTGGGACGACTCCACCAGTTACGGCTCGGGTTCATCGCCCGCAACCTGTTCACGATCACCAACTATTCCGGGCTCGATCCGGAAGTGTCAGGCCTGTTCGGCGACCCGTTCCAGGTTCGGATGGATTGGTTCCAGTATCCGCAATTCCGGACCTTCTCGGCCGTCGTCGAGATCTCGTACTGAGGAGACGCCCGTCATGAACCCACATAGAGCGATTCCCAAGCTGCGGTTGTCGTCCCTGGCCACCGCCATGGCGGCGTTCGTCCTGGTAGCCGGCGCCTGCGACCTGGACATCGAGAACCCGAACGCCCCAGACGCGCCGCGGGCCTTCGAGGATCCCGCCGGCCTCTCGGCGTTGCTGGGTGGCTCGATCAGAACCTGGGTCGCAACCCGTGGCGACTACTTGATTCAGGCCCCGAACATGATGGCCGACAACTACACCGCCTCGTGGAACAACGCGGCCATCCGGTTCTACAGCTCCGTCGGTTCCGACTGCCCGTCGCGGTGCGGCTGGAACAACAGCGCCACGGCGCCCGAGGCTGCCGGCGGCCCAACCGTCGAAACCTCGTGGTACGGGTACAACTCGGTGCTCTCGTCGGCCAACGACGTGCTCGCGGCGATTGAGGGCGGCCTCTGCTTTGACTCCGACTGTGCCGCCGACAATACGCTGACGTCGCGCAACAAGGCGATCGCCAAGATGATGCAGGGAATGGCCTTCGCCGGCATCGCGCTGATGTACGATCAGGGCTTCGTGCTCGACGAGACCGCCGACCTGACCAACATTTCCGACATCGACTTCAACACCAGGGAAGAGGTGCGTGACGCCGCCCTGCAGAAATTCAACGAGGCGTGGACGGAGGCCGGGGCGAAGTCCTGGTCGACACCCGCCGCGTGGATGGGGGTCGGCGCCGGAAAATCCTACACCAACGAACAGATCCGTCAGGTCATCCGAACCATGCAGGCCGAGCTGGTCGCCATGTTTCCGCGCAACGCCGCGGAGAATGCCCAGGCCGATTGGGCCAGCGTGGCGACGTTCGCCTCGCAGGGGATCAGCGTCGGCGCGTTCGACTGGGAGTTCTACGTCGATGCGACCGGCCGCGAATGCGGTGACCTCGATTGCGTGAAGGTCTGGGGGAACTCCATCGGCACCGCGCGGGTGGACACGCGGGTGGCCAGCATGCTCGCGACCAACCACGCGCATCCATGGCCGGAACCCGGGGGTAATCCCTGCCCGACGGTATCGGCCGACCGGCGGGTGGGGGATGGCTCGTGGGGGCCGGAGGACGACTTCAACGGCTACTCGACCATTGCGGCGACCGCCAACGCCGGCACCGACTTTGCCTGCTCGGGCGTGGTGATTTTCCCACCGGCGCGCGGCCAATACCACCAGAGCAACCTCGTGCACATCCGGTACGAGCGGCTGGCCTACCGGGGCGAGAACCTGCCAAGCTCCGACGGCACGGGGCAGGACCCGTTCTACACAGTTCAGATGAACGACCTGCTGTGGGCCGAGGGGCTGATCCGGAGTGGCGGCAACAAGGGGCAGGCGGCGCAGCTCATCAATAACAGCCGCGTGGGGCGGGGCGGGTTGCCCGCCTTGACCGGTGGCGAATCCGACGCCGCGCTGCTCGCCGCGCTGCAGTACGAGCAGGAGATCGAGTTCATGGGTCAGGGCTCCACGCCGTTCTTCAATCGGCGCCGGGTCGACGGGCTGATCGCCGACACGCCGAGGCACATGCCGGTCCCGGCGAAGGAGCTGGACGTGCTCTTGCGCGAGATCTACACGTTTGGCGGGCCGGGCAAGCCCGACATGTCGGTCGTCGGCGCCGGCGGAGGCGAGAGCAGCCGCACCAGGGTCCGGTCGGTCCGGGAGATCTGGGCGCACTACCTGGCTATGCGGCCCTCCAGGAGGTTCTGACGTCGGAATGCCGCAGGAGTGGCCAACAAGAAGGGGCGGGATCACGATCCCGCCCCTTCTTCATTATTGGATGAACGCGAGGGATTCCCTCCTCAGGGCACCCGCACCGTGACCTCCACTTGGCCCGGCGCCAGCGGGACCACGTGTTCGCGTCCGCCGGGCCACCGGACCGACAGCGCCGTCGGCTCACCGGCACGCCCCAGGACCTGCACCGCGCCGTTCTGCGACCAGTACCCCGAGCCCGCCTGCACCTCCCTGACCGGCCCGGCCCGGTCACCGTAGCGCAGCCGCATTTGCGCGCCGACGGTCGTCGGGTTGCCCGGCGGGCCGACCAGCCGAACGCGGAGTCCGGGGACGGCACCGGCGTTTCGGAACAGGCGCGTGGAGGCCCCGTTCTGGCTGACGGCGAGGTCGAGCCGCCCGTCACCGTCGAAGTCCGCGTACGCCGCTCCCCGCTGGTCGCCGTAGACGATCAGGCCGGAGCGCTGCCCAGGGACGGGCTCGAGTCCCCCGGCGCCGTCACCTCGGAGCAGGAGACTCCGGCCCGCATCATGCCGCGGCGTGGCGACCTCCGTGGCGAAGAAGTTCTGACTCAGGAACAGGTCCTCGTTTCCGTCGCCGTCGAAGTCCGCGACGCCGGCGTAGAAGGCCGGCGTGAATTGCGCCTCGAGGGGCAGCGGCCGGGCCTCAAACCGATCCCCCCGGTTGAGGAACACCAGGTGGTCCATGGTCGTGGCGCCGAGCCGGATCGCTGCTGAGGCGAGCGGGCCCAGGACCTGATCCACGGTGGCATCGGCGTAAGCACCGAACGTGCGGAGCCGTCGGGCGGCATTGGGAAGCGCCAGGGTGACGCGTTCGAAGGCGAGAAGCGGCGCGACGCCCCCGATGCGGGGGTCCTCCTGCGCCAGCACCCCGGTGGGACGGGCACTCTCGAAGAAACCGGAGTACAGGAACAACGGCCGGGTCTGGCTCACCTGGTAGTCGGTGTTGCGGCCCCAACTGGTGGCAACGATGTCGAGCCGCCCGTCGCCGTCCAGGTCGCCGGTGGCAAGCCCGTTCCACCGGCTGTAGATCCCCGACAGGCCCGGCATCTCCGGCGCGGGCCGGAACCGGCCGCTCTCGTTCAGCCAGATGCGGATGGTTCCCCACTCGATGGCCGCGATCAGGTCCAGCCACCCATCGCCGTCGATGTCGGTGAACAGGGCCGCCGAGACCATGCCTATGCCGGCGAACCGAGCGTTATTCGCGGTATCGGGTACCAGACGCCCCCCCTCGTTCCGGTACAGCCGCGAGGACGGGGAGAGCGGGTAGCCACCTGGGAAGATCCTCCCGCCGGCGAACAGGTCGAGGTCGCCGTCCCCGTCGTAATCCGCGACGGCCAACGGGCCCACGCTCGCGCTGTCACCGGGGACCAGGGGCGTCATCGCCCCGGTCACCGGAGAATAAGTGACCACGCTGGGCGCGGCCAGGGCATCCTTGGTCGTTCCCATTTCGTAGCTCGAGACGCCGGCGATCACCGTCCGCCCTCCCCGGCCATTGGGCCAGCCCAAGACGGTGGTGAGGTCTACCTGCGCCGGAGGGACGCGTACCGCGGCTGGCCTCAGTCGGCCGCCTTCGTTCCGGAACCAGGCAAGCGTGCCGGTGCGGCCGGCGCCGACGATCAAGTCTTCGAGGCCGTCGCCGTCCGCATCGAACCAAGCGATGCCCGGCCCCAGCTGGCTGAACGCGTTGGGGAGCAGGACTTGGCGGGCGTAGTCGTCGAAGTAGGGTTCGACGTGCCGGTGGCCGCCGAGCTGGTCGGAGACATCCTGGAACAGCGCCGGCGCGGGGTCCGGCGCCGGGTCCGATGTGGGCAGCGCGGCGACCTGGTCGATCTCGTAGAGCCGGTTGGGGCGCGCGCCCTCGATCACCGTCCGGCGGCCGTCGCGCCAGTCCACTTCGATCGTCACCACCTCCGCCTTTCCCGTCGCGAAGGCGAGAAGGGCCTCCGAGCCCGAGAGATACAGGCCGCCGGCGATGACTTCTCGCTGCTGCCTCGGCACCGCACCACCGAGCACCCGCACCCGGCTGCCGATGCCCCTGGTGTTCGGCGGCTCGCCGCGGAGCCGGATCGCGACCCGCGGCGCGGTGGCATCGCTGCGCAGGACGGCGACCGGCGTGCCAAGCCGGTTGATGACGACGTCCAGATCGCCGTCCCCGTCCAGATCGGCCAGCGCCATCCCGTGCGAAATGTCCTCTCCCACGTCGAACCGCCAGGCGCGGCTCGCATCCTCGAAGGTCAGGTCACCGCGGTTCCGGAACGTCACGTTCGGCAGCGCAAGAGGCGGGAACTCGAACAGCATGCGCCGCCAGTCGATCTCGTCGAGCCGGCTGCGCAGGCTGTACTGGGTATCTCCGTCCATGACGTCCCATGGGTGGCCGGTCCCGATCAGGATGTCCTCCCAGCCATCGAGGTCCACGTCGAGGAACAGGGTGGACCAGGACCACCCTGAAGCTCCCACGCCGGCGAGTCGCGCGATCTCCGCGAAGGTGCCATCGCCACGGTTCAGGTGCAGGGTATTCCGCTGCATCTGGGGGCGGCCTTCTCCCTGCCCGGGCTTCTTGGGCACCGCGGTGTGCGTCGCGATCTGCGTCTTGAGCCGGCGCGTGTCCTGGCTCAGCATGTCCACCTGGAAGAGGTCCGGCCGTCCGTCGCGGTCCACGTCCCCCACGTCCACGGCCATGGTCGAGTTGCTGGTGGAGCGCAGGGCGTACCACGGCGCCAGCCGGAAATTCCCCCGGCCGTCGTTGAGCCAAAACTGGTCGGGGTCCTCGAAGTCGTTGGCCACGTACAGGTCGGGCGCGCCGTCGCCGTTCAGATCCGCGAACATCGCGGCGAGACCGAAGTCCTCCGGCTCTTCCGCGAGCACGCGGCCGTGCTCGTCCACGAACCGGGGGTTGCCCGCGATCGGCTCGCGGACGAATCGGCCGGCCCCGTCGTTCCGGTAGAAGAAATCGGGGTCCGCGCGCTGCACCAGGCTGATCCCGCCCAGGTCCTCACGGTCGACCAGCTTGTACTCCGCGCGGTATCGCTCCCGAACCTCAGACTGCCGGAAACCCAGCGGCCGCACGACCTGATCGAAGGCCCGCTCCTGCGGCGACATCCGGTCGAGGGTGGTGTAGGCTTTGTAGTTGACGACGTACAGGTCGAGGTCGCCGTCGCCATCCACGTCGGCCACGGCGATCGTGGTGCTCCCGGCCGACGAGGTCAGGCCGGCGCCCTCGCCTTGCTCGGTGAAACGCCCAGTGCCGTCGTTTAGGAAGAGCGCATTCGGCCCGCCGAGGGCGAGGAGGATCAGATCGAGATGTCCGTTGCCGTCGACGTCCGCGAACACGCAGCCCGTGGAGTAGCGGTCGGGCGCCGCGACGCCCGTACGCTCGGCGATGTCCTCGAAGCGCCACCCGCCGAGGTTGCGATAGAGCGCGTTGGGCCCCTCCGTGCGGGCAAGGAACATGTCCACCATCCCGTCGCCGTCCACGTCCCCGAAGCACACGCCGCCCCCCTCAGCCAGGATGCGGTTCCTGACGACCAGCGACTCGCTCACGGTATTACGGAAGGTGACGCCGGTTCGGCGGGAATGAAGCAGCGTGAAGCCGGGCGTGCCTCTCCGCGGGACGTCCAGCGCCCGCCAGCGGTACCCCTCGCTGTCGTGCCACGCCGTGTCGGCGGGTTGGCCGCAGCTCGCGACGAGCAAGGCGAGAACCAGGAACCGGTGCCCGCTCATCGTGCGAGCCCCGCCCGTGCGCCGAGCCGCTCCAGTACCACGGCCGCCTCGTGGAACGACGCGTACCGGCGGACGGGATGGCCGAGCGCCAGGTCGGCTGAGGGAATGGATCGCGGAGTACACGGTGTCCATCCGCTACGGCTGTAGCCTGCGCTTCGAGTTGTCACGCGCACGGCGAAACAGAGGAGGAGCTCGTTGATCGGCGGTGGCACGGCCAGCTCGCTAGTTCACCCGCACGGCGGCGGCTGCCGCCAGGATCTTCATCCCCCGAAACAGATTCCCCAGCCGCACGTTCTCGTTCGCCGCGTGCTGGTTGTTGTCATGGTTCACGATCGGCACCACGACGAACGGCGCTCCGAGAACGTCGGTGAACACGTAGGCCGGCCCGCTGCCGCCCATCGTGGGGCTCACGACGGGGTTGCCCAACCCCGCTCGCCGGAGCGCCTCGACGAGTCCCACCGCTGCCGGATGATCCAACGGCGTCCGGCCCGCCGGGTACCCCTCACCCGCCGTCACCTGCACCAATCGCGGCGTGGTGACCCGCGTGGCCGAATCGGGCGCGGAGCCCACGACGGTATAGCCCTGGTCCTCGATGTGGCGCACCAGCTTCGCGACCTGCGCGGCGGGGTCGTTGCCTGCCACGAGCCTGAGATCCAGCTCGGCGATCGCGACGTCCGGGATCAATGTGCGGGCCTGGGCGCCGGTGAAGAGACTGCGAAGGCCACGCACGTTGAGCGACGGCTGCGCGATCAACTCGAGCCGCGTCCGCCCGTCGCCGTCCATCGACCCCAGCTGGAGCTGGCGCCGGCGCGCCTCGTCGTCGTGCGGGTACGCGTCGAGCGCCGCCCGCTCGGCGGGCCCTAGCGGGACCATGTCGTCCGCCCACCCCCGCACGAGCACCGCGCCGTCGGGTCCCTTCATGCTGGCCAGGAGCTGGGCGAGACGCATGGCGGGGTTGGGCGCCCAGTTGCCGTAATGCCCCGAATGGAGCGGACGCACCGGGCCGTACAGGGTGAGCGTCACTGCCGCGAGCCCGCGTAGCCCGAAGTCGGCGGTCGGCCGCCCCGACGGATGGATCGGGCCGTCCGCCATCACCACGAGGTCGGCGGCGAGCAGGTCGCGATGCTCCCGCGCGACCTCGGCGAGGTGCTGCGAGCCGGCCTCCTCGTCCCCCTCGAACAGGAAGGTGAGCCGGTTCGGGAGGGAGACGCCCGCCGCACGCCAGGCGTCGAGCACATGCAGGAGGGCGACGATTGGCGCCTTGTCGTCGCTCGCGGATCGAGCGTACAGCCGCCAGTCGTCGGGGTAGGGCTCACGCCCCGACGGCCAGCTAGTGACGGGCGCGCCGCCCGCCTCGATCGCCGCCGTTCGGAGCACCGGCCGCCAGGGGTCGTCCTGCGCCCAGTCGGATGCATCGGCGGGTTGGCCGTCGTAATGACAGTAGAACAGGATGGTGGGGAGCGACTGATCGCCGATCTCGCCGAAGACGAGGGGCTGGGCCCCCGTCTCGAGCAGCCTGGCCCGGACGCCACGCCGCTCCAGCATCGCCACCAGCGTCTCCGCGTTGCGCCGGATGTTGACGAGGTCCGCGGCCACGTTCGGGATCGCGAGCAGGTCGCTGAGCTCGGTTACCACGGCGGCCTGGTGGCGCTCGAGATAGCGGTCCACCGCCCGAAGCGGATCCTGGGCGGCGGCTGGAGGAGCCGCCGCGAGGAGTCCCAACGGGACGACCAATGACGCGGCGCGGGGTATGATGGTAGTCACGAGCCTGCCTGTCTCGAGTAGCGTGGTGTGGTTACACTCCGCTGCGGGGACGAGCGGCCACGCAGGGCCGTCGGCGATGCTTGAGGACGAAGATACCTCCATGGGACGTCAACGCCATTTCGATCGTTGGCAGCGCGTAGGCGCTTCGGCGCGCCGGTGGCGCCGTTCCGCGGCGACGGTGGCGGGTGTGGCCACCGTCGTGGGTGCCGTCGCGGCAGTCCACGGTCCGGGTCCGACACCGATCGTGTCCCCCGCGGCGCGGGACACGCTGACGTTCGCTCGCGACGTCGCGCCGATCCTCTACAGGAGCTGCGCGGGATGCCACCGGCCCGAGGGGCCGGCGCCCTTCAGCCTGCTGACGTATCGGGACGCGAAGCAGCGCGCCGAGCTGATCGTGGCCGTGACCGCGACACGGCGAATGCCGCCGTGGTTGCCCGCCGCCGGTCGCGGACGCTTTGCGGACGAGCGGCGGCTGGGCGACAGGGAGATTGCGACGTTGCAGCAGTGGGTGGCGCAGGGCGCGGTGGAAGGTGATCCCGCGGACCTGCCGGCCCGGCCATCATGGGCGGACGGGTGGCTGCTCGGCGAGCCCGATCTCGTGGTGCGGATGCCGGAGGCGTACACCCTCCATGCGAGCGGGCCCGAAGTCTTCCGCAACGTGGTGATCCCGGCCCGCGTGTCCGCAACGCGTTACGTCGCCGCAGTCGAGCTCCATCCCGGGAACCCGCGGGCGGTGCATCACGCCATGGTCATGGTGGATCGCACACCCGCTTCCCGCCAGCTGGATCTGCGGGATCCCGAACCCGGCTTCGACGGCATGCACGTGGGCAACGCCCGGATGCCGGAGGGGTTCTTCCTGGGCTGGACGCCGGGCCGTCTCCCGTTTCGGGAGCCCGAGGGCTTTGCCTGGCCCCTCGAGCCCGGGACCGACATCGTGTTACAGCTCCACCTCCGGCCTACGGGGCGCCCGGAGAGGATCGCCGCGACCGTCGGGCTCTACTTCGCCGACCGGCCGCCCACGCGCCTTCCCACGACCCTGCGACTCGGATCGGAGACGATCGACATCACGGCGGGCGTCCCGGACTACGTCATCGAGGACCGCTACGTTCTCCCCGTCGATGTCCAGGTGCTGGGTGTGTACCCCCACGCCCATTACCTCGGCAAGGACCTCCGCGCGTTCGCGGAGTTGCCCGACGGCTCGGAGCGGTGGTTGCTGCACATACCCGACTGGGACTTCAACTGGCAGGACGCCTACCGCTACGCCGAGCCCGTAGATCTGCCCCAAGGGACGACCGTGGTGATGCGGTACACGTACGACAACTCGGCGGCGAATCCGCGCAACCCCAACGACCCGCCACGGCGCGTCGTCTTCGGGCCGCACTCCGTGGACGAGATGGGCGACCTGTGGATCCGGGTCCTGCCGCGGGATGCCGAGAACCTCACGATCCTGCAACGGGATGTCACGCGCAAGAACCTGGCGACCCGTCTGGCCGGCCTCCAGCAAATGGTCGCGCTCCGCCCCGACGACGCGACCGCGCAAGCGGACCTGGCGGGTCTCCTGTTCGCGCTCGGGAGATACGACGAGGCGATCGTCCGCTACGGCCAAGCGCTCCGGATCGTGCCCGGGGACGGCAACCTGCACTACAACCTCGGGCTCGCCCTCCAGTCCCGCGGACGCCTCGACGAGGCGATCGCCCACTTCCGGCTCGCGATCCGCGCCATCCCCGCCCACGTGGATGCGTACAACAACCTGGGGAACGCGCTCATGGGTCGGGGCGACGTGGAGTGGGCCATTGCGGCATATGGCCGCGCCCTGGCGCTCGACTCGCTCCGCGCCGACGTGCATCACAACCTGGGGCTGGCGCTGACGGCGACGGGACGGGTCGCCGACGGCCTGGCGCATGCGCGGCAGGCGGCGCGCATCGCCCCGGCGTGGCCGGCGCCGCTCCTCGCGACGGCGTGGACCCTCGCGACAACGGCAGACGATCGCGCGTGGGATCCGGCGGAGGCCGTCCGGCTGGCGGAGCGGGCGGTGACGTTGACGCGCCGACACGATCCGGGCGCGCTTCATACGCTCGGCGTCGCCTACGCCGCGGCCGGCGAGTATTTGCGCGCGATCGTGACCGCCGAGGAGGCGCTCGCGCTCGCCCGCCGCCGAGGTGACGAGCCGCTCGCCCGCGAGATCGAGGCCCTCGTGTCCCTGTACGTGCAGCAGAAGCCCTACCGGCAACCGACCGGCCGTCAGGAGGACGTGCCGCAGTAGCGGATGGCGCGCGGTGGTGGGCAGAGCCACGCGCCCGGCCGATCCCGCCGCGCTGGCATGCGTTCGGGGCCCGCCCTATTCTTCTGCGATTGCCCAATGACCCGAAGGGGACTCTATGACGACTGCAACGTACGATCGGATGTTGGGGTTGCTCCTGGTGACGGTGTTGGCCGCCGGCTGCGGGGACAGCACCGGGCCGATAATCGGGTCGCCGTTCGTGTCGGTGACCACCGGCTCGCTCCACAGCTGCGGCGTCACCGAGGCCGGCTCCGTCTACTGCTGGGGGTGGAACCGCGACGGCCAACTCGGCGACGGGTCCACCTCGGACCGGAGTCGTCCGGTGCGGGCGCAGGCGGGCGGCGTCGCGTTCACGGCGGTGACGGCGGGAGGTGGGCACACCTGTGCGCTCGCGGGCGACGGCCGCGCGTTCTGCTGGGGCTTCAACCTCAACGGCCAGGTGGGCGACGGGACGCTCAACAACAGCCGGACCGCCCCGACCCAGGTGGCCGGGGGGCTGCTCTTCACCCAGTTGAGTGCCGGCGGCTCTTACACCTGCGGGATCACCACGGGCCAGGAAGCCTACTGCTGGGGCTGGAACGGCAACGGTCAGCTCGGGGACGGCACGAAGCAGGACCGTTCCCAACCGACGCTCGTGAGCGGCGGGGTCGGGTTCCGGGTCATCAGCTCCGGCGCGTTCCATACGTGCGCGCTCTCGAGCGCGGACGAGCCGTACTGCTGGGGCTCCAACTCGCTCGGGCAACTCGGAACGGGCAGCGGCGACGAGGCCACGTCGCCGGCCGCGGTGTCGGGGGGACAGACGTATCCGTCCATCAACGCCGGCTTCGAGCACAGCTGCGCCGTGACGTCCGCCGGCGAGGGGTTTTGTTGGGGGAACGCGGTGTTCGGCCAGTTGGGCACCGGCAGCCGGCTGAATGAAAACGTCCCCGCCAGCGTGGTGGGCGGGATCGTATTCAACCGCATCTCGGCGGGCGGGTTTTTCAGCTGTGGCGTTTCGACCGCTGACGAGGCCTACTGCTGGGGGCTGAACGGCAACGGCCAGCTGGGCCTCAGGGCGCCTGGCCTGTGCGCCGACCCCGGTACCGGGGTCGACTTCCCGTGCGCCCTCGAGCCGGAACCCGTATCGGGCGGACTCCGGTTCAGCTCGGTCGCGGTGGGCAACCAGCACAGCTGCGGGCTTACCACCGACCGGATCGTCTACTGCTGGGGCCTCGCCAGCAACGGACAACTGGGCAACGGCGTGTCCGGCGGCAGCGACTTTAGCGTCGATCCGGTGCGCGTCGGGGGCCAGCAGTAAGGACGGTCATTGCTGCTGCGGCGGCTTGCCTCCACCGGGCGGCGACCCGCTGGTCGCCGCCTGGACCGTAAAGATCGCCGCGGCAAGCGCGGCACCGCCGATCACGAACAGCAGTCCGCTGCGCCACCCGGACAGCCGCTTGGCCTGCAGCGCGTGGGCGTTGTCCCGGGCGATCGCGACCCGGGCGCCAAGCGCGTCGTGCCGCACGCCGCTCCGAGACCACAGGTTCTGAGCGGCGAGGACCAGTGAGTCGGTCGTCGCCGTGAGCAGTGTGCCTTCGACCTCCATGATGTTCTGCAACCGCGCTTCCACGACCTGAAACTCGATCGGCTCCGAGAGCTGGGCGATCAGCACTTGGCCGGGCAGGGGCTCCGTGTGCCCCAATGGCCGGATGGTGTTGCACGCGCCGACGAGCACGAGGGTGAGCGACAAGGCGACCACGGACAACGGATGACGCATGGGCGGCTCCAACGGATGAACCCTTCCGAAACACTACTCGCTCTCCGGGAACGGACGCAAGCGCTCGTCAACCGGCGCGGCCGTCCCTGGGGCGGGAACCCCTCGCCGCCGTGGGCGGTTAGCGAGGGGCTGCCACCGGAGTCGTGACCCCATGCGTCTGGCGATCCTGCTCACCCCGCTCCTCGCCGCGGCGTCCCTCGCGGCCTGCTCCGACTCGGGCGGTCCCGCAGATCTGCTCGTCGACTGCGATCTGTTCTCGCCGTTCGTGTTTGACGGCGGCGTGGGACGTGGCGGGATTCCGGCCCTGAGTGATCCCCACGTGGCCAGCGCCGCGGCCGCGACCTTTCTCACGCCGGAGGACCGGATCCTCGGGGTGGTCCGGAACGGCATGGCCCGTGCCTATCCCTTGATCGTGATGTGGTGGCATGAGGTGGTGAACGACACTCTGGGGGGCGAGCCGCTGCTGGTGTCCTACTGCCCGCTCACGGGGTCGGGCCTTGCGCACGATCCGTGGGTGAACGGCACCCTCCACACCTTCCTCGTGTCCGGGCTCATCTTCGAGAACAACCTCATGATGGTGGACGCCGAGACCGAGAGCGTGTGGCCGCAGCTTCTGGCGTCGGCCCGGTGTGGCCCGCGCAAGGGCGCGGCGCTCCAGTCGGTGGCTATCGCGGAAACCACGTGGGAGCGCTGGCTCGAGCTGCATCCGGCCACGACGGTCGTGACCACACACACCGGCTTCAGCCGCGAGTACGGGCGCTACCCCTACAACGACTACGCCGTGCCGGCGAACGATGAGCTGCTCTTTCCGTCATCCCCGTTCAACATCACCCGGAACCCGAAGGAGCCGGTCCTCGGCGTATTCGAAGGCGACGCCGAGGTCGTGTATCCCTACTTCGCGATGCGCGATGTCACGTTGGCGGCAGGCGTGGACGCCCTGGCCCTCAACGATACGCTCGCCAGCCGGCCGATCGTGGTGCTGTGGGACACGCCCAGCCAGACTGCGATCGCGTACGATCGTCGCGCGAACGGTGAGACGCTGACGTTCCGCGCCAGTGCGGAACACGCCGGGCAGTACGAAGACGAGGAGACGGGGTCACGGTGGTCCCAGTCCGGCGTGGCGCTCGCCGGGCCGCTCACGGGCGTGGCGCTTACGCCGATCGCACGCTCCTACACGGCGTTCTGGTTCGCGTGGTCCATCTTTCATCGCTTCGCCCGCCGCGGGATCGAGTGAGTGACGTATACATAAGTTGTTGCTGTACATGCTGTTACGCTCGATCGCAGCCTTCTGCCGCGCCCGATTATGAAGACCCCTTGACGTTACTCCTGACTGGAATCATTGTTGAAGGATACCGGGTATCCTCGACTTCCCTCGCAGTCCCAGTCGCGGAAACCCTCTTTGTCTTAGCCCCACAACCCCTAGGCCGGGAGGTCTCATGTCTCCTACTGGTTGGTTTAGAGGGGCTCTTGTGGCGGTCGTCGCCGTCATGCTGTCCGTCGGGATGGCGGCATCGGCGTTCGCCCAAGGGATCGGCACCGTGCGGGGCCGCGTGGCCGACGAGGTCAGCCGGCGGCCGCTCAACGCGGTGCAGGTGTACGTGCCGGGCACCGACCTGGGCACGCTCACCGACGAGGATGGGCAGTTCCAGCTCAATCTGGCGGCCGGCAACTATACGATCCGCGTGCGCCGGGTGGGCTACAGCACGACGAGCCAGTCGGTCACGATTGGCGCCGGCCAGGTGGCCGAGCTCAACTTCGCGATGGCGCAGAACGTGATCGTCCTCGACGAGGTCGTGGTGACCGGCGCCGGAGCCGCGACCGAGAAGAAGCGGCTCGGCAACACCATCGCCTCGATCAAGACGAGCGAGCTCGAGAACGCGCCGACGCTCAACTTCTCCGAGCTGATCTCGGCGCGTGAGCCCGGCGTCGTGGTCAGCCCGTCGGGCGGGCTCGCGGGCGAGGGCGCGCGGATCCGCATCCGCGGGGTCGCGAGCCTGTCGCAGAACAACGAGCCCATCGTCTACGTGGACGGCATCCGCGTGGACCGGGGCGGCGGCTTCGGCAGCCCGTTGATGTTCGTGGGCGGCGGCGGCGCGCCGTCGCGGCTGGACGACATCAACCCCGAATCGATCGACCGCGTGGAGGTGCTGAAAGGCGCCGCGGCGGCCACGCTGTACGGCACCGAGGCTTCCAACGGCGTCATCCAGATCTTCACGAAGAAAGGCGCGCGCGGCGCCCCGCAATTCGACTTCACGGTCGAGCAGGGGCTCGCTTCGGTGAACCAGGGCCGCTACAAGACGAACACCGGCTTCGCGCGTGACGACGCCACACAGACCACGGCCAACTTCCTGACGGCGAGCGAGCTGAGCCAGTTCTGGGGATTTCAGATCCAGCCGTTCCAGATCTTTGAGGTCGACTATTTCGATCCGGTGCTCGAGACCGGCTGGGTGCAGTCGTATTCGAGCTCCGTGAGCGGCGGCACGAGCGGGCTCACCTACTTCGTCTCGGGCCGGTTCGCCCGCGAGAACGGACCGATCACCGGGAAAGAGGTCGGCGGAATCGCGGACGACATCAACAAGAAGGTGCAAGGCACGGCCAATCTCGAGGTGGTGCCGTCGGACAAGTTGAAGATCCGCTTCACCACCCAGTTCTCCGACTTGCAGCACCAGACGCCGGAGAACAACAACAACATCTACGGGTTCATGCCGTCCGTGATGGACGCCAAGCCGGAGCGGGCCACCTGCAAGACGTCTTTTGGTCAGGGTACGCCCAATGGTGACGGCACGTGCAGTCCCGTGGGGAATCCGGAGGGTGCGACCTTCGCCACGACCAGGGAGACGGCGCAGGTCCTCGTGAGCCAGAGCGCCCGGCATTACCTGGCGAGCTTGCAGACCCAGTACAGCCCCGTGTCGGAGCTGATCCTCGACGCCACTATCGGCGTTGACGTGACCAGCGTGAAGGACGCCGAGTTCTTCCCGTTCGCCTGGAACGTGGACCTGTTGTCGGGCGCGCGTGTGGCCGGCCGGCGTGACATCGCCGACCGCCGCCGCCGTGAGATCACGCTGGAGACGAAGCTCCAGTGGGACCGCCGCTTCGGCGACAAGATCTCCTCTACGTTCGTCGCTGGCGGCCAGGGCTTCATTTCCAAGAACGAGACGGACTACGGCCGCGGCGAGAGCTTCCCCGGGCCCGGTCTCGAGGTCGTGGGAGCGGGCGCGCAGCAAATCGCCGGCGAGAACATCCTCGAGGTCGTGAACGCCGGCGCGTTCGCGCAGGAACAGATCGGCTACAACAACGTGGTCTTCCTGACCGTGGGCGGGCGGTACGACCGCAACAGTGCCTTCGGTGAGTCCACCTCCGGCACGTTCTACCCGAAGGTCAGCGTTTCCATTGTGCCCAGCGACCTGTCCACCTGGAACTCGCGCACGTTCTCGACGATGCGGGTGCGTGGCGCCTTGGGGCAGTCGGGCTTGCAGCCGGGCGCGTTTGACAAGTTCACGACGTTTTCCGCGGCCGCGTCGTCCCTCGGACCGGGGCTCGTAGCGGACAACCTGGGGAACCAGGACCTGAAGCCCGAGAAGTCGACGGAGTGGGAAGTGGGTGCCGAATTCGGGCTGTTCGATGACCGGCTCGGGATCGACTTCACCTACTGGGACCGTGCGACGCGCGACGCGCTGTACGCGCGCCAGTTCGCGACGTCGGGCGGGTTCGTGAACCCGCAGGTGGTGAACATCGGGCGCCTCGACGCCAACGGGCTCGAGGTCGCGGCGAACGCGCTGGTCTATAACCAGCCGAACGTAACGATCCGGATGTTCGCCAACGCGTCGTACCTCAAGGAGACCGTGACGGATCTGGGTGGCGCCCCACCGATCAAGGTGGGCGGCTCCTACATCCGGTACCGGAACTGGATCCGTGAGGGCTACGCCCCCGGCGCGTTCTTCGGCGCGAAGCTGGCGCCGTTCGCCCAGGGCTTCACGCCGTTCGACGTCACCGGCCCCGGCGGCATACCCGACGGCCAGCCGGACAGCGAGGCGGAGCTGCTCGCGTTCTTCGCGGTGCCGCGCTCCCTCGATGCGATCAGCGGTTCGTCGGCTATCCTGCTGGAGGACGGGCTGGAGAGCCATCTCGGGAAGCCCACGCCGGACTGGCAGGGCTCGTTCGGGACGAACATCTCGCTCATGGGCAACCTCGAGATCGCGTCCACGTTCGAGTACAAGGCCGGCGACTTCTGGGTACACAACTTGACGGACGCGTTCCGCAGCACCCACCCGAACATCGGGCGGAACTTCCGGAAGGCCACGGAGGTCGAGTTGGCCCTCGTGAACCCGGCGTCCACGCCGGAACAGCGGCTGGCGGCGGCGATGACGTTCGCGACGGAGCTCAAGCATCTCTCGCCGCGGAGCGGGCTCAACGCCATCGAGAAGGGGGACTACCTCAGGTGGCGCGAGCTGAGCCTGACGTACCGGCTCCCGCGGGCGTGGGTCCAGCGGAAGCTCGGTGTGCGCTATGTGACGCTGAACGCGGCCGTCCGTAACCTCGCGTTGTGGACGGGCTACAGCGGGATCGACCCCGAGACCAACCTGATCAGTCGCGGCGGCGACCCGGGCAGCGCGGGTGAGACCACGCTGGACCAGAACTTCGCCGACGGCATCGACGCGTGGGGCGTGCCGCTCCCGCGCCGGTTCACGTTCAGCCTACGCTTCGGCTTCTAGAGAAGCCGGGCCATCGAGATAAGGAGATTGATCGACATGAGGACACAATCGACTTCGCTCAGTGGCGCCGGCTGGCGGGCCCGGGTCGCTCCCGTGCTCGCCCTCTGGTTCGCCGCGAGCTTCGCGGGTTGCGACGCGCTGATTGACGTGTCGAACCCGAACAACGTGAAGGACGAAGACCTGAGTAACCCCACCGCCGCCCCGGCGCTGGTGAGCGGTGTGCTCAACGAGGTCACGGACGCGTGGGCCACCTCGCTCACGCCGTACGCGACGGCGACCGACGAGCTGCACTGGATTGGCTCCCGGGACGACTGGAAGAACCTGAACAACGGCACCCTGTCCGTCACCACCAATGAGTTCACCGACGCCGCGTTCCCGGATGTCGCGGAGGCCCGCTGGCTGGCGGACAACGCGATCAAGCTGATCAAGGGCTTCGACGACGCTGGCACCCTCAGCAGCCGGCTCAATCTGGCCCGCGCGTACCTGTATGGCGCGATCATCTACATGCTGATCGGCGACCAGTGGGAGGACTTCGTCGTCTCGTCTGACCGGGAGACACCGGGACCGCCGGTGGGCCCCGCCAACATGGCATCCATGTACGATAAGGCGATCCAGTACTTGACCGACGGGATCGCGATTGCGCAGGCCGTCGGCGGCACCACCGGCACCGGCCTGGTCACCGACATGCGGGCGCTACGGGCCAGCGCCACGCACCGCAAAGCCATCTGGCAGAGCATCCGCCCGACCTTCCCGGCGGCGCTGCCGGTGTACGCGGGCGTGGACGCCCAGGCCGTGGCCGACGCCCAGGCTTTGATCGCCGCCCGCGGCGGCACGGATTGGGCGTTCAAGTTCACCTACGCGGTCGCCACGACCACGAGCTCGATCGGCGGCTGGGTCAACGAGCGCCTGGAGCACCGCATTGACACGTCGTATGCGGTGGCGGACGCGTCGAACAAGACCATTACCGGCGTCGCCCTGCGCGATCCGATTGACAACGTAGCCGACGGCGGCGTCGCCAGGATCATCGCCGACTTCTGCAACATCAGTGGCACCAAGTGCCTCAACACGAATGTCGGCCCGCTCTGGGTCACGTCGGAGCGCGAGATGTACCTGATCCTGGCCGAGCACGCGTGGGTGAACAGCGATCCCGTGACGGCGGAGACCAATATCAACGCGTTGCGGGCGCTGGACGGGCGGACGGCGTACAACCGCCTGAACCCCGCGCACCCCACGGTGGGAGCGATGATCCAGTACCACCGCAAGGCGAACACGTTCTACCAGGGCCGGCGGCTGTCGGACATGTACCGGTTCGGGATTCGGGACCCGCGGTGGACGCCGGAGGCGGAGACCATCAACCGTCCGGGCACCTTCCTGCCCATCACGACGATCGAGTGCCGCTCGAATCCGAACCTCAATTGCACCTGAGGTCTCGAAGGACGGCGCGCCTCGCGGCGTGACGGAAACACGGAGAGGCGGCCAGCACTGGCCGCCTCTCTCGTTTCAGGTCGCGGCGTCGCGCCGCGCCTCGGCCCGCCCCTAGCCTCCTTTGGTGTCGATGAAGATCACGCCCTGCGTCGCGTTCGTGCCGTAGAACGTGGTCCCGTCGATCCCGCTCACGACCCTGATACGGACGATGTGCTGGGCGGGGATCGTCGAGAGGAATGACAGGTCGGTGATCCTGATCCCATCCAACACGACGATCGGCTGGGTGGCGGTGATCATGCTGCCCTTGCCTCGCCGCGAGATCCGCCCCGGGGTCCCGGAACGCGTCTCCGTCAGCGAGATGAACGGCACCACGCGCCGCAGCGCCTCCCATGCGGTGGTCGCCCGGGACCGCGCGATCTCGTCGGCCGTGATGACCTGGCTGGAGAGCGCCGTCTGTTGCTGCGCCGCCACAGGGGTCGAGGCGGCGCCGGCGACGACGAGCGGTGCGAGGAGCAGGACCCAGCGAGCGGCGGTCCGGCTGGCCTGCAGCATGTGCGCCTCCCCGAGGTCGGGAGGGCGTGAGCGGTCGGGCTCGCGCCTCTCTTCAATCCACGCCGCGGGCCGACGATTGTCAAGGCTCGCCGGCGTCGCGCGCACCACCGGCCCTCTGCACGATGCGCTGACGCTGCCCCGCCGTCAGCATGTCGCGCGCGACGATGTCCCGAACGATCTTGGCGACGAACCCATACCCCCGAGGCTCCGCCACGAGCCAGCGTTGCCACTCGAGCTCGTCCAGCGCGGCGTGGAGCGCCGTGCCCGTGAGCTCCGCTCCCCGGCCGAGGCGCTCCTCGGGCACCCGGTCCCCCAGCACCGCGGCCGCCACGAGCACGTGCTGGGCGCCTTTGCTGAGTCGCCCGAAGCCCACGCGGATCGCCGCCACCGCGGCGTCGGGGAGCTCCCCCGGCAAGGTCTGATCGAGCGTCTTCAGGGGCTGGGGCCACGCGCCGGTGATCGCTCCGAGATCCATGCCCAACGCGACGGCGTGCAGCAACTCCACCACGAGCAAGGGTAGTCCGGCGGCATCGGCGGCCACGCGACGCGCCAGCCGGTTCAGGTCGTCCTCCCCGTAGTTCGGCGCGGCCCACGCCGCGAGCCGCCGGACGGCCGCCGCGTCGAGCGGCGCGAGGGCGAGCCCGACGCCCGGCACGTCGCGGCCGATCCGGGCGCGGAGTTCGTCCAGGTCGGACCGCGGCGGCTGGCGCGGGACGGCGAGCGCCAAGAGGAACGGAGCGGCCCGCACGTCCCGCAGCGCCGCCGTCAGCGCGCCCGCCGACTCCGGATCCAGCCACTGCGCGTCGTCCACGAACGCGACGACCGGCTGCTCGAGCGTCGCCGCCCGAAGGACGTCGCTCAGGGCCGCCCCGGGGGGAAGGGGCGAACGGTGCGGGACGGTGCGGCCGAATCGATCGGCCCACTCGGGGATCTCCTCGGCGAACGTGCGGAGCGCTTGGGGCGCGGCCGCGGCGAGGCCGGCGGCGTCGAGCAAGCCGCCCCGGCCGAGCCCGAAGAGGCCGCTCCAGGTGGTCGCATGATCGGCCTCCACCGCGCGCACCGCCGTCACCGCAGCGCCGCCCAGGCGCGCACGCGCCAAGAGCTCCTCCATCAGCCGGGTCTTGCCGAGCCCGGGATCTCCCTCGACGACGACAGCGGCGGCCTGTCGCTCGCGGACACAGGCATGCCAGACCGTCAGCAGACGCTCCAACTCCCGCTCCCGTCCCACCAGAGGCGCCCGGCGTGTAACGGCCCCGCCCGCCGACCCCGCCAGCAGCTCAGGTGCGAAGCGCCAGGTACGCTCGCCCCGGATCCGATCGGCGAGCTCGAGGGTTTCGGCAGCCGGCTCGCCCCCCGCCACGCCCAGCGCCCCCCTGAACCGCGCGAAGTGAGCCAGGGCGGCCGACCGGTCGCCGTCCAGCGCGAGCGCCGTCATCGTGACGCGGACCGCGCGGTCCGCGAGCGGCGCGAGCGCCAGCGCCCGGGCTCCCGCCGCTCGCGCGTCCCGCAACTGTCCGCGGGCCGTCAGTTGCTGTGCCCACGCCACGAGTGCGGCGGCGGCGCGGTCCCGCCATTGCGTCCGCTCGGCCGCGACCCAGTCCTCGAACGCCGAGGCGTCCGGCACGCCGAACCCCTCGAGGAAATCGCCGGCCACGAGTCGCCCCGCCGCTTCCCAATCCATTTCGCGCTCGGCCCGCTCAAACGTGTCCGTGTCCAGCCGCACGGCGTCTTGGGCCAGACGCACCTGGTCGTGCGCGGCCGTCAGCCCCTCCTCGCCGATCGTCCGGCGCACCACCCGCAGCGCTTCCCGCAGGGAGTGCCGGGCGGAGGCCTCTGACTTGTCTCCCCAAAGGAGCGCCGTCAGGTGATTGCGGGTGCGCGCCCGCTTGGGCGAGCGGGCGAGGTAGATGAGGAGCGCGAGATGCTTCCGCCACATCAGCTCGGAGGGCGGGGCGGCGCCATCAACCCACACCCCGACGGGACCGAGCACCCGGCACTCGATCACCGGCACGAGCGGCGCACCTCCTCCCGGGCGCGAGTGATTTGGGGCGCGAATGCCGGGTCGGCATCGGTCCACAGCTCGAGCACGCGGCTGAAGTGGCGGCAGGCGTCGGGTCGCCGGCCGCGGCGGGCCGCCTGGTCGCCGCGGACCCACATGACGTGTGGGCCAATGGCCCAGTCGATCTCCGCGGCCTGGGCGGGGCCGACGGGGATGCGGACGAATTCGAAGTGCTCGTACCAGAGGCGCGTCGAGTCGGCGGCTTCCGGCCGGCCGAGGCTGTCCAGCCAGGCGGCGCGCTGCACGTGCAGCAGGGCCCGGGCGAAGGGGTCGCCGCCCCGGGCCGCAGAGTCGAACGGCAGGAGGGCGGCCGACCGGGCGAGCGCGTCGCGGAACGCCCCGCGCGCCCCCAGGCCTGCCGCGTCGAGCTGGGCGCCGAGGCGCACGGCGGCGGGGTCCAGCGCCAGCCCGCCCAGCACCTCCGCCCACCGTGCCGCCGCGGCGCCGTCACCGGCGGCGACCGCCAGCATGCCCAACGCCCAGGCCGCCCGCGGACGCAGCTCGGGCCTGCGGCGCGCCAGGGCCTCCAACTCGGCGCGGCCGGCCGCGACGGCGTCCGAGGTGAGGCCGGGGATCCCCAAGACTCTCCCGAGGACGCGCCATTCGGCCGGCTCGAGCCGCGCGGCGGGTGACCCCCGCAGGGCGGCCGCCGAGTCGAGGTGCGCGAGCCCACGCGGTATCTGGCCGAGCGCGATCCGCCCAAGGCCCTGACCCTCGTATGCGTCAGCTCGGGCCGCCGCGCTCGTCACGGGCGCGGCGGCCAGGGCCGCGCCCACCTCGGCCAGCGTTCGATACAGTCCCAGCATCGCCGTCAGACGGAAAGCCTCGGCGAGCGCGGCGGCGTCGTCAGGTTGGCTCAGGATCTCGCCCCGTGTGGCCGCCGCCCGCTCCGGGTGAAAACGCTCGGCGATCGCGAAGGCCATCAGCGGCGGCTGATAGAACTGCACCTCGTCTCGAGGAGCCGACACGGCCGTGAACCGCGGCAGCAGCCGCTCTGCCCGCTCCCGGTTGCCCTGTCGGATGTAGGCCCAGAGGAGATGATAGAGTGTCGGGGCGAAGCTGCTGTCGGTGCGGAGGGCGGTCTCGAGTCGCTCTGTGCTGGCGTCGAGTCCAATGCCGACGTGCGGTCCCCGACTCTGGCTCTCTTCGCCGTACAGGAAGGCGGCGTAGCCGTTGCGCGGGTAGCGCTCGGTGGCGAGGCGGTACGCGGCTAGCCGTGCCGCCTCCCCCGGTGCCAGTTGCGCCTCGATGAGCAGACTGTCGAGCTCGGGGAGGTCGCTGCCCCGTGTAGCGAGCAGCACGCGGAGGTCGACCGGGCCGTGCGGCTCCCCCGTCACGTTCCAGCGCCACGCGTTGGAGAGCCACCACGCGGCCAGCGGGAAGTCGGGATCGGCCCGTAACGCGTCCTCGAAGTGCGAGACCGCTGTTCGGAACGAGTTCCGCTTGAAGGCGCGAAGGCCGTCCAGAAAGCTGATCAGTGCCGGGTCACGCCGGGAGAGGGCGGTCGAGCCGGGATAGTCGGACTCGTGTTCAGGCGCCACGACACGCGCGATCAGGTGCCCCAGCCGGTGCCCCGCCGTCGAGAGCTCCGTGACGGCAAGCCTTCCGGCGTCCCTGCGGGTGCCGTCGCGGGCGATCAGATCGAGATCTACGGACAGGGGTCCGGTCGTGCGCGTCAGCGATCCGGACACCAGGTACCGCGCCCGGGCTTCGTGGATGCATTTCGAGGTGAGTTGATCCGGCGGACTGCCGCAGGTCTTCCGCCACGCCTCGACGTCGCCGGCGCTCGCGAGCCTGAGTTGAGCGCGCCGCATGAACGGCTCGAGATTGTACCGGGTGAGCGTGGTGAGGTCCTCCGCGATCGTCGAATCGCCGGGGCCGCCGCTGAACGGGAGTACGGCGACATCCGATGTGGTCGTCGGCGGCCACAAGAGACTGATGGCGGCGAGTGCCCCGGCCACGACCCCGCCGAGCGTCAGCAGCAACGTCCGGCGGCGGTATTTCCGCGTGCGGGTCCGCCAGATGGCGCGACGGAAGGTGCGGGCGTCGGGCCATCGGTCGGGAGGACTCCACGCGAGGGCCTTTCGCAGGAGCGGTATCATGCGGCGCGGCACGCCCGACCAATCGGGCTTTTCTTCCGGCAGCATCGCGGTCCAGCGGCGGCCGGTGAACGCTTCGTAGACCACCATCGCCGCCGCGTAGAGATCGGTCCGGACGCTGATGTTCCAGCCGAAGGCATGCTCGGGCGGCATGTAGCCGGGCGTCCCGGAGATGCCGTCGCCCGTCGTGGCGCCACTGTGGAGATCCCGGGCGATCCCGAAGTCACAAAGGAGTGCGCGGTCGGCGAGGAGAAAGATGTTCGTGGGCTTGATGTCGCGGTGGATCACGCCCAGCCCGTGCACCGCCTCGAGGGCGTCCAGCAGGTCACGGCCGAGCTTGAGCGCTTCGGGCGGCGAGAGCGGCCCCGACGCGAGCCGGTCGGCGAGGGTCTCGCCCTCGATGTAGTCCATGACGTAATACGGGAGCCCGTCCGCCTCGCCGGCCCGATGCACGGGAACGACGTTGGGGTGGGTGAGGCTCGCGAGCACCCGCGCCTCCCGGAGGAAGCGCTCGACCGCGCGCGCCGTGGCCAGCTCGGGACGGAGGATCTTGACGGCGACCGGGCGCTGGAGTACGGCGTCCCGGGCGAGGAAGACCGTCCCCATGCCGCCACGCACTAGCAGACGCTCGACCTCGTACTCGGGCGCGAGGGCGGTCCGCAGGCGTTCCAGGATGGTGACCATGGCTCCCCGTACCGGACCGGGCGGGTGGCCCGGCGGCAGGGGATAGCGTAGAGAGCGGGAGGGACCGGGTCAAGCGCACAGACGCCCCGGGCGGGGCGCCCGGGGCTCCGTGCATCCGACCGGTGGAGATGTTACGGGATCAGTACCGTGTCGATCACGTGGATCACGCCGTTGGACGCTCTGATGTCGGTCGCGGTGACCTTGGCCTTGTCCACCATCACCGTACCACCATGCACCATGATCGAGATGCTCTTGCCCTGCACGGTCTTCGCCGACGAAAGCTTCACGACGTCACCCGCCATGACGACACCGGGGACGACGTGGTAGGTGAGGACCGCCGTCAGCTTGGCCTTATCCGCCAGCAGCGCGTCCAGCGTCCCCGCGGGGAGTTTCTGGAACGCCTCGTCGGTCGGCGCGAAGACGGTGAACGGACCGGGGCCCGTGAGCACGTCCACCAGCCCAGCGGCCTTGAGGGCCGTCGCCAGCGTCGTGAACGAACCGGCGGCCACCGCCGTCTGCACGATGTCTTTCTCGGCCCGGGTGGCCTTCTTCTCCTTGTACTGCGCCGCGAGCGGGCCCGCCAAGAGGGGGCTCAGCGCCAGCGCGGCGATCGCGATCAGCATCGTCCTCTTCATTATGGATCTCCTTTACTAGTCGAGTGCGAGCTCCCGGCCGGCGGCCGGGAGCCGGTGACGAGGTGGTGCCCGTTTAGGCCCGGGCAGGCGCCAGGTGCCAGCGGCGCTGAATGGCCTTCCAGCCGAGGCCCTGGTAAATGGCGGCGAGGCCCACCAGCGCGTACACGGTGCGGCTCAGCGCGCTCATGTCGCCGAGCAGGGTGGCGACCAGGTCGAAGTCCAGCACACCCACGAGGCCCCAGTTGAGACCGCCCACGACGAGCAGGATCGCGACGGTGATGTCGAGCGCTTTCACTTGTCCCTCCGTTGCAGAGTGGCATAGTCTGTCTATTGATTGTCTAGGACGATACTAGGGCGGTTGCTTTTTGTCAAGTCTGTGTCTAGTTTCTGTCTAAGTATCGACGCTACGCGGGTTTATTGGGGGGCTTGCAAGGGGGACTCGCCGAGGACGGAGAGGCGACGTGAGCGACCAGCGACATCCGATCCAGGTCGTGGCTCGGCGGACGGGCCTCTCGGCGGACGTGCTGCGGGCCTGGGAGAAGCGCTACGACGCCGTCACGCCGGAGCGGACGGCCACGGGGCGGCGGGTGTATTCCGATGCCGATATCGACCGGCTGCGCCTCCTGAAGCGGCTCACGGTGGGCGGCCGCAGTATCGGGCAGATCGCAGCGCTCCCGAGTGCGGACCTGGTGGCGCTGGTGCGCGAGGACGCTTCCGAGGCCGCCCGGGCGGCCCCCGCTCCCGGGAGCGCCCCCTCACTGGGCCTCGCAGCGCCGACCGTCGCCCGCGCGCTGGCGGCGGTGAAGGCGCTGGATGGTGAGGCACTCGATTCGGTGCTCGCGCGCGCCGTGGTTGCCCTTCGGGCGCCTGAGATGATCGACCAGGTGGCAGTGCCGCTCCTCGAGCAGGTGGGGGCGGAATGGCAGGCGGGCCGCCTTGGCGTTGCGGAGGAGCACCTCGCCTCCGGGGTGCTCCGTCGGGTGCTCGGCCAACTCCTGAGCTCCAGCGCACCGGCAAGTGCCCCCCGGCTGGTCGCGGCGACGCTCCAGGGCGAGCGTCATGAGTTCGGCGCCCTGCTCGCCGCCGCGAGCGCGGTCGCCACCGGCTGGCCGGTTACCTACCTCGGCGCGGACCTCCCCGCCAACGACATCGCTGCGGCCGCGCGGCACCAGGACGCCCGCGCGGTGGCGCTGAGCATCGTTTGTCCCACGACCGGCGCCGATATCGCACGGGAGGTGGCGGCGCTCACGGACGCCCTTCCGAAGGAAATGACGCTCGTCGTGGGCGGCCGAGCCGCGGCGCGCTACCATGCCGCCCTCGCGGACGCCGGCGCGGTCCACCTCGCGGACTTCGCCGCGCTGCGCGCGTATCTGGCGTCGGTGGAGCCGCTCTAGGGGACGCGCCGTTTGCGGTCCGCAATCCGTGTGGTCCCGTCAGCCCATCTCAGGGGCGGGGATCGACGACGTTGGCGCGGGGCTGCGTTCGACGCCCCGCCGCTCCGGATCGCGGACTGCCGATGGCCGTGAGCGCGCTTGGCCTCACAGCAAACAGACGTCACTCCCGGAACGGGCTGGTCTCGAAGAAGCTCGTCTGCCGAAACATCTCGTTCGCCAGCTCCCCGGCGCGCCTCGCGCGCGCGAGGCGCGCCGAGTCCGGGGGTGCCGCCGCGTCGGCCTGCTGCTGGACGGCGAACTCGGCGAACCCGTTGTACACGAGCGCGTACAGCGAGAGGATCCCTTCCGAGGGCTCGTCGATCCAGCCGCGGGGCCGGTCGCGCGCGGCGCTCTCCGGGTGATATACGTCGAACAGCAGGCTCTCCGTGCGCACCATGTCGGTCCACCCCAGGCCGGAGAGGCGCACCACGGTGTCGGAGCCGCGCACCGAATCGGGCAGCAGCTTGCGGGCGAGGCCATGACCCACGACATAGGGGCGGAACCCCAGGGCGTCCGGATACCCGCCCGTAGTGCGCGAGAAATACACCGGCCGGCGACCCAGGTTGTCGCGGATGAGCTGCAGCGTCACGATGTCCGCGCGGGCGAGGTACGCGGCGCCCAGCAGGGCTTGAAGCTCCCCGACGCGGAACATGTTGCGATCTCCGACGGGATAGACCTCGGGCAGGGCGTCGATTTGGGCGTACGACCAGCTGATCGCCGGCTCGGTCGGTCGCGGCCACGACCGGCCGGCGTACGGGGGGATCGCGCGGCTCGAGTCGAACGCCTCGATCGGTCGCCGTTTGAGTTGACGGATGTGCCAGAAGGTGTTCATCAGGGAGAGATTCGCCACCAGCACGTCGCGCCGCACCCCCTCGACCTCCTGCGCGTACCAGAGCGGGAACGTGTCGTTGTCCCCCGACGTGATCAGAATCCCGTAGGGCTCGACGGACTGGAGCAGGTCCCACGCGAAGTCGCGAGGCATCGTCTCGCCGGCCCGGGACGCCGTGAGGTGGTTGCCCCACAAGGGAAGGAGGGCGAGCAGCAAGACGGGCGTCGCCGGTGCCACGCCTACGGCGTGCGGGAGGCGCTTCCCCACCCACGCCAGGATGGTGCCGAAGCCGAGCGCCGCCCAGACCCCCCAGAGCTGGAATGAGGCGATGAAGAAGTAGTCGCGCTCGCGAACTTCGCGGTCGATGTTCTCGCCGGGCCGGATGGAGTAGCCGTAGCGGAAGTTCAGGTAGAACACGAGGACGACCGTGACGGTCACCATGAGCGCCGTCATGGCCACGGCGCCCCGGCGGTCGCGCTGCCAATGTTCCACCGCGCCCACCAGCCCGAGCGCGCCGAAGAGCGCCGCCAAGCCGCCGCGGAGCGCCGTCCCCCAATCGTGGGCGAACTGCCAGGTGAAGTACTGCACGTAGTTGGCGTACTGCCACAGCAGGTCGGCTTGGCGCTGGAACAGCGACCCCTTCTGGTACTGATCCCGGTTGAGCACTGCGAGCAGCGCGTCCCAGGTCGTGGGCTCGCCCTCGTTGATTGCCGGAAAGTGCTTGGCGCGGAACCACAAGAAGGCGAAGACCGTGAGGCCGGCTCCGAACGCCAGGGCGCCGGCCGCCCACATGCGCCACCGGACGAGCACCGTGGGGTCGGTGTAGAGCACGTACACCAGAATCGCCGGCGCGACCAGCAGGCCCATCAGGTGGTTCGTCGCGCTCAGCCCTATGAGGTAGGCGATCACGATCAGCCAGTGATCGCGCCGCTCGCCGGCGGGTTGGTCGCCCCAGTGTACCACGAGCCACAGCACCAGGGCGATCGAGAACAGGCTCAGCGTGTAGACCTTCTCGTTCACGACCGATTGGTTCCAGACCGTGAAGCTGGTGGCCCCCACCAAGACCCCAGCCAACGCCGCTCCGAGCCGTGCCCAGCGCGGGCCCGGTAGGACCGTCTGGAGGAACCGCTCGGCGACCAGAAAGAGGAAACCCGACGCCAGGGCGCTCGCCAGTGCCGAGAGGAGGTTGATCACGAGGGCGTAGTTGCCGACGAAGCCGAGCAGGTCGCCCCATACGTGTGCCAGGATGACGAACAGCGGGTTGCCGGGCGGATGCGGGATGCCCAGCACCTTGGCCGCGGCGATGTACTCGGACGTATCCCAGAACTGGGTCGTCGGGGCGATCGTCAGGAGGTAGATCGCGAAGACGATCAGCGCGACGAGCACCGCGGGCCCGTAGGGCGGGCGAGTTTCGGGCTGCGTGGCTGGCGTGGTCGCCGTTGTGGTCATCAGCAGCTCATGTGTCGAAGAGAGGACGGGGCCCCGGACACCGTATCAGGGACAACGGGGAACGGCATCCGCTCAATGTCTGAACTGCCGCCGGCCCGTGAGGACCATGGCGATCCCGTGCGCGTCGGCCGCCGCTGTAACATCGTCGTCCCGGACCGAGCCGCCGGGCTGGATGATCGCGCTGATCCCGGCCCCGGCCGCTTGCTCGATGCCGTCCGCAAACGGAAAGAAGGCATCCGACGCGAGCACCGCCCCCGCGGGGTCATGGCCCGCCTCGCGCGCCTTGTGGACGGCCAGGAAGGCGGCGTCGACGCGGCTCATCTGGCCGGCTCCGATGCCGACGGCCGCCTCGCGCCTGGCCAGGAGGATGGCGTTCGACTTGACGCCGGCCACTGCGGCCCAGGCGAACCGGAGGTCGCGCCATTCGGCGTCGTTCGGGCCGCGCTGCGTGCAGACGCTCCAGCCGGTCTCACGCGGTTCGAACACGAACCGGTCCTGCACGAGGAACCCGCCGCGCACGCGCTTGAAGTCCAAGGCTGGACGCGTATCGGCGATCGGCAACTCGACGACGCGCAGATTCTTCTTTCGCTGGAAGACCGGAAGCGCGTCATCGTGGAACCGGGGAGCGACGACGACCTCCACGAACAGCTCGCGCATCGCCTCCGCGGTCTCGGCGTCCACCACGGTGTTGAAGGCCACCACTGATCCGAACGCCGAGGTGGGGTCCGTGGCAAGCGCTGCGCGGAACGCCTCCGCCGGCGTTCCGCCCAACGCGATGCCACACGGCGTCGTGTGCTTGATGACGGCGCAGGCGGTGCGGTCGGGCCACGGCGCGAGGGCCACCGTGGCGCCCTCGATGTCGAGCAGGTTGTTGAACGACAGCTCCTTGCCGTGGAGCTGCGACAGCGCGTCCACGCCCCGGCCCTCGCCGCTCGCATACAGCCCCGCTCGCTGAAACGGGTTCTCGCCGTAGCGGAGCGGTTGCAGGCGGTCGAGCACGAGGCTCAGCGCGGGCGGCAGGCCCTCGCCCGCCGGCGCGAGGTAGCGGGCGATCGCGGCATCGTACGCCGCGGTGTGGCTGAACACGCGGGTGGCCAGCTCGCGCCGGAAGTCGTCGGGGACCGCCCCGTCCCGAAGCGCGGCCAGCACTCGATCGTAGTCGGACGGGTCGGTCACGACGAGCACCCAGCGGTGGTTCTTCGCCGCGGAACGAAGCATCCAGGGGCCGCCGATGTCGATCTGCTCGATGGCGTCCTCCGGACGCGTGGCCGGGTTCGCGACGGTTTGGCGAAACGGGTAGAGATTCACCGCCACGAGGTCGATGGCGGTGAAGTCATGCGTCTCCAGCGCCTCGAGATGCGCGGGCGTGTCGCGGCGGGCGAGGAGCGCGGCGTGCACCGCGGGGTGCAGCGTCTTGACGCGGCCGTCCATGATTTCGGGAAACCCGGTGACGTGCTCGATCCCGATGACGGGGAGCCCGGCGTCGCGCAGCGCCCGCGCGGTCCCCCCGGTGGAAATGATCTCCCAGCCGAGGGCGACGAGGCCGCGGGTGAACGCCACGACGCCGGTCTTGTCCGATACCGAGATGAGGGCTCGTCGCGTCATCCGTCGTCGGTCGTCCGTTCCCCTTGGGGTCGGTGGATCCGTCCCGCGGCCGCCGTCGCCCGCCCCTCGCCGTCGTCCGCGGGCATCAGGCGGTCCGCGATCGTTCGTGGATCGGCGCGCACGTCGAAGGCGCCGCCCCGGGGTACGAGCCGCACCACGCGCCCTGCGCGCGCGGCGGCCCGTACGACGGCCGGGAGTAACCGGTGCTCGACGGCCAGCACCCGGGCGGCCAGCGTCTCCGGCGTGTCGCCCGGGGCGACCGGCACCGGCCACTGCGCGACGATCGGGCCGCGGTCGTATTCCGCCGTCACGAGGTGCACGGAGACACCCGAGATCGCGGCACCGGAGGCCAGCACTGCCTCGTGCACCCTCCGCCCGTACATGCCGGCGCCGCCGAAGGCGGGCAGCAGCGCCGGATGGATGTTCACCATGCGGGCTCGGAACGCGGCGACCACGGGTTCCGGCACCAGTTTCAGGTAGCCCGCGAGAATCACGAGATCGACCCGGTGCGCCCTGAGCAGCGCGACGATGGCCGCGCCGTCGGCGGGATCCGCGATCAGCGCCGTCGCCACGCCGGCCGCACGTGCCCGCTCCAGCGCTCCCGCGTCCCGGCGATTGCTCGCCACGAGCGCCACGCGCGCGAGCGCATCGTCCCGAAGGTCGTCCAGGAGCGCCTGCAGATTGGTCCCGCTCCCCGACGCCAGCACCGCGACCCGCATCATGCGCGGGGCAATCTCGTCATCGGGCCGCCGATCCACAATGCTCGCGAGGTCATCAGCCGCTCACCGGCACCGAGGTCGCCAGGCCCGTCACCGCCTCGACCACGATCGCAAACTCGTCATCGGCAATCGTGCGGACGTCGAACACGAGCCGGTCGTCCTGAACTCGCGCGATGACCGGTGGATCGTGGGCGCGGAGCGCGGCCAGCGCGGCGTCGCAGGAGGAGACGGCGAGCGTGACGAGCGTGGTCGGCAGGGCCGCCTCCGGGAAGGCGCCGCCGCCCACGGCGGACGAGCCCGGCTCGGTGCCGGCGCCGGGAAGGCGCCGCGCCAGGCGACGGGCGCGCCGCTTGAGTGCGGCGGGATCGGCGGTCAGCATCTGGAGCGTGGGAATCTCGGCCCGCGCCCGCTCGGGATCTCGGTAGAGCGCCAACGTCGCTTCGAGGGCCGCCAGCGTCACCTTGTCCGGCCGTAGCGCCCGCGCCATCGGGTTCCGCGCGGCCTGCCCGACGTGGGACACCGGGCCGACGATGATGCCCGCCTGCGGGCCGCCGAGCAGCTTGTCGCCCGAGAAAATGACCGTGGCCCCGGTCGCCACCGCGTCGCGCACGAGCGGCTCGCCCGAGAGGCCGTAGGCCTCCAGCGAGATCAAGAGCCCGCTCCCCACATCGAACACGGTGGGGAGTCCCCGGGGGCCGCCCAGGCCCACCAATTCCTCGATCGAGGCCTCGGTGACGAAGCCGCTGAGGCGGAAGTTCGAGCGGTGCACCTTGAGCAGCAGCCGGGTCGTGGGGGCGAGCGCCTGCTCGTAGTCGCGGAGCCGCGTGCGGTTGGTGGTGCCCACCTCGCGCAGCACGCTGCCGCTCCGCGCCAGGATCTCGGGGAGGCGAAATGCGCCGCCGATCTCCACGAGCTCGCCGCGGGAGACGATCGTCTCACCGCCGGCCGCCGTCGTGTTGAGGACGAGCATGAGCGCCGCCGCGGCGTTGTTCGCCACGAGCGCGGTCTCCGCGCCGGTCAGCTCCTGCAGGAGATCGCGCAGGTGGTCCTGGCGCGAGCCGCGCTCTCCCCCCTCGAGATCGTACTCGAGCGTGCAGTACCCGAGCGCGCCCTCCACCGCGCGTCGCGCGGCGTCCGCGAGGGGCGCCCGGCCGAGGTTGGTGTGCAGGACCACGCCCGTGGCGTTCACGACCCGGCGCAGCGACCGGCGGCTCGCGTCATCCAGGCGGCGCTGCACGGCGGGCATCCAACCCTCGGTCGGCTCGGCACCGTGCTGCTCCCGGGCGGCGGCTAGCGTCGCGCGGACCGCGTCGACCAGGAGCGCCCGCGGTACGTCGGCTGCCAGTCCCGCGCGCTCGGCGTCCGCCAGCAGCGCGTGCACCGCGGGGAGCCGGCGGCGGTTCATTGCGTTGGGGGTGCCTCGGGCACGGCCAGCACGGTGCGCGTGATCGCTTCCACGCCGAGCACGTTCTGGGCGCGGGCCTCGAGGAGGTACCGTCCCCCGGGAACGAGCGGAGTGGCGAAACGCACGATCCATTGGTCCACGAGTCGCGGGCGCTCCGCCAGCAGCCGGGCCGCTTGCGACGTGTCGGGAGCCTGCGGGGCGCCCGTTCGCACCCCTGGCCGAGCCGGCGGCCCTGCCGCCGGAGCCGCAGCGGAATCTGCCCCCACTGCCGCTCCCGCCCCAGCGGTGTCGCCGGTCGTCCTCCGCGCCGCCTCGTACGTCTCGGGTCGCCAGACGGCGACGTGGGGGACTTCGACCGTGTCCGGCAGCGCCCAGGCCGTGACGCTGGTGAGGATCGGGGGCTCGAGTGCCAGGCGCTGGCTGAACTCGAGCCGCGCAGTCACGGAGTCAATGGCCACGGCGCGCCGGAGCGCTGGCCCGGCGGAATCGTGCGTGAACGTCCAGTAGACGTGACTCGCGGTGGAGTCGAGTTGCACGATGACGGAGTCGAACGCCTCGCGCCGGTCGCGCCGCCCGTTGCCGTTGGCATCGAGGACGGCGTAGACCGCGTAACGGGCCGGCGGCAGGGCGCCGAGCGCGAACGAGCCGTCCTCACCGGCCTGCCCCACGTACACCAGCGAATCGGCAAGGCGGACCGCCTCGATGAGCGCATTCCGTGCCGCGCGGCCCGCTTCCCAGTCGAGCACGATGCCCGCGAGCGTCGTCGCGGGAATAGGGATACCGGTGGAGAAGATCACGGTGCGGCCCGTCTCCGTCCGGTTGTCGCTGAGGTCGGCGACGCCCGGGAGTACGGTGAGCTGGTAGACCACGGAGTCGCGCCAGCCGCCCGCGGGCTTCACCTCGACGGCGCTGCGCTTCCACTTGACGTCGAGCCGCTCGGCGCGCGGCGAGAGCCGCACCAGACGGTCGAGCCCGCCGCCGGATCGCTCGCTGATGACTTCGTCGAACTGGATGCGGGCGGCGTCGGTGAAGCGGCTCAGGACGGCCCCCGAGTCGGGCCGGACGCTCATCACCACGGGCGCGGTGAAATCCGGCGGTCCGCCCGGCGGCTCTTGCACGACGGCGCAGGCGCCGACGAGGGCCGCTAGCAGCCCAGCGCGCGCCGCTTGTCGGCGAGCGTCTCGCACTGCTCGCGCCACGTTCCGGCCTTTTGGCGTTCGCGCTCGACCACCTCCGCGGGCGCGCGGTTGGTGAACTGATCGTTCCGCAGCTTGGCGTCGACGGCCGCGAGCTGGCGCTCGACCCGCTCGATCTCCGCCGCGAGGCGGGCGCACTCCTGGCGCACGTCGATGGCGTCGCCGAGCGGCACGAAGACGGACGAGCCGTCGGGGAGGACGGCGTGGGCACCGCCGCCGCCGCCGCCGCCGTCCATCGCGAGCTTCCCGATCTTGGCGAGGCGCTCGATCGTGCGCTGCTCGGCGTTGAACGCCTCGAGCGCCGCCGTGTTCGCGGGCTGCACCCGCGCGGTGACCGCCCTGCTCGGCGGCACGCGGTATTCCGCCCGCACCGCGCGTACCGCTCCCACTAGCGCCTGCACCCGGCCGAACCGGTCCTCGGCCTCCTCATCCAGAAAGTCCGTCTGGGGCACGGGCCACGCGGTCGTCGCCAACGGCTCGGCGCCCGCACCTGGCAGGTGGCTCCACAGCTCCTCGGTGACGAACGGCATGATCGGGTGCAAGAGCCGTAGCGCCGTGCCGAAGACGTGGCTCAAGATCGCGCGCGCCACCTCGCCCCCGGGCACGGTGCCGTAGAGCCGCGGCTTCACCTGCTCCACGTACCAGTCGGCGAGGTCGTCCCACACGAAGTGATAGCCCGCGGCGGCGGCGTCGTTCAGCCGGAACCGATCCAGCGCGTCCGTCGTGTCGGTGATGGCCCGCTGGCAGCGCGACAGGATCCATCGGTCGGCGAGCTCGAACTGCGCCGGGTCGAGACCGTCCGCGGGCGTCGTCGGGGCGTCCAGGTTGGTCACGATGAACCGGCCCACGTTCCACAGCTTGTTCGCGAAGTTCCGACCAGCCGCGAACGTGGACTCGAGATCGTTGGGGTCCATGATCACGTCGGTCCCGATCGCCGAGCCTGCCACGACGGTGTAGCGGAGGGCGTCGGCCCCGTAGCGATCCACCACCTCCAGCGGATCGATGCCGTTGCCCGCCGACTTGGACATCTTGCGGTGCTGCGTATCCCGCACGGTGCCGTGCAGGAACACCGTCTCAAACGGCGCCTGGTGCATGAAGTGGTAGCCCGCCATGACCATGCGCGCGACCCAGAAGAAGAGGATCTCCGGGGCCGTCACGAGCGTGTGGCCGGGATAGAACCGCCGGAGATCCGCGGTCGGCCGCGGCCAGCCCATGGTGGCGAACGGCCAGAGCCACGAGGAGAACCAGGTGTCGAGGACGTCGGTCTCCTGCCGGACGCGCCCGCCGCACGCCTGACAGCCGGCCGGCGCGTCCCGCTGCACCGTCAGGTGGTCGCACCCGTCGGCCTCGCAGAACCAGGCCGGGATGCGGTGCCCCCACCACAACTGGCGGGAGATGTTCCAGTCCCGAATCTGCGTCAGCCACTGTTCGTAGACCTTGCCCCAGCGCTCCGGCACGAAGCGGAGCCGGCCGCGGCGGTACGCCTCCAGGGCCGGAGCCGCGAGGGGCGCCATCCGCACGAACCACTGGTCCGAGAGCCTGGGCTCCACGACCGTGTCGCAGCGATAGCAGTGCCGCACGGCGTGGCGGTACGGCTCCGCCTTCTCGAGCAGCTGCTCGGCCCGGAGGCGCTCGACGAGATACGTCCGCGCGCCGTCACGCTCGAGACCCCTGAGGTCGGCCGGCACGCGCTCGACATCGGCCATGCGCGCATCCTCAGTGAGGATCACCGGCCGCTCGCCCTTGGGGTCCAGAACGGCGGCGATGTCGAAGTCGTTCGCGTCGTGAGCCGGGGTGACCTTGAGCATGCCCGTGCCGAAATCCCGCTCGACCGCTGGGCTCACATCGATCCCGATCTCCACCGCGGTCAGCGGAATCCGCACCCGCCCGCCGCGATGGCGGCGGTACCGTGCGTCGTCGGGGTGGAACACGAGCGCGACGTCGCCGAACATGGTCTCGGGGCGGGTGGTGGCGACGACGACGTGCTCGTCCGCCGCGTGCGTTCCGCCGCCGCGCACGATCGGATACCGGATGTAGTACAACGACTCGTCCCGCTCCCGGAACTCGGCCTCTTCGTCGGAGAGTGCCGTGAGGCAGCGCGGGCACCAGTGGATCACGCGATGGCCGCGATAGATGAGCCCCTCGTGGTACAGCCGCACGAAGACCTCGAGCACGGCGTCGGAGTACTCGTCGTCCAAGGTGAATCGGGTGCGCGACCAATCACACGAGGCGCCGATCGCCTTGAGCTGGTCCAGGATCCGGCCGCCGGTCTCCCCCACGTACGCCCACACCCGCTCCACGAAGGCGTCGCGCCCCAGATCCTGGCGCCGCTTGCCCTCGGAGGCGATGAGCCGCTCCACCACGTTCTGCGTCGCGATGCCCGCGTGGTCGGTGCCGGGGAGCCACAGCACGGCGCGGCCGCGCATGCGTTCCAGGCGGATGAGCACGTCCTGGATCGTGTTGTTGAGCCCGTGTCCCATGTGCAACACGGCGGTCACGTTGGGCGGCGGGATGACGATGACGTACGGCTCCCGGTCTCCATCGGCGGGCGGCGCGAACACGCCGAGGTCCAGCCAGCGCTGATAGATCGCCCGCTCGATGGTGGAAGGATCGTATTGCGGGGAGAGCTGCGTCGTGGTCATCGACCGGGCGGTCACAGAGGGGCCCGCGCGCCGAGCGGCGCTCAGCTTGCGCTCGGGGGGTTGGCGCGCCGCTGCGGAGCGTCGCTCTCGCCCACCAGGATGCGGTTGACCACCACCTCGACGGCGTCGACCCCGCGGGCCACGTCGGCGGCGAGCTGCCGCGCGGCGTCGTCAGGGGCCCGGCCGGTGAGCTCCACGATGCCGTTGCCCACGGCCCGCGCCTCCACGGCCAGGGAGCGCGTCGCAGGGTGCTCGGTCAAGGCGGCCTGGACGGCGCGTTCCACGTCGTCAGGGTCCGCGAGCGGCGCCGCAGCGGGTCGCAAGCGTCGCACCGCGCGGCGCACGCGCTCGCCGTCCACGTCGCCCAGCAGCTCGCCCACGACGAGGCCCGTCAGCAGCCCCACGCCGAGTCCCGCCGCCGCCGAGAGCACGACGCCGGCCCAATGCTGTTCTCGATGGTGAATGCGAATCAGGGTCGCCTCCTGTGGCACCGGTCACCGCTCTGTGATACAATTATACGCAACCGGTATTTCCTTTGGTATAGCGACGCATGCAGCACACTGATCCCGAATTCGTCAGCCGCCGGGCGCTGTGGATCTCCGGCCTACTGGGACTCGTGTTCCTGGCGGGCCTGGTGCTGCTCTTTCTTCTCGGTCACGACGCCCAGTCGGTCGCCGACTCCGCCGCATCGGTCACGCCCCCGCGATGACGCGCACGATCGCGATTACCCTGCCCGACGGGACGATCCGATCGATGCCCGCCGGCAGCACGGCACGTGCCGTCGCCGAGGGCATCGGTCCGCGGCTCGCGCGCGCCGCGCTGGCGGCGCGCGTGGACGGCGCCGTGTGGGACCTGGACCGCCCCATCCCCCACGATACGGCGGTGGAGATCCTCACCGAGAAGGACCCGGACGCGCTCGCCGTCATGCGGCACTCCGCCGCCCACGTGCTCGCGACGGCGGTGCGGCAGCTCCACCCCGACGCGAAGATCGGCTTCGGCCCGCCGATCGAGGACGGCTTCTACTACGACTTCGAGGTGCCGCGACCATTCACCCCTGAGGACCTCGCCGCGATCGAAGCGCAAATGGCCGAGGTGGTGGCGGCCGATCACCCGTTCGTCCGGGAGGAGGTGAGCCGCGCGGACGCCCACGCACGGTTCCGCGGCGATCCCCTCAAGCTCGAACGGCTCGAGGAGCTGCGAGACGACGAGGTGATCTCGGTTTACACCGACGGCCCCTTCGTGGACCTGTGCCGCGGCCCGCACGTCCCGAGCACGGGGCGGGTCACGCACTTCAAGCTGCTGCACGCCGCGGGCGCCTATTGGCGCGGGGATTCCCGCCGCCAGATGCTGCAGCGGATCTACGGCACCGCGTGGTTCGACCGCAAAGACCTGGAGGCGTACCTCCGGCGGCTCGAGGAGGCCCAGAAACGCGACCATCGGGTCCTGGGGAGGCAGCTCGACCTCTTCAGCATCCAGGAGGACGTGGGGCCGGGGCTCGTGCTGTGGCATCCGCGGGGGGCGACCATCCAGTTCGAGCTGCGCCGCTTCATCGAAGACGAGATCGTGAAGCGCGGCTACGACCTGGTCTACACGCCCCATGTGACCCGCGAGGACCTGTTCCTCCGTTCCGGGCACCTGCCGCTCTACGGGGAGAACCAGTTTCCTGCGATGGGGGCCGGGGAGGGCGAGTCGGAGCAGGTGCGCTACCGGGTCAAGCCGATGAATTGCCCGATGCACATCCTGATCTACGCGTCGCGCCAGCGCTCCTACCGCGACCTGCCGGTCCGGCTCGCGGAGGTGGCGAGCGTGTACCGCAACGAGATGTCCGGCACCCTGCATGGGCTCCTCCGAGTGCGTGCGCTCACGATGGACGACGCCCACATCTTCTGCCGCGAAGACCAAATCGAGAGCGAGATCTTCGACATGCTGGACCTCGTGGACCTCGTGCTCCACCGCACGTTCGGCTTCAAGTACCGCCTCGACCTCGCGACGCGACCGGAGAAGAAGATCGGCGATGACGCGGCGTGGGACGTGGCCGAGCGCGCGTTGCGCGGGGCCCTCGAGAAACGGGGGCTCACGTACGGGATGGACGTGGGTGGGGGCGCGTTCTACGGGCCGAAGATCGACATCAAGCTGGAGGACGCCATCGGGCGCGAGTGGCAGGGCGCGACGATCCAGCTCGATTACGAGCTGCCCGAGCGGTTCACGCTGGAGTACACCGGCACGGACAACCGGCCCCACCGGCCCGTCATGATCCACCGCGCGATCTTCGGAACCCTCGAGCGCTTCGTCGGGTGCCTGATCGAACACTTTGCTGGCGCCTTCCCGCTGTGGCTCGCGCCCGAGCAGGTCCGGATCATCCCGATCGCCGAGGCGCACGCCGAGGCCGCCGGTCACATCCACGGGCGGTTCCGGGCGGCCGGGATCCGCGCGACGCTGGACGATCGGAACGAGACGCTCAACTACCGGATCCGCGACGGCGAGACCATGAAGGTGCCGTATATGGGCGTCGTCGGCGAGCGGGAGATCGCCAACGGGACCATCGCCGTACGCGTGCGCGGGGCGGGGAAGAAGCAGGAGATCGTCCCCGTGGACGAGTTCCAGCGGCGGCTCGTGGAGGCGATCGCGGTCCGCCGGCTCGAGCCGTAATCCCTGCCGCCTGGGCGCTCTGCCCGCCCTCCCCCGGGGCAGGAGGGGCCGGTGAGGCAGATCCGCGGTATTCCGGTTGAGGGGGGTCCCCCCCGCCGTTAGCTTTCACGGCTGCACAGGGTGTCGCGCTGCGGGCCGGGAGGAACTGCGCCCGACGTGCCCGCCTACCTCCCGCGTGGGCCGCGCGCCGCGGGCCGCGCACCTCGACGTACGCCGAACGGACGGTGGACTCACGGACATGCCGAGCCCGACAGACCGCATCCCGGTGATCCTCAGCGCGACGCGCACCCCCGTCGGGAAGTTCCTCGGCGGGTTGCGCGCGGTGCCGGCGACCACGCTGGGCGCCGTCGCCGTGCGCGAGGCGGTACGCCGTGCCGGCGTGGACGGGACAGCGGTGGATGAAGTCCTGCTCGGTCAGGTGCTCCAGGGTGGAGCGGGGCAGGCGCCGGCGCGTCAGGCGGCGATCGGCGGCGGCCTTCCCGACACGATCCCGGCCGTGACGATCAACAAGGTGTGCGGCTCCGGGCTCAAGGCGGTGATGCTCGCGGCCCAAGCGGTTCGGGCGGGTGACGCCCAGTGCCTCGTCGCCGGGGGCATGGAGTCCATGTCGAACGCCCCGCACTACCTCTTCGGCGCGCGCGGCGGCATCAAGTACGGCCCGGCACAGTTGGTCGACGGCCTCCAGCACGACGGTTTGTGGTGTCAGTTCGGCGACTGCATCATGGGAAGCTACGCGGAATACACGGCGAAGCGGGCGGGCGTCTCGCGCGAGGAGCAGGACCGCTTTGCGCTGGAGAGTCACCGCAAGGCCGTCGCCGCGATGGAGGCATGCAAGTTCTCGGCGGAGATCGTCCCGGTGGAAGTACCGGGCCGGAAAGGCGCCGTTACCGTCGTGGAGAAAGACGAAGGGCCGCGCAGCGACACCTCGATGGAAGCGCTCGCCGGGCTCCGCCCCGCCTTCACCCCCGATGGCAGCGTCACCGCGGGCAACGCTCCCGGGCTCAACGACGGCGGGAGTGCCCTGGTCGTCGCCTCCCAGGCATTTGCCGACGCGCACGGGCTGCGGGCGATCGCCCGGATCACCGGCTACGCCACGGGCGGCGGCGCGCCTCGCGACCTCTTCTTCGCGCCCATCGGCGCGGTGCGGAATCTGCTGGCGAAGACCAAGACGACGATCGACGCGTACGACCTCATCGAAGTGAACGAGGCGTTCGCGGTGCAGGTGCTCGCGGACGGTCGCGAGCTCGGCGTGGATTGGGATCGGGTCAACGTGCACGGCGGCGCCGTCGCCCTCGGGCATCCCATCGGCGCCAGCGGCGCGCGTGTCCTCACGACGCTCCTGTATGCGATGCGCGATCGGGACGCCGCGACTGGACTGGCAACGTTGTGTCTGGGCGGCGGGAACGCCGTCGCCCTCAGCGTGGAGCGCATGAACTCATGACAGACATCCAGACGGCACGGCTGACCATGACGCCGACCACGATCGTGCGGCGCTCGCTCGCGATCCTGGCGGGCGTGCTCCTCGTCGCGCTCGGCGCGCAAGCGGCCGTGCCCCTGCCCGGGACCCCCGTGCCGGTCACCCTCCAGGTGCCGGCCGTGCTCATCGTGGGGGCCCTTCTGGGACCGCGCCTCGGCGCGGCCAGCATGGTGCTCTACCTCGCCGTGGGCGCCGCTGGCGCCCCCGTCTTCGCCCCCGCCGGCGTGCCGGGCCTGGCGCGCCTGCTGGGTCCCACGGGCGGCTATCTCCTGGCCACCCCGCTGGCGGCGGCGCTCGTGGGGCGCCTCGTCACGGACCCACGGTCGTGGGGGCGGCTCGCGCTGGGCCTCGTAGCGGGACTCCTCGCCATCCACACCGGCGGCGTGGCCCAGCTCGCCGTGCTCACCGGTGACGTGTCCGTCGCCCTGGCGCTGGGGTCGCTCCCCTTCCTGCTCGGCGACGTGCTCAAACTCCTGGTCGCCGGGCTGATCGTCCGGCGCTTCGCTTCCACCGCGCGCGCGCTCCTGTAAAGGGCGCGCGTTGTGTTTTGGGAGCGGACGCGCGCGGCCGGCCGGTCGCTGCTGAGTATCGGTGCCTACTACGGTGCCGTGGCGGCCGTCGCGCTCGGGATCGGGGCGCTGCTGCCGATCGGTCCCGTCCAATCGCCGGCCATGCTGGCGCTGACCAGCCTGCCCGTGGTGGTCGCGGCTCTGGCGATCAACGCCGTGATGGCGACCCGCCGCTGGGCCTCGTGGCCCCTCATGGGGTGGCCCGAGCGCCGCGCCGGGCTCCGCGGACTCGGCGCCGGGATGCTGCTCGGCGTCGGCATGGCCCTGACGGCGCTGGCGCTGGCGCTGGCGGCCGGAGGGGCGCGCGTCGTGCGCACGGGCGAGCCGGTCTCGGCGTACCTTGCGGTCGCCGCCGGGCTCGTGGCCATGCTCGCGATCGCCGCCCTGGCCGAGGAGCTGCTGTTTCGCGGCTACCCGTTGGCGCGCCTGGCGCAGGGGGTGGGGAGAGTGGGCGCCAGTCTCGTGCTGGCGCTGGCATTTGCGCTGTTGCACCTGGGGAATCCCGAGATCTCGCCCATGGGCCTGGCGAACATCGGTTTGGCAGGGCTCGTGATGAGCGCGGCATTCTTCACGCCCGGCGCGCTCCCGGCGGCGTGGGGCGTCCACCTCGGCTGGAACGCCGGCCTCGCCGTGAGCGCCGATGCGCCCGTGAGCGGGATCGCGCTCGGCGTCCCGATGCTCGACTTCGCGCCGGGCCAGCCGGTGTGGATCTCGGGCGGCGCCTTCGGGCCGGAGGGGGGCCTCGCCGCCACCGTGGCCATGAGCGCGGCGCTCATGTGGCTGGTCCACGTCGCGAACCGGGGGGAGGGCGCGGCACCGTGACGCAGATGGCGGTGGTGGGCGCGGGGACGATGGGCAACGGGATCGCCCATGTCTTCGCGCAGCACGCGTGGCACGTGACGATGATCGACGTCGCCCGAGACC
>JBFJHJ010000013.1:0-73198 GCA_041613315.1 Gemmatimonadales bacterium
AAGCGCGGCCGTCGAGCGTGAGCGCGGCGCCGTCGCGGACGCCGTCGTCGACGAAGCGCACGACCCGCTCGCGATGGCGCCGGGAGATCACGGGCCCCATATCGACGCCGTCCTCGAGCCCGTAGCCGATCGTGAGCGACGACGCCCGCTCGAGGACGCGGTCGCGGATCGGCCCGTACGCGTCGCCCACGCCCACCACGACGCTCCCGGCGAGGCAGCGCTGACCGGCGGCACCGAACACGGAGGAGACGACGGCATCCGCCGCGGCCTCGGGGTCGGCGTCGGGCAGCACGATCATGTGGTTTTTGGCACCCCCCAACGCCTGGACGCGTTTCCCTTCGCCGGCAGCCTTGGCGTACACGTAGCGCGCCGTCTGACTTGATCCGACGAACGAGACGCCGAGGACATCCGGGTGCTCGAGGATCGCGCTCACCGTCTCGGAGCCACCGTGCACCACATTCAGCACGCCGCGCGGGAGACCGGCACGGGTCGCGAGGTCCACGATCGTCTGGTGTGTCAGCGGGTCCTGCTCGCTCGGCTTGAGGACGACCGTGTTGCCGGTCGCCACGGCGTACGGCCAGAACCACAGCGGGATCATCACGGGGAAGTTGTACGGGGTGATAACGGCGAAGACACCGAGCGGCTGGCGCACCGTCTCGCAATCGATCCCGGGTGCCACGTCCTCGAGTGTCTCGCCCATCATGAGCGTGGGAATACCGCAGGCGTGCTCGACGTTCTCGATCCCCCGCCGGATCTCGCCCAGGCTCTCCGCCAGCGTCTTCCCGTGCTCTTGCGTGAGACTCAGCGCCATGTCCCCCTGGTGCTGCTCGAGGAGTCCCTTCAGGCGAAACAGCACGCGAGCGCGCTCCACCGGCGGCGTCGCGCGCCACGTCGCGAACGCCGCTCGTGCGGCCTGGACGGCGGCGTCCACGTCCTCGCTCGTCGAGAGTGGCGTGCGAGCCAGGAGCTCGCCCGTCGCGGGGTCTCGCACATCGAGGGCTTCACGGCACGCCGCGCGCACCCACCGTCCGTCGATGAAGTTCGGAATCGCGTTCTGCGTGGCGTTCATCGGCGTCTCACCGCACGCGGTTCAAACCCAAACATGGATGCCGAACGCCCCCCGGCGCCAGGCGCCCGAACCGGAACGCGTGGGGGGCCCACGCATCGGCGGGGCGCCGTGGGGTTTCGCGGCGGCGGCGGCGCGGTCACTTTAGTGGCCGCGTACAGGGGGGACAACATGGCGCTCAGTCGTCGCGAGTTCCTCAAGCTGGCGGGGGTGCACACAGGCCTCCTCGCTGCCGGGGCGGCCTCGCTGGAGACGGAACGGGCTGCGCCGCCGGCCGCAGCGGCGTCGGACGTCGTCGTCGTGGGTGCCGGGGCGTTCGGCGGCTGGACCGCCCTGCATCTCAGGGACCTGGGCGCGTCGGTCACGCTGGTGGATCAGCACGGCCCCGGGAACTCGCGCGCCACGTCGGGAGGTGAGACGCGCGGCGTGCGGACCTCGTACGGCGAGCGCGAGACGTGGATCCGCTGGGCGAATGAAGCGATTGGGCGGTGGCGTCAGTGGGACGACGAGTGGGGCCGAGAGCTCAAGCTCCGGCTGTTCTTCCCGACCGGCGATCTCATCCTCAGGCCCGAGTGGGACCCGTGGCTTATGGCGAGCCAGCAACATTGGGACCGCCTCGAGGTGCCGCATGAGATCCTCACGTACGATGAGGCGCGCTATCGCTATCCGCAGGTGAGCCTCGAGGGCATGCGGGTGTTCGTGCACGAGGTGAACGCCGGGGTCGTGCGGGCGCGCCGGGCGTGCGAGGCGGTGGCCGAGGTGTTCCGGCGCAACGGAGGCGAGACGATCATCGCGCGGGCGGCGCTCGGCCGCCGGTCGGGGGACCGATTGCTGGACGTCGACCTTACGCCGGGCCGCCGGCTCGCCGCGGAAACGTTCGTCTTCGCGTGCGGTCCCTGGCTGCCCAAGGTCTTCCCCGAGGTGATGGGGACCCGGCTACGCACACCGATGGGGCATGTGTACTACTACGCGACACCGCCGGGGGACAACCGCTTCACGTTCCCCAACATGCCGAGTTACAACGTCCCGGGGATCACAGGATGGCCGGCGCTGCCGCCCGACTATCGGGGGTTCCGTGTCCGCACGGGCGGTCGCCCGCCGGCCGATCCGGACGAGACGACGCGCTGGATCGACGGGGAGTTTCTCGACCGGCCGCGTGCGTTCCTCGCCGAGCGCTTCCCCATGCTGCGGGACGCGCCCCTCCTCGAGACGCGCGCCTGCCACTACGAGTTGAGCGTGGATCGGAACTTCATCGTCGATCGCCACCCGGCGTTCTCCAACGTGTGGATCGCGGGCGGCGGCTCGGCGGAAGGGTTCAAGTTCGGACCGGTGGTGGGCGAGTATGTGGCGCGGCGCGTCCTGGGGGTCGAGACGGACCCGGCGCTCACGGACGAGTTCCGACTCAAGGACGAGGAATTCGAGGAGGTCGACAACGAGAAGCATGAGTGAGCGCCGGGCCCGGCACTGGCCGCGTGCCGGGGTGCACGGCCGGCGGCAGGAGTGCCGAGCCCGGCCCACTGACGCCTATCCCGGTTCGGGCCTCACCGTTGGCCGCTCGGCACGAACTTCTGCACCCGCATCCCAAGGTGCACCTCGCCCACGAAGACCGCCCCGTCGCGCGTCACCGTGATATCGTGAGGCCACACCATCTGACCGTCGCTCCGGCCGTACGCGCCCCACGTCGTCAGGATGGTGCCCGCGAGATCGAGCTTGTGAATCCTCGCGCGATCGCGCGGGAGCGTGTCGGGCCGCGCCGATCGGAATTGGGAGGTGAGCCAGTAGTCGCCGCCGTCCACGACATAGAGGTAGCCGTCCGGCGCGACCTCGAGGCCCCATGGTCGGCCCAGCGCCTCGCTCTTCCATTCGTGGAGATACGTGCCGTCCGCGGTGAACACCTGGATGCGAACGTTGCTGCGGTCGGCGACGTACACGCGACCGTCGGCGTCCAGCGTGACACCGTGCGGGAGGTCGAACTGGCCGGGTCCACGGCCCGGTTCCCCCCACTGCAACAGCAACTCGCCCGTGGGCGAAAATTTGAGCACACGCGCGTTACCGTACCCGTCGGTGACGTACATTGACCCGTCCGGCGCCGCCGCCACGTCGGTGACGCCGTCGAAGTGCGCGGCATCGGTGCCGCGGACGCCGGCCTCGCCGAGGGTCAGCAACACGCGACCGGTGGGTGACAACTTGAACACCTGATGAAGGTTGTTGTCAGTCACCCAGATGTTGTCGTCGCGATCGACCGCGAGGCCGTGCGGGTTCCGGAAGAGATCGGCGCCGAGGGAGTCGAGCACCGTTCCGGTTCGCGCGTCGAGGCGCAAGATCGTGGGACGGCGAATCATGCCTTCCTCGCGCAGCCAGCTCTGATCGGCACGGTGGAACACCAGCACCTCATCGCGCGAGTTCGTGGCCAGTCCGGCGACCTGGCCCATCCGGAACCCGTCCGGCAGCGCCGGCCATCCGTGGACGACCTCGTACCCGCCAGCCGGACTGGATTGGGCCGGTCGGCAGCCGCTCACGCCGGCGCCGAGAGTGGCGGGCGCCGTCACGAGGAGCCAGGACGTCCTCCAGGTGATTCTCATGGGCGTTCTCCCTGCATCGCCACGATGCGATTGCGCAGCATGCCGAGGCCCTCGATCTCGACTTCAACGACGTCGCCGGGCTTCACGGTGTTGTCCTTGCCGGACATCGTCGGGTAGGTACCGGTGTAGATGAGATCGCCGGGCTGCAGCGTGACGTAACGGCTCAGGTAGCTGACGAGCTGCGCCGGAGTGTTGAGCAGCTGACCGGTGCGGCCGACGGCCACGACGTCGCCGTTCTGGCGGATCTCCACCTGGAGGTCGCCGTAATCGATTCCCGTCACGATCGCCGGCCCGAGCGCCGCCCAGGTATCCATCCCCTTCGCGAAAAGTCGAGTGGGCTCGTTCACGCCGTTGCGCTCGCCGTACCACGTGTTCTCGCTGAAGTCGTTCCCCGCGGCGACGCCGAAGATGTAGCCGGGCGCGTCCTCCACCGAGACGTGTCGGCCCCGTTTTCCGATCACCAGCACCAGCTCCCCTTCCCAGTCGAGATTGGTCGCCTCGGGCGGGTGCTCGATGTCGGAGTCGGGCCCCGTGAGGCTCGTGGGGAGCTTCGCGAAGAATCGCGGATGCGGGACGGGCTCCTCCCGACCGGGCCGCCGCGTGTTGATCGCCACACCGAGCACCTTGGAGACGCGCCGCGGGTCGATCGGCGCCAGTAACCGGACCTCAGCGCGCCGGAAGGTGCGGCCGGTGGGTCGCGGCGACGCGAACAGATCCCCGGCCAACTCCCGGATCGTCTCGCCCTCGAGCATCCCGTACGCGGTGTCGGCGCCCGCGGCGAACCGGACGTAGCGGGTGACTTGCTGCGCGTCGAGCGCACCGTCGCCGAGCGCGATCGACGCCACCGTCAGGGCGGCCGCAACACGCGTGAGTGTCATCATCCCTCCATCTCGCCCGGCTCTCGCCACCAGACGCCTAGTTCGATTGCGGCAGCGCCAGCGCCACCAGCTCGGCCGGGAACCCGGGGCCCGCGATCGCGACGACGATGTATTGGCGCCCGCCGTGCATGTACGTGATCGGGGAGGCATTGGTCGAGGCAGGCAGCTCGACTGCGGCGATCTCCTCTCCGGTGCGCTTGTCCACCGCATGGAACCATGCGGCGCCGCCGCGGCCCTCACCATAGAACAGCAGCGACTTGGTGGCCAGCACGTTGGCGTGGGCGACCTTGCCGGTACGCGGCACTTCGACGCCCCGCAGCGCGGGATGGTTCGTGACGTCGGCCGGCGTGTCGCCGTTCGTGATCCGCCAGCGGTGCTCGCCGGTGTTGAGGTCAATGGCCGTAATCGTGCCGTACGGTGGCTTGAGGAGGCGCAGGCCCTGCGGTCCGCGGAGACCTCCGCCCGGGCCCATGGACACGTAGCGCATCTCCGAGCGTTCGGGGTCGTGTTCCAGGGAGATCCCGCTGTACCCGCCGTACGACGCGACGTATAGGATCCCCGTTTCGGGATCCACAGCGGCGCCACCCATGATGTTGGTGCCGCCGTTGGCTCCGGGTACCTGGACGGTGCCCACGGTGCCGTCAGGCGCGTCGCGCGGGGACACGGGCGTGTACAGCGGCCCCAGACGCCACTCCTTCACGATCTCGAGCGCCTGCGCGCGCAGCTCCGGGGTGAAGTCGATCAAATCGTCGACGGTGACGCCCTGGCGCTCATAGGCGGCCGGCTTGGTGGGGAATGGCTGTGTGGGGGCGGTCCATTCTCCCGGCGTGTCCGACGGCGGCACGGGCCGCTGCTCGATGGGCCAGATCGGCTGGCCGTTGGTCCGATCGAAGACGTAGGCCCAGCCCTGCTTCGTCGTCTGTACCACCAGCTTCCGCCGCCGCCCGTTCACCGTGGCGTCCACCAGATTGGGCGCCGTGGGGGTATCGTAGTCCCAGATGTCGTGATGAATCATCTGAAAGTGCCAGACCCGCTTGCCGGTCTTCACGTCGAGGGCCAGCACGCTCTCGGAGAACAGGTTGTCGCCGGGCCGATGTCCCCCGTACCAGTCGTTGTGCGGGTGGCCGACCGGGATGTAGACGATCCCCAACTCCTCATCCGCCGAGAACGGCGCCCAGGCGTCGACTTTGCCCGCCACCTGCCACGAGCCGTCGAGCCACGTCTCGTGCCCGACCTCTCCCGGCCGCGGGATGAGGTTGAACATCCAGAGCTGCTTTCCGGTGCGCACGTCGAAGCCCCGGAGGTGGCCGGGAATGTTCTTGAGTCGCTTGGGATAGTAGCCTTGGAGCGCCGAGTTCCCCACGACGATCACGTCGTTCACGACGAGCGCTGGTGAGCTGTTACCGATTTGGCCTTGGGCGGGGTCGATGCCTCGCACGGTGCCGGGACCGCCACGGTCGATCGCCCGCCGGGGGCCGTTGTCGCCGTTGGTCTGCATCGGGCCCGGCTCCCCCGCCCAGGGGACCAGCTCGTAGCCCAGGCCCTGGTGCAGATCGACGACGCCGCGCTCGCCGAACCCGACGACGGGCCGCCCGGACCGAGCGTCGAGCGCGACCAGTCGGTAGCCGGGCGTCACGACGATGACCCGCGCGTCACGCCCGTCGGTCCAGTACGCGAGGCCGCGCCCCGAGAAGCGTCGGGGCGCCTTCTCCCATCGCAGTCCCTCGTCGATCCGCCACATCCACAGCGTTTCGCCTGTCGCCGGATCGATGGCGACGACGGCCCGGCGTTCGCCCGCGACCGTGTAGAGCACACCGCCGGCGTAGAGCGGGGTCGCACGGTAATAGGTCTCCGGCTCCGGGCCGAAGTTCGCCGCCGTCCAGCGCCACACGACCGCGAGATCCTCGGCGTTGTCGCGGGTGATCTGGTCGAGGGCGGCGTACCTGGTGCTGCCGGCGTCGCCGCCCCAGTAGCGCCACTCGCCGTTCGCGGCACCGCGCTGCGCAGCGGCCCCTGGCACGAGCACGGTGGCGAAGAACGCCGCGAGGACGAGGCGGCGCGCGCCGTTGGCGAAGGCGTTCTGCATCACCTCTCCGGCGTGGGTTGGCGTTCGATGCGAATCGCTCGCAGCGCCGCGTCGTCGCTTGGCAACTCCGTGCGCCCCGAGGGCAGGCCGTTGCGATGGAGCACGTAGGCGAGGACGTCGGCGTAGGTGTCGCGAGTGAGGCTTCCCGGGTTGTCGAAGGGCATCCGGCTGCGGACGGTCTCGAACAGATCGCCCATCGTGCGGCCAGCCCACGAGTAGAGAAAGCTCCAGCCGGTGAACTCACTCGCGGTGTGGCATTCGGCGCAGTGGCGCCGAAACGCGGCGCGTCCGCGCTCCGCCTGTGCGTCGGTGAAGGCACCGTCCAGCACCGAGCGCGCTCCAGTGGCCGGATCGTTGGCTTGCGCACCCAGCGGCGGCGCCAGGGCCGTCACGAACAGGAGGACGGCGAGTGGGGCCGTCCTGGCGGTGAGTTCCATACGCGTCCCGTCGCGGATCCCATCGAAGCTACCCGCGGCCCCCACGGCGTCAATCGGGCCGCGGCATGGAACCGCCCGCGCGTGATCAGATCCCTCCAACGGGCGGCCGGCTCTGATGACGATCGAGCGTAGCCAATCTCGAACTCCGGGGCGCGCGCCGCGGTCGAGCGTTATCGTGCGGCGTCGAGGGCGGCCCGCAGGCCGCGCAACACCTCTCCGAGCGGCCCGTCCGCCCAGAAGTGCAGGTAATACAGCGTCGGCGTTTCCCCGATCAGGTGGCTGTGGAGTGCGGTGACTTCGATGCCATTGCCGACGAGGGCGTCACGCAGGGGGCCGATCTGGATGCCAGTCACGGCGAAGTCACCGGTGGCGATGACGCGGGAGCCGCCGACGGCTTGGAGGTTGACGGGACTGCCGGCGGTGATCGTCGCCGGCAGGGGGTGGCCGCCGAGAGTGATCGGGTCCGGCGCCAGCCGGAACCCGAGCTTGGCGACCGGGCCTTCGGCGGTGCCGCGCGTGCCGAGTTCGCGGTAGACTCGAGCCGTGTCGATCGTGACAGGCCGCGGGGCGTGGGTGCGGACCGGGCGTGGCGCGGCGGATTGGTCGAGTGCGCGCGCCACCTTGTGCGCCAGATCGAGCGCCGACCCGCGGCCCATGAAGTGGATGTACATGATGCGGGGGCTTTCGCCGACGAGGTGATTGTGCACCGCCGTGACGGCGATGCTATCGGCGGCGAGTTGCCGTTCGACGCGCCCGAGCTCCGCGGTGGTCACCACGAGGTCTCCCATGACCACCGTATCGCCGTCTATCGTCCCGAAGCCGGCCCAGCTGCCCAAGGCGACGCTTGGCTCGATCACGACGTCGCGCACGCGCACGGTGAGATCCGAACGAGGGAAGTTGTAGCGGATGGTGCCACCACTGGCCACGGCAGCGCTTCCCAGTACGTTGGCCACGCTGTCCCACGGGGAGGCCTCCACATCTTGCGCCCACACGCGTGCGCCGCCGCCCGCCGACGCAACGGCCAGCGCGATGCCGACCACCGAGGCCCGCATACTCTGCTCCTGCGAGGGGTGTACATGAACATACAGCAGGCAGGCGATCGGCGTTCGCCGCAGGAGTCGCGCTCGGATCGGTGCCCGTGAGCGGCGCGCCGGCAGGGCGGATGCGCGCGGTTGGGCCCGCGGTTACTCATTCCGCGTGAGCACCGATCCGCATCAACCGCTCCGGGACGACGTCCGCCTCCTGGGAAGCCTGCTCGGCGACACCCTGCGGGCCCTCGAGGGGGAGGCCCTCTTCGAGACGGTGGAGGGCGTGCGCGCCCTCTCGAAGGCCGCCCGCGAGGGGAACGCGGCCGCGTTCGCCCGACTCGACACGACGCTCCGGACGTTGCCCGTCGAGCATGCCGTCCCGGTCGCCCGCGCGTTCGCCCACTTCCTGACACTCGCCAACATCGCAGAGCAACACCATCGCGTCCGGCGACGGCACGACTACTTGCGCACCCCCGACGCGCCGCCCCAACGGGCGTCCTTCGACGACACCTTCCGGCGGCTGCTGGCGGCCGGGGTCACCCCGGACGAGCTCGCCCAAACCGTACATGGACTGCGGATCGAGCTCGTGCTGACGGCCCACCCCACGGAAGTGGTGCGCCGAACGCTCCGCCAGCGGCAGCGTCGCATCGCCGAGCTGCTGGCCTATCGCGACCGGCGGGACCTCACCGTCCCTCAGCGGGAGCTCGCCGAGCAGGCCCTGCGACGCGAGATCACGGCGGCGTGGATGACCGACGAGGTGCGGCGCGAGCGGCCGACGCCGCTCGACGAGGCCCGCTCGGGCCTCGTGGTGTTCGAGCAAACGCTGTGGGACGCGGTACCGCGGCATCTGCGGGCGCTCGACCGGAGTCTGCGTGCCGCGTGCGGCCGCGGGCTGCCCGCCGACGCCGCGCCCATCCGGTTCGGCTCGTGGATGGGCGGCGACCGCGACGGCAATCCGACCGTCACGCCGGAGGTGACGGAGCGCGCGTGCCTGCTCGCCCGATGGATGGCGGCGCACCTGTACGCGGAAGAAGTTGCGGCCCTGCGCGCCGAACTCTCCATGCGGGAGGGGAACGCGGAGCTCCGCGACCGGACGGGAGGCGCGTACGAGCCGTACCGCGCGCTCCTGGGGGCGGTGCATCGCCGACTGCGCGCGACCCGTGCGTGCGTCGAGCGGTTGCTCCGCGGCGATGCCGATGAGTGCGCGGGGGACGATGCGGCGCCTCTCTGGAATGCGGACGAGTTACGCGCACCGCTGGAGTTGTGCCGACGCTCGTTGATCGATACCGGCGCGGAGGTCGTAGCCGATGGGCGACTCCTCGACCTGCTACGCCGCCTCGCCTGCTTCGGGCTCACCCTCGTCCGGCTCGATCTGCGGCAGGAAGCGTCACGCCACACCGAAGCCCTCGACGCCGTGAGCCGCGCGCTGGGGGAGGGATCGTACGCGGCGTTCGACGAAGGTGATCGGCACGCGTTCCTGCTGCGGCATCTCACGACGGACGCGCATGCCGTGACGCGGGCGCTCGACGGCTCGTTCGACCCCGCAGTGCGTGATGTGATCGACACGTTCCGCACCGCCGCCCGGATCCGGCCGGACGCGCTCGGGGCGTACGTGATCTCGATGGCGACCGAGCCATCGGACGTGCTGGCGGTCGAGCTGCTGCAGGCCGCGGCCGGTGTGCGTCCACCGCTCCGGGTGGTGCCCCTCTTCGAAACGGTGGGCGATCTCGCGACCGCGGGTGCGACCGTTTCGCGGCTGCTCGATCTCCCGTGGTACCGCGGGCGCATTGGCGACCAGCAGGAAGTCATGATCGGCTATTCCGACTCCGCCAAGGACGGCGGCCGCCTCGCGGCCGCGTGGGCCCTGTACACGGCGCAGGAGGATGTCGTGGCAGCCTGCCGCCAACGCGGCGTGCGAATCACGCTGTTCCACGGACGAGGAGGCACCGTCGGTCGGGGTGGGGGACCGACCCACCTGGCGATCCAGTCTCAGCCGCCGGGCTCGGTGGAGGGCGCCCTGCGCGTGACGGAGCAGGGGGAGATGATCGATGCCAAGTTCGGTCTCCCCGGTGTCGCGCTCCGGACCCTCGAGCTGTACACCACCGCCGTGATGGAGGCCACGCTGCGGCCGCCCACGGAGCCGCGACCGGCGTGGCGCCGCCGCATGCAGCAATTGGTCGACGCGTCCCGCGATGCCTACCGCCGCCTGGTCTACGAGACGCCGGACTTCGTGGCGTACTTCCGCGCCGCGACCCCCGAGCCGGAGCTCGGAACGCTCGCGATCGGGAGCCGGCCGGCGCGTCGCGCGCGGGGCACCGGTGTCGAGTCGCTCCGGGCGATCCCCTGGGTGTTCGCATGGACGCAGGTGCGGCTGATGCTGCCCGCGTGGCTCGGGCTCCGCGCCGCGCTTCAGGAGGCGGAATCCGCGGGAGCGCATGAGGACGTGCTCGCCATGTATCGCGAGTGGCCGCTCTTCCACTCGACGATCGACCTGATCGAGATGGTGCTCGCCAAGGCATCGCCGGACATCGCCGCGGAGTACGAGAAGCGGCTCGTGCCGGAGCGGCTGCGCCCGCTCGGAGCGGCACTTCATGTGGAGCTGGCGGATGCGATGCAGGCGGTACGACGGCTCACGGGCCACGCTCGCCTCCTGGAGCACAATCCAGTGTTACGACGATCCATTGACGTGCGGAACCCGTACGTTGACCCGATCAATCTCGTCCAAGCCGAGATCCTCAGCCGGCTGCGGCAGGCGCACGGCGACGCTCGCCTGCACGACGCCCTGCTGATCACGGTGAACGGGATCGCGGCAGGGATGCGGAACACGGGATGAGGCGCCCGCGATCTCGATCGCTCCGTGCAGCGTCCGTTCCCCAGGCATCCGTCCCCTTGACGCCCGGCGGATCGGAGTGCCCCTTACGACGCGTTAAGGACCCTTCATTTAGGGAGGCACCATGAAGCGCCTCGTTCTCAGCCTGCTCCTCGGCGCGCTCGCGTCACCCGGGATCGCCGCGGCGCAGGCGGGACCGCCCGAGAGAGGTCAACTCGTCGAAGTCAGTACGTTCAGTGTCGACCCGGCGCAGGCGCCGGCCTTCGAGGCGGCGGTCATGAAGGTGGTCAAGGCCGCCAAAGAAGCCAAAGTGAAGAGCGCCTGGCATTTCTGGACGGAGGGCTGGCAATACCATCTCGTGTATCCGGTCCCCAACATGGCGTACTTCGATGACCCGATGGCGTTCGAGAAGCAGTTCGAGGGCACGCCGGGGCAGGCAACGCTCGAGCAGGCGTTCGGGGACATGGAAACCGTCGGGACGCGCGTGACGCTCACCGAAGTGGCCGAAACCGTCCCGGGATGGGGGCACCGCCCGGCGGCGCCCCCGACGAATCCCTCGTTCGGGCACATCAACGAGTTCTGGATCAAACCGGGAAAAGACCGGGCGTTCGATGCGGTGGTCAAGGAATTCATGGCCTTCTTCAAGGAAGTGGGCTACGGGTACGAAGTGCTGGGGCACCGCGTGCACTTCGGCGCGACGGGCCGGGCCGTGTTCGTGACGTTTGTCGACAACCTGGAGAACTTCTACGGGAGCAAGAGCCTCCCTCGGCTCATCCAGCAGAAGAAGGCCGACCAGAAATGGCAAGCACTGCTGGCGCGGCTGGCGGCCGTCATCGACCGCTCGGACGAGTCCACCATCATGTACCGACCCGACCTGAGCTTCATGCCGCCGACAGGCTCATGAGGCCCTCTGGGTCTCCCCAACACGAGGGCGGTCCATCCGGACCGCCCTCGGTCATTTCTCCCCGCTCCCCGCCGATCTCGTCTCTTGGGGCCGCTGCTAGCCGGATGCTCGGGGGAGGACCTCCGAAACGGGAACGGCTGAGGAACGGCATCGTGCGGCGAACGCTAGCAGAGTCAAGTCGAGGACCTGTTGTGGCCGCGCAGCATCGGTGATCGCCACGGGAACGAGCTCGCGGCGTAGCGCCGCGAAGCGCTCGCCGCTGAGCCCGCACGCCGCGGCGACCGACCCGGCCGACGCCCCGCTCCACTGTGCCACGCTCACGACGAAGAGGAGCGTGATCCAGGCCGCGAGCTCCTCGGGCGCGGGGACCTCCGCGGCGAGACATCGCATGCGGAGCGTCCCGGCGCTGATGCCGAGCTGCGCGGCGACGCGGTCGACGGCGGGGATCCCGGCTGCCTCCCGCGAGAGCCGCTCGAGCACCGCACGTGCCAGCTCGGTGAGGCCCGCCGGGCGGCGTGGGAGGACGGCGCCCAGCATCCGGTCGACGCTGGGCGCCGGGGCGGTGGCGAGCCATTTCAGCAGGAAGCTGCGGAGGGTGCCGGCCTCTCGGCGGTCCCGCGACTGCACCCGCACGGTCACGCCGGGGATCTCCCCGGCGACCTGGCGGAACGCGAGAGTGTCTCTGCGGGGCTCGACGTAGAGCAGGATCGGGAGCGCCGGCTGCGCCGCCCGCACGTGTCGGACGACGGCCATCGCCAGAGCCGAGAGGGGCTCGGCGTCCCACACGATGCCGCTGAGTCGGCCGAGCACGTCGGCCTCGTAGACCAGCCGATCCGGCGGGATCTCAACACACCGATAGGGTGCAGCCGCCGCGGCCGTCGCCAACCAGCGCCGGGCCGTCGCGTCGGCGATCCAGTACCCCATCTGCCCACCGATCCGCACGTGCACCACGTCGTTGTCCTTGTCGGGGGAACCTCAACCGGAACGCGGCTGGCGGCCCTTCCTTAGCTATCGGCGCGTCGCCGTCGGTCTGAAGCGCGTCGACGAGCGGCGGACGCGCCGTGGACGAATCGCGTGAACTAGTGCGAGTCGCAAGGCGGGGGGTGTGTGACGCGCGTCACGATGCGCGGCAAACGGCCGTCAAGTGACGGCGTGCGAGTCGCTTACGATGTGTGATCCGGCGCGCAGCATTCGGCATGGTAGTTGCCCACATTGCACGCATCACGTTGCACGAACCGCAAGAATCGGCGGTACGCGTGGGCGCCGGAAGTGTGACGTGCGCGCCTGCGCATCGTCCGAGAGGAGTGAAGGATTCGATGCGCACAACCGATGATCTACTCGTGGTCTTCGACGCGGAGTGCCGAGAACATCTCGCGGCCATGCGTCGCGCGCTCGACACACTCGAGCATCGACCGGCCGACTGGAATGCCGTCTCGGTGGTCGTCCGCGGCGCCCACACGATTGCCGGCAACGCGGCGATGATGGCGCTCACCGCCCCCACGAAGCTGGCGCGCGCCCTCGAGCAGGCCGCGATCCGGCTGCACGGCGGACGACAGGCGGCGGGCATGAGCGCGATGGCGCTGATGCGGGAATCGGTGGAGGCGCTGGACGCGATGCTGCGCGTGTGCGTCCAGCAGGCCGGCGACGGTGTGTCCTTGGACTCGCGGGTCGAACGGGTTCTCAACAGGCTCGAGGGGGTCGGCGTTCAGACCGCCGCGGGCTCGACGTAGGTGACGACATGGCGAGCACCAAGAAGCGCGTGTTGGCGGTGGACGACTCGACGCTGCTTCAGCGGATGTACGAGATGTCCTTCAAGATCTACACGACGGTTCCCGTCGAGCTGGCGATTGCGTCCGATGGTCAGGACGCACTGACACGGCTCGCCGAACACCCCGACACCGACCTCGTCCTTCTCGACATCAACATGCCCGGCATGACCGGGCTCGAGTGCCTCGAGCGGATCCGCAAGGAACCGGCGCTCAAGCGCATCCGCGTCATACTCGTCAGCACCGAAGACCACCGGTCGGACGTCGAGCGCGGCGTCGCGGCCGGCGCCGTCGCCTACCTCATCAAGCCGTTTACGCCCCAGCAGTTGCACGAACTCCTCGACGACATGCTGGTGTCCAAGCGGGCGAACGGGCGGTAAGCCGGAGCGACCGTGTCGGCCAATCCCTTTGAGGCGCTCCTCCAGGAATTCCTCCTGGAGGCGCACGAACGGCTGCAGCGCATCGAGGACCGACTGGTGCGCCTGCGGACCGCGGCCCCGGCGGCGCGGCCGACGTTGCTGGCGGACGCCGCGCGCGAGCTGCACACCCTCAAGGGCAACTCCGGGATGATGGGCCTCGCCGAGCTCCAGGGCATCGCGCATGGGGCGGAGGAGGAGCTCAAGAGCGCGGGGCCGGACGCGATCGACGTGTCCGCCGTGCTGGGGTCGCTGGATCGCTTCCGTGTGGCGCTCCACGCGGCGGGAGGCGGCACGGCTGCGCCGACGGCTTCCCGTGGCGCCGCCCCCGGCCGAGCCGCGGAGGACGTGGATCTCGCCCTGGGCAGCGTGCGCGTCCCCTTCGGTGCGTTGGACGAGTTGATCGACCTCGTGTCCGAGGTCGTCCTGTTCCGCAACCGGCTCGCGACCGCAATCAGCGCCGGACCGCGACTCGACCCGAATGCCGCCGACTACGCCGAGGCCTCCCGCGCCGCGTGGATGGAGATCCGACATGCGTACGGCGGGCTCGGCAGAACCCTGGACGTGATTCAGGACCGTGTCCTCCGGCTGCGGATGGTCCCGCTGGGCAGCCTGTTCGGGTCGCTGAACCGTCTCGTGTTCGATGAGAGCGCGCGCGTGGGGAAGGACGTGCGGCTGGAGACGCGGGGCGGCGACACGCCGTTGGACAAGGCCTTGCTGGAGCTGGCCGGCGAGGCGCTCGGACATCTGGTGCGGAACGCGGTCGTGCACGGGCTGGAGGCGCCCGCACGGCGGGCGCAGGCCGGCAAGTCGCGGATCGGCACCGTTCGCGTGCTGGCCTCCGCGGGGGCCGAGGCCGTGCAGATCGAGGTGGCCGACGACGGCGCGGGCATTGACCAGGCCGCGCTGCGCCGCATCGCCGAGGCGCGGGGTATCGAGACCGCGAAGTTCCCGAACATCCTGTCAGTGCTCTTCCTGCCCGGCTTCTCGACGCAGCGAGAGGCCGACATGAGCGCCGGCCGCGGCGTCGGGTTGTCGGCGGTCCAGGAGGCCGTGCGGCGGCGGGGCGGCCGGATCGAGATCCTCACGGAGCCCGGACGGGGAACGACCTTCCTGCTGCATCTCCCGTTGAGCGTCTCCATCGCCCGGGCGCTGCTCGTCAGAGCCGACGGTGAGGACTACGCCCTGCCGCTGGCCTCCGTCGTGGACAGCCGCCGCCTCCGGTGCGGGGAGAGCCATCGGGTGAACAACGCCGGCGTAATGCGCTGGCGTGAGCGGACGATCCCCTTGCTCGATCTCGGCTGCAGTTTCGGCACCGCTCGGGCGATGCGGGAATCCGGCTACGTGATCGTAATCGAGGCACAGGGAAAGCAGCGGGGTCTCTTGGCGGACCAGATCCGCGGGATCCAGGAGGTGGTTGTGAAGGGTCTCGATCCGATCGTCGGCGATGCGCCCGGGATCGCGGGGTCCACCGTCTTGGGCGACGGGCGCGCGATCCTGATCCTCGACCCGCGGAGCCTCGTGGAGGCGGCGCCGTTCGTCGAGGCGGAGGTGGGCGTGTGAGCGACGCGCCCAAGAAGCGCGCCCGCCGGGCGTCGCGGCGGGCCAAGCGCGCGACGCCGAAGCCGGCCGCCGCCGCCGAGGCGCCGGAGACGTTTGGCGGCCGCGAGCGCGTGTACGCGTTCGCGGACAGTGTCGACGCGGTCGAGGGTGCTCGCGAGGGAGACGAGCAGGAAGAGGTGCGACTCGAGACCTGGGTCGCCTTCCGGCTGGCGGGCGAGACGTTCGCGCTACCGGTCAGCGCCGTGCAGGAGATCGTCCGGGTCGCGGGGATCACCCGGGTGCCGCACGCGCCCTACACGGTCCGGGGGGTCATCAACCTGCGCGGCCGTGTGGTGCCGGTGGTGGACCTCCGGGTCCGGATCGGCTTGCCGCCCGCCGACGTCAGTCCCTCCAGCCGCATCCTCGTCACGTCCACGCGGGGCCGGCTCCTGGGCCTGCTGGTGGACGCGGTGGACCAGGTCGTCCGGCTCGACCGCAATCAGGTCGAACCGGCGCCTCCGGACGTCATGACGGCGCAATCGGAGTACCTCCTCGGCGTCTACCACCTGGAGCGGGCGCTGCTGATCCTGCTCGTGGTGGAGCCGCTGCTGTTGGTGCCGGATTCGCTCCAGGCCGGAGTGTGAGGTGCGGCATGGTGCCCGACCATGGCGGGGCTGACCTTGTGCTGGGCTTCCGGAGCGCCTCGGGCGGCGCGGCCGACCGCTCGTCACGGGGGATCGCCGTGAACCATCGGGGAGGTGGAACCTGAGCACCGAAGAGCAACTGAGCCGTCCGCGCGACGGCGCGGCCGATTCCCGGCCCCGGTGGGCGTCCATGCCCGTAGGCGAGATGATGCTCCAGGTGCTCGGGAGGGTCCGATTCGCGTACAAGATTGCTCTCCTACCGGCGCTCGCGGCGCTGGGGTACCTGGCGATCCTGGTGGTCTCGGTGTCGCTGGGCAACCGCAGTGGCCGCCTGCTCGATCGGATCGAGGTCGGATACGCCCCGTCGCTGGAGTTGAGCCGGGATCTCGAGCAGACGCTCACGGCGATGCAGCGGTCGATGCAGGACGCGGTGGTCGCCGCCGATCGGGACGGGTTGGGGACGAGCGACTCGCTGCGGGATGTCTTCTTGGGACGGCTCGACGGTCAGCAATCGAACCCGGTGGTGGAGGCGGGAGAGCTGGAGCGTCTCGCGTCGGACGTGCAGGAGTATCACGTCTTCGCGCACGGCGTGAGCCGGCGGCTCATTGCCGGCGAGACCGGCGACGCCGTGCTGGAGGCGCTCACCGAGATGCGCAACCGCTACAACACGCTCCGCAGCAGACTCGCAGCGCGCACCGCCCGCGACCGGGTAGCGATCAGCGACGGCTTCGATTCGGCGCGGAGGGCCCAGCGCTCCACCCTCCAGGCGACCGTCGGCGCGACCGTGCTCGCCCTGTTCTTGCTCACCGTGCTCTCGCTCTGGATCGTGCGTGGGGTGGCGCGCTCCGTTCGAGAGCTCTCCGTGGGATTCCGCCGCGTCAGTGGGGGTGACTTCACGCAGACGCTGCACGTCTCCAGCACCGACGAGCTTGGGCGCCTCGCCCGCCTGATGAACGAGATGATGGAGCGCGTGGGCACGTTGATCGTGGGTATTCGGGACGCGGCCCGCACGGTGGCGACGGCATTGGACGAGGTCTCGGCGGCCGTGACGCAGATGGCGCGAGGTGCGGAGCACCAATCCTCGGCGACCGACGAGACGTCGGCCACCATGGTCGCCATCGCGAGCCAGATCGATCAGATCGCTCGCTCAGCGCAGGACCTCGCCACCAACGTGGACGAGACCGCCGCGTCCGTTCAGGAGATGGGGACCACGAGCGGGCACGTCGCGAAGAACAGCGAGGATCTCCTCACGTCCGTCGAGGAGACGGCGGCCACCGTCGAGCAGATGACCGCCTCCATCAAGTCCATTGCCGACAAGATGCAGGTGGTCGACCAGGTATCCCGTGACGCGGCCCGCGTCGCGAACGAGGGCGGCGGCGAGCTGTCCCGGGTGATCGCCGGGATCGGTGCGTCCAGCCAAAACATCGGCAAGATCGTGCGGATCATCGAGGAGATCGCCGATCAGACCAACCTGCTCGCCCTGAACGCCGCCATCGAGGCGGCTCGGGCCGGCGACGTCGGTCGCGGCTTCGCCGTCGTGGCGGAGGAGGTCCGGCGGCTGGCGGAACGGTCGGTGGAGTCCACGCGCGAGATCACGGCCGTCGTGGAGTCCGTACAACATGACACGGGGCAGGCCGTCGAGCTCACCCGCTCCGTGCTGGAGCAGATCGTGCAGTCCGTGGGCAAGACGAGCGGACTGGTGAGCGACGTGCATGCGGCGACCCAGGAGCAGACCAGGGGCGCTCAGCAGGTGCTCACGACGACGACGAACATGCGAAGCGTGACCGGCCAGCTGGCGATGGCGGCGCGCGAGCAGGCCGAGAGCGCGAGCGGCGTCATGCGCGCGGTCGAGGCCATGAACCGCCAGACGCAGCAGGTGGCGAACGCCACGAACGAGCAGAAGAAGGGCGGCGACCAGGTCGTGAAGGCGATCGAAGAGATCGCGGGGATCGCGCAGGAAAACCTCTCAGGGACCAAACAGCTGTCCATGACTACGGACATGCTGCTGAAGGAGGCCGAGCAGCTCAAGCGGGTGTCTGAGACGTTCCGCGTCTGATGAGCGAGTTCTCGAAGGCGGGCGCCGCCGCCCACGCCTGGCCTGGCCGGCATTCCGACCCGTTCGCCGAACGCGTGGCCCTGCTGGAAGACGCGTCACGACTGCCGCCGGGCGAGCGGCAACACGCCATTGAATCACTGATCCGGGACACACGACCGGCCATTCGGGAGGGGGCGCTCCGGCTGGGCGCCTCGGTGCTGCCGGACGCCTCGCTGATCCGCATGCTCCGCGATGGCGCCGACGACCGGTTACGGAACGCCGCCGTCTCCATGGCCAAGATGCGGGGGGGGCGTGGGCTCAAGCTCGCCCTCGACTTGCTGAATGATCGAGACGCGGACGTCGTGCTCCAGGCGGTGGTGATCCTCGACCACTTCCGGGATCCAACCAGCCTCGGGTCGCTGCGCCCCCTCCTGCGTCATTCGAACGCGAACGTCGCGCAGGCGGCGATCGTGGCGATCGGCGGCCTGGGACACGACGGGGCGGCGGCCGACCTGTTGCCATTTCTGGAGGGCGACCTGTGGCTCAAGATCGCCGCGGTGCAGGCCCTCGGCCATCTGCGAGCGAAGAACGCCATCAAGCCATTGAGCCGCCTGCTCGACGATCCGATGCTGGGATCGTTTGTGGCGGAGGCGCTGACGCGGATCGGCGGCGCCTCCGCGTTTCGCGTCCTGTGCCGCGCCTGGCTTGCGACGGGATCGCCGAGTGACGATCTGCTCAAGCTGCTGGCGCACGTCGCCGAGGGACTGTCCCGCGCCCCGAAGAGCCCGGCGGGCTTTCAGGCAGCCCTCAAAGGGAAGCTGACGAGCGACGACGAGTCCGTGCAGCGCGCGGCGGCACGGTGTTGCCTCGCGCTGGGCCCCGGACCCAACGACGCCGAGGCGCTGGATGTCATGACCCACGCCGGCGCCCCCGACGTGCCGGTCTGCATGAGTCGCCGCAAGGACCTCATCGGGACGCTGCTGGCACAACGCGGGACGCTGCGTCGATGGGGGTATCTGCTGGCGGCGAGCTACCCCGCGGCGGCCCCCCCACAGGCGGTCGGTGCGGCGCTGCGGGCATGTCACGGCGCGGAGCACGCAGACGTGATCGCCGCGGCGTTGCCGAAACTCCGGTCGCCCGGCCTGGCGGATGCGATCCTCGATCACTATCTGCAGCTCCCGGGCGAGGCGCGCGCCGCGTGGGGGCCGGTGCTCGCGGCGCACCGGACTGCGCTCCGGCAGGCGCTGGATCGGCGCACCGACCTGACCATGGGTGCGCGCGACGTACTTGCCACCGTGCTCGCCGACTCGCCCGCCGCGATCATCGCAAAGCTGACGGATCTCCCCCCAGACGCCCGGGCCCGAGCGCTGACCCAACTGCTCGACCACACGGCGGTCATGCGGCGCCTGCCGTGGGTCGCGTGGCTGGAGCAGGATCCAGGGACCTACGGCCCGCTCGCCGCCCAGGTGGCCGAGAAGGTGGACTTTCGGCCCCATTTGCCGGCGCTGCGCAAACTGCTCGTGCGGGAGCCGACGCCATACCTGTTGCGGATCATCGCCCGGGTCGGCGATCGGGACAGCGCCCGGTTGCTCGCCGAGCTCGCGGGACGGCGGGACCCTGGGCTGCAACCGTTCGTGTTGTCGGCATTGGGGGAGCTGGGCGGTGAGGATGCGCGGCAGGCTCTACGCCGTGTCGTCGCGGCCGGAGACCATCACGCCCGGATCGCCCACAAAGCCCTCGCCGCCTGCGCGGTCGCCGAGGATCTCCCGATCTTCGTGTCAGCCGCCGGTCATGCCGATTGGTACGTGCGGCTGACGGCGGCACGGGCGCTGGTGCGGTTGGGGAATGACGACCATCTGCCCATCCTGGCCCAGCTGGCATCGGATCCGATCCCGGTCGTGGCGCAGGGCGCGCGTGCCGCCCTCGAGCTCTGAGCACCCCGTGGCGCCGGCTACGACGCCCCGGTTGTCCGCCGAGGAGTTCCTGCTGTTCAACGAGCTGCTCGAGGCGGAGTACGGCCTCAGCTTTCCCGACCATAAGCGGGAAGTGCTGGAGTCGCGGCTTCGCCCGAGGCTCGAGGCCCTGCACCTGTCGAACTTCATGGAGTACTACCTCACCGTGCTGGCGGACGGTGGGGCCGAGCGCCGGGAATTGGCTCGGGCCACGACGAACAACCATACGTACTTCTTTCGCGAGAGCGCCCAGTTTGAGGCGCTCTTCGAGCAAGGTCTCTCGCTTCTACGATCGGGCGCCGTCCTCCCCGGGGGGCTTCGACTCCTATGCGCCGGCTGCTCGTCGGGCGAAGAAGCCTACACGCTCAACTTCTACGCCTTCGATGGGCGCGTCGCCCCACACGATCTCCAGGTCCACGTCGATGCGTTCGACCTCGACGACGCCCGTGTCACGATGGCTCGGGGAGGCGAATACCGAGAACGGTCGCTGCGGCACATGGGCGCCGAGCGGGTGTCGCGGTATCTGACGGAAGTCGGCCCCGACCGCTATCGCGTCCACGATCAATATCGAGCGGGCATCCGTTTCTCGTGGGGGAATCTCGTCGTCCTTCCCTCCTTCCAGCGGCCGCTCCCGTATGACGCGGTGTTCTGCCGCAATGTGCTGATCTATTTCTCACCGGCCGCCCTCCAGCGGGCCGTCATGAATTTGGCCCACGTGCTGCGGCCGGGCGGCCTGCTGTTTCTTGGCCATTCGGAATCCATCATCGGCATGTTCGACTGCTTCGAGGCGGTGCGCCTCAAGGACATCGTGGCCTACCGGAAGGTGGTGCCGTGAGCCGCATCCGGGTGGCCGTGGTGGACGACTCCTCGTTCGTGCGTGCGGCCCTGACGCAGCTCTTGGGCGGCGATCAGCGGCTCACCGTCGTGGGGACGGCGGACTGCGGCGAGGCGCTGCTCGAGCAACTCGACGCGTGGCAACCCGACGTGATCACGTTGGATCTCGAGATGCCCGGGATGGGCGGCATGGCGACGCTCACCCGACTGATGGAAACACGGCCGACCCCTGTCATCATCCTCTCCACGCACTCGGGAGAGGGAGCGCCGCTGACGATCGACGCGCTGAGCCGTGGGGCCGCCGACTTCGTGGACAAGCAGGCGTATTCGCTGGTGGACTTCGCGTCCCTGCGATCGGTGCTGGTGGACAAGATCCTCCACCTGGCGCCCCGGCGGACGGAGAGCGCGCCCGCGGCGCCTCGTGCCCCATCGCCGAAGCGCGCACGGCCTGGGCGGGCCGGTGCCTACGAGCTCCTGGTCATCGGCGCGTCGACGGGCGGGCCGGCCGCGATCGAGCGGGTGCTCAAGGATCTCGGATCGGCGGTGCCGGTCGCGATCGCCGTGGTCCAGCACATGCCGGCGGGGTTTACCGGCGCATTCGCCGAGCGTCTCGACCGCGCGCTGCCGCTGGCGGTGTTCGAAGCGACGAGCGCGGACGCGGCGTTGCTGCCGGGAACGGTCGCGATCGCGACGGCCGGCTATCACCTGCGCGTACGCCGCTCCGGCGAGCACCTGGTGACGGCGCTCGCGAACGAGCCGACGGACGTCTCGCACCGGCCGTCGGTCGACGTTCTCTACCGCTCCGCCATGGACACGGCGGGAGCGCGGACGGTCGCCGTGCTCCTCACCGGGATGGGCGCGGACGGCGCGAGCGGCATGCTGGAGTTGGAGCGCGCCGGGGCGCACACGATCGTGCAGGACGAAGCGTCCTGCGTGGTGTACGGCATGCCGCACGCCGCGGTCCGGCTCCACGCGGCGCGGGAGATCCTGCCCCTCGATGCGATCGGCGGTCGCGTGCGGTCGCTGATTCTCGGGAGCGGCCCCGCCGACGTGTCGGCGCCGGCCGATCCCCGGCGACTTGTCGGGTGACCATGACGCGCCGAATCTTGGTGTGCGACGATGCCATGTTCACGCGCGGCATGCTGGGCGGGATCTTCGCCGGTGCCGGCTACGACGTCGTCGGCGAGGCCGAGTCCGGTGTGGAGGCGGTGGCGCAATACAAGCGCCTGCGGCCGGACGTCGTGACGATGGACATCGTGATGCCCGGCCTGGGCGGGATCGACGCCGTGCGCGAGATCCTGGCGTTCGACCCGGACGCGCGGATTATCATGTGCAGCGCCATGAATCAATCGAAGCTGGTACAACAGGCTCTGGACGCGGGCGCCAAGGAGCTGATCGTCAAGCCGTTCGTGACCGCGGACGTGCTCGCGGCGATCGAACGCGTCCTGTCATAGCACGGACCGGAGGAGACGCGCATGCCCGGCGAGGCGCTGACGGAACGGCATCAAGATGTGCTGCGCGAGGTGGCCAACATCGGCGCGGGGCACGCCGCGACCGCGCTCGCCACCCTCACCCGCCAGCGCATCCTGATCAGCGTTCCCCGCGTGATCATCGCGCCGTTCCGCGAAGCGGCGACCCTGCTCGGAACGGCCGACGCCCCGGCCGTCGCCGTGAGTATGCAGATCCTCGGCGATCTGCAAGGGAAGGCGATCTTCCTGATGGCGGAGCGCGACGCGCGGCACCTCTGCGATCACGTCCTGCTGCGACCCCAGCACACGACGGTCGAGCTCGAGGAAATGGAGCGCTCCAGCCTCAAGGAGGTCGGCAACATCCTGGCCGGCGCCTATCTGAACGCCGTCGCAGAGTTGATGCGCATGACGCTGCTGCCGTCGGTGCCCACGCTCGCGGTCGAGCCGGCGGGCGTGGTGCTGTCGCACGCTCTCGACGCCGCCCCACCGAGGGGTGAGATCGTCCTGTCGGTGGAGACCGAGTTTCACATCGTCGGCGTCGAGCCCGTGCCGCTGGGCCACTTCTTGTTATATCCCGACCCACCGGCCCTCAGGGCGATATTCGACGCGCTCAACGTCAGCTGATGTCGTCGCAGCGTTCAGCGGCCCGCGGCTCGCCCTCATGACATCGGCGTCAGCGCGCGGGCCTGCCCGGTAGCCAGGCCGCGGTGGCCGGATGAAGCGGGATCGGGGCGCGCTCCAACGCCCCGAGGTCGATCTGGCGCGCGATCTCGCTCACGCGGACCAGGCCCGCCCGCTCGTCCCGCAAGATGTCGAGCAACCGTCGCACGACCCCTGCGTCGAGCCGTTCCGTGCCGACGATCCAGTTCATCACGGCAAGTGTCGGGACGTCCTGCGCAACGCCAGGGTACGTCCCCGCCGGGATCGCACTGCGGGTGTAATACGGGTAGCGCGCCACGAGCGCCGCTAGCCCCGCGGCGTCGACCGGCAAGAGCCGCACGCCGCCGGTGGTGGTGGCTTCGAGAACGGCGGACGCGGGGTAGCCGACCGAGAAGATCGCCGCATCGATCGCGCCGTCGCGCAGCGCGTCCGCCGACTCGCGAAACGAGAGATAGCGCGCGTCGATGTCGTCGTAGTCAATGCCGTAGGCCTCGAGGAGCTGCCGGGCCAGTTGCTCGGTCCCGCTGCCGGGCGAGCCGACCGAGACACGGCGGTTCCGGAGGTCGGCGACGGAGCGAAGAGCGGCGCGTGCCGGCACGAGGATGTGTGTCAGGTTGGGATAGAGCGGAGCGACGATCCTGAGGTCGCCGAGGGGGCGGGGGAAGTCCTGTCCACCGTGGTACGCCTCGTACACGGTGATGGCCATCGCGAAGCCAAGGTCCATCTCGCCTCGGGCCACCCGATTCACATTCTCCACGGATCCGCCGGTGACCTCCGCCGTGAACCGCCGTGTGGAGTCCGCGGCCGACAGCCGGCTCGCCAAGGCGCCGCCCAGAGGATAGTAGACCCCTCCGGTGCCCGCCGTCCCGATGCTCAGGAATCGCCCCGTGCCGGGGGCCCTGCCGCAGGCGGACACCGAGCACGTCGCCAGGATGGCGGCCACGACCACCCTACGCCGGGCGGGTCCGCGCATTGGTCGGCTCCCTCTCAGATCCGGTCATGGCGGCGCCGCGGGGGGCGCCGTGGCCGCGGTTCCGGATGTCTGTTTCACGAAGATGGCGGCAGTCACCAGCAACCCCAGCGCATCGGTGACGGGCTCGGGCCAGATGAGGCTCACGGCCGCCGCGGCCAGGACGGCCCGCTCCCACGTGGAGAGCGGCCGGCGGGCGTACCCCATCGCGGCCGCAGCGAGGGCGGTGACGCCGACCCCGGCGGTGAGTGCCGCACCCACCACGCCCAGGATCGATCCCTGCAGCACGAGCGGCGGGCCGTACACGAACATGAACGGCACCACGAACCCGGCGGTCGCCAGCGTGAAGGCGGTGAGCGCGGTCCGCATCGGCGGCGCACCGGCTATCCCGGCGGCAGCATAGGCGGCCAACGCCACGGGCGGTGTGACGTTCGATAGGCACCCAAAGTAGAAAATGAACAGATGCGCCGCGAGCACCGGCACCCCCAGCTCGGTGAGCGCCGGCGCCCCCAAGGCGGCGAGCACGATGTACGCCGCCGTCGTTGGGAGCCCCATGCCGAGGACGATCGACCCGAGCGCCGTGAGGACCAGCGCGATCGGCAGATGGCCCGCGGACAGGGTGATGATCAGCTCGGACATCCGGAGGCCGATACCGGTCAGGGACGCCACCCCGACGACGATTCCCGCGGCGGCGCACGCCGCGGCGACCTGCACCGTGCCGGCGGCCGCCGCCACCAGCGCACGGCGGGCGCGTGAGGCGTCGAGTCGGGTGGCGCGTCGGGCGAGCGCGAGTGCGACCGCGCTGACGATACCCCAGAACGCCGCTCGCATGGGCGAGCGCCCGACGGCCAAGAGGGCCACGATAATGCCCAGGGGCAGGAGGAGGTGCAACCTCGGCGCGACCGGCTCGAGATCGCTCCGCGCCCCAGCGGCGAGCCCCATGCGGCCCGCGCGAAAATGGATCGCTGCCAACAGGGCGGCGTAATACAGCAGGGCCGGTACCGCCGCGGCCGCGGCCACCCGCACGTAGGGAATGTTCGTCCACGTTGCGAGGATGAACGCCCCTGCGCCCATGATCGGCGGCATCAGTTGGCCGCCGGTGCTGGCCGCAGCCTCGATGGCGGCGGCGAAGTGCGGGCGGAACCCCGCCCGCTTCATGATGGGGATCGTGAACGTCCCGGTCGTCACCACGTTGGCCACGGCGCTCCCCGAGACGGAGCCCATGAGCGCGCTGGCCACCGCGGCCGTCTTCGCCGGGCCGCCACGCGTGGCGCCGGCGATCCGCTCCGACAGCGCGATGAGCAGTGCGCCGCCTCCGGCCGCGTCTAAGAGGGCGCCGAAGAGAATGAACAGGTAGACGAAATCCGCGGACACACCGAGGGGCACCCCCCAGATACCCTCGGTGCTGAGATAGAGGTGCTCGATCACCCGGCTGAGCGGATACCCGCGATGCGCAAGGATGCCCGGCAGGTACGGGCCCGCGACGGCGTACGCGAGCGCGAGCGCGGCGACCGCGACGAGCCCCCACCCCGTGGCCCGCCGCGCCAGCTCCAGCACCACCACCAGCGCCACGGCACCCATCGCCACGTCCAGGGCGGTCGCGGTACCCGCCCGGCGCACCAAGACGTCGTGCTCGAGGACGAGGTAGGCGCAGGGAACGACGGCCGCCACGATGAGCAGCGCCTGCACCGTGCGAGCAATGGTGGTGGGGCGATCCGCCGGCTCCGCCACTCCTTCCGACCAGCGGCTGACGCCGAGGCCCCAGAAGGCCAGCCCCGCCATCAGGGCGAGATGGACGGGCCGCTGCACCAACGCCGTGAACGGGGACACGCCGGCGGCGTAGAGGTGAAACGCCGCGGCCGCCACCGCGAGGATGGGGATCACCCACGCCGCCGCGCGCCGTCCCCCGCCCACCGCCGCCCTCGCTACAGTCCGCGAGTGATGTACGTGCGCACCGCTTCCGCCGCGCGCGCGATCTCCTCGTGGAGGTTGTAGAAATGCGGCGAGAAGCGGATGCCGGGCCGGTCCTCGCCCCGACGGACCGCGCAGATGATGCCGTCGTTCTCGTACAACGCGGCCGCGAGCGTTCGGGGATCGAGGGCGCCCGGCCGCAAGGAGACGACGGCGGCGGAACGTTCCGGATCGGGGTGGGTCCACAGCTCTATTCCGGCGATCCCTGCGAGGGCCTGCATCAGCGCCTGCGCCAACTCTCGCACGCGGGCCTCGATGCGTGACAGACCGATGCCGGTCTGGAAGCGCAGCGCCTCACCGAACCCGATAATTGCCGGCTCGTCGCGCTGGCCCAACCCTTCCATGTCTCGGGAGATCCCGACCGCGCCCGGGTAGAGGCTCACCACGCTGGGCGCCAGCCGGTCATGGACCTCGCCGCGGACGTAAAGGACGCCGCACTCCCGCGGCCCGCACGGCCACTTGTGCGCACTGCCGGTGAAGAAGTCGGGCCCGAGCCGCCCGAGGTCCACCTCGAGGACGCCGAACGACTGCGCGCCGTCCACCAGGGAGAGCGCGCCGCGGGCGCGGGCCAGGCGGCAGAGCTCGGCAACCGGGAAGGAGTCGCCGACGCTGTTCGTCACGTGAGTGAACGCGATCAGGCGGGTTCGGGATGTCATCGCGCGGCGAAACGCCTCGACGTAGTAGTCCGGGCCGGGATGGGGTTGAACCTGCTCGACCGCGGAGACGCTGAAGCCGAAGCGCGCGGCCTTCTGCCGCCACGCGGCATGATTGCTGGGATGGTTGTCCGAGAAGATGATCACCTCGTCGCCCGGACCGAGATCGAGGCCGCTCGAAACCAGATTGTTGGCTTCGCTCGTATTGCGAGTGATGACGATTTCCTCGGGCGTCACCCGCAGGTACTCGGCGAGGAGCCGACGCGTCGTCTCTTTGCCCTCTCGCAGCTTCACGCGGTTCTGTGGAGAGGGGTCGCGGTCCACGTCACGCGTGTGCTCGTACAGCGACGCCAGCACCGGAGCCGGTGACGGGCAGAGGTTCGCGGCGTTGAGCGGCGCCAGTTCGCGGGGTACGAGGAAGCGGGCGCGGATCTCTTCCCAGAACCGCTCGGTGGCTTGCGCCGGGGGCGCGGGCAGCGGTTCGAGCGCGCGACGGTGCGCCGCCGTAGTCGCCCGGGCGGGCGTCGGGAGCAGCGCGGCCGTCCCCCCCGCCACCAGCCACCGTGTGAAATGACGTCGGGTCATCCGGCGGCCGCGGGCTCCAACTGGGCGAGGCATGGCGCGATCTCCGTGCGGGGTGTCCCTACAATACCGGCGCGCCGACGGCGGGACCAGAGCGCCGACGGCGCCTCGCTGGCGTTTCCGGCGCTCCCCGCCTAGGCTACGAGCCATGTCGCCCTGGGTCACGCGCCTGCTCGTCGCCAACGTGGTGATGTTCTTCCTCACGATGGTGTTCCCGCAGCTCCGCTACGCGCTCGGGTTCGTACCGGAACTCGTGCTCCAGCGGCCGTGGACGATCGTCACCTACATGTTCCTGCATCAGGGCATCCCCCACATCTTCTTCAACATGTTGGCCCTGTATTTCTTCGGGCCGCAGCTCGAAGCGCGATTGGGCGGCTCCCAGTTCCTCGGGCTGTATTTCACCAGCGGGCTCGTGGGGGCCGCTCTCTCGCTCGCGACGCCGTCGGTGATTATCGTGGGAGCGTCCGGCGCGGTGTTTGGCGTTCTCATTGGGTTCGCGCGATACTGGCCGCGCGCGCGGATCTACATCTGGGGCGTCCTTCCGATCGAGGCGTGGCTGCTGGTCGCCCTGATGACGGGATTCTCGCTGTGGTCGGGACTGTCGGGGACGGGGCAGGGCGTGGCGCACTTCGCCCACCTGGGAGGCTTCGCGGGCGGGTTCCTCTATCTCAAGGTGATGGAGCTCCTGTCGCCGGCCCGACGGTTCCGCGTCAAGGCCGGCGCCGCGGGCGCGCGGCCCTCCGGTGGTACCCGGCGCGACGCCGCGCGCTGGTCAGCGATTCGGCGCGGCGACCTCCACGAGGTGAACCGCGCCGAGCTCGATCGGCTGCTGGACAAGATCCGCGACACCGGGATCGGCAGCCTCACGCCGGACGAGCGCGCGTGGCTCGACCGGTTCAGCACGAGCTAGGCGCCCGGCTCACTCCCGCCGCAACGAGTCGAGCAGCCGGTTGCGCGCCGCGGCGGTGTCGACCGCCTCGAGCGCCTTCTGAATGCCGCGCGCGCCCGGCAGCCGCGACGCGCCGAGAACGCTGTCGCGCTGCCGCTGGGTGAGGGTGTCGCGTGGTGACTCGCCGCTGTCCTGACCACCGCATGCAGCGAGAAGCAGGGCCACGACCAGGGCAGTCCCCCGCATTGGGCTTCGTCAGTTCTCCTGGAGGGGCCGCCCCGCGTGCTGGACGTGAGCGAGGCGGAGCCACGACATGAGTCTGATGTAGATCCAGCCCACGTCGAACTCGAACCAGCGCCGGCGAAACCTGGCGGAGCGCGGATCGGCGTGGTGGTTGTTGTGCAGCTCTTCACCGCCTAACAGAATGCCGGCGGGGAAGAAGTTCCGGCTCGCATCCTTGACGTCGAAGTTGCGATACCCCCAGGCGTGTCCGATCCCGTTCACCACGCCCCCCAAAATCGGCATCCACACGATCTGGGCCAGCCAGATGCCTGCGCCCCACCCTACACCGAACAAGTACACGTCGAGCGCCGCCAGCAGGATCACGCCGGTGTAGCTGAATCGGCCGAAAATCGCTCGCTCCAGCCAGTCCTGCGGGCACCCTTTTCCGTATTTCTGCAGTAGCGCCGGGTCGCGCACGGCGCGGCGATAATGCGCCCACCCCTTGAACAGGATCGCCCGCAAGCCTGCTAGGACGGGGCTGTGTGGATCGCCCTCCCGGTCGGCATGCGCATGGTGCTTGCGATGGCACGCCACCCATTCGCGCGTGACGATGCCCGTAGTGAGCCACAGCCAGAAGCGCATCGGGATGGACACGAGGGGATGCAGTCGCACGCCGTCGTGCGTGACTGAACGGTGAAGGTAGATGGTGGTTGCGGCGTTGGTGAGATGCCCGGCGACGGCCAGGAAGGCCAGGGGCATCCACCAGGCGAAAGCCAGAAATCCGATCTCAGGCACAAGTACGCTCCGGAAGCTGCGAGACAGTGGCCCTAAAGATAGCTGGTAGGGTCCCGGAACGACGTGCGGCGCGTCACCGGCGGATCTGGGTCCACCGCTTCAGCCGGTCGCGGACGCCCGTGGCGAGACCACGGCGTTCCAGCTCGGTCCACAGCGCCCGGACCGTCTCGCCGTCAACGAGCCCCGGGGGCGACCCCACGGCTGGCGTCGAGAGACCCTGATCGGTCCGCCAGGCGTCCACCGCGTCCACGACCTCCTGGCTGTAGCGGAAGGCCCCCGCGCCGGGCTCCAGGCTGTCGGCCTCGGTGACGAGGTATCCGAGCGCGTGAAGGATCACGCGGAGCTGCCACACGTCGCGGCCGCTGCTCTGCTCCAGTGTACGGTAGCCCAGCGTTTCGGACACCGTGTCGTAGGTGCGCCGGACCTCGGCGACCGGCGTCGGATGCTCGCAGACGTTGATGTGCACGGTGATCCCGTCCGGCCGCCGCGACACGCCGGGACGGGGATCCGCGACGACGACGGCCGCCGACTGCAGCCGACCCTTGCGGGCATCACCGCCTGCGGCCTGGCCCGCCGCGAGCGCTTCGATGAGCCGGTCGGCCAGGTGCCGCGCGCTGCCCGCCGTGGCTTCGAAGCTCGCCGCCACGGCCTCGAGCACCCCGGGTCCCACGAGCAGGTTGCCCTGGGTCACGTAATTCGGGCCGGCGCGCTCCCCCGCCCATGCACTCGTGCTGTCCCCCGTGTGTTGCGCGCTGCCGCCCGTTACGCCAATCACGCCGACCTGGCGTCGCGTCGCGCGCTCGTCCGCCGCCAGCGCGCGTCGCAGTGCCTCCGATGCCGTGCGCCCGCGCGCCAGCATGTCGAGGAGCTCGGGACCGTACTCGACCCGCGTGAACGCTTGCGTCGCCACGGCGCCCACGCCCGCCCGCACCCACGGTACGCCGTTGCCCACACAGGGGACACGCGTGGTGACGGCGACCCCCGTTTCACGCGTAACGGGGTCGACGGCCGCGATGGAGAACGTGTGGAACGTGAGCGAGTCGCCCCACGCTGACGGCTCCTGACCGGCGATGGGGGTGGCGAGGACTGCCAGCAGCGCGAAAGCCATCGCGAGACGGGCGAGAGGCATCATGGGACGCTCCAGCGAAGGTGATGAGCGGATAGGTGGCGGCGTCTGCTCCACGTCGGGGACCGCGCGCGGCCGCCGCCCCCGCCCCCGCCGCCACCGCAGCATCTATTGGACCGTGTTGCGCAACAGTTGGACGTAGAACCGTACCATGCGCCCGTAGTCCCGTACGGCGATCCGTTCGTCGGTGCCGTGGGCGCGCGCGAGATCGTCGGGCTTCAGCCATCCGCCGTTGAAGCGGTACACGTCGGCGCTGAGGTCCCGGAAATACCGCGCATCCGTCCCTCCGATCACGAGCCACGGCGCGACGATGACTCCGGGGAACACTTCGGTGATCGTACGCTGCAACGTGCGGAAGTCTGCGGACGTCACGTCCGACACCGGCGAGGGCTCCGTGCCGAATCCTGCCAGCGGCCGAATCTCCACCCGGTCGTCGTCGATCGTGCGTCGAGCGTGTTGTATCACGCTGGCGATGCTGTCCCCGGGGAGGATTCGAAAGTTCACGACGGCCCGCGCGACGGGCGAGATGACGTTGTCCTTGCTGCCCGCCTCGAAGATGGTGGGGGCCGTGGTGGTCCGAAGCATCGCGTCGCCGGCGGGGTCGCCACCCATGGTGCGGGTGAGCACGGGGGCCAGCAACCACCGGTTGGCAATCACGAGCCGGCGGGCCAATGGCATCTCCGGCCCCACATAGTCGAACAGGAGCGCGGTGGCACCTCGGATCGCCCGAGGCATGCGGTTCGTCTCCAGTCGGTTCACGGCGGCGCTGAGGATCCCGATCGGCGTAGCGACCGGGGGAGCTGACGAGTGGCCGCCTGCCCCGCGCACGATCAGCTCGAGACTGACGTACCCCTTCTCGGCGACCCCGACCAGCGCCAACGGGCGGGCCAGGCCCGGCATCACGCCCTCCACAACGAATCCGCCCTCGTCCAGCACGAACTCCAGCTCGACCTGTCGCTGGCGGAGGAGCTCGGCAATCCTGGCGGCACCGCGAAGGCCGCCGACCTCCTCGTCGTGCCCGAATGCCAAGTACACGGTGCGGCGCGGCTGCACCCCCCGCGCCAGCAGCAACTCGACGGCTTCGAAGATGGCGACTAGGCTCGCCTTGTCATCGAGGGCGCCCCGGCCCCAGACGTAGCCGTCTACGAGGTCGCCCCCAAACGGCTGGAGCGTCCAGTCGCCTTCGGTGCCGGGCTGTACGGGCACGACATCTTGATGCGCCATCAACACGATCGGCTTGAGCGATCGGTCGCGACCAATCCAGCGGTAGAGCAGGCTGTACCCGCCGACCGTCTCGTGCGGTAGGGCGGCATCCACTCGGGGGAAGGTGCGCCGCAAGTAGTCGTGGAGTCGCCGGAATTCGTCTCCATCGAAGGCCGCCGAATCCTGGTAGGAAATCGTGCGGAATGTGAGCGCGGTCGCCAGCCGCTGGGCCGCCGCGTCGGGGTCGACGGCAATGTCCGCGACAGGCTCGGCCTGGATCTGGCGAGACGGGAGGCTCGCGGCGCGGACGACGGCGACGGCCGCGACGACGATCACGACGACCACGAGCGCGAGCAGCGCTTGCTTCATGGGGACTCCTGGTGCAGGCGAGTTCGTTCGAGGGTAGCGTGCAGGTGCGTCGTCGAGAACCGCGCACTGGCTGCTTGGGTCACTAAGCTATCGGACCTGGGACGTTCTCGCGAGCGACCGAGGGCCGCGTCCCGGCGCGCAGGGCCAACCCAGCGCCGGCGTACGCGGCGGCGGCGACGGCAAACAACCACGGCGAGCCCGCCTCCAGCGCGATCAAGGCGGCGAGCGGTGCGGCTACGACCGACGCGAACCCGTTGGTCGCCCAGGCCCACGCCGTGCGTCCGGCATCTGGTCCGGCAAGCTGCCGGAGCCCGGCCGGGAAGGGGACCCCCATGAGCGTCGCGACCGGCCCGAGAACGAGGACGGCGAGGAGCACCCGCACGCTGATCGGGGCGGGCAGCGCCACATGCACGAGTGGCAGGCCGATGACGGCCAGGACCATGAGTAACGCGGGCAGCGTGAGGCCCGTGAGGGCGGCGCCGGCGGGCGGCCTCCGGTCGGACCACATGCTCCCGGCGCCTGAACAGATCAGAAACGCGGCGAGCGCCGCGGCGACGGCATACACCGGGTGGCCCAGCAGGAGGCTGAACTGCTGGATGGCGGCGATCTCGCCGGCGAGGTAGCCGAGGCCGAGCGCCCCGAAATACGCGACGAGGGGGGGCCGGGCGCCTCCGGTTCCTCGGGTGCCGGCGAGCGTCGGCAGTAGCAGGAGCGCGGCCGCGACGGCGGTCGCCTGCACCAGCGTCGCCACGAGGGCCACGTATCCCCACTCGGTGAAGGGGAGCCATTCGCCGCGCTCCGCATGCAGGAACGTCCTCAGGGACGCCGGGCGGAGGAAATGGTGCGGATAGGGTCGGGCGTCGGTCGCGGGAGCGACGTCGAAGGGGTAGGCATCGGCAAACTCCCGCGCGGCGGCCGGGCCGGCCGTCGCGGCGCGGGCCGCCTCGAACAACACCGGCGCCTCCAAGAAATGGAACCGCGTGATCGGTACGTGGAGCCCAGGTTGCCAGTCCAGATCCATCTGCCGCGCGTCGGCCCACGTGGTGAGGCGGGCAAGATCGTCCGGTGTGAACCCGTCGGGCTTAACGAGGACCGTGGCCGTCGCCCAACTCCGAGTCACGGTCAACCCGCGTGCCACATCCGCCGCCGCCACGCGCCGCAGCGCGTCCGCCGCGCTGAGGATCACCCGGACGCTCTGACGGGGCGGGACCGCCATCCATCGCGTGATCGCGAGGACGCCGCCTGGGCGGAGCAGGCGCAAGTAGCGCTCGTACGCGTCCACCGTGTGCAGGAAGTCCGCATCGAGCGCGTAGACGCCGGCCGCGCTCGCGCCAAGCCCGCCGCCGCCCGGTCCGATCGTCACGAGATCGAACCGCCTGGGCGTGCGTGAGGCGACGGCGCGCGCGTCGCCGATCACCCACTCCACCGCCATCCCGTGCTCCGGCGGTGCCCCGCGTGCGGCGAGGGCCGCGAGTTGGGACGAGAGCTCAACGGCGGTTACCGCCCGTGCGCCGCCGGCCACGGCATTCCACACCTCGGTCCAGCCGCCCGCCCCGATCACGAGGACCGTGTCCCGCTGTGCCAGGGCGAAGGGAAGCGCCGCCGGCAGCCAGTCGAGCAGCGTTGCACCGCCATGCTCCTCGTCCCACTCGGAGACCGCGCCGACGAGGTCTCCATCCACGAAAAGGCCGACCTGGGTGGGAAACGGCCCGCGGTAGGCGAGTGAGAGTCCCGGCGCATACCGAAACGCCGGAGCTTGGACCGCGACCAGCCAGCCGAGCGGGCTGGTGCGCTCCGCGATGCGCGTGGCATCTGGATACGCTTCCGCTTGGGGAAGTGCTTTGTAAGGCGAAATGTCGAGCCGCCACGGGGGGTAAGAGACGGCGGCGATCGCTCCGATCGCGAGCGCGGTGCCGGCAAGCGCCGTTCCGGCCCGGCGCCGTGGCGGCCGGGCGGCTGCCACCGCGCCGACGGCCGCGAACAGGGCCGGGATGGCGATCGCCCGCGCGGGGGTGAAGATCCATAGGGCTGCCACGGCCGCCGCGGCGCCCAGTCCCGATCCCGCGAAGCTCGCGCCGTAGATGACGCCGGGGCGGGCCGCGTCGCGCGTGATCGCGAGGAGCACCGCGAGGCCCCCGGCACCGAAGGGAAAGGCGAGGACGAGGTAGAGCGCGCCGAGGCGGGCCCACTGCCCGGGGCTCCATACGAGCTGACTGGCGTCGAGCGGGACGAGGCCTGCGAGAATCGGGCTGGCCAACAGGGCAACGCTCGTGACCACCGCCGCGCGGCGGAACCACTGCTCGGCGGCGGCGGCGTTTCGTGGGGGACGCAACGCGAGGGCGGTGCCGCTCGCCCCGAAGCCCAGCATGGCAATTCCGATCGCCATGTAGGCGAAGTGATGGAACTGTTCGATGGCGAAGATCCGGACGAGGAGGATCTCATAGGCGAGCGTGCCCGCGGAGAGGAGGGCGACGGCGAGCGCGCGCCGAGTGGGCGGTGTGGTCAGCGCAGGCCTTGCAGCATGGGGACGAAGCGGACCGGCAGCAGCGTGCGCGTCCGCACCGTTCCGTGCATGTCCTTCTCAACGAGGATGAGATGTTGCACGCCGTACACGCTTCCCACCGGGATCACCATGCGCCCGCCCGGCCGCAATTGGTCCACCAGGGTTGGAGGGATGTAGCCGGCTGCGGCCGTCACGATCACGGCGTCAAACGGCGCCTCATCGGGCCAGCCGTGATGGCCGTCGGCATGCCGTACGGAGACGCGATCGTAGCCGAGGCGCGCGAGCCGCTCCCCGGCGCTGGCCGCGAGCGCCGCGAAGATCTCCATCGTGTATACGTCGCAGCCCGCCGCCGCGAGCACCGCGGCCTGATATCCTGAGCCGGTTCCGACTTCGAGGACCTTCATGGCCGGCGTGACCCGGAGCGCCTCGGTCATGTACGCCACGACATAGGGTTGGGAGATGGTCTGGCCGTAGCCGATGGGCAGCGGATGATCGCCGTAGGCGCGGTCCCGCAGGTTCGCCGGGACGAACTCGTGGCGCGGGACCGACCGCACGGCGGCGAGGGTCGTCGAATCGGCGACCCCCTGTCGGGCAATGTGCTCGGCCATTGCGAGCCGCTCCCGCCGATACCGATCGTCGCGGCGGTCGGCCTGCGCCTCGAGGCTCGGAGCGGCGCCAACGAGCGCGGCGAGCACGAGCGCCGTGCGGAGCCGAATGCTCATGCCGACGCGCGAGCGACCGCGAGCGACCGCAGCACGTCCTTGCTGAGCCGGTGCCCGCCGGAGAACCTGAGCACGTGGAACGGGATGCCGTCTGCCTCGAGACGCTGCGTCTCCCGGTCTATCACGCCGGCGGTGGCGAACTCATCGCGCTCACCGATCACGAGGTGCAGGTCGGCAGCGGCGAGACGCCGCCCGTCGGCGCGGAGATCGAGATCCGGTGGGACACCCCCGCCCCACAGGATCAGCTGATCGACGCTGGTCGCGCCCGTGGCGGCCCAGCGACAGGCCGTGGCCGCGCCCTGGGAGAAGCCGAGCACGCGGCATCGCGCAGCGCCGCGGTCCACGCGCTGAAAAACCCAGTCGGCCACAGCGTCCAGATAACGCACGTAATCGGCGATTTCGGCGCCCCGGTCCTCGCGCGTCATCCACGATGCGCCGACGGCCCGCGACGCGTGGTCGGTGTAGTAGCGGGAGAGCGCCTCAGGCGCGACCACGAGCCGACCAGGATCCTCCAGGATCCGGAACGGTTCCAGGAAGCTCGCCGCAAGCTGTCCGTAGCCGTGGAGGGCGAACCACACGTCACGCACGGCCGGGCCCGGGGCGCCGAGGGTGTGATAGCGGGCGGTGCGCGAGACGACGAGATGGTGCTCGTGCATGGATCGCAAGTTAGAGGACCGGCGGGACGCGCAGAAGAGGCTGGGCGTGGGGGAACGGTCGTGCGCTTGGGGAGGCAGGGGCGGGGATGCCCTCGCCGAGCAGCTCTCGAATCCCGCCGTTCGAGGAGGAACGGGAGCGTCGCCGTTGGGCGCTAGCCGGTGTCCTGGTCGTGCAGTGTCGTGAACTTCTCGATACGGAGCTTGCGCGCGCCCATCGGCAACCGGACTTCGACCATGTCCTTCACCTGCCTGTCGAGCAGCGCGCGGCCGAGCGGGGACGACACCGATACCTGCCCCGCGTCCACGTCCATGACATCCGGGATGACCAGCTCGTAGTCCTCCTTCTGCTTGGTGGCGAGGTCCTTGACCGTCACGCGCGACCCCAGTCCCACCCGGTCCTTAGGGATCTTGGAGAGGTCGATCTGCGACAGTTGGGACAGGCGGGCCCGCAGTTGGTTGAGGCGTAGCTGGACGAACCCCTGTCGCTCGATGGCGGCCTGGTAGTCGCCATTCTCACGGAGGTCACCCATCTCCCGGGCCCGCCTGAGGGTTTCGGGCAGGGTCACGTGGAGTTCGTGGTTCAGCGCCTCGACTTCGGCGACGAGCTTCGCGCGGACGGCTTCGATCATGTCCCAATCTTAACGGAAAGTCGGGAAGGCGGTAAGCGCGGGAGGGCGGTGGGGCTGGAAGGCGGTAGGAGGGTAAGTGGAGACGCTGGCGGTTGATCCGCGCCGGCCGCTTGCGCCACTCCCCCACCACCCCCACCTCGTACCGCCCGACCGTCTTACCGCCAGTCTGCTTGCCCGTCCTACCCTCCTGGCCGCACGATCCGGCCCGGCAGCGCATCCGTGCGGTCCCCGTCCCACAGCGCGAAGCTCCCGTTCACCATGACATGGGGAATGCCCTCGGGATACTGCTGCGGGTGGTCGAACGTGGCGAGGTCGCGCACCGCAGCCGGGTCAAATACCACCAGATCCGCGAAGGCGCCCGGCCGCACGACGCCGCGCCGCTCCAGCCGGAGTCGTGCCGCCGGCATCCCGCTCATCTTGTGGATCGCCGTCTCGAGCGGCAGGAGCTTGTGGTCGCGGCAGTAGTGACCGAGCACTCGGGGGAACGTGCCGAAGTTACGGGGATGGGGTGCTCCCGCGGCAAGGGGGCCCTCCGTCGCGAGGGCCGACCCGTCCGAGCAGACCATGCCGAGCGGGTGGGCCAGGAACTTGGCCGTATTTGCCTCGCTCATCCCGAACCCCACCATTCCGGCGCGGTTCCGGTCCGCCTTGGTGAGTTGCACGAGCAGGTCGTACGGATCCTGCCCGCGCTCGGCGGCGAGCGCGCCGAGGCGCCGCCCCCGCGCCCAGGCGAGCGAGTCGGCGCCGGTCGACGAGATGAGCACGGCATCCCACGAGCCGAGCCGGGCGATCTTGTCGAGGACGGCGGCCTTGAGCTTCGGCGCCGTCATGGGGTCCACGAGCCGCAGCAGGAACGCGTCGGTCCCGCCGTCTTGCGCCCACACTGGGAACAGGAATCCGAGGCCGGTCGCGTAGGCGACATACGGGTACCGGTCGTAGCTCACGTCGATCCCCCCGGCGCGTGCGGCCTCGAGCGTCTCCAGGACCGGGTCCGCCTTCCACCAGTTGCGCTTCCCCTCGGCCTTGAGGTGCGAGATGTGGACCGGAACACCGGCGGCGCGGCCCACGTTGAGCGCTTCCTCGATCGCCGCGAACAGGTGGTCGTCTTCGCTACGCATGTGCGTGGCGTAGGGCAACCCCGTGCCGCGCAGGACGGACGCCAGGGCCACGAGCTCCGCGAGGTCCGCGAACGCCCCCGGATGGTATTCGAGCCCGCTTGAGAATCCGCACGCGCCGGCCGCGATCGCGCGCCGCACATGGTCCTGCATCGCAGCGATCTCGGTGTCTGTGGCGGGTCGGGCCGCCTCGCCCACCACGAACCCGCGGATCGTTCCGTGCCCCACCATGCTGGCGAAGTTGACCGCCGTCCGGCTGCGCTCGAGACGGCGAAAGAATCCGGGCAGATCGTCGAAGTCGATCGCGACGCCATAGCGCTCGCGGTACGTGTCGCGTACCTCCGCGGCACGCGCGGCCCGCCAGGGGCCGATGGAGCCGCCGTCCTGCCCCGCCACCTCGGTCGTCACACCCTGGCGGATCTTGCTGGGCGCGCTGGGATCGATCAGCAGCTCGAAGTCGGTGTGGGAATGGATGTCGATGAACCCCGGAGCGAGAGCCAGCCCGGCCAGGTTCACCTCTCGGGCGCGGGCCCGCGGCAGGCGGGGCCCGACGGCGGCGATCCGGTCACCCGCGACGGCGACATCGGTCTGCATGGGTGGGGTGCCGGTGCCGTCGTACACCAGCGGATTCCGCAGGATCACGTCCTCGGCGCGATCGGCCGTCCGCGGCGCGCGGACACCCTGCAGCAGCGGCGCCGCGGCGAACGCGCCCGCCACGGCGCCGGTCGTCTCGAGAAACCCGCGGCGGCTGACCGTCACGGAGCGCCGGCGGCGGTCTTCCACCCCGTCCATCCGGGCCCCCGCACGACACGTCCCGGTGTGGCCCCCGTGTGCTCGCCGTCGCGCAGCACCTGCACGCCGTTCACGAACACGTCCCGCACACCCGTCGCCAGCTGGTGCGGTTGGTCGAACGTGGCATGGTCCTGAATGCCCGCGGGGTCGAAGACCACGACGTCGGCGTAGAACCCGGGCGCGAGCGTCCCGCGCTTGCGGATCTTGAGGTTCGCCGCCGGGAACGACGTGAGTCGGCGCACCGCGTCCTCGAGCGTGGTCACCTTCTCGTCGCGCACGTACCGGCCCAGGAGCCGCGCGAAGTTGCCGTAGGCCCGGGGATGGGTGCTGGACTTGAGGAAGACGCCCTCCGGTGTCATCGAGCCGGCGTCGGACCCGAAGGCCACCCACGGAAGCGCGATCTCCCGTTTCACGTTCTCCTCGCTCATCAGGAAGTACACCGACCCGACCCGGCTGTCATCCAGGATCACCAGGTCAATCGCGGTCTCCTCCGGCGAGGTCCCACGCATTCTCGCGACGTCGGCCAGCGTCTTCCCCGTGAGCGGCTTGAGCGAGTCGGTCTTGAACCCGACCAGGAGCACCTGGTCCGGGCCCGCGGCGAGATAGAGGTTCTCCCAGCGATCCGTCGGCGTGGACATCTCGCGGATGACGCGCCGGCGGATCGCCGGATCTTTGAGTCGCGCGACCCATTGATCGTGGCCCCCCTCCTGGACCCACGGAGGCATCGCGGCGTCCAGGCCCGTCGAGCCGGCGGTGTAGGTGTACATATCGGCGGTGATGTGCAGGCCGCTCGCCCGGGCGTCTTCGACCTTCTTGATGAGCGCGTCCAGCTTGCCCCAATTGGACCGCCCGGCCGCCTTCAGGTGGTAGATCTCCGCTCGAATCCCCGCGTCCTTGGCGATGCGCAGCAGCTCGTCTACCGCCTCGAGCAACCGATTGCCCTCGCTCCGCATGTGGGAGATGTACATCCCGTCGTATTCGGCCGCGACGCGCGACAGGGCGATCAGCTCGGGTGTCTGGGCGTAGAACGCTGGCGCGTAGATGAGGGACGACCCCACGCCGAGGGCCCCGTCTTCCATGGCCCGCCGCACCAGCGCCTGCATGCGGCCGAGCTCCTCGGCGGTGGGCGGCCGGTTGTCATGGCCCAGCTCGTGGATGCGAACCGTCGTCGCTCCCACAAAGGACGCGACGTTTGGGCTGATGCCGCGCTGGACGAGGTGGTCCAGGTAGGCGGCGAGGGTGGTCCAGGGGATGTCGAACTTGATGTCGCCCTGCTGGGCGATCACTTCCTGCCGCATCTTGTCGTTCAGCGGCCCCATGGACCAGCCCTCGCCGAACACCTCGAGCGTCACGCCCTGCTTGGTGTCCCCCAGCGAGCGGCCATCTTCGATCAACGACTCGGTCGCCCAGCTCAGCATGTTGATGAACCCCGGGGTCACGGCCATGCCGGCGGCGTCGATCTCCGTGCGGGCGCGGCCCTCCACCGTTCCCCCCACGGCGACGATCGTGTCGCCCTTGATCGCGACGTCGCCCACGATCGGTGCGGCGCCGCTTCCGTCGTAGATCGTGCCGCCGCGGATGACCACGTCGTAGGGGGGGGCGCAGGCGGCGACGAAGGCGAGCAGGGTAAGGGAGGCGAGAGCATGGCGCATGGTGGCGATCCTCGATTCAGGCGCGTGACGCAACGCGAGGGCGGTGAGCGGACGGTTCGACTCGAGGGAAGATAGAGCGGAGGCAGGATGGCCGCGAGGCGTCAGTAATGTCCCAAGAGGCCACGGTTCCGTGCGACACGCTCGAACAGCTTGAAGACCGCGAACCCCCCGCCGAAATAGACCGTCGCGTTCCCGACCAGCAACGCCACATCGGCTGCGGGGAGCCCGAGGAGGGACGTGCCGTCGATCATCGCGCGCCCGAGCAGGTCCGTTCCCCACGCGAGCGGGAGATATTTGACGGCGGGAAAGGTATCCACGGGCGCCGCGATGAGCGCAAAGAACAGGAATTGCAGAATTCCCAGTGCAGCCTGGATCTGCTTGAACACGATCGCCAGTCCGCCCATCAAGAAGCCGAGGCCCTGGGCGCTGGCGACCGTGAGCACGAGCAGGGGGATCACGGTCGGCAAGTCGAACGAGAGCCAGCGCCCGGTCGTTGCCATCATGGCGACGAGCAGGACGACCATGATGCCCACGCGGAACGCGAGGGCCGCGAAGATCCGGGCGAGGAGCACGCGCCCGAACCCCAGCGGCGACATGGACAGTTGCTCCAACGTGCCCTGTTGCGCTTCCTGCACCAAGACCCAGGACAGCTCGGCGTACGCGTAAATCGTCAGATAGAAGACCGTGAACCCCACGATAATGCCGGCGAGCGTATCGCCGAACTGCGCCGAGCCGCCCACGAACGTGCGGGCTCCCCAGAACACCATCAGGAAGACGAGGTAGAAGGACACGAGCATCGACAGCGTGTTGAACGCGTAGCGCCGGAGCTCGATGGCGTAGCGCTTGAACATCGCCTTCAGCATGACGAGTGTGCGCATCTACCGCTGCCGTCGCACGATCGTGAGGAAGATTTCTTCGAGATCGGGATCCTGCCGGTCGATGCTCTCCACGACGCACCCGCCGGCGCGGAGGATGTCCATCAGGTCGTACAGCCCTTCCGTCCGAAGGAGCTCCACCTCGAACTCCGTCGTGTGGTCCGTGTGCCGCACGTGGAGCAACTCGAAGCGGGCTTCCAGCGTACGCCGGACGGGGTCCGGGAGCCGCTCCTCGAGGCGGAACCGGTAGGCCCGGGCCCGGAACAACGAAAGCAGGTTGGCGACCCGGTCGTCGGTCACCACGCGCCCCTCGTTGATGATGATGACGCGGTCGCACACGTCCTGCACGACGTTCATGTCATGAGTGGAGAGCAGCACGGTCCGCTCGCCCCGGCGCGCCATGTCCTTGAGTGCCTGCCGCAGCTCGTGCGAGGTCTCGACGTCGAGCCCGAGCGTGGGCTCGTCGAGCAGGAGGATCTCGGTCTGCTTCACCAGCGAGCAGGCGACCGCGAGCTTCTGCTGCATGCCGCGCGAGAGCATCCGGGCGGAGACCCGGGCTTTGGCGCCGAGGTCGAAGAGGTCGATCAGCTCATCGATGTAGGGCCGGACGCGGCGCGTGGGGATCCCCTGGAGCCCCGAGAAGAACTCGAGGTTTTCTCGCGGACTGAGCCGCCAGTAGATGTTGCGGTTTCCCTCGAGCACGGCGGCGATCTTTTCCAATGCCCGGCGCGGATGGGTGAGCGCGTCGAATCCCGCGATCGTGACGCGCCCCCCGGTCGGCCGCACCAACGTGCACAGACACTTGATCGCCGTGGATTTCCCCGCGCCGTTCGGCCCCAGCAGGCCGACGACCTCGCCGCGCTGAATCGCGAAGCTCACGTGGTCGAGCGCGACGACGGTGCCACGGCGCGAGCCGTAGGTCTTGCTCAGCTCCTGGACGGCGACGATCGGTTCGGACACGCTGGATGCCGCGAGCGGGTCTCAGAAGCGTGCGTCGAGGAGCGCCACCCGGATACCCGGCCTGACGGTGGTGCGCCCGTCGGGCCGGACGGTGCGGATCGCCGTGGGAATGGGCGTTGGGAAGCCGACGCCAGGGTCGCGCCCGAGTCGAAGCAGGGCGCCGCTGAAGTCGGTGTCGCCGCCCCGGCGATCGCGGTCGCCGCTCTCCCGGTCGCCCGTGGCGGCGTATCCCGCGATGAGCCCCACGACGCTGAGCACCAGCGGAGGCGTGATGATCACCTGGTCGTCGCTGGGATCGATCAACAGATCGACCCCCAGGCCGGCGACCAGTCCCGCGACCCCGGCGATGCTCGCGAGCCGGACGCGGCCGCCGCTCAGATCTTTCCCTCGACCAGCGAGGATCGCGGACAGCAGCCCGACGTTGCCGCCCACGAGCGTCCAGAGGAGTCGATCCTCATCATCGTCGAGGTCCGCGAGCACCGATCCGGCGAAGCCGTACCAGACGCCCCACCAGGCGGCGTGGTTGGCGAGGGTGGCGCGACCCGGGTGCGGATCCGAGAGTCCAGCGATCGCGAAGCCGGCGCTGAGCCCGGCCAGGCCGCCCACCACGGCGGCCGCGAACGGCGCTTCGTCGGGCGTCGAGGTGTATTGGGAGCATGTGCCGTTGCAGAACTCGAAGGTCTCGTCCCCGATGCCCAGCACCTCCCGCCATCCGATTGCCTGAAACGTGCCCCACTGGCTGGCGAAGATGATGGCGGTCGCCTGCCCCGAGGCCACCGACGTCGACCGGGCATACGCGCGGGTACCGATAAACCCAAGTGGGGCACCGACGAGGAGCCCCGCGCCGTAGGGCTCCGTCCCGTTTGCCCCCAACGCCGCGGGCACCGCGAGGCCAAGCCACGCCCCGAACAACGTGTTCCAGACCGTGAGGGGCACCGACCCGCTCCCCGCCGCCCGGAGGCGGCGTATGCCGGCGAGTCGCTGCTCGGCGTCCCGGGCGGCGGGTGTGCCCGGATAGCGCCGGATGATGAAGCGCAGCAGCTCATCGGCCAGCTCGCGGTGGCCTTCGAGCTCGGCCTGCCGCGCCGCGTCGGCCAGGATCGCGGCGGTGTCCGCCGGCGTCTGCCCGGCGAGCGGCGCGGGAAGGAAGGCGAGCGCGGCAGCGAGCCCCAGACCCGCCATCCAGCGACGGACCATCGTCATAGTGATCCCCATGTGGGTGGCGGATAGGATACACCGCGCCCGGTTCGGGGCTCCCTATTCAGAACCCGCCGCCGGCCCCGCCGCCTTTCTTTGCGGCCAGCATTGCGTCCACCGACAGATGGGTCGGGCCGCGGAGCATCAGCGCGGCGAGCCCCGCGATGTACAGCAAGTTCACTTCCCAGCCGGGTAGCCCGAACTGGAGCCCCTGTTCCGTCATGCCGGTGATGTTCAAGAAGTTGAAGCCGGCCGACCAATGGACCGTGAACATCGCCACGACCATCTCCACGATGAGCACGGCCGCGACGACCGTCGTGTAGGCGCCCAGGATGAGGGCGAGCCCGCCCAACACTTCCGCCACGGTCACGAGCCAGGCCGTAATGCCGGGCGCGGGCACGCCGATCATCTGCAGCATCCCCACGAACCCGTCATGGCCGCCGCCCGTGAACTTGGGGAGGCCGTGATAGAGAAAGCCGATTCCCAGGACGAGCCTGAGGGGCATGGGTGCCCACTTGCTCCACGACGCATTCATGCTGTGTGCCTCCGATGTGAAAGTGTGCGTTGCACCGCGCATATGTATGCGGCGCTCACTCCGTGAACTGGGCCGGTCGGCGGCGGTGGAAGTCGGTCGCGTCTTGGTATGCCTTGGCCCCCGCCAACAACTCCGCCTCGCCGTACAGCTTCCCGATGAACGAGATGCTCACCGGTGTGCCGTCGTCCCGGAACCCGTGGGGCAACGTCACCGCCGGATGGCCGGTCAGGTTCGTCGTGAGCAGCACGCTGCCGCCGTAGGACGGCGTGACGAACAGGTCCACCCCGTCCATCACCGCGTCCATCGCTCCCATGAGCATGGTCCGGACCCGGTTGGCCTGGAGGTACTCGACCGCGGGGATGAGCCGGGACTGGCGGAACACATTGGGCCAGGCATTCCGGATCTGCCGGACGAGGAGATCGTCCCGGTCCGAGCGCGTGAGCTCGTCGAACGCTGCCGCCGCCTCGACGTTCAGAATGATGCGGAGGGCGTCCACGGGGTACTGGTCCGGCAGCTCCACCGGTACCAACTCCACCCCCAGGGACCGGAGCACCCCCAACGCGCGCATGTCGAAGCTCTTCCAGTCGTGGTCCGCCTCGAAGGCGCTCCGGTAGTAGCCGATTCGGAGGCTGGTGACGGGAGGGTGGGGATCCCAATCGAACGGCAGTGTCCGCGCGGTGGGGTCATGACCGTCGGCGCCATGGATCGCGTCGAACACGAGGGCGCAGTCCTCCACGTAGCGGCCGAGCGGCCCCAACTTGTCCATGCTCCACGAAAGCGCCATCGCTCCGTACCGGCTTACGCGCCCGAAGGTGGGGCGCAAGCCGGTCGCGCCGCAACGGGTCGCGGGAGAGACGATGGAGCCCAGGGTCTCGCTGCCGATGCTGAATCCCACGAGCCCCGCCACGGTGGCTGAGGCGGAACCCGCGGACGAGCCGCTCGACCCTTGCTCCAGGTTCCACGGGTTCCGGGTCCGGCCGCCGAACCACACGTCGCCCCATGCGAGGGCGCCAAGGGTGAGCTTGGCGATCAGCACCGCGCCGGCGGCTTCGAGCCGACGCACGACGGTCGCGTCGTAGGGGATGGTCTGGTCCTCGTACGGCTTCGCGCCCCACGTGGTGCGGTACGCGTCCTCGGCGAGCAGGTCTTTGGCGCCCCAGGGAATTCCGTGGAGCGGCCCACGATAGAGGCCGCGCGCGATCTCCTGATCGGCGCGCCGCGCTTGCGTGAGTGCCAGCTCCTCGGTGAGCGTGATGACGCACTCGAGCTTGGGGCCGTAGCGCGTGAGTCGCTCCAGGTACATGCGGGTCAGCTCGAGGGAGGAGACCTGGCGGCTCCGGACCAGCTCCGCGAGGTCGGTGAGTGACCAGAACGCCACCTGCTCGAGCGCGGACGGGCGCGTCACCGCCGGGCGGCGGGTGCGCCGAGCCGCGCGCCGGGCTTGGGGGGCGGCCCGGCCGGGCAGGGCGGGATCGAAGAGCAGCGCCGGGTAGGTCTCGTTGGGGATCGCGACGGTTCGGAGCTTCCGGTAGGCCTCGAGGTTCTCGTTCAGGCCTTCGAGCATCAGCTCGCGTTCGGCGTCGGTGAATCGGAGGCCGGCGACGGCTTCCGCGTCCGCCAACATCTCTTTGGTGATCGTGCCGGCCTGCTGCGCCAGACCCCACAGCACCCCCGGGAGGGCCGTGCCCCCGAGGCCGGCTGCCGCGAAATACGCCACGAAGCGGCGACGGTCGATCGGGAAGCGGACGCGCGCGGCCAGCCTGGGGTCGGTCATAGGGGTTCCGCGGATCGGGGGAATCGGAATGCGACTCGGCCCTATCCTGCGGTCCGGCCCCGGCGAAGGCAAGCGTGGTTCGGGAGGGTTCGGCGCAGCGCAGGCCCGGCGCCGTGCAGCGCCGCGCCCGCGGCCGGGCAAACGGATCGACCGCTATGCGGTCACCCGCTCGAGCACACGCCCCATTCGCGAGCGGACCTCCTGTGCCAGCGGCTCGATGTCGGTGTTGCCGGTGAGCTCGAGCTGCCGGACGGGATCGAGTGCCGCCACGACACTGGTGCTCGGGTCATCACCCTGATACACGATCACGTTGCACGGGAGGAGGAGCCCGATGTCGCGCTCGTGCGAGAGGGCCTGGTGCGCGAGCGGCGGGTTGCAGGCGCCCAGGATGATGTAGGGTCGGAACTCCACGTCGAGTTTCTTCTTCAGTGTCGCCTTCACGTCGATCTCGGTCAGCACGCCGAAGCCCTGCGCTGCGAGTTCCTCACGCGTCCGCTCGACCGCCTGCTCGTAGCGGAGCGGGACCGTGACGCTGAGCCCGTACGTGGATGCGTTTGTCGTCATGGATGCCTCCCACTTGCCGGTGTTCACGGCAGCATGGCTCGCCGCCGGTGAAGCCCCACGGAATCTTCTATGAAAGGTATATGGGGATCGACGGCGATGTGGCGTCCAAGTTGACCGGCTCCGGCGACGGGGCTACCATACGCGCCGGGTTTCGGTCGCGAGGCCGTCGCCCACCGATGACGACGACCCGGCGCCTTCATGATCGTATCCGCAACTCCCAAGCGTTCGCGTTCGCTCCTGCTCGCCTCCGTGGCGATGCTGGCCGTGCTCGCCGTCGGCGCGGCGTGCGGCAGTGAGTATCCGCAGTCCACGTTGCACCCCGCGGGGGAACTGGCCGAGTCGATTGACCGTTTGTACCGCACGATCTTCTGGTGGGCCGTCGCCGTGTTCGTCGTGGTCGAGTTCGGCCTGCTGTTCGTGATCCTGCGCTATCGAGAGCGTCCCGACGCTCCCGCACCGGCGCACGTGCACGGCAGTACGGTGCTCGAGATCGCGTGGACGCTGGCCCCCGCCGTGGTGCTGGTCTTCATCGCCGTGCCCACGATACAGACGATCTTTGCGACGGAGGGCCGGCCGCCGCCGGACGCGCTGCGGGTGGAGGTGGTTGGGCACCAATGGTGGTGGGAGTATCGCTATCCCGATCTCGGTGTGGTGACCGCCAACGAGCTGCACGTGCCCGTGGAGCGCCCGGTGGCCCTCGCGATGACCTCGGCGGACGTGATCCACAGTTTCTGGGCGCCGCGACTGGGCGGCAAGCGGGACGTCGTGCCGGGGCGGACGAACCGGCTGGTGCTCGCGGCTGACTCGGCCGGGGTGTACCTCGGCCAGTGCGCGGAGTTCTGCGGCGAGTCCCATGCCAACATGCGTCTCCGGGTCGTCGCGCAGGATTCCGTGGCCTTCGCCGCGTGGGTCGCCGGCCAGCAAGCGGCCCCCCCGCCGATCGCGGCGGACGATAGCGTGGTGCGCCGTGGCGCCGAAGCGTTTCGTGCGATCCGGCAGCCGGCGAGCAACTCCTGCATTGCGTGCCATACGATTGAAGGTGTCTCCGGAGGGCTCCTGGGGCCCAACCTCACGCATCTCGCGAGCCGGGCGACGATTGCGGCCGGGATCCTGCCCAACACGCCCGACGGGCTCACCAGCTGGCTGCTCGACCCCCCCCGGGAGAAGCCCGGGAGTCTGATGCCCCGGATCGCCCTCACCGACGGGGAGATCGCGGCACTCATCGCGTATCTCCAGAGCCTGCGATAGGAACGGGTGTGATGGCGACCACCGCGGCCGCGCTGGCCCCGACCACCCGCGAGACCTTCGGCGCCACGATCTGGAGCTGGGTCACCACGACCGATCACAAGCGGATCGGGATCCTGTATGGGGTCACCGCGTTCATCTTCTTCTTGATCGGCGGGCTGGAAGCGCTCCTGATTCGCGCGCAGTTGGCGCGGTCGGAGAACACGCTGCTGAGCGCGGAGACGTTCAACCAGCTGTTCACGATGCACGGCACGACCATGGTCTTCCTGGCGATCATGCCGCTGTCGGCCGCGTTCTTCAACTACATCGTCCCGCTGCAGATCGGTGCCCGCGATGTCGCCTTCCCGCGGCTGAACGCCTTCAGCTACTGGGTGTTCCTGCTGGGCGGCCTCTTCCTCAACACGAGTTTCCTGGTGAATGCCGCCCCGAACGGCGGCTGGTTCGGCTATGCGAACCTGACGTTGAAGCCGTACTCACCGGGGCTGAATATCGATTTCTGGGTGCTGGGCCTGCAGGTGCTCGGCGTGGCGTCGATCGCCGCCGGCATCAACTTCATCGTTACGATCATCAATCTTCGGGCGCCGGGCATGCGGCTCATGCGTATGCCCGTCTTCACCTGGATGACGCTCGTGACCCAGTTCCTCGTGGTCACGGCCTTCCCCGTCTTCACGGTCGGCCTCACGTTCCTGCTGTTCGACCGGTTCTTCGGGACGACGTTCTACGCCGTGGCGGCCGGCGGCAGCGTTCTCCTCTGGCAGCACTTGTTCTGGCTGTTCGGGCATCCCGAGGTCTACATCCTGATCCTGCCCGCGATGGGCATCGTCTCGGAGGTGGTGCCCACCTTCTCGCGGAAACCGCTGTTCGGGTACGCCATCGTGGTCTACTCCGGGTTGCTGATCGGCGTCCTGGGATGGGGCGTGTGGGCGCACCACATGTTCTCCGTCGGGCTCGGGCCGATCGCGGACTCGGTATTCGGCGCCACGACGATGCTGATCGCGATCCCCACCGGCGTGAAGATCTTCAACTGGATCGCCACGATGTGGCAGGGGAAGATCCGGCTCGCGACGCCCATGCTGTTTGCGCTGGGCTTCATCGCGATGTTCACGATCGGGGGGCTGTCGGGCGTGATGCACTCGTCGCCGCCGGCGGATCTCCAGCAGACCGACACCTACTTCGTCGTCGCGCACATCCACTACGTGCTGTTCGGCGGCGCAATGTTCGGAATCTTCGCCGGGATCTACTACTGGTGGCCCAAGGCGACCGGGCGGCTGCTCGGGGAAGGGCTGGGCAAGCTGCATTTCTGGCTGATGCTGATCGGGATGAACCTCGCGTTCTTTCCGATGCACTTCATCGGCCTGTTGGGCATGCCGCGGCGGATCTACACCTATGGGCCGGAGCTCGGTCTCGACACCCTGAACCTCGTGTCCACCGCGGGCGCGTTCCTGATCGGCTTCTCCCTGTTGGTGTTCCTCTGGAACGCCTGGCGGTCGGGGCGCCGGGGGCTGGTAGCCGGCAACGACCCATGGGGCGCGCCGACGTTGGAATGGACGATCAGCTCGCCACCTCCGCCGTACAACTTCGCGGTGCTCCCCGACGTCCACAGCCGCCTGCCCCGGTGGTCCACGCGCGAGATGCGCGAGCAGCCGGCGGAGCCGCCGCACCCCATCCATCTGCCGGGCGGATCCTACTGGCCCGTCGTGACGGCGCTGGGGATCATTGGCATCGCGACCGGAGCGCTGCTTCACGCCCTGTGGGTCGTCCTGGTCGGGGTCGCCGTCGTGGTGGTCGGGATCTACGCCTGGGCCTTCGAGCCGTTCGAGATCTGACGTGACGCACGCCGCCGCGCACCACACGAGCACCGGACTGGACAGCCGCAAGATGGCCTTCTGGACCTTTATCGGGTCCGAATGCCTCCTGTTCGGGTCGCTGATCTCGACCTACCTCGTCTACAAGGGGCAGAGCGTCACCGGCCCGACGACGCACGAGATCTTGAACATCCCGCTGACGTCGGTCAGCACGTTCGACCTGCTGATGTCCAGCCTGGCCATGGTGCTGGCACTCGCCGCCGTGGCCCGAGGGGACCGGCTCTGGGCGCGTGTCTGGCTCGCGACCACGGCGCTGCTCGGCGCCGTGTTCCTCGGCATCCAGGCGTACGAGTTCACCACGTTCGTCCATGAGGGGCTGACGCTCCGGACGAACCTGTTCGGGTCCACCTTCTTCGTGCTCACCGGCTTTCACGGCGGCCACGTGTTGATCGGCGTGGTGTGGCTGCTCACCTTGCTGTTGCGATCGTTCCAGGGAAAACTCGGACCCGAGCACGCGCTGAACGTCGAGATCGCCGGACTCTACTGACACTTCGTGGACGTTGTGTGGATCGTGATCTTTACCGTGGTCTACTTGATCCAATAATGGACGGGGCGATGGACCAGCAGCGAGAACATCACGAGTCGGCGCATCCCAGCACGGCGACCTACGTCGTCATCGCGGCGATCCTCACGGTCATCACGCTGGTGGAGGTGGGCGTGTTCTACGTACCGGCGTTCAAGCCGGTACTGGCGCCGATTCTCCTCGTGCTGTCGGCGGGCAAGTTCGCGCTCGTGGTCATGTTCTACATGCATCTGAAGTCGGACCACCGGTTATTCACGCTGCTCTTCTCCCTGCCGCTCCTTATCGCTCTCGGGGTGGCCCTGGCGCTGCTGTTCCTGTTCGGCGTGTTCGTGTCGGGGTGACGGGCGGCCGGAGGGCTCGCTGAGAGCGCGGGGCGGCGGCGGACCCTGAGTCCGCCGCCGCCCCGTGGGTCACGGGGACTCGCGGGTCAGCTAGCGGGTGGCTCCCGCAGGTCAGGGGTCGGCTCGCGGTACGCATCCACATGCTCGCCCGCGGCCTCGTCGAGCGGCTCGCCCAGCGGGTGGGCCAACAGCTCCTCGCGGATCTTGGGGTGCATCCGCCACAGGTAATAGCCCATGCCAAACGCCGCAATCGCGTTGCCGATCGCGACGTTCCACCAGGTGAGCGCGCCGAGGAGGGGCTGCGCCACGACGGCCAGCAGGATGTAAAAGCCCACCTCGAAGATCGCGAAGAAGACGACGACGATGTACAACGTGGACGGGAACAGCTCGATCTCGTACGCGAGGGCGGCCGCAATCACGCCCACCGCGACGAAGGCGACCACATGGACCATCGTGTAGCCGATGACGGTGGCGAAAACCTGTTCACCCGTCGGGAAGATCGCGCCCACCTGGGCCGGATCCCGCAGACCCCAGAAGAGCGCGGCGCCGAGCATCTTCGGGGTGAAGAATGGCTGCCCGTTGACGGTGTCGACAACGAGAAACCACAGGGCCACGGCGGCCGCACCGATGAGTCCGGCCACGAAGCCCTCCCGAAGGATCCGTTGCATCAGTCCCCCTTGCACGGGCGGTCGGCACCCAATATAGGGACTCGTGCCCGCCTGGCGAGTCCCGATTGCGGCGCATCGGCATTCTCACTCAAATTACGGGACGCATGACCCGCGACCTCAAGTTCCGTCAGGCGGCATTGGTGTACCTGCACGTCGGCATCCTCTACGAGGGCGCCGTCGTGGCCATGTGGCAGCGGGGTCTGCTCTTTCCGCACGGCCCGCCATGGATGCGGGCGATCCCGCCCTGGGGGTGGATGCTCATCGGAGCAGCCATCGTCGCGGTGGTCGTGTGGGGGCTGTGGACGTGGCAGAACGTCTGGTTCGCCCGCGCCGTGTGGTTCATCGGCAGCCTTCGCGTCCCCACGTTGCTGGCGGGGGCGTTCTTTCCGCGGCCGGAGCACGTGCTGAGCCCCGCGTTCTACGGAACCGCGCTCGCCGTCGTGCTCATCAACCTCTGGATGCTCGCCCGCGCGGCATGGGACGTATGACGCCGGATTTCCGCACCTATCATGACGTGACAGGGGACGATCGCTCCGGCCTGCTCGAGCAAGTGGGGCGCCAGCGGGAGCGCGTACGCGCCCGCCTCGCCGACGTGAGCCGCGTGGTGGCCGTCATGAGCGGTAAGGGCGGCGTTGGCAAGAGTCACGTCACCGCTGGCCTCGCCTACGCCGTGGCGACACGGGGGGAGGGCGCCGTCGGCGTTCTGGATGCGGACCTCCAGGCCCCGACGGCGGCCCGCCTGCTTGATGCCCGCGGTCCGGTACGCGTGGGAGACGACGGCGCCGAGCCGGTGATGGGTGCGGGTGGCGTGCGGGTGTTCTCGATGGACCTCCTGCTGGCGGAGGGACAGCCGTTGCGCTGGCGCGAGCCGGAGTCGGAGCGATTCGTGTGGCGTGGCACGCTCGAGACGGGCGCGCTCCGTGAGTTTCTGAGCGACGTCCGGTGGGGTGCCCTGGAAGTGCTGCTCATCGATCTGCCGCCCGGAGCCGCGCACCTCGCCGACCTCAAGTCGCTGGTGCCGGCCCTGACCGGCGCCGTCGCCGTCACGATCCCGAGTGAGGAATCCCGGCGGGCGGTGGAGCGCGCCATTCGCGCGGCCGGGGACGCGGGCATCCGGCTCCTGGGCGTGGTGGAGAACCTGAGCGGGTACGCCTGTGCCGGGTGCGACTCGACCCAGCCGCTGTTCCCAGGTGACGCCGGTGCGTCGCTCGCGCGCGCTTTCGGAGCGCCGTTGCTTGGCCGGATCCCCTTTACTCCCGCGCCGCCGCCGGCAGACGAAAGCGGTCGGGTGTGGCCGCCGCCGCCCGCGCGTTCCGCCGCCGTGGCGGTTCCTCCCGTTGTGCCGTCCTCGCTGGTGGACGCGTTTCTCGAGGCCCTGTCATGAAATTCCTTTGCGTCGACTGCGACGAGCGGATGCACTTCGAGGAGCGCGACGTTCCGGGCGACGGGACGTTCGCCGCGGCGTTCACCTGTCCCCGGTGCGGGCGGCGCATCGCGCTCCTCGCCAACCCCATGGAGACGCAGCTCGTCGAATCGCTCGGCGTGCAGATCGGCGGCCGGCGGCTCGACGAGCAGCCCCTCGAGCTCGTCCGGCAGCGGGTGGTGGGCCGCGAAGACGCTTTCGAGGATGCCGAACGGCCGCCCCGCGGCCGGCCCGCATGGAGCCCCGAGGCACGCGAGCGCCTCGGCCGCGTGCCGAATTTCGTGCGGGGCATGGTGCAGAAGATCTACGCCGAATACGCCGCTGAGCGCGGGATCGCCGAGATCACACCTGGCGTGATGGATCAGGCGCGTCAGGAGCTGGGACTGGAGGGGATGTAAGTGCCGGACGTTGAGCAGCGGGCCGTCGGCGGCCTGAGCGTGCGGATCGACCGCACGCTCTGCGTGGGCTTCGGGGACTGCATCACGGAAGCGCCGGAGGCCTTCGCGCTGGACGGCGAGGGGATCGCCGTGTTCCTCGCTCCCGAGGCTGTCGATCGCGAGCGGTTGCTCCGCGCGTGCGACGCGTGTCCCGTGGACGCGCTCACGGTGGTGGACGACGGAGGCCGGCAACTCGTCCCTTGACACACCCGCCAGGGGGTCCCATACTCGCCCCGAGCGTAGGGGAAAAAGGCGCCGCTGACGGATTCTCGGTGGGGAAGCAGCCGGCAACCGGCGTGGCACCCGCCGTCGTCGTGATACAGAGATCGCCAGATCTGTTGCCTTCCGAACACGACCATCCGGGCCGGAGGCCGTGCTGTGTATAGGGAAATCTTCGTTCCCGTCGATAACTCCCAGCATTCCAATTGGGCCGTCGACCGCGCGATCGAGATCGCGGCCACCACCGGGGGTTACATCACCGGGAATCACGTGTATGCCGCCCGTCTGCACGACATACGGTTCCGCCAGTTGGAGACCGGGCTCCCCGCCCGATTCCAGACGCCCGAGGAGATCAAGCGCCAGCGCAAGGTGCACGACAAGCTGATCGAGAAAGGCCTCCAGTTGATTTCGGACTCGTTCCTCGACCAGGTCGAGCTGCGCGCGGCGCGGGCGGGCGCGCCGCTGCGCCGGCAGCTGCTCGAAGGCATCAACTATGAGGAGATCGTCCGTGAGGTGAACCGGGGCGAGGGCACTCTGCCGAGCCTCATCGGCTTCGATCCGAACATCGCGGCGAGCTATGACGGCGGCGCCACGGTGCGGAGCGACGTGCGGTTGGGGGCCGATGGGCGCATCGTCGGCGAGGACGAAGATCAGGCGGACAAGGTCGCCGGTACGTCGGGGCGGCGCTACGACCTGATCGTCATCGGCGCACACGGTATCGGCCGTCAGCCCTACTCCCAGCTGGGCGGCGTCGTCGGTCGGGTGGCCCGCGGCGTCGAGAAGGACATGCTCCTGGTGCGCGACGACCGCCCGCTGGCGGGCGGCACCCTTATGGTGTGCGTGGACGGGTCCTCATACAGCTACAAGGCGATGCGCGAGGCACTGGAGCTCGCCCGCCGCTTCGGCTCGTCGCTGTACGTGTGCAGCGCCTTCGACGTGGAGTACCACCACGCGGTGTTCCACAACATCAAGGACGTCCTGTCGGTCAAGGCCTCGAAGGTGTTCAAGTTCGAGGAGCAGGAAGAGCTGCACAACAACATCATCGACAAGGGTCTGCTCAAGCTCTCCCAGGCAAACCTCAAGCGGGCCGAAGTGATGGCGCAGGAGTTCCCCGACGTCCCGCTCACGACGCAAATCCTCATCGGCAAACCGTTCCAGGTGATCCTCCAGTGGGTCGAGGAGGTCCGTCCATCGCTTCTCGTGATCGCACGGCACGGCGCGCACCGCATCGAAGGGACCGAAATGGGGTCGCAGGCCGAGAATCTGATCCGCCTTGCGCCCTGCAACATGCTGGTCGTCGGCACGCAGGCCGTCCGTCCTGAAGAGATTCCGTGGATCGAGGAGGACGGCGAGGCCGGACTTCCCTGGGCGCCCGAGGCGGAGGTCCGCATTCTCCGGGTGCCGCCGTTCGCCCAGGGGATCGCGCGCCGGGCGGTGGAGGAATACACGGCGGAGCACGGTGGCGACGTGGTGACCAACCCATGGCTGGACCAGGCGATCCAGAAGCTTCTCCCGACCCACATGCAGCTCATCATGGGCATCGGCGATGCCGAAGAAGTCGCCCGGGCCGAGGTGAAGGCCGAAGAGCAGATGGCGAAGACGGTGGTGCGCGGGAGCGACCGTGACCAGGAGGCGGGGGGCGCAACCCTCGAGGTCCGCTGTCCCGTGACCGGCCACGTCACCACGCGGCCGCGAACGGCGGCCGACCAGCCGGTATGGACCCGGGAGGCGTTCGAGCGTCTGACGGTGGTGCCGCTCATCGCCCGGCCCCTCGCCCGCATGACCGTCGAGCGATTCGCGCGGCAGCACGATGTCTGGCGGATCACCACGAGCGTGATGGATGAGAACAAGCAGGCCATGATCGAGGCGGACGAGTTCGACGCCGAGACCATGATGGGCATGTTCCGCGAGCTGCGGGCCAAGCAGATCCGGGCGGAGGCCGAGGGTCGCGACGCTTTATCGCCGGAGATGCGTCAATTCATCGAGGAGGCGAAGCGCGCCGGGGTCACACGCTGCCCGATCCGTGACCTCGAGGATCGCAGTATCGACGAGCAGATGGCCGCCTGTCCGGTGGACTTCAAGCTGGCGACCCCCGCCGACGCGAAGGCGGCCGTCGAGCGCGTGCTCTCTCAGGAGACGGAGGAGGAGCCGGAGCCGTGAGGCGTTCGGCCGTGGCGCTGCTGGGGGAGTCGCCGGCGCGCGCGACTCCCGGCGCTGAGCCCGTGCCACACGTGGTCGCGTGGAACCTCACGCGCCGGTGCAACCTGGAGTGTGCCCACTGTTATATCGCGGCGGGGCCACAGGAGTCGGCAACGGACGAGCTGACCACCCGGGAATGCCTCCGCATCGCAGACGAGATTCTCGCCCTCAACCCCGCGCCGATGTTCATCCTCTCGGGCGGCGAGCCGCTGTTGCGCGAGGACCTGACCACCATCGCGGCGCATGCCAGCAGACGGGGGGCGACCGTCGTCGTGGGCACCAACGGTACGCTGCTGACGGATGACCGCATCGCCGCGCTGTGCGATGCCGGGGTAAGCGGCGTCGCGGTCAGCGTGGAGTCGCTGGACCCGTCGTACCACGATCGCTTCCGCCGCGGGCACGGCTCGCTCGCCGCGACGCGCGCGGCGGTGAAGCGCCTCGGCGTGCGCGGCGTGGACGTGGTGATCCAGACGACGATTACCAAGCACAACCGCGACGAGCTCCGACCGCTGGTGGCATGGGCGGCGGATCAGGGCGCCGTCGCCTTCAATGCGTATTTCCTCGTGGCCACGGGACGCGGCGCCCGCATGAGCGGCCTCACCCCGGAAGGCTACGAAGCCGTGCTCGAGGAGTTGGTGGACCTGCACCAGACCTACCTCGGCCGATTGATGGTCCGGGCGAAATGCGCACCACAGTTCATGCGGCTGGTCCACCGCCGCATCCCCGACTCCCCGATCCTCAACTATGCGACGCGGTGCCCCTGCGGCGTGCAGTACTGCCGGGTGACGCCGGACGGACAGGTGACGGCCTGCCCGTACCTGCCGCTGCCAGCGGGCGACTTGCGGACCCAGTCGTTTGCCGAGGTGTGGCGCGCCTCGCCGCTGTTCCGCGACCTGCGGCAGGGCACGCTGGGGGGGAAGTGCGGCACCTGTGAGTATCGCCGGCTCTGCGGCGGCTGCCGGGCGCGTGCTTTCGCCACGGACGGCGATCCCCTCGGAGCGGATCCGTCGTGCGCGTACGAGCCGTCCGGCGACGTCCCGGTGATCGAGCCGGCGCGCGCCGTCACCTACGGGATGCCGGCCGTCCCAACCCTCCGCTGGACACCGGAAGCGGAAGCGCGCCTGCAACGCATCCCGTCGTTTGTGCGCGGGGTGGTGGTCCGGCGGCTCGAGGACTACGCCCGTCGCGAGGGGAAGTCGGAGGTGACCGTCGACCTGATGGACGAGGTGCGGAAGACCATGCCGGTGGATTTCTCGAAACGCCTGCCGTTCTTCGCGCGCCATGACCGCTGACCTGACATTCCTGCTCCAGGCGGCGGCCGACACCGCGGGCGCCTACGGACACTTCCCCGGCGTCGGCGCGCGCGGCGCCGTGTGGATCGCCGCGGAAGTGCATCTCATGTTCGCGGCGTTCGTGCTTGGCGTGCCGATGTTCGCGGTGATCACCGAGCTCATCGGCATCGTCACCAAGGACCCGAAGTACGACACGCTGTCCAAGGAGTTCACCCGGCTCCTGGTCTTCGCCTACAGCGCCACGGCGTTGTGGGGCGCGGTGCTCGTCTTCTTTCTGACGACGCTGTACCCGCGGTTCTGGAACCACATGACGGAGATCTTTCACCTGTCCATGTGGATCTACGTCGGAGTGTTCTTCGTCGAGTCCTTCACGCTCTACCTCTATTACTACGGGTGGGACCGCTGGAAGGCGGGACGGGCGAAGCTCGGCCATTGGGGGCTGGGCGTGCTGCTGAACGTGTGGGGCACCATCGTGATGTTCATCGCGAACGGGTGGCTCACGTACATGATGTCGCCGCCCTCCGGAGCCACGCCCCAGGGCCTCCCGCCCGAGGTGAGCCTCTGGAATGCGATCGCCAACGCGACGTGGATGCCGATCAACATCCATCGGCTGATCGGGAATGCGGTCTTCGGCGGGACGATCGTGGCGGCCTACGCGGGCTACCGCTTCCTCTCGGCGAAGACCGACGAGGAGCGGGCCCATTACGACTGGATGGGCTACGTCGGCAACTTCATCGCGATTTCGACGTTCATCGTGCTGCCCTTCGCGGGCTACTACCTGGGCCGGGAGATCTACGAGTACAACCAACAGATGGGCATCACCATGATGGGCGGCTTCATGAGCTGGCTGTGGATCGTGCAGGCCGTGCTCATCGGCGTGCTGTTTCTGGCCGCGAATTACTACCTGTGGATCGGCATGGGGCGCATTCCGGGAGCGGAACGATTCATGCCGTATACGAAGTGGATGCTGCTCGTCCTCGTAGTCGGCTGGCTGGTGTGGGCGACGCCGCACACCATGATCGCCAGTCGTGAAGAGCTGGCCGCCATGGGCGGATCGCACCACCCCTTCCTCGACGTCCTGGGGGTGATGAGCGCGAAGAACACGGCCGTCAACCTCATGATCCTCACGACGTTCTTGTCGTTCCTCCTGTACCGCCGCGCCAACAAGCGGCCCGTGGTGCCGTGGGCCAGGAGCGGCACGATCGTCCAGAGCGCCATGTTCGGCATCGCCGTGGCGGTCGTCGTGGGGTACGGCATCGCGGGGTACTTCGTCCCCGACATCGTGCGGATCGGGTACAGTGTCTATCAGGTCCTGACCGTGCTGGCGTGTATCATCGGCGTCACGGTGGTCGATCTGGCGCTGGTGCGCGGCGCGGAATCCCGGGGGGCGATCCGCTGGGGACGAATGCCGGAGCGCTCGCAATACGCCCTCTTCGTCTTGGCCGTGACCTTCACGTGGCTCATGGGGTTGATGGGGTTCGCCCGCAGCGGGATCCGCCAACACTGGCACGTCTGGGAAGTCTTGCGCGACACCAGTCCGTTCGCCGCCACGCCCCCGCTCGGCGCGGCCGCTAACATGATCAGCGTCTGCGTCGTGATCTTTCTCGCGCTGGTGGCATTCATCTTCTGGCTGGGTGGCCTGGCCGAGAAAGCCGTGGCCAAGCCGGCAGCGAGGGCCTGACGCCATGTGGCTCACGAACCTGAAAGTGGGGGCCGTCGGGCTGCTGGTGATCCTGTTCTATACGGCCGTGGCCCACGTGATCCCGCAGCTGCAGTCGGAAGTGCCGCAAGCCGTGGCGCTCGGCGACGATGTGAGCCCTGCCGTGCTGGCCGCCACCGGCGAACAGGTCTACAACGGTGCGGGGGGGTGCACCGCCTGTCACGGGCTGGGTACCCGCGCGCCCAACCTGCTCACCGACTACGCGGGGCAGGGACCCATCGGGGCGCGCTGCCAGCAGCGGCTCGATGCCGACTGTAAGCGCTACCTGCACGCGTCGCTGACGCACCCCGGTGACTCGGTCGTGCTGCCGTTCGCGAACATCATGCCCGACGTCGCCCGCCAGTTGGGCGACCCGCGCGCGGTGTGGGCCCTCGTGGCGTTCCTGCAAGCGCAGGGCGGTGAGATCACCGTGACGGCCGATGATGTCCAATCTGCCGCCGCCCGTGAAGCACCGGCGAGCGGGGGCGGCGAGGCGGTCGCCCGGTCGGCGACGATGGACCCGCGGCAGCTCCTCCAGGAGCACGCCTGTACGGGCTGTCACGCGATCGACGGGGCCGGACCTCCGATCGGGCCGTCCTTCGACGGCATCGGGTCCCGGATCTCCGCGAACCAGATCCGCCGCGGCATCCTCGATCCCGATGCAGAGGTCACCCGCGGGTTCGAACCGTTCGCAGGGATGATGCCCAAGACCTTCGGGCAGCAACTGTCGGCAGCCCAGCTGGAAGCGATCGTGCAATTCCTGGCGAACCGCAAGTGAGCATCATGCATCAGGTCAAAGAAGCGCTCCGACATCCGTTCTGGCAGGCGGTACTGCTGCTGGTCGGGGCGTACGTGCTGTTCAAGTTCGGCGTCGCGTATCTGCCACCCGTGTTTGGCGTACCCAGCGCGCCGGTGCCCCGGAGCGTCCTGCTCCAGTACATGCTCACGGCGCTCGTCGGCATCCTGATCTACGTGAGCGACAACGAAGAACGCTGGCGCCGGTTCAAGGCGCCGATCGCCGCCACTCTCGTCGACGCCGACAAGCGCTGGCTCCGGGGGGCGCTGCTCGTGCTCGGGCCGGCGCTGGTCGGGTTCGTCGCGTACGAACAGGTACGTCCCAAGGTGTCGGCGCCCGTCCAGCTCCGCTCGATACACCCGGCGCCGCCGGGGCAGATCACGTTCCGCGGTCAGACCATCGCGCTCGACACGCTGCAGAACCCGCTTCGGGCACGGGGCTCGCTCGAGGAGCACGTGGCGGCCGGCCGGCGCATCTACTATCAGAACTGTCTTCCCTGCCACGGTGACCTGCTGGACGGCCGGGGGCACTTCGGGCACGGCTTCAACCCCACGCCCCTCGCCTTCGACAAGGGGACCATCGCACAGCTGCGCGAGAGCTTCGTCTTCTGGCGGGTGGCGAAAGGGGGACCCGGCCTGCCGCGCGAAGGCGGGCCGTGGAACTCGGCCATGCCGGTGTGGGAGGACTTCCTCACAGCCGACGAGATCTGGGCCGTCGTGACCTTCATGTATGAGCAAGCGGGCGTGCAGCCACGCCAGCTCGGCGCGGGCGAGGGAGGGGGCCATGATTAGCCGGACCGGCGGCAGGGCGGTAGGGCGGTATGTCGCTCCGGTGACCAGAGCGGCCATCGCCCTGCTGACTCTTCTCGCTGCCGGACCGCCGCACCGCCTGACCGCCCAGGGGGAGGCGGGGGAGCCGGGCAAGGCGACCTACGACAAGTGGTGCGCCGAATGCCACGGCACGACCGGCGCCGGCGACGGAAGCGCCGCCCCGTTCATGCTGCCGAGGCCGCGCGACTTCACCCGTGCCCTGTACCAGATCCGCACGACGGCGAGCGGCGAGTTGCCGACGGACCGGGACATCCAGCGGGCGGTGGACGAGGGGATGCCGGGGACGGCGATGCCTGGGTGGAAAACGGAGCTCTCGGATCGGGAGCGGCGTGACGTCATCACGTACATCAAGGCCTTCTCGCGGTTCTTCGACGGCGCAGCACCCCAGCCCCTCGATTTCGGGAAGGCTCCGGGCCGATCGGCCGATGGGCTCGCCGAGGGCCGCCGCGTGTACGAGCAGCTCGAGTGCTTCAAGTGTCACGGGGACCAGGGCCGGGGGGACGGGCCGTCGGCGCCGACGCTGACGGATGACTGGGACCACCCCATCCGCGCGGCGAACCTGCACAAGCCGTGGACCTTCAACGGTGGCGGCACCGTGGAGCAGATTTACCGGCGCATCCGCACGGGCTTGGACGGCACGCCGATGCCGTCGTACTCCGACGCGCTTGCCGCGGGGCTGGTCACGGAGGAGCAGCTGTGGCGCGTCGCCCAGTATGTGCGGAGCTTGGGTCCCGAGGAATCTCCACCGCGCGTGCGCGACGTGTTCCGGGCGGTGCGGCTCGAGGGCGAGCTGCCGACGGGGCCGGACGACGGTGCGTGGGCGGGGGTGGAAGGGTTCTACGTGCCGCTCGTCGGTCAAATCATCCGGAAGCCGCGGTGGTTCGCGCCCCGGGTGGACGCCGTCTGGGTCCAGGCCGTGCATGACGGACGGCGGCTGGCGCTGCGGCTCGCGTGGGACGACCCCTCGAAGAGCCCGGACCCGCTGTGGCAGGAGTCGACGGACCGGATGGCGGCCGCGGTGACCGATGTGGACGGCCCCGTGCCGACGGGACAGAGCGGCGATCGGTTCCATGTGCAGTTCCCGCTGCGGCTCACCGACGGGATGGAGCGGCCCTACTTCCTGGGTGGCGACGCGCGGCGGCCCGTGTACGATTGGCGCTGGTCGAGCGCACCCGATCGCCTGGAGGAGGGGACGGCGACGGGCCTCGACCGGTTCAATGCCGCCCCGGGCGGGCCGCAGGTGACGCACGCGGCCGTCTACGATCAGGGGCAATGGCGCCTGCAGCTCACGCGGGTGCTGGTGCCGGCGGACTCGGCAGCTGCACTCACGTTCGTCGAAGGGCGGGCGATCCCGGTGGCGTTTTTCGCCGCGGACGGCAGTGACGGCGAGGTGGGCTTGCGCGGGTCGGTGAGCGCCTGGTACGCCGTCTATCTCGACGTGCCGACGCCCGTGTCGGCGTTCGTGACGCCGCTCGTGGCCGTGTTGCTTACGGCAGGCTTCGGTATCATGGTATTATGGAGAGCACAGCGGCGCGGCCGTGCGGCCGCGCGTCCTCACGCGGAGGGATCATGAGACGAGTCGTAGTGGCATCGGTCTGCATCGCATTCGGCGCGTTCGCTTGCGGTGGTGGAGAGAGTGGTGGCGGTGGGGGCGCGGGTACCGGCGGTGCAGCAGGTGGGCCGAGCGGCCCGATGGGCCAGGCCAGCGTCGCGGGGGTCGTGAACTTCCAGGGTACGGCGCCCGCCAATCCGACCATCGATATGGCCAAGGAACCGACGTGCCGCGACAAGTACTCGAGCGCGCCGAGGGATCCGCAGGTGCTCGTCACCGATGGCAAGCTGGCGAACGTTTTCGTCTACGTGAAGAGCGGACTGCCGGCAGGAGCGAAGTATGCGGCGCCGGCGACCCCGGTGGAGCTGGACCAGGAGGGTTGCCTCTATCGTCCGCGGGTCTTCGGCGTAATGGTGAGCCAGACGGTCGCGATCAAGAACAGCGACGCGCTGATGCACAACATCAAAGCCGTGCCTCACGAGAACCGCGGGTTCAACATCAGCCAGCCCACGGCGGGGATGACGACGACGCGGACGTTCAACACGCGCGAGATCATGGTCCCCTTCGAGTGCAACGTGCACGGCTGGATGCGCGCGTACGCGGGCGTCCTGGATCATCCGTTCTTCGCGACCTCGGCGCAGAACGGCACGTTCACGATCCCCCGGATGCCGGCGGGTACATACGAGCTGGAGGCGTGGCACGAGAAGTTCGGCACCCGGAGCGCGACGGTGACGGTGCCCGATACCGGAACGGTGCGCGTCGAGTTCCGGTTCAGCGCGTCGACGTCCTGACGGGAGACGGTGCATGAACTGGCTTCTGCCGGGCGGCGTCTCGACGTTCGCCGGCGACATCGACCGCCTCTACTACGTGATCCTCGGCATCACGGGCGCGGCGTTCGTGATCGTCGAGGTCGCGCTGATCTGGTTCTTGATCAAGTACCGCGCCCGGCCGGGCCGGAAAGCGTATTACACGCACGGTAGCGTCAAGGCCGAGGTGATCTGGACGACGGTGCCGGCGGTGGTGGTGGTGATGATCGGCATTCTGAGCGGCGGAGTGTGGAACCAGATCCGGGGCCGCGACAGCGTGCCGCCGGGGGCGTTACCGCTGGCCGTGCACGCGAAGCAGTTCGAGTGGCTCGTCACCTATCCTGGTCCGGACGGCCAGCTCGGGACCGACGACGACTTCGAGCGGCGCAACGACCTGCGGCTCCCGGTGGACACGCCGATGGTGATCGCTCTGACCTCGGAGGACGTGATCCATTCGTTCTTCATCCCGGAGTTCCGAGTGAAGCAGGACGTCGTGCCCGGCATGACGATCCGTGCCTGGTTCGAGGCCACCGCGACGGGTGAGTACTCGCTGGCCTGTGCCGAGCTCTGCGGGAACGGCCATACGACGATGGGCGGCACGGTGACCGTGCTGTCGCTGGACGAGTACACCCAGTGGCTCGCGGACCCGAGCCGAACCGTGGCTTCGCGGTAGAGGAGCGCGCACATGGCGACGATGGCAGCGACGATCGATCACGCCCACGCCCACGTGGACGATCGGTCGTTCCTCCGCAAGTACATCTTTTCGACCGACCACAAGATCATCGGGATTCAGTTCCTCATGTTGAGCTTGCTGTTCCTGCTGATCGGCGGCCTGCTCGCGATGATGATGCGGTGGGAGCTGGGCTTCCCGACGCAGCCGATGCCCGGCGGCACCCTGTTGCCGGAGACGATGGCGCCGGGCGGGATTCTCCTGCCGGAGTTCTACAACTCCCTCGTCACCATGCACGGCACGTTCATGGTGTTCTTCGCGATCATGCCGCTCTTGGTGGGCGTCTTCGCGAACTACTTGATCCCGCTCAAGCTCGGCGCGCCGGACATGGCGTTCCCCCGGTTGAACATGGCGTCGTTCTGGATCGCCGTGCCGGCCGGGGTCCTCATGCTCGCGGGCTTCTTCGTCGAGGGCGGCGCCGCCGGTGCCGGGTGGACGTCATACGCGCCGCTCAGCGCCAACGCCGAGTACTCCGGCGTGAGCTTGGGGCAAGAGCTCTGGTGTCTCAGTCTCGTCGTGTTGGGGCTCTCGTCAATCCTGGGCGCCACGAACTACATCACGACGGTGATCAACATGCGGGCGCCCGGGATGACCTGGTTCCGCATGCCGCTCTCGATCTGGTCGCTGTTCATCACCGCGATCCTGACGCTCCTCGCGATCCCGATTCTGTCGGGAGCGGCGATTATGCTGCTCTTCGATCAGACGATCGGGACGACCTTCTTCCTGCCGGCGGAGGGCGGGCAGCCGCTGCTGTGGCAGCACCTGTTCTGGTTCTTCGGGCACCCGGAGGTCTACATCCTCATCCTGCCGGCGATGGGCATGGTGTCGGACATCATCGCCAATGGCGCGCGCAAGCCGATCTTCGGCTATCACTCGATGGTCTACGCGATCATCGGGATCGGCTTCCTGGGCTGGATCGTGTGGGGGCACCACATGTTCCAGAGCGGGATGAACCCGACGCTCGGTACGACCTTCATGATCTCGACCATGCTGATCGCCGTCCCGTCGGCCATCAAGACGTTCAACTGGCTGGGGACCCTGTGGCGCGGCAACATCCGGCTCCACGTGCCGATGCTGCACGCGTGCGCCTTCGTGGCGATGTTCGTCATCGGCGGATTGAGCGGTGTGTACATGGCGTCGACGCCGGTCGACATCTACATCCACGACACGTACTTCATCGTGGCGCACCTGCATTACGTGCTGTTCGGCGGCAGCCTCTTCGCCCTATTCGGGGCCATCACGTTCTGGTACCCCAAGATGTTCGGCCGGATGATGAACCCGCTCTTGGGGAAGGCGCACTTCTGGCTGACGTTCCTGTTCTACAACCTCACTTTCTTCCCGATGCACGAACTGGGGCTGCAGGGCCACATGCGTCGGATCTACGACCCGACACAGTATGCCTTCCTCCAGCACCTGCAGCCGCTCAACGAGTTCATCACGCTGAGCGCATTCCTGCTGTTCGCGGTACAGCTCATCTTCGCCGTGAACTTCATCATGAGCTGGTGGAATGGGAAGAAGGCGTCGCCGAACCCGTGGGAAGACACCGGCCTCGAGTGGAGCACGCCGTCGCCGCCGCCGCACGGCAATTGGCCGGAGACGCCGACGGTGCACCATGCGCCGTACGAATTCAGCTCGCCGCTCGTGCAGGAGGACTACCTGATGCAGAACCGGAAGGTCGAGGGTGCGCCGGCGGCCGCGGCGTCCCGCACCGAGTGAGCGAGGGGGGTATGGCACACGCCGCAGTGATGCGCCCGCCCGCCCCGGCCGAACCGGGCGCCGGGGTCTATAACGCGAAGCTCGGGATGTGGGTTTTCCTGGGCTCAGAGGTGATGTTCTTCACGGCCCTCATCGGGTCGTACATCATTCTCCGTTTTGGGAACGAACAGTATTGGGCTCAGCCGGCGCAGATCCTGAACGTCCCGATCACGGCGTTCAATACGTTCTGGCTCATTTGCTCCAGCGTCACGATGGTGAAGGCCTTTGCGGCCGCTCAGGACGGTAACCAGAAGGCGCTTCGTGGTTGGCTCGTCGCGACGGTCGTGATCGGCGCCATGTTCGTGGGCATTCAGGCCTACGAGTACGCCCAGCTGATCCATCTTGGGTTCCTGCCGAGCGGCTATCGAGCGGGGAGCGAGCTGGCTGAGGCCGCCGCGGCCGGAACGCCCTACCACGGGAGCGCCCTCCCCGCGTCCGTGAGCCTGTACGGCGCCACGTTCTACACCATGACCGGGTTCCATGGCTTCCACGTGACGATGGGCGTCATCTGCATGGCGTTCGTCACGTGGAAGGCGTTCCGAGGAAGCTACACCGCCACCGATCATCGGGGCGTCGAGGTGATCGGGCTATACTGGCACTTCGTGGATCTGGTGTGGATCATTCTGTTCACCATCGTCTACCTGATCTGACGCCTGCAGGGCCGCGGCCCTGAGCCAACGACCCGCGCGGAGGCCGACGCGATGGAGCAGACCGAGCACGCCAAACACCCGCCGTACGTGGGCATCTTTGCCGCGCTGGCGGTGCTGACCGCCTTGGAACTGGGCGTCGCCTTCTTCGAGAACTGGCCGAAACGGGTGATCATCCTCGTCCTCGTCTTCCTGGCCATCTGGAAGGCGCTTCTGGTGGCGTTGTACTACATGCACCTGCGGTTCGAGCCCAACCGCCTCCGAATCCTCGCCCTGGCGCCACTGCCCCTCGCCGTGATCCTGGTGATCGCCGTGATCACCGAATACGTGTGGTAACCCTCGCCCTCACCCGCTCCCGCCTCGCCGACTACGTCGAGCTCACGAAGCCGGGGATCGTCACCCTGGTCCTCGTGACCGTCGCGGCGGGGTTCTATCTGAGCGCAAGCGCGATCACGGGGCTGCTCCTGTTCCACACGCTGTTGGGCGCGACGCTCGTTGCCGCCGGCAGCAACGCGCTGAATCAAGTCGTGGAACGGGACGTCGACGCTCTGATGGATCGCACGCGCACCCGGCCACTGCCGGCCGGTCGGCTGGGGGTCGGCGAAGCCGCGGTGCTGGGCGCTGGGCTAAGTACGGCGGGCATCGCCTACCTCATGGCGTTCGTCAACGGGATCACGGCCGCGTTCGCGGCGGCCACCCTGGCGAGCTACGTGTTCCTCTACACGCCCCTCAAGCGTCGCACGTCGCTCGCCACGCTCGTCGGCGCCGTGTCCGGCGCCCTCCCCATCGTGGGAGGCTGGGCGGCCGCGCGGGGTACGGTCGATTTTCCGGCCTGGGTGCTGTTCGCGCTCCTCTTCCTCTGGCAGCTGCCGCACTTTCTGGCATTGGCGTGGCTCTATCGCGACGACTACGCGCGGGCGGGCCTGCGTATGCTGAGTGTGACGGATGGGGCGGACGCCAACTTCCGCCAGGCGTTGCTCTACGCCGTGGCGTTGCTGCCCGTGAGCCTGGCGCCGAGCGTCGTGGGGACCACCGGGCGCGTGTACTTCTTCGGGGCGCTCGTGCTGTCCCTGTGGCTGATTGGGGCGACCGTCGTCGCCGCCCGGCGTCCCACGCGGCCGGCGGCGCGACGGTTGTTCGGCGTCAGCGTGGCGTACCTCCCTGCCGTCCTCGTCCTGATGATGGCGGACAAGGTCTAGATACCGTGATCGCCTTCCACCGCTTCCTCATCGGCACCGCCATCCTCTTCTCCGCGCTCTTCGCGGCATGGGCCTTCTGGGCTTTTCGCGAACAGGGTGGCTCGGGGCTCTTGCTCCTCGGGCTGTTCTTCGTGGGGACGACGGGGGCGCTGGCGTATTACCTCAAGAACCTGAACCGCTTCCTCGGCCGATGAACCACGATCCGTCGGTCGCGATGTTCTGGGTGGGCGCATTCATGGTGTTCACGCCTCTGGTCGTGGCTGGCGTCGTGTTGTTCATCCTGTGGCGCCACAAACGGAAGACCGGGATCCCGCCGCGATCGGCCAGCGCCGCCCGCCCCGAGGCCTAGCCCGGAGCGGGAGCGTCTCGCCCGTCCCGGTGGTGCGGCCGCGCGGGCCCCGTTGGGGGGTGGCGGCCGCGACCGCGCTGCTCGTCGTCGCCGCCTGCGCGCGGCCGACTGCTCCACCCCTCTCGCCCGCCGCCCGGGACGCCGCCCGGTTCGAGGAGTTCGTCGCACGCTACGCGTCGGGGGCGCTTCGCGATGACGACAACGATCCCGCGCCCCCCTCGGCGGGCGTCACGGCAGCGGCCGACCGTCGCGCGCTGCGGCACGCCGGTGAAATCCTCTCGTCGCTGGAACAGTTCGATACGACGCACTTGAACGTGCAGCAGCGCATCGACTGGCTGATGATCCGGGCGGCGGAGCGGGGCGTCGTGGCCGACACCGTCCTGCGCAAGGCGGAGCGCGATCCCGGCCGGTACGTCACCCTCGGGAGCATCTACTGGCAGGTCGTCGGGGAGCGGGCGCCGACGCCGGAGGACTGGAACTCGGCGCTGGCGACGCTGGAAGACGCGCCACGCGCTCTGGCGGTGGGCCGTGAACGTCTCGCGGATCCTCCCGACGTGTGGGTACGGCTGGCCCTGGGGACCGCGCAGCGCTTCGAAGCGTTCCTGGACGGGGAGTTCCTGGCGCGAGCGAGCGGCGCGCCGGACTCGCTGCGGCGACGCCTCGTCGCGGCGGCCAACGCGAGCCGTGACGCAATCCGCGGCTACGCGGCGTTCCTGCGCGACACGCTCCGTGTCGCTCCCCCGGGCTCCTGGGCCACCGGCGCCGACTACTACGACTGGCTGCTCCGCGAGGTGCATTACCTGCCGTACACGGCGGAGAGCATGATCGCCGAGGGCCGGCGGATCCATGAAGCCACGAAGCGGGCGCTCGATTCCCTCGCGGCGCAACACGGGAGCGGCAGACCGTGGCTCGGGATGGTGAGCGACATGCAGACGCGCCACCCCGAAGCGGGTCGGATCGTGGAAGCCTATCGGACGGCCTCCCACCGGGTCCAGGCGTTCCTCATCCGCGACGACCTGATCCGCCTTCCCCCGTGCCAGGAACTCCTGTTTGTCCCGACGCCGCCGGCGCAGCGGGAGACCTACGCCTGGGGAGGGTACGGGGGGCTCCGCGAGCAGGATGGCGTGTTGCTCGGGCGGTTCTTCGTCACCGACGTCGTCCCCGAGATGAGCCCGGCGGAGGCGTCCGACAAGCTGCGGGCGCAGAACTACGGCTGGGTGAGCGTCATCGCCCTGCACGAGGGGTACCCCGGCCACCATCTCCAGCGGGTGTATGCGCGACTCAGCCCACGGCCGCTCCGGCGCCGGATGTCCAACACGTATTTCGGTGAGGGGTGGGCGCTCTACGCCGAGCACTGGATGCGACGCGTGGGGTTGTTCACCACGCCGGACCAGCGGCTGGCCCAGCTCCAGATGCGGTTGTGGCGAACGGCCCGGGTGATCGTGGACCCGTCGCTGCATACGGGCCGCATGACCTACGAACAGGCCGTGCGCTTCATGATGGACGAGGTGGGCTTGACCCGCTCCGCCGCGGAGGCGGAGGTGAACCGCTACACGACGTGGCCGACACAGGCGCCGAGCTACATCATCGGATGGCTGGAGATCGAGAAGCTGAAGGCCGAGCTCCAGGGCGAACTCGGCCAGCAGTTCAGCGAGAAACGGTTTCATGAGGTGCTGTTGGAGCAGGGCAGCCTGCCGCTCGCGCTGATGCGTCGGGCGGTCAGGGACGCGATGCTGGGGGCTGTGAAGCAGCGGTAGGACGGTGCCCCGGTGCCCGTCGGCGGTACCCGTTGGGGCTCCAACGCGGCGGCGGGCGCACCGGCCCGACTCGATCGAACCCACGCACCCGCCGCATCTATGTCCAGGCCGGCCCGAACGGCCGGCTCACCGAGAACGCGGGGCCTAGCTGCCGCCCGCTCGGATGCGCACGACGCTTCTCACGGAAGCATCGCGGCGCACCTGCAGCACCCGCAGCGAGACGATCTCGCCGGAGCGTACAGTGGCCAGCGCCCCGCGCAACTCCTCCAGCGTTTGCACCCTTTGGCCGTTTACGTGCGTGATGATGTCGAGCACGCCCTGTTGCGGGCTCGCGGGGAACAGGCCTTTGTCCCGGGCGGGCCCGTCGGGGTCCACGCGCGTGATCAGGAGACCGCGATTGTCAGCCCCGATCCGAGGATCGCCCGACGCGTCCCGGGCGGTAAGTGGCTCGACGCTCACGCCCAGCTTCGTCTCGTACGGCGCCGACTCCTCGCGCTCGCCGGTGCCGCCGCGCGCGACCTGGCTGGGCTCGGTGGCCGCCTCCGTCAGTCGCACCGTGTAGCTGTCACGCACGCCGCCCTGGCGTTGGACGGTGACCCGGATCCGCTCGCCGGGCCGCTTGAAGCCCACGATTTGCTGGAGCTGCGCGACGTAATCGATCCGGTGGCCGTCTACCTCGACGATCACGTCACCGGGCTGGAGCCCGGCACGCTTCGCCGGGCTGTTGTCGTCGGCGAAATCCGTGACCATGACGCCGCGGATGTCCTTGAGGCCGACGTACGCCGCGTCCTCGGGGTCGACGGGACGAATCCGGATCCCCAGCGCCGCGCGGGTCACCTTTCCTTCGCGGATGAGTTGGTCCGCCACGGTGCGGGCGAGCTTGATTGGAATCGCGAAGCTGTAGCCGGTATAGGTGCCGGTCTGGCTCGCGATCGCCGAGTTTACGCCCACCACCTGACCGCGGATGTTGACCAACGGGCCGCCGGAGTTGCCCGGGTTGATCGCCGCGTCAGTCTGAATGAAGTCCTGGATATCCCAGTCGCCGCGCTGCAGACCTCCCAGGGCGCGGCCGCGGCCGCTCACGATCCCCGCGGTCACCGTAAAGGAGAACGCCTGCCCGAAGGGGTTGCCGATCGCGAGCACCCACTCGCCGATCCTGAGCGAGTCGGAGTCGCCGAACGCGGCGGCGGGGAGGTTCTTGCCGTCGATCTTGATCACGGCCACGTCGGTGTTGGGATCCCGCCCCACGACCGTGGCGCTGAAGTGCCGGCCGTCGAGGAGAGTCACCTCGAGCCGGTCGAAGCCCTCCACGACGTGGTTGTTGGTCATGACGTAGCCGTCGGGCGAGATCAGGAACCCGCTGCCCTGGCCGCGCTGCGGCTGCGGCTGCAGGTCGGGCGCGTCGGGGAAAAACCGGTCGAAGGGCGGCGGCACGTCGGGTCGCCGGCGTTCTGCGCGGCCGGAGCGGCTCTCCGACACGATGTAGACCACGGCCGGCCGGACGGCCTCCGCCACGGCCACGAAAACGTTACTGAAGTCCTCCGCCGGCTTGGCGGGAATGACGGGCGCCGGCCGGCCGGTCAGGGCCACCGCGGCGGCGGGCTGCTGGGCCACCGAGCGCTCCGGCCAGTCCAACACCGCCAGGAACCCCACGGCCAGCACCGCGGCCAGCGCGACGAGGGTACCGAATTTCAGCCAATCTCTGGTTCTCGACATATGCTCCCACTGCGTGGGGCGCGCGGAGCCGGAGCCCGGGCGCCGTCGATGTGACGGTTATCTGTTCAGTTCAATCTAAACCCGGATCGGCGGGAGATGTTTCCGCCCGCCGATCCGGGGGGCCTCAGGACTTCGAGTCGTCCATGATCTCGTAGTCCGCCTCGACGACGTCCTCTTTGTCCTTGCTGGTGCCGGCCGCCGCCTCGTCGGGCGGCGGCGTGCCGGGTTCGCCAGTCTGTGCCTGCGCCGCCTGATACATCGAGGCGCCCGCCGCCGAATAGGCTTGAGACAGCTCTTCGAGGGCTTGACCGATTTCCGCTTCGGCGCCAGACCGCAGCGCCTGCTTCGCCCCGTCCAGCGCGGCGTTCAGCCGGTCCCGGTGCGCCGTCTCCAGGCGATCCGCCCACTCCTTCGAGTTCTTCTCGACGTCGTAGACCATGGCGTCCAGCCGGTTCCGCTGTTCGATCGTCTCGCGACGCTCCTTGTCCTCCGCGGCGTGCTGCTCCGCGTCCGTGACCATCCGCTCGATCTCGCTGTCCGACAGCCCGCTGGACGCCTCGATCCGGATCTTCTGCTCTTTGCCGGTGGCTTTGTCCTTCGCCGACACGTGCAGGATGCCGTTGGCGTCGATATCGAACGTCACCTCGACCTGCGGCATGCCGCGCGGTGCGGGCGGGATGCCCGTGAGCTGGAAGCGGCCGATGGTGCGGTTGTCGATCGCCATCTTCCGTTCGCCCTGCAGCACGTGGATCTCCACCGTCGTCTGGTTGTCCTCCGCCGTCGAGAACACCTCCGACTTCTTGGTCGGGATCGTCGTGTTGCGGGCGATGAGTACCGTGGCAACGCCGCCCAACGTCTCGATCCCGAGCGAGAGCGGCGTCACGTCGAGGAGCAGGACGTCCTTGACGTCGCCCGCCAGCACCCCCCCCTGGATCGCGGCGCCGATCCCCACGACCTCGTCGGGGTTTACGCCCTTGTGCGGTTCTTTGCCGAAGAAGTCCTTGACGATCTGCTGGACCTTGGGGATCCGGGTGGACCCGCCCACCAAGATGACCTCGTCGATGCTCTTGGGGTCCAGCCCGGCGTCCTTGAGGGCCTGCTCCATCGGCGGCATGGTCCGCTGGATCAAGTCGTCGACGAGCTGTTCAAACTTGGCGCGCGTGAGCGTCAGGTTCAGGTGCTTCGGCCCGGACTGATCCGCCGTGATGAACGGCAGGTTGATTTCGGTCTGGGTCGTGGTGCTCAGCTCCATCTTCGCCTTTTCGGCGGCTTCCTTGAGGCGCTGCAGCGCCATGGCGTCCTTCGACAGATCGATGCCCTGATCCCGCTTGAACTCCGCCACGAGCCACTTGATGACTCGGTCGTCGAAGTCGTCACCGCCCAGGTGCGTGTCGCCGTTCGTGGACTTGACCTCGAAGACGCCCTCGGCCAGCTCGAGGACGGAGATGTCGTACGTGCCGCCGCCCAGGTCGAAGACGGCGATCTTCTCCTCCTTCTTCTTCTCGAGACCATAGGCCAGCGCCGCCGCCGTGGGCTCGTTGATGATGCGGAGCACCTCCAGCCCGGCGATCTTGCCCGCGTCTTTGGTGGCCTGGCGCTGGGAATCGTTGAAGTACGCCGGAACCGTCACCACCGCCTTCTCGACCTTGTGTCCGAGGTAGTCCTCCGCCGTCTGGCGCATCTTCTGCAAGATCATCGCGGAGATCTCGGGCGGCGTGTAGCGGTTGTCGCCGATCTCGACGCAGGAGAGGTCGTGCTGCCCCGCCACGACTTTGTAGGGCACGCGCGCGGTCTCCTCCTTCACCTCGCCCATCCGCCGTCCCATGAACCGCTTGATGGAGAACACCGTGTTCCGCGGGTTGGTGACGGCCTGCCGCTTCGCCACCTGACCCACCAGCCGCTCGCCGTCCTTCGTGAAGGCGACGACGGACGGCGTCGTGCGTCCGCCCTCGGAGTTGGGGATCACCACCGGATCGCCGCCCTCCATCACCGCCACCACCGAGTTGGTGGTCCCCAGATCGATACCGATTACTTTCTGTGCCATCGACGCTCTCCCCGTCGTTCGTGTAGATGCGTGGTTTCAGTGGAAGGTCGCTGGTGCAAGCGCCGTACCAGGAAAAGCCGCCACATTGGCAGGCGGCGGGGATGCCCCGATCTCTCAGCGCGTTGTCAGATAACGTGTTAGGTGACCTTCCGACGAAAGCCGAATGTTCCCATACAAGGACGAGAATCCCACCGTTTTGACACCCGTCGTGACGATCGGCCTGATCGTCGTGACGAGTCTCGTCTGGCTCGTGGTACAGGGCGCGGGCTCGCCGGGCGCGCTGGCTCGATCGGTATGCGAGCTGGGGGTCATCCCCGGCGAGTTGCTGGGCCGGGCACCGTCAGGCACCGTGGTGCCGATGGGGGGCGAGGCGGTATGCCGGCTCGGACCGGGCGGCGGCTGGTATACGGTGCTCACCTCGATGTTCCTGCACGGCGGCTGGTTCCACCTGATCGGCAACATGTGGTTCCTGTGGGTGTTCGGCAACAACGTGGAGGACGCGATGGGGCACCCGCGCTACGTGGCGTTCTACCTGCTCTGCGGCGTGGTCGCAGCGTTGGCCCAGGTGCTGGTCCACCCGTCGTCGGCGGTGCCGATGGTGGGCGCCTCGGGTGCCATCAGCGGCGTGATGGGGGCGTACCTGGTGCTCTACCCGCGGGTCCGCGTGCACATGGTCATCTTCCTGGGGTTCTTCGTCACGACGGCTGTCGTGCCGGCGTACTTGATGTTGGTCTACTGGGCGTTTCTCCAGTTGCTGGGCGGCCTCCCGATGCTGGGGGGGGCGGGCGAGGGTGGTGGCGTGGCGTTCATGGCGCATCTGGGGGGCTTCGTCGCGGGCGCGGCGCTCATCAAGCTGTTCGCGAAGCCGGCGCTGGTGCAGCGTCACCCGCATCACTCCCGGTGGGTCGTGCGCGGGACCGATCCGTTCGGGAGGCCGAGATGGCGGCCGTAACGCCGCCCGCGCGGCGCAGCGGCCGCTTCCGGTCCGTGAGCTTGCGTGCGTCGGCACCGGAGCGTGGGGTGGACACGCGGTAAGCGTTCTTGGCCAGATGATGCGCGACGAGAGCCGTGATGTCGGGCTCATCATGGACGACCAGCACGCTTGCCGTCATGTGTGTTCGCGGCGCGCCGCGTCGAATATGACGGGGGTGGCGAGATTGCGCGCTGGCCCCGCGCGATGCAGATTCCCGCGCGCGGCGAACGGAAGGTCGGCCGAATCGCGA
>JBFJHJ010000014.1:0-67845 GCA_041613315.1 Gemmatimonadales bacterium
GTGCAGCGTCACCCGCATCACTCCCGGTGGGTCGTGCGCGGGACCGATCCGTTCGGGAGGCCGAGATGGCGGCCGTAACGCCGCCCGCGCGGCGCAGCGGCCGCTTCCGGTCCGTGAGCTCGAGTGCTTCGGCACCGGAGCGTGGGGTGGACACGCGGTAAGCGTTCTTGGCCAGATGATGCGCGACGAGAGCCGTGATGTCGGGCTCATCATGGACGACCAGCGCGCTTGCCGTCATGTGTGTTCGCGGCGCGCCGCGTCGAATATGACGGGGGTGGCGAGATTGCGCGCTGGCCCCGCGCGATGCAGATTCCCGCGCGCGGCGAACGGAAGGTCGGCCGAATCGCGAGCCACCGTCCCCGTGCCGCGCAGCCTGAGGAGGCGTCGTCGTGCGGCTCCCGAAACTCCTACCCAGAGAAGAATCCTTTTTCGATCTCTTCATCGAGGCAGCAACCCGCGTGCACGAGGCCGCGGGCCACCTGCATGAACTGTTCGCCGGCGGGCCGGACAAGGTGGCCTACTGTGTGGACGTCATCAAGCGGCTGGAGCACGAGGCCGATGAGATCACTCACGAAGTGGTGACGCGGCTCGACCGCACGTTCATCACGCCGATCGACCGGGAAGACATTCACATGCTCGCCTCCGATCTGGACGATGTGATCGACCGGATCGACGGCACCGCGCGGCGGGTGCAGATCTTCCGACTAGGGAACGCCCCCGAGGGCATCGTCGAGCTGTGCGAGATCATCCGCCGGATCACCGGCGAGGTCGCCGTGGCCATCGGCAAGCTCCGCGGCAAGAACGACGTCATGGCCCACTGCATCGAGGCCAAGCGCCTCGAGGAGGAAGGCGACGCCCTGTACCACGAGATGCTCGGCCGCCTGTTCGACCGAGAGACCGACCCGATCGCGCTCATCAAGTGGAAGGAGATCTACGACAACCTTGAGGACACGATTGACGAGTCCGAGGACGTGGCGAACGACCTCGAATCGATCATCCTGAAGCACGGGTGATGGTCGACGCGGTCTGGTTCGTGCTGGCGATCGTCGGGGTCGCCTTCGTCTTCGACTTCATCAACGGATTTCACGACGCCGCCAACAGCATCGCGACGATCGTCTCAACGCGCGTGCTCTCTCCGGTCGCCGCCGTCGCGTGGGCGGCCTTTTTCAACTTCGCCGCGGCGTTCGGGTTCGGGACCGCGGTGGCCAAGACGATCGGCAGTGGACTGATCGATATCTCGATCGTGGATCCGCTGGTGGTCCTCGCCGGATTGCTGGGCGCGATCGCGTGGGATCTCGTCACGTGGTACTTCGGCATTCCGTCCAGTTCCTCACATGCCTTGATTGGCGGCTACGGCGGCGCGGCCGTCGCCAAGGCCGGCATCGACGCCCTGATCCTCGGGGGATGGGTGAAGCCCATCCTTTTCATCGCCGTGGCCCCGGTCCTCGGCATGGCGCTCGGCCTGGGGCTCATGGTCGCGACGGCCTGGATCTTCCGCCGTGCCACCCCACGGGGCATGGACACGTACTTTCGCGCGCTGCAGCTCGTCTCCTCCGCCGCGTTCAGCCTGAGTCACGGCACCAATGACGCGCAGAAGACTATGGGGATCATCGTCGGGCTGTTGGTGTCGTCGCAGCACCTGTTCGTCGACTTCCCCGTCCAGGCGTTCCACCTGACGACCACCGCGGAGATCCCGACCTGGGTCATTCTCTCCGCCCACGCGGCCATCGCGGCTGGCACGTTTTCCGGCGGGTGGCGTATCGTGAAGACCATGGGCTCGCGTCTCACCAAGCTCACACCGGTGCACGGCTTCTGCGCGGAGACCGGCGGAGCGATCTCCGTGTTCCTCGCCACGGGGTTGGGGATTCCGGTGAGCACGACGCACACCATCACCGGATCCATCGTCGGCGTGGGGTCGGCGCACCGGCTGTCGGCGGTGCGGTGGGGCCTCGCGGGGCGGATCATCTGGGCGTGGTTCCTGACGATTCCCGCGTCGGCCGGGATCGGGGGGATCGCGTATCTGCTGCTGCACGTATTCGTGCGCTGACGCACGGCGTCGTCGGATTGCGCACGGTCCACCGCCCGGTCAGATTCCGCACGCCATGCCGACTCGCCCGCTCGTCTCCCGGTACTTGCCGGCGTCCGCTGCGTGCGGAGCCGCTCGTCTGTCCGGGAGCGCGCGGTGAGCGGGACGGTCCGCGCCTTCATCAACGAGAGGGCGGTGACCGTTCCGGGCGGCACCTCGCTGCGCGACGCCGTGGCACAGCGCGATCCCGCCTTGGCGGCGGCCCTCGCGGACGGCACGGCGTACGCCACCGACGGCGTCGGACGCCGTCTCGATCCTACCACCACGCTCACCGCCGGCGCTATCGTTCGGATCGTCCGCTCAGTTCGCGTGGCAGGCCCCGCCCGAGACGCGTCGTGACCCTCACCAGAGATCAGGTACGCCGCCTGCCCAAGGCGGAACTCCACGTGCACCTGGACGGGTGCATCCGCCCGGCCACGATGATCGCGTTGGCCCGGGCCCAGGGGGTGGCGCTCCCCGCCGCCGACCCCGCGGCGCTCGCCCGGGCCATGCTCGTGCGCGACGCCAACAGCCTCGAGGAGTACCTGGAGCGCTATGAGGTCACCTTGTCGGTGATGCAAACCGCCCAGGCATTGGAACGGATTGCCTACGAGTTCGTGGTGGATTCGGCGTCGGAGAACGTGCGCTATGTGGAGGCGCGTTACTGTCCGGCCCTCCACACGCCGGCGCTCTCGCTCACGCAGGCGATCGAAGCGCCCCTCGCCGGGCTCGCCCGCGGCGAGCGCGAGACCGGCACGGCGGCCCGGCTCATCATCTGTGGGCTCCGCACGCTGGCCCCGTCGGTCTCCGCCGACCTGGCGCGCGCGGCGGTGGACTATCACGGCGACGGTGTCGTCGCGTTCGACCTCGCCGGCGCCGAGCGCGGGCACCCCGCGCGCGCCCACGCGGCGGCGTTCGAGTACGCCCTGGGCCATGGACTCGCCTGCACCTGTCACGCGGGCGAAGGAGATGGCCCCGCCTCCATCCGCGAGGCACTCCACGTCTGCGGGGCGCAGCGCATCGGACACGGTACGCGCCTCTTCGAGGACCCCGATCTCGAAGCGGAGGTGTGCGATCGAGGCATTCCGCTGGAGGTCTGTCTCACGTCGAACATCCACACCCACACGGTGGAACAGGTGCGCGACCATCCCGTGCGGCGTTACCTCGACCGGGGATGTACCGTGACGCTCAACTGCGACAGCCGGCTGATGGACGGCATCACGCTCACCGACGAGTACTGGCTGGCTCACACCCAGCTCGGCTGTGACCGGGCGGAGCTGGAGCGGATCCTCCTCGCGACGTTCAGCAGCGCGTTCCTGCCCGATGCGGAGAAGGCCGCGCTCGTGGCACAGGTCACGCGCGAACTCAAGGAGACGCCATGACGGTTCTGTTCCTGGCGCAAACGGCCGCCGAGCAGCTCGCGGCCGCCCGGGAGGGTCTCGACACGCCGTTCCTGGAGCGTCTCGTGGGGCTCGTCGGCATCGCCGTCATGATCAGCATCGCGTGGGCGCTCTCGGTGAGCCGACGAACAGTCAACTGGCGACTCGTCGGTATCGGCGTCGCGCTCCAGGGCGTCTTCGGGTTTCTGGTGCTCAAGACGGGCGTGGGTCGCGCGCTCTTCCGCGGCGCCAACGCCGTGTTCATTCGGCTCCTCGGCTTCACGCAGGAAGGGGCGGCGTTCATCTTCGGCAACATCGTGAACAACAACGTGCCGGTCGGCCCGGTGACGCCCGGCGGTCCCCCCGCCACGGCGGCGCTCCAGTCGGTCGAGATGTGGGCGAACACCGGCGCGTTCTTCGCCTTCGGCGTGCTCCCCACCATCATTTTCTTCTCGTCGCTCATGTCGGTGCTGTACTACCTGGGCATCATGCAGTCGATCGTCCGGGGGATCGCGTGGGTGATGCAGCGCATCCTGGGGACCTCGGGGGCGGAGACCCTGTCCGTGGCGGGGAACATCTTCGTCGGCCAGACCGAGGCGCCGCTCCTCATCAAGCCGTTCGTCGGCACCATGACGTATTCGGAGCTCAACACGGTGATGGTCGGCGGATTTGCCACGATCGCCGGCGGGGTGATGGCGGCGTACGTGGCGATGCTGTCGCCGTTCTTCCCCGACATCGCGGGGCATCTCTTGACCGCGAGCGTGATGAACGCGCCGGCCGCGCTGGTGATCTCCAAGGTACTGGTGCCCGAGCTGGGCGAGCCCAAGACCAAGGGCACGATCCGCTTGGCGATCGCCAAGGAAGACGCGAACGTGATCGATGCCGCCGCCGCCGGTGCAGCGCAAGGGCTGCGGCTCGCGCTCAACGTCGCCGCGATGCTCCTCGCCTTCGTCGCCCTCATCGCCCTCCTCAACGCGCTGATCGGCGGCGGGGGACGGGTGGTCGGGATCGAGAACCTCACCATGGAGCGGATCTTCGGCTGGATCCTGGCGCCACTGGCCTGGCTGATGGGGGCGCCGTGGTCGGATGCGGGCCAGGTGGGGGCGCTCATCGGCGTGAAGACGGTCCTCACCGAGTTCATCGCCTACTTGCAGCTCGCCGGCATTCTGAACGCCGGCAGCGGGCTGTCCCCGCGCGGCACCATCATCGCCACGTACGCCCTACTGGGGTTCGCGAACCTGCCCTCCATCGCGATCCAGATCGGCGGCATCGGCGGGATCGCCCCCGAGCGACGCAGCGACTTGTCGCGGCTGGGCCTGCGCGCGATGATCGGCGGCAACCTGGCGGCGTTCATGAGCGCGAGCCTGGCGGGGATGCTGCTGTGACGGGGGCTCCTCCCCTTCCCCCCGACGCAGCGGTCGGACGGACAGGCGGTAGGTGATCGTGCCGAAACGCGCTCCCATCCGTCCGGCTGTCCATCCGCCTGGTCGCCCGGGCGCGGACGGCTTGCCGCGTGCCGTCGCAGCCGTCGGCGAGCGGCTGGGGGACCTCCGGCCGCGGGTCGCCATCGTCCTAGGCTCCGGGCTCGGGGCACTGGCGCGCGCCGTCGAATCGGCCGTGACCGTGCCGTACGGGGAGATCCCGGGGTTCCCGCCCAGCGCCGTGGCGGGACACAGCGGGGAGCTCGTGGTGGGCCGGCTCGAGGGCGTGCCGGTCGTCCTGCAGAGCGGCCGGTTTCACCTGTACGAGGGGCATGCGCCCGAGACCGTGGCGCTGCCCATCCGACTGTTCGCGGCCCTGGGCGTCGAGATCCTGATCGTCACGAATGCCGCCGGCGGACTCCGGCTGACGTTTGCGCCGCCGGTCCTCATGCTCATCGCCGATCACATCAACCTGCTCTGGCGCAACCCCCTCTTCGGGCCGGTCGCCGAGGGCGAGACGCGGTTCCCGGACATGTCGGCCCCCTACGATGCGGGGCTCCGCGCCATCGCCCGCCACGTCGCGCGCGACGCAGGCATCGCACTCGAGGAGGGGGTGTACGCCGCCGTGCTCGGCCCCAGCTTCGAGACGCCCGCCGAAATCCGGATGCTCCAGCGGATCGGCGCGGACGCCGTGGGCATGTCCACGGTGCCGGAAGTCCTGGTGGCCCGCGCCCGGGGTCTCCGCGTATTGGGCGTGTCCACCATCGCGAACTACGGCGCCGGGATCACGCCCAACCGCCTCACCCACGAGGAGGTGCTCGAGGCGGGCCGGCAGGCGTCGCACGACTTGGAGACACTGGTCCGCGGCGTGCTGCGAGCGGCCGTGGGACGGGGCGGCGCAACACGCTAGCGCGCGCCCGCAACGGGCAGCCCCCCTGGGCAGCCCGGCCCTTTCGACCCGTGGTTGCACGCTCCCCTCTCTCTCCGCCCGTTGGTGCAACCCTCCTTCCCGACATGGTGTCCATGAAGTGGAACCGCGGAACCCACCCAACGAGCTCGGGGGTCGGTTGGACGAGACGGGACTGATCCGCCGGGTCAGGGCGGGCGAACCTGCGGCAGAACGGGCGCTGTACGACGCGCACGTGGATCGCGTGTATCGGCTCGCGTACCGGATGACGGGCGATGACGACCTCGCCCGGGACTGCACGCAGGAGACGTTCATCCGCGCGTTCGACCGGCTCGACCAGTTCCGTGGGGAGGCGGTGATCGGCACGTGGCTCACGGCGATCGCCACCTCGGTGGTGCTCAACGCGCTCCGCAAAGTGAAGCGGTTCCGGCGAGAGCACCGCGATCCCCGGGTCCGCAAACAGGCGATCTTTTGGCTCGGGCGCAGCGGCGACCCCCGGGCGCTCGTGCTCCTCGAAGAGCTGCTGACGACGCCTACCCCGTAAGCCGCTCGCGGCCGTAGACCGTGACGGACGACCCCACCGCGAAGAGCGCCGCCGCCGGCGGCGAGCCGTTCAAGATCTTCCACTCTTCCCCACACAGCTTCGCGAAGTCGATCTGGTAGTCGACCGTCGTGTGCTCCCGTACGGCCCACGGGGGTCGCGTGAGCCCGAATCGGTAGAGTCGGCCCCGCCGATCGACGCCGAACCCCCAATGCCGCTCCGCCAAGTGGTGCGCCAGCGAGTCCGCCCCGGGGACGGCGCTCGCCGCCGACCCGACGGCGGATAGGTGGTACCGCAGCACCCGCGGGCCGAAGTGATGCACGGCAGTCCGTCGGTCGTCCACGTCGGCCGCGCGGCTCACGTGGGCGATCGTCCGGTACGGTTGCCCCGCGAGCAGACGGGCGGCGTGAGCCACGGGCGCACTGCGCACGAACTGCCGGAGGAACAGCACGCCCAGTGTATGCCGCCACCGCACGTAGGTGCGCAGGTTGAGCACGGGAAACGCCGCCAGGCCGGGAACGCGGATACCCAGGACGCGCGTCTCGCGGAAGTCGAGAGCCACGAGGGTCACCTGCGCCGTGCCGTTCCAGCGATCGAGCTCGAGACCGTCGGGGAGTCGAGGACGGAGGAGTCCGTCCGGGACGGTGAACGACAGGAGGATCAGGTCGCTCCACTGGGCGGTGAGGAGTGGGCGGGCGCGAGGCGTGTCGGGTGCGGGAGGCGCGGGCATGGCGACCAGGGTAGTATATCTTGAACATATCGCGCCTGGCGCCCCGCGCCGCTCATCCTTGGACGCCCCATCCCGAGGAGTTGGTCCCGATGAATCAGTTGCGTCACGCCCTCGTCGTGGTTCTCGCGTCGTCGCTGGCTGCCTGCGCCACCAACCCGGCCACCGGCGATCGGCAGCTCATGCTCGTTTCGGAGGGGCAGGAGATCCGAATGGGCCAGCAGGCCGATCCGGAGATCATCGCGCAGTACGGGCTCGCACCCGATTCGTCGCTCCAGCGGTACGTGCGCGGCATCGGTGAGCGGCTGAAGGCGGTGGCGGAGCGGCCGAATCTTCCCTGGACGTTTCGCGTCGTCGACGATCCCGCCATCAACGCCTTTGCGGTGCCGGGCGGCTTCATCTACATGACGCGCGGCATCCTCGCCCACCTCAATTCGGAAGCCGAACTGGCGTCCGTGATGGGCCACGAGCTCGGGCACGTCACGGCGCGGCACTCCGCGAATCAGATGAGCCGGGCCCAGCTCGCGCAGGCCGGCCTCGTGGCGGGGATGATCCTCGCGCCGGATCTCCAGGACGTCGCGGGGGCCGCGAGCGTCGGCCTCGGACTCATGTTCCTGCGCTTCAGTCGTGACGATGAACGCCAGGCCGACGATCTGGGCCTCCGCTACATCAACCGGCTCAGCTACGACCTGCGGGAGATGCCGAAGGTGTTCGACATGCTGTCGCAGGTGAGCCGCGCGAGCGGCGGCAGCCGACTTCCCGGCTGGCTGTCCACGCACCCCGATCCGGAAGATCGCGAGGCACGTCTCCAGCGCCGGATCGACTCGATCCCTCCGCTGACCGGTGCCCTGGTGCGGCGCGACGAGTTCTTGCGCGCGCTCGACGGCATGACCTACGGCGAAAACCCGCGGGAGGGCTACCTACGCGGGCAGACGTTCATTCATCCGGACCTGGGGTTCTGGATCGACTTTCCTACGCAGTGGCAGGTGAGCAACCAGCGGCAGGCCGTGGTGGCGCAGAGCCCTCGGCGTGACGCCGTCATGGAGTTGACGATCTCGCCGCACTCCACGCCGGAGGCCGCGGCCAGCGCCTTCCTGGCGCAGCAGGGAGTGTCGGGCGGACCGGTCCGGTACGGCGACATCAACGGGAACCGCGAGGCGCACACGACGTTCCGAGCTACCACGCAACAGGGGGCGGTCAGTGGGCTCGTGGTGTTTGTCGTTTTCGACCGGCGCGTGTACCGCCTCCTGGGGATGACGGAACGGGACGTGTGGCGCGCGTACGAGGCCGAGATCCGAGGGACCTTCGGGACTTTCGATCGCGCGTCCGACCAGAACGCGCTCAGCGTCCAGCCGCTCACGCTGGAAATCGTGCGGCTCGATCGTGCGATGACGTTGCGGGAGTTCGCCAGCCGCTCTCCGTCGCAGGTCTCGCTCGAGTCGCTCGCGTTGATCAATCGCGTGGATCCGGACAACCGGCTGGAGGCGGGCCGCCTGGTCAAGCGCGTCGTCGGCGGTCCGTTGCCGTGAGGCGGTTGGGGTGCCAGGGGGAGGAGCGGTCGTCAGGTCTCGCCGCAGGCTGAACCGGTGAGCGCCCACCGCGCCATGCGGTTGGTCCACGGCAGTCTCGTCGGGGGCGTCGCGGTCATTATGACGGCGCTGGCGTTCGTCCGCGAGGTCGCGGCGCCCGCCGCGAGGCCGGACCTGCTCCCGGTCTTTCGCGCCGTCGCGTTCGCGGAGTTGGCCGTGGCGATCGTGGTGGCGCGGGTCCTGTGGGCGCGGATCCCATCGCGGGCCCGTGCGACCGACGAGGCGGCGTGGTGGCGGGATGCCGCGGGGCCGGCCGTCGTCGTCTGGAGCCTCGCCGAAGGGTCGGCGTTGCTGGGCGGGGTGCTGTGGTTCCTGACCGGCGATCCGTGGATCCTCATCGGCGTGACGGGGGTGGCGCTCGCGATCCTCGTGGCCTCCCGGCCGGGCCGGCTGGCGGAGCGCTAACGGGCGGTCAGCCTTGATCCTCCTCCGGGCCAAGGAGGTGGTCAGGGTCGTGGGGGAGGCTCCCTCGGGGAGAGCGCAGGTACACGAACGGCGTCTGGTAGAGGAAGTTGGACACCCGCGAGGTGTAGACGTCCGCGTACCGCTCCACCTGTCGCGCCAGATGGCTCTTGTCGTTGCCCGCCCGCATGAGGAGTCCCCAACGAGGGTTACTCACTTCGCCCGCCGCCGCCGCCAACGGCGCGATCTCCTCATCCAGCGCGAGAATGCGCTCTCGAAGCGCGCTCAGTTCCTGCTCCAGCCCCTTGGCGGTCCCCGTGGGCTGCGGCCCGTACTTCCCGCGTCGGCGTTGGACGTCGAGGCGGACCTGGCACACTTCGAATTCCAGCTGTTCCTTACGCCGCATCAGCTCGGAGAGCCGGGCCTGGTTGCGCTCGAACGTCTTGGCCGCCGCCAGGTCCGCCTCGAGCTCGCGGAGGACCAGCGCGGTACGCCAGCGCAACACGTTCTTCGACACGTGGACGTCGGTGTAGATGTGGTCGCCGACGTAGAGGATGTGATCGCCGTCAATGCCGAAGTGCTCCTCGACCATCCCCGCGTGGCCACCGAGGTACACCCCGTCCCGCTCGATCCCCTTGACGGCCGGGCGCAGCAGCCCGTCGTCGTTCACGACCTCGAAGATGGGGGCGCGCTCCACGAAGAACGCCGGCTTGCGGGCCGATACGATCACGAGATCAAAGAGGTCGCGCCAGGTCATGTCTCCGGGTAGGAACTCGTTGAACGCGTAGCTCATCATCGCCCGCGTGTACTCCCACTCGGAGTTGGTGACGAGGAGGATCTTCTTGCCGGCCCTACGCTGATCCAGCAGAGTGAGGGGCGTGTCGGGGTCGCGTTCGACGAAGCGGTCCGGGTCGGCAACGATTTCGGCCTTCAGCTCGCCCTCCATGTGGGCCTCGTCGATGGACGTGCGGACCAGCTTGTAGAGGTCGGCATAGCCGACGGCGCCTTGCACCTGGCCGGCGTCCAGCAGGTCCACGAGCTGCGCGTACATGCACGCTTCCGAGACCGCGAAGAGCGTGTTGAGGAACACGTAGCGTTCCTCGCTGAGATCCACCAGCATGCGGGCGTAGATCTCGCGCTGCCGCTCGTAGGCGAGCAGCTCCGTCCCGTGGTACGCCCGCTTCACGTACCCGAAGCGGTTGGCCTTCAGGATATTGCCCTGCTCCAAATCGAGTACGAGGCCCCGGATGACCAGATGGGGGTCGAACTCGAACTTCTCCACGGGCCACCCCATCCCGACGAGCTTCTGCTTCAGGTGCTCGTACGCGCGCCGTTCCCACGCTTCCATCCGGTAATGGATGAGCGTGTAGTCCATGTCGTAGCCGATGGCCTTGATCGCCCGGAGATTGAGCGTGCGGTTGCAGAACAGGCCGCGCTCTCGCGGGGGCGGCGCGCGCTCCGGAGCGGGCGAGCGGACGGGCACGGCGCTCACGGTAAGCTCACAGGGGCGGCGACGAAGTGGTTGAGGGGCCCGTGTCCACCGCCCAGCCCCGGCGCCTCCGCGATAGCCCGATGCACGTAGCCGAGCGCGTCCTCCACCGCGTCCTCAACCGAACGGCCCAGCGCCAGCCCCGCCGTGATGGCCGCCGACAGGGTGCACCCGGTCCCGTGCGTCGAGCTGGTGACGATCCGCGGGTGCGAGAAGCGGCGGACGCCGGCAGGCGTCACGAGCACGTCGGTCACGGTGTCCCCATCGAGGTGGCCCCCCTTGACCAGCGCGGCGCCGGCCCCGAGCCGCACGAGCGCCCGGCCGGCCCGCTCGAGGTCGTCCACCGAGGCGATCTCGTCCTCCACGAGGATGCGCGCCTCGTCCACGTTGGGTGTCACCAGCTTCGCGTGCGGCACCAGGAGGCGTGCCACTGAGCGCTCGGCGTCCCGATCGAGCAGCCGGTCGCCCGAGGTGGCCACCATGACGGGATCGAGGACGTAGTTGCCGAAGCCGTGCCGCGAGATGCCCCGCGCCACGATCTCCACCAGGGCCGCGGTCGCCAGCATGCCGGTCTTGCACGCGTCGGGGGCGAGGTCGTCCGCCAGGGCCTGCAGCTGAGCCTCGACGGTCTCGACGGGGACGGCGTGCACGGCCGTCACGCCCCGGGTGTTCTGGGCCGTGATGGCCACGACCGCACTCGTCCCATAGACCCCGAACTGATGAAAGGTCTTGAGGTCCGCCTGGATCCCGGCGCCGCCTCCCGAGTCGGAGCCGGCAATGGTGAGGGCGATCTTCATGTGCGATCTTAGCACCATGACCACTAATCTGCTCACGGTGGTACGGGATCTTCAACGGCGAAAGGCCCGCAGGCGCCGCGGCCTCGGACTTGCGGAGGGGGTCCGTCTGGTGGAAGAAGCCCTGTCGGCGGGGGTCCCGATCCGGGGGGTATTCCATGACGAGACGCTCCGGGCGACCCCTCGCGGGGAGGCGCTGCTCCGCGCGCTCGCGGACCACGCCGTGATGCTGGAGGAGCTGCCCGTCCGCGAGCTGGTGCGGCTCGCCGATACGGAGACTCCGCAAGGCATCCTCGCCGTGGTGGAACCGCCCCGGTGGGCCCTCACGGCCATCGGGCCTCGTCCGGGCTCGGCCGTGCTGGTGCTCGATCAAGTGCAGGATCCCGGCAACGTGGGCACGCTGCTCCGCACCGCGTTCGCCCTCGGCGCCCCTGGGGCGATCCTCCTCAAAGGGACGGCGGACCTCGCGAACCCCAAGGTGATGCGGGCGGGGATGGGGGCGACCTTCCGGTTACCGGCCGCTCAGGCGGACGAGGGCGAGTTTCGCGCGTGGCTCGTGGAGCGTGACGTGACGTTGTGGGCGGCCACGCCGGAAGGGGCTCCCGTGAGTCGGCTCCCGCCACCCGAGCGGCTGGCGCTGGTGGTGGGAAACGAGGGCGCCGGGCTCCGCCCCGGCGTCCTGGCCCTCGCCCGCCAGCAGGTGGCGGTACCCCTCGCCCGTGGCGCGGAGTCCCTCAACGTCGCGGTGGCCGCCGGGATCGTGCTCCACGAGGTCCAACGTGCCCGGTGACGCCTATGCGATCACCGTCGCCGGGCTGTTCGGGGCCGTGATCGGGAGCTTCCTCAACGTCACCATCGTGCGGCTCCCCGCGGACGAGTCGGTGATCCGCCCGCGGTCCAAGTGCCCGTACTGCGGGGCGCCGGTCGCCTGGTACGACAACATCCCGATCCTCTCGTGGATTTGGCTGCGGGCGCGGTGCCGGCAGTGCCGCGCCCCGATCTCGGTGCAATATCCGCTGGTCGAGGCGGCCACGGCCGCGTTGTGGGGTCTCGCCGCGTGGCGCTACGGGATCACGATCGATGCGCTGGCGGGCGCGGTGTTCGGGACGATGCTCTTGGGTATCGCGGTCACCGATGCCAAGCACTATCTGATCCCCGACGAGTACACGCTGGGCGGGCTCGTGATGGGTCTGCTATTCGCGCTTCGGGACGGGCCGGTGGGGGTCGTCACCGCCGTCGTGGGCGCCGCCGTGGGGTTCGGGCTGCTGTTCGCCGTCGCCTGGGCCGGCGAGAAGGCGTTTCGCAAGGAGGCGATGGGCGGTGGGGACATCAAGATGCTGGCGATGGTCGGAGCATTCGTGGGGTGGAAAGGTGTGCTGCTCACGGTATTCGGCGGGGCGCTCCTGGGCACGCTGGTCTTCGTGCCGCTCACGATCCGGCGGAGGAAGCTCGTGCCGTTCGGCGTTTTTCTCGCGGCGGCCGCGGGACTCACGTTCGTCTGGGGCGAGCGGATTATCGGGTGGTACCTGCGAACGATCGGGGTGGGGTAGGTGGGCGGAGGAGCCGTGTGCACCTCGCGTCGTGTGAACGTCCGTTCATCCAACCATTTCCCCCGCCGGCCCATCCAACAAGGTGCATGGAGACGACAGGGACCCCGGGGGTGGATGCCCTGACCGCTGAACGCGAGACCACACGGGCGGACGGGGACGCGGTGGACGCCACGCTCGCGGCCAGCGGCGACGCCCATGCGTTCGAGCGGCTCTACCGCGGGCAAGTGGCGCGGATCCACAGCCTCGCTCGGCGGATGTTGGGGCCGGAGGAGGCCGACGAGGCGACGCAGGACGCCTTCGTCCGGGCCTGGGAGAAGCTGGGCACGTTCCGCGGCGAGGCGGCGTTCGGGACCTGGCTGCATCGGCTGGCGATCAACGTGTTCCTCGGCCGCCGGGGCCAGCAGGGGCGGGAGCGGGCGCGGCTGCAGGACGGCGAGGCGGTGTTTGAGGCGCTGGCGACCCGCCGGACGAGCCCCGAGCTCCGCATGGATTTCGAGTCGGCGCTGAGCCGGCTTCCGTCAGGGGCCCGCCAGGTGTTCGTCTTGCACGACGTCGAGGGGTTCAAGCATCGCGAGATCGCACAGATGCTGGGGGTTACGGAGGGGACGTCGAAGGCGCAACTGCACCGGGCGCGAATGGCGCTCCGGACCTACATCGAGCGCTGATGGAGCACAGGTGATGAGCGACCTCTGGTTGGACCGGTTGTCCGAATACGTGGACGGCGAGCTCTCGGCCCACGAGGCCGGGGAACTCGAGGTCCACCTCAGGGTGTGTGGAATGTGCGTTCGGACGCTGGAAGAGTTGCGCGCCGTGCGGTCGCGGGCGGCGTCGCTCGACGACCGGCCGCCGGCGACCGATCTGTGGGCGGGGATCGCCGCCCGGATCCGCGCGGGACGGGCGACCGAGCCGGGCGTGCTCTCGCTCGAGGGTTCCTCCGCCCGCCGGCGGCTCAGCTTCTCGGTGCCGCAGCTGTTGGCGGCCGGTCTCACCTTGGCGGCGCTCTCTGGCGGTGGGACGTGGTTGGCGTTCCGCGCCGGGGGCGGCAACGGCGGGCCGACCGTGGCCGCCGCTCCGGCGGCCGCGACCGCGCAGGTGGCGCTGGTGGCGATCGGCGGGGCCGACTACGACCGCGCGGTGGCGGAGCTCTACGGGCTGCTGGAGCGGCACCGTGGCGATCTGGACACCTCGACGGTGCGGGTGTTGGAGGAGAGCCTCGCGAGCATCGATCGCGCTATCGCGGATGCCCGGTCCGCCCTCGCGGCCGACCCGGCGAACGGCTATCTCAACATGCACCTGGCCGCGTCGATGCGGCGCAAGCTCGATCTCCTGCGTCGCGCGGCCGAGATCGCCACGGCCCGGAGCTGACATGTTCTCGACCCTCGTCGCGGGTGCGTTGCTGAGCGTCGGCATCGTCCAGCAGACCGACACCACGTTTGCGGTGCGATCGGGCGCGCGCCTCGATTTCCACAGCATGGGCGGCGATCTCGTGGTCCGGACCTGGAACCGCGACGCCGTTCGCGTCGTCTCGGATCCGGACGATCGCGAGCGCATCGAGATCACGACCGTCGGGCAGGTGGTGAAGATCCGGCCGAGGGCGTGGCGTGGCCCGGCCCGCGCCGTGGACGTGCACATCACGGTGCCGGTCTCGATGAGCGTGGACGTGAACGGCACCTACCTCGAGGTGGACGTCGAGGGTGTGCGGGGGGAGGTAAACGTCGAGACCGTGCAGGGCGACGTCCGCCTCGTCGGCGGTCGGGGAGTGGTGACGGTCCGGTCGGTGCAGGGCGACGTCGACGTGCGGGACGTGGAGGGGCGGGTCTCGGTCGGCTCGGTGAACGGCGACGTGCGGCTGACCGATGCGATGGGGGGGGTGACGGCGGAAACGGTCAACGGGGACATCACGTTGGATCGGGTCCGCTCCTCGAGCGTGGGCGCGACCACCACCAACGGCGACGTGCGCTACGAAGGGACGATCGAGCGGAACGGGCGCTACACCTTCAGCACGCACAACGGCGACCTGACCGTATCGGTGCCGGAACGGGCGAACGCCACCGTGTCGGTGTCCACCTTCAACGGCGAATTCGAGTCGTCGTTTCCCGTGACGCTGACGGAGACGCGGTCGGGCGGCAAACGGTTCACCTTCGTGCTGGGCGACGGCAGCGCCCGCATCGAGCTCGACTCGTTCGGCGGTACGATTCGCCTGCGCCGGCCGGGCGAGGCGACGCGGCCACGGCGCCGGCGCTAGCGGCGCGACCATTCACAGCGGAGTCATAGCGATGCGACTGTTTCCGATTCTCGTGGCAACCGGGGTGATCGCCTACGGCGTCTCGGACGTGGCGGAGCTTCCCGTACTGCCGGCGGCGCGTCAGGAGCGGCAGCAGCCGTTCGAGTGGAAAGGGATGCTCGCCGCGGGCAAGACGATCGAGGTCAAGGGCGTGAACGGCGCGATCCGGGCGATGCCCAGCAGCGGGCGCGAGGTCGAGGTGTCGGCGACGAAGCGCGAGGGGCGCCGCGGCGACGTCGACGACGTCACGATCGAGGTGGTGGAGCACGCGGGCGGGGTCACGATATGTGCGCGCTACCCCGCGCGCCCGCGTGATCAGCGCGAGTGCAAGCCCGGTCACGGCGGGCAGTCGTCGGAGAACAACGACACCCGGGTGGACTTCACCGTCCGCGTGCCCACCGGGGTCAACTTCGCGGGCCGCACGGTGAACGGTGACGTGGACGCGACGCGCCTCGGCGCCAACGTCGAGGCGACGACCGTGAACGGGAGTATCGATGCAAGCGGGGCCGGGTTCGTCGAGGCGACGACCGTGAACGGATCGATCCGCGCTGCGATGGGCCGCGCCGACTGGAGCCGGGGACTCGAGTTCCGAACCGTGAATGGGAGCATCACGCTCGAGCTGCCGGCCGGCGTCGGCGCCGAGGTGTCCGCGAGCACCGTGAACGGTGACATCACGACGGACTTCCCGCTGACGATCCAAGGACGGTTCGGTCCGCGCCGCATCCAGGGGGTGATCGGCGACGGCGGACGCCAGTTGCGACTGGAGACGGTGAACGGCGGCATCAGCTTACGCCGGGCGGGTTAGCCGGCGGTACCCTTGCGGCCGCGTGCCCGCCGGACGCTCTCACGGGGCGTCCGGCGGTTGCATTTCCTTCCAGAGCGTTGTTGCGTCCGGGGACCGTGCCGGCGCTCGGGGGTATAGCCTGAGGCCCACGATTCCACCGTCATCGGGAGCGACCCCTGTCCCATCACGCCTGCGGTGCCGTCGACCGTCGCCGGGACAGCGCATCCGTCGCCGCCGCCCGACCCGTGTGGCTCGCGCTGACCGTGCTCACCGTGGCGGCCTGCGGGGCCCCCGGCGAGGCGCAGGAGGAGCGGCGGATCCAGGCGATGGCGCAGGAGCTGATGCCGCACATCGAGCGGGTGACCGGGCTCCGGTTTGCGACGCCTCCCACGATCAAGATCCGCGACGCGTCCCAGGTTCGGCAGTACCTGGCGAGCAAACTGGATGACGAATACCCGGGAGACGATTTCGATCGGGTGACCCTCGCGTACCGGCTCTTCGGCCTGATTCCGGACACCCTCGACCTTCGGGCGCTCCTACTCGCGCTCTATACCGAGCAGGTGCTGGGCTACTACGATCCCGACTCCGCCGCGCTGTATGTGGTGCGAGGGGCGCGCGGCGCGGCGTTGGAAGGCACACTGGCGCACGAGCTGGTGCACGCCCTCCAGGGGCAGCATGTACGGCTGGACTCGCTGCTCTCCCTCGAACGGCAGAACGACCGGCGGCTGGCGGCGCAGGCGGTCATGGAGGGTCAGGCGATGCTCTCGACGCTGCTCGCCCTGAATCCGTCTCTCGATCTCGACGTGTTGGGCAATCTGCGGAGCGACCTGGCCGATCGTGTGCGGCGCCAGCAGGAACGGATGCCGGTCTTCAGCGCCGCGCCACGCGCCATTCGCGAGTCGCTGGTGTTTCCGTATCTGGCGGGGATGGATTTCGTACGCTGGTTCGCGACGCACTACGCGGATACGGTCCCATTCGGCCCGCGCCTTCCCGTCTCCACCGAGCAGATTCTCCACCCCGACCGGTATCAGGGTCGCGACGCGCCGGTGGAGCTGACCTACGCGGACGGGGCGGAACCGCTGTACGAGGACAACCTCGGTGAGTTCGAGACACGCCTCTTGCTGACCGAGCTCACCGGCAGTGAGTCCGCGGGTGCGGCCGGCGCCCTTGGGTGGGGCGGGGACCGGTACGGCGTCTTCGGCACGCTGGACGCCGCGGCGCTGGTGTGGTGGACGGTGTGGGACAGCGAGCGGGCGGCGGATCGGTTCGCGCGGCTCCTAGAGCACCGCTGGCCGATCTCGGCACGTCCTGCCCGGCGTCACACGTTGGCGCGTGTGGCCGTCGGCGGATATCCGGCGGTCCGGTTGATCGACGCGCCGCGGGAGTGGGCGGGGTGGGCGCGCCCGCCATCGGTGGTCGTGACGGGGCGCTGAAGAACACCGCCATCCGGTCCCTCCGCCCGAGTGCCCCCCGTCGTCCGCACGGCGGCTCCTGCGCGCGATCTCACGACGGGCAGCCACGGTCAATAGGGATACGCAACACGGACAACGCGCCGGATCGCGCCTCTACGACACCAGCAGCGTCACCACATACGCCACGGCACCGACGAGCGCACCGAGCACGTAGCCCAGTCGCACGATGAGGTCGAGCTCGCGCTGCGTGGTGGCCCGCACGATCTGCTCCATTCGCTCGAGGGAGAAGCTCAGGATCTTCTGCTCCACCATCGTCTGCACGTCCACACGGGCGACCAGCTCGGGGACCTGATGCTGGATCCACTGCCAGAGGACCGGTGAGAGGCGCTGCGCCAGCCGGTCGGTGGCGCCGTCCGGGAGCAAGGCGGCGGGCCGCCCGATCGGCCGGTCGAGCAACCGGTGGAGTGCGGAGGCGATGCCGTCGCGGACCCAGCCGGTCACCTGTGGGGACCGCGCAGCGTCGGCGAGCCAACCCGCGGCGCGCTCCGGCGGCAGGCGGCTCAGCAGGTCGCCCCACGTGCGCTGTTCCGCGGCTTGGAGCGCCTGGTCGAGGCGGTCGACAGCATACCCTCGGGTCGTCGGGTCGCGGAGCGCGCTCACGATGTGCCGGGCCGCGGTGTCGGTGATCCCCGTGAGGCGCTCGGGCCCCAGGCGTTCCGCGTGCTCGGCGAGCGGCCGGCGCAGGAAATTCACGACGGCGTCGTTGATGCTTTTCGCCACCTGGTCGCGCATGGCGGGCTCGTCGAGCAGCAGCGAGAGCTGCTCCACGCCCTCACGCTCGACGTTGTCCAACAGCCGGGCGAACGTTTTCTCGGTGACGACCAGGCGAGCGACGATGCGTTCGTGGAGCAGGAGATCCCGGATGAACCGCTGGAACAGCTCGTGGAGCGCGCGCTGGATGCGGGCGCGAGCGTCGGGGTCGGCGAGCAGGGCCGCGAGCCGGTCGATCGCGACGGGGAGATAGCCGGCCACCTCCCGCTCGAGGGCCGCGACCAAGTCGGCCGGAAGCCGCTCGAGCAGGGGGGTCGCATCTGCCGCGAGGCGGCCGACCTGGCGCTCGAGCCAATCCCGGATCGTCTGGTCGAGCTGCGGGCTCTCGACGGCATCGGTCACCCAGCTCTCGACACGCTCCCGGATCGCCTCGCGCCGCGCGGCCGTGAGCAGATCCCCCACCGGGCGGTCGGCGTACTCGTCCCGCAGGCGCACCAGGAAGCGCTCAACGGACCCGCGGAACCCGTCGCCGGCGACGTAGTCGGTGACGCGATCCGCGACGCCGCCGGCGACGTCGCGCAGCGACCGCTCCAGCTCTTGGACGAGGTCGGCCGGAAGCTCCTCGCGGAGCGACCGACGCTCGGTGTCCAGCAGCTGTTGCGCGAGGGCCCGGACGGCCCGCTCGAAGGCCTCCCGCATCCCGGGCGCCGCGAGTTGACGGGTGAGGTCTTCCGCGCTAAGTAACCGCTGTCCAACGGTCCGACCGATCGTCGTCGCGAGTCGGGCCTTGTTCTTGGGGATGGCGCCCTGGAGCCTGAGCGGGGGAATCCCCCGGGGCTCATGGGGGTGGAACAACATCCAGATGGCGACGGCATTCGTCATGCCTCCGGCCGCCGCGCCGAAGAGGACAGTGACGATGGCCGTGATCGGCGAGAACTCAGCGATCACGACCCACCATGGCGGATCGGACGCCCGCGGAGCGGTGTAACCACAGGCGAGGCATGCAGCTCTATACCAAGATTTCCATCGGCCTAATTGCGGGCGCGATCGTCGGCGTCGGGGTCAACCTCCTCGGCTGGGCGGACGGCATCAAGGTGGTGCAAGCGCTCCAGCCTGTCGGCGACGCGTTCATCAAAGCCATCACCATGATTGTGATCCCCTTGGTCGTGGCGAGCCTCATCGTCGGGGTCGCCAGCCTGGGCGACCTGCGAGCGCTGGGCCGAATGGGCGGCAAGACGATCGCCTATTACCTGTGCACCACGGCCATCGCCGTCACGATCGGGATCGTCCTGTCGAACATCATCCGGCCGGGGGCCCGCGTCGCTCAGGAGTCCAAGGACGCGTTGCTCGCCGCGTACGGCGGGCAGGCCGAGGGGAGCATCGAGCTGGCGCAGAGAGCGCCGAGCATCGTGGACATGCTCTTGAGCATGATCCCATCCAACCCCATCGAGGCGGCGGCACGAGGCGACATGCTCCCGCTGATCATCTTCACCATCCTGTTCGGTGCCGCGGCCTCGATGCTGAGCCCGGACAAGAAGCAGGCGTTCGTGGGCTTCTTCGAGGGCGTGAACGAGGTCTCGATGGTCGTCATCCACTGGATCATGCTGGTCGCGCCCTATGCCGTGTTCGCGCTCATTGCGGCCGTCACCGCCCGGTTCGGCTTCGACATCCTGAAGAGCCTCCTCGTCTATAGTCTGACGGTGGTGCTGGGCTTACTCTTGCACGCCTACGGAACGTACGCCCTGTCGGTGCGGTTTCTCGGCCGGCTGAATCCCCTGGACTTCTATCGCCGCATCCGCGAGGCGCAGATCCTGGCGTTCTCGACGTCGAGCTCGAACGCGACACTCCCCGTCACGATTCAGGTTGCCGAGACCAAGCTGGGTGCCTCCACCCGGGTCGCGGGCTTCGTGCTCCCACTGGGCGCCACCATCAATATGGACGGGACGGGGCTGTACCAGGGGGTGGCGGTGATGTTCATCGCCCAGGTGTTCGGGATCGACCTCCACTGGACGGCCCAGCTCACCGTCGTCCTCACCGCCACGCTAGCCTCTGTTGGCGCCGCCGGTGTGCCAAGCGCGGGGATCATCACGTTGGCCCTGGTGCTGCAGCAGGCCAACGTGCCGGAAACAGGCATCGCCCTCATCCTGGGCGTGGACCGTATCCTGGACATGCTGCGCACGGCCGTCAACGTGACGGGCGATCTCTCCGCGGCGGCCTTCGTCGCCCGCAGCGAGAACGAGCTCGTGCTGGAGATCGCGCCGAGCATCGTGCGGGCAGAGAGCACGGCGGCCTGACGGGCGGACAGGCGGTCGGGCGGACGGGCGGTCCGTCAGGCAGTCGGTTCCGGCGAACGCGGCCCACAACCCGCCCTCAGGTCCGCCTCCGCGATGTCCCCTGTCCGGCCGCCCGTCCGCCGACCATCGCCACTTGGCGGCGCTTCGTGTAACCGTCTATATTTGAAGGCTATATGTTTGCCGTCCTGTCCGAGAACCTCGCGGCGGCGCTCCGGACGCTCACCGGCCGCGGCGTGCTCACGGACGCGGCGATCAAAGACGGGCTGCGCGAGATCCGGCGCGTGCTCCTCGAGGCCGACGTCAGCTACGAGGTCGCCAAGGCCTTCATGGAGCAGGTGCGCCAGAAGGCGGTGGGACTCGAGACCGTCAAGGCGGTGAACCCCGGCGAGCAGCTCGTGAAGATCGTGCACGACGAGCTGGTGGCGCTCCTCGGGGAGCGGCGCGCGCCGCTGGCGTTCGCATCGGTGGGACCCACGGTGGTGTTGCTCGTAGGGCTCCAGGGCTCGGGGAAGACGACCACCGCGGCCAAGGTGGCCGCCCGGCTCAAGAAGGAGCAGAAGGCGCCGTTCCTCGTGGCGGCCGACGTGTACCGGCCGGCCGCTGAGGTGCAGCTCAAGCAACTGGCGGAACGGGTCGGGGTTGGCTGCTTCGGGCCATCCGACGTCGGCGGACAGGCGGACGGACAGACGGTCGGTCAGTCAGACCTTCCGGCGGCCCGACCGTCCGACCGCCCGACCGCCGGGCGAGCGGGGGTGGTGGAACTTGTGCGGGAGGGGATCGCGGCAGCGGGGCGGGCGCGGGCGCGCACCGTGCTCGTGGACACGGCGGGGCGGCTCCAGATCGACGGGGCGATGATGTCCGAGCTCGCCGACCTCAAGGCGGCGGTCGAGCCCCGGGAGATCCTCCTCGTCGCGGACGCGATGACCGGGCAGGATGCGGTGCGGATCGCGCGCGGGTTCCACGAGGCCCTGGGGATCACGGGGGTCATTCTCACGAAGCTGGACGGCGACGCGCGTGGCGGCGCAGCGCTCTCGATCCACGAGGTGACGGGCGCGCCGATCAAGTACGTCGGGGTGGGGGAGGGGACGGACGCGCTCGAGGCGTTCGACCCGCCGCGCATGGCCGGACGGATTCTGCAGCAGGGGGATCTGGTCGGGCTGGTGGAGCGGGCGCAGGAGGCCGTGAGCGCGGAGGGTGCGGAGCGGCTCGCGCGCAAGGCGGCCTCCAAGAAGGGCATGGACCTGGAGGACTTTCTCTCGGCCATGCGGCAGATCCAGCGGATGGGGCCGGTGTCGGGGCTGCTGGGGCTCGTGCCCGGGGTGAACGCGAAAGCGATCAAGCAGGCGAAGGCGGACCCCCGTCGGCTCAAGCACGTCGAGGCGATCATCCTCTCGATGACGCCCGCGGAGCGACGGCGCCCGGAGCTGCTCAATGGGTCGCGACGGGCGCGCATTGCCCGGGGCGCGGGCCGGCCGGTGCAGGAGGTCAACGCGCTCCTGAAGCAGTTTCAGCAGATGCGGAAGATGATGAAAGGGATGGGCCGATTCGGCCCGTTCGGAACGCTGCAGTCACCAAGGTAGGGACATGGCTACACGCATTCGTTTGCGCCGCGTCGGCCGCAAGGGGCAGCCGGAGTACCGCATCGTCGTGGCAGAGCGCAGCGACGCTCGCGAAGGGCGATTCATCGAGACCCTGGGGCACTACAACCCCCGGGCGACGCCGATGGTGTTGACGGTCGACGCCGAGCGGGCGCGGGCCTGGCTGGCCAAAGGCGCCACGCCGTCGGATACCGTCCGCTCGCTGCTCAAGAAAGCCGGCGTGTTCAGCGCGGCCGGCGTCGCTCCGCCCGCGTCGGAGTAAGAGTCGGGTGGCGGACGCCGCCTACCTCGCGGTGGCGCGCCTCCGCAAGCCGCACGGCCTCAAAGGTGAGGTCGTCGTGTGGACCCTGACGGACGACCCGGAACGCGTGCTCGTGGCGGGCTGCCGGCTGACGCCGGTGGACGACGACGGGCGGCCGCTGGGCCCGGCACTGGAAGTCGAGCGGGGGCGCCCGTACCAGCGGCAGTGGCTGATCAAATTCCGGGACGTGGACGATCGGAACGTGCTCGACGGCTGGCGCCAGCGCCTGTTCGGCGTGCCGCTGGCCGAGTTGTCGCCGCTGGGCGAGGAAGAGCTGTACCGCCACGAGATCTCGGGGGTGCGGGTCCTCGTGCGGGGCGTGGAAGTCGGCGTGGCCAAGGATCTCGTCGAGATCCCAGGCGGGACACTCTTGGTGGTGGATGTCGAGGGGCGTGAGGTGCTGGTGCCGTTCCAGCGGCCGATCGTCCGGCGGATCGACCGCGAAGCGCGTCGCATCGAGCTGGATCCGCCGCAAGGTCTGCTGGAGCTGTGAAGGTGCTCCGGATCAACGTGGTGACGCTGTTTCCGGAGATCTTTGCGGTGCCGCTCGCCACGAGCATCCCGGGGCGGGCGGCCCGGGCGAGGCGGGTCGAGTACCGGGTCGTGAACCTGCGCGACTACACGCACGACCGGCACGACACGGTGGACGACTACGCGTACGGCGGCGGGGCCGGCATGGTACTCAAGCCCGAGCCGTTCTTCGAGGCGCTGGACGACCTGGCGCCGGAGCCGCCGGTCGTGCTGCTGTCGGCCCGAGGTCGGCGGTTCCGACACGAGGAGGCGGTGCGCTACAGCCTGGCGCGCGAGCTGACGCTCCTCTGCGGGCACTACAAGGATGTGGACGCGCGTGTGGCGCTGCGTGAGGGGGTCGAGGAGGTCGCCGTCGGCGACTTCGTGATGAGCGGTGGTGAGGTGGCCGCGCTCGCCGTGATCGACGCCGTCGTCCGGCTCCTGCCGGGCGCGCTGGGCGATCACGAGTCGGCGGCGAGTGATTCGTTCTACGAGGGGCTGTTGAGCCCACCTAGCTTCACGCGCCCGCCCGAGTATCGCGGGCTCAAGGTCCCCGAGGTACTGTTGAGCGGGGACCACGAACGGATCGCGGCGTGGCGGCGGGCGGAGGCCGAACGATTGACTCGCGAGCGGCGCCCGGATCTCTGGGCACGCTATCAACAGGAACTGGGGGCCGACGGGCCCGACGCAGAGTGAGGAAACGATGAACCGGTTGGAAGCGTTGGAGCGCGAGGGCCTGAAGACCGATGTTCCACCGTTCCGGCCCGGCGACACCCTGCGGGTGGCGGTGCGGGTGCGGGAAGGCGACAAGGAACGGCTCCAAGCGTTCGAGGGCGTCTGCATCGCGCGGCGGGGTGGCGGTGTCAACGAGACGTTCACGGTGCGGAAGGTCTCAGGCGGGGTCGGTGTCGAGCGGGTATTCCCGCTCCACTCACCCAGCGTCGCGCAGATCGAGGTCGTTCGGCCGGGTCAGGTTCGCCGGGCGAAGCTCTACTATCTGCGTGAGCTGGCGGGCAAGGCCGCGCGGATCCGGGAGCGGCAAGAGCCCTGACGTGCCCCGCCCGACGCTGCGGCGCGAACGCGCGCTCTGGGCGAAGGGCATCGAGGTCGTCGCCGGTCTGGATGAGGTGGGGCGCGGGCCGCTGGCGGGACCGGTCGTGGCGGCGGTGGTGGTGTTCGCGCCGGGCCAGCGCGCCATCCGCGGGCTTCGGGACTCGAAGGAGCTGACGGCGCCGGCGCGGGAAGCGATGGCCGACGTCATTCGCGCTCGGGCCCGAGCGTACGGGCTGGGTGCGGCGTCGGTCCGCGAGATCAATCGGATCAATATCCGGCGGGCGACCGCGTTGGCCATGCGCCGCGCGCTCGCCCGCCTCCCCGTTGCCCCTCAGCACATCCTGATCGACGGCACGGCGCTCCCCGAGCTGAACGCGCCCCACGAGCCACTGGTGCACGGGGATGCCCGCTGCCAATCCATCGCCGCCGCCTCCGTCCTCGCCAAATGCGTCCGCGACCGTCTCATGGTCCTCCTCGCCCGCCGCTATCCGGCGTTCTGCTGGGATCGCAACAAGGGGTACGCGACGCCCCAACACCTCGACGCCCTGAGCGACGTCGGACTCACGCCGCATCACCGCACCACCTTCCTGCCCGTGGCGCAGTTGTCGTTGTTCTGAGGCTCACCACGCCACGCTGATCGCGGTACGGAGGTCAGGCCGTAAGCCCGCAAAGGGACGCGGGTGCGCGTTCGCCTCGAACGGTCCCGACCGTTATATCTGGAGTCGACCCCATCCAGCGAATCGCTCAGAGTCGAGGACGGCGGAATCGCCGCCGCCGATCGGCGGGCTCTCTCGTCAGGGCACGACATCGGGTGTGGCGGGCCACCAGGTGTGGATCGTCGCCGATGCCGGTCATTCAGAAAGGATGTGCCACCATGAGAATCCGAACACAGGTTTCCGTGTTGGCGGCCGTGGCCGCCATGGGCTGTGCTCCGGATAGTCCAGTCGCGATCGACCAACAGATGGTCCTGTCGCGGACGGTCAAGATGGTCCCGGCCAAAGGACAGCACACGAACGAGCGGGTACCGGTAGTTGGTGATCCGTGCCCCGACGGTGCCGTGGCTACCGCGGCCGTCGGCAGCGGTATTGGGAGCCACCTGGGCCGCTATACGCTCGAGTCGTTGAGCTGCGGCGTAGTGACAGGCCTCGGGACGTTTGCGTTTGTGAGCTCTGAAATCACCTGGACCGCCGCCAACGGTGACAAGATCTCGTGGGGCCTGGATCTCACCGTTCCCAACGTGGGGGTCGTCGACTTTGGCAGTCTCCCTCTTCTTCCGTTTACCTGGATGGGAGAGTACGACGTTGTGGCCGGGACGGGGAGATTCGAGGGTGCGACGGGGCATATGGCCCAAGAGGTTACTGGCGACCTGACCCTCCCTCGAGGTGAAGCCAGTTGGGAGGGCACCATCTCCTCCCCCGGATCGATCAAGTGGGCGAACCCCTAGTCACGTTGGCTGCCGACCGACCACGAGCGGACGGGAGCGGAGCGGGACAGGCGGTTGGGCGGACGGGCGGTTGGGCGGACGGGCAGTCCATGCTTCCCTTCAGTCCGATGGTCAGCGGCGCGGCCTAGGCCCGCCGGAGGGAGTCGGCGCGGGCGCGCATGTCGCTGGCCCGCGTCGTGGAGCCGAGCGCGTCGAGGGCTTCGGACGCGACGAGAAACTCGCCCGCCGCGTCCTCGGTGCGGTGCATGAGGCGGTACAGTTCTCCCATGTCCCGCCGCGCTTCCGCCACGAACCACGGGTTCTGGAGTCGCTCGACGATCGCCAGACCCTGACGCCCCAACTCTTCCGCGAGGGGGAACGCCCCTTCGAGGCGGCCGATCACGGCGAGGATCCGGAGGGCGTCCGCCTCCCCGAGGTCGTCGCCCTCCGCGCGGGCGAGTTCGAGGGCGCGCTGCACCTGGGCGCGCGCCAGGAGGCGGTCGCCTTCGTACGCCAGCGTCTCGCCCCGGGCGCTGAGGGAGGCGCCGATCAAGCGGTCGTTGGCGTCTCGCTGCGCGATTTCCAACGCGCGATCCGCCGCCTCGCGGGACGCGGCCAGATCCCCCCGATCACGCCACACGTTCGCCGTGTTGATCCAGCCCATCGCGAGCCCGGGCCAGGAGGGGATCTTCTCGAAGGTGGACGTCGCCAGCCGGTACAGGCTGAGCGCGGTCGTGTGCTGGGCCAGGTAGTACGCGACGTTCCCCAGGTTGTTGGCACAGTGTCCCGTCATCATGTCGTCGGAGAGCTCGGTCGCCATTCGCAGTGCGCGACTGAACCCCTGCTCCGCCTCGCGCAGCTCACCCAGGGCAAAGGCGCCCGCCGCCGCCACGTTCTCCGCACGCATCTCACCGTCCACGTCGCCCAACGCACGGAAGCGGTCCCGCGCCTGGAGCGCCGCGGCGCGGCTGCGGGCGAACTCGCCGAGCCGCCAGCCGGCCATCGCCGCGAGCAGCTGGCCTTCGGCCGAGGCGCGCGTCTCGGGCGACACGCGCTCGAGCGCCTGCGACGCCTCCCGGAAGCGCCCGGCCTTCACGGCGCGCCGCGCATCCCGCAAGGGGTCGTTCAAGTGGGGCGAGCCCGTCTGGGTGATCGTCATGCCTCGTCCCCGTCGGTCCTGTCGAGGAGCCGCTGCAGCCGGGCGCGCGAGACGCCGAGCTGGCGGGCGGCCGCGCTCTTGTTCCCTTGGTTTCGTTCCAGCGTGGTGCGCGCGGCTGCCGCCTGGATCTCGTCGAGCGTAGCCGGGAAGGGGATCCCGCCCGTCGTCGTCGTCGCGCCGGGGACGATCTTCGGGATGAGGTGCCGCGGATCGAGCGTTCCCGGCGCGGAGAGCAGGAGCGCCCGCTCGATCGCGTGCCGTAGCTCTCGCACGTTGCCGGGCCAGGGGTGCCGCCGCAGCGCCGTCTTGACCTCGGGCGTGAGCCCAGGCACCGGGAGCTTGTACCGCGCGGCCAGCGACGTGGCGAACGCGCTTGCCAACAGCTCCACATCGTCGCCGCGCTCCCGCAAGCCCGGCAGGCGGAGCGTGATGACGTTCAGACGGTAGTACAGATCCTCGCGGAACTCCCCGCGCCGCACCGCTTCCGCCAGATCGACATGGCTCGCGACGATGATCCGGACGTCCACCTCGCGGGTCTGGGTCGCGCCCACGCGGCGGATCCGACCCTCTTCCACTGCCCGCAGGAGCTTGCCCTGGAGTGGCAGCGGCAGGTGCCCGATCTCGTCGAGGAACAGCGTGCCGCCGTTGGCCTCCTCGAAGAGGCCCGGCTTGGCCGCGTGCGCGTCGGTGAACGCTCCTCGTTCGTGCCCGAACAGCTCGCTCTCCATCAGCTCGGACGGGATCGCCGCGCAGTTGACGGCGAGGAACCGGCTGCCGGCCCGAGGGCTCGCGTCGTGCAGCGCGTGGGCGAGGAGCTCCTTCCCGGTGCCGGTCTCACCTTGGATCAAGACGGTCACGGCGCCGTGCGGCGCGACGCGCCGCGCTTCGTCGAGCGCGGCGGTGAGCGCGTCGCTCGCGCCCAGGAGCGTGTCGAACGGATCGGCCACCGCGCGGCCCGCGCCCGACGAGCGGCGACGCTCGCGGGCGACCTCGGCCCGCGCGCCGATGGTCCGCCGCAGAAGGTCCAGGTCCCCGGGGAGCGCGAAATAGTCGTCGGCCCCGCGCCGGACCGCCTCGACGGCGAAGCGGTGCGACGGGCGCGCGCCCACGAGATAGACCGGCGACCCGTCCGGCCGGCGCACCGAGCGCAGCATGTCCAGCCCGCGATCCTCCTCGCCACCGGCCGCGAGGACGATGGCGAACGTCCCGGGGGCCGGCGGCTCGTCCGGTCCGACCCGGACGTGCTCGATCGCGAGTTCGTCGGCGAGATCGCTCCACGCCGCTCGGAAGGACTCCGAGAGCTCAATCACGGCGAGCGTCGGCGCGGCGGCCACGTTAGGTCGCGCGCGGGCGGGCGGCCGTCATCGATCTAATCCCGACCGCCGTCACGGTCCGGATCCTCGAACGCCTCGATGGACCGGATGATGTTGTCGCGGACCAGGTTCTCGTACATCTCACCCTTGTTGGCCAGCGCCGGATCCACGAGGTCGCCGTCCGCGTCGCGAAACCAGCCGTTGACAGCCACGAACACGGTCACGTTCGTGGTGGTCTGCTCGCTGATGAGGAGCACCGGGACGAGGGCCAGCTCCTGGCTCGCGTTGAGATCCGTCAGATAGGCGAACGGCGTCCCGTTGTACTTCCCGCGCACGCGAATCGAGACGTTGCCGAAATCCGGGTACGCCGCGATGAACGCCTGGTCCCTTGGGTCGCTGTCATCGGGCTTGTGAATATCGAACTCGATCTCGTCGTACAGGCCCGCGGGCACCAGGACGGCGAACTTGACGTCCGCGCCCGGATCGAGTGGCAGCTCCACCAGCACCGGCCCGAGCTCGACGTCCTCGCAGCCGGCGGGCTCGGGGTCCACGTTGCACGCGGCGGTCTCGACCCGCTTGAGCTGGATCTCCCGAACCACGATCTCGACGCTCTCGACAATCAATTCATTGGCTTGCGCGTCGGTCAGGGTGTCGTCCAGCGCCACGACCGGTGCGGTCGTGACCGCCGGTGCCGGGCTCGTCACCGCGCTTCGAGTGGCAAAGGACACCTGCACGCCGCCCCGCAGCCCGGGGTTCGCGTCGCCGCACGCTGCGAGTCCTAGCGCGGTCGCGAGGCCCAGTACAGTCCAGAAACGCATAGCATCTGCTCCTACCGTTGGCATGATGAGGCGACCCGGCCGGGCGCCCGAACGGGGGCCGGGTTTGAGTATAACCCGGTCCCCCGCGGGTGCAGTGGTGGTGACGCCTCGCTGTCCGCTACTGCGCGATCACCGGTTCCACGGTGTTGCGGACCTTGAGCTTGAGCCGCGAGCCCAGGAGTCCGCCGGCGATTGAGACTTCGTTGTACCGCCAGATGCGAATGCGCTGGTCGGTGCGCGCCGGGTTCTGATTGGCCGGCACCGTGTACGTACCGGCATCGGGGATCCCCTGCGCCGAGAAGTCGCGCGTCTCGACGTCGGCCCCCGCGGCCTCGGACGGCCGGTTCCACGTGATGGTGAGCGGCTGGTTGGCCGGCACCGTCGCGTTCTTGACGGGGCTCTGGATCGTGTGGGCGGCGAGCCCACCGATCACCACGTCCTTCACGTTGTCGGACCCGCGCACCACCTCGAGCCGGAAATCGCCCGAGGGGAACTGGTTCACGGTGGCGATGTAGTCGCCGGATCCTGCGGCGTCCTCGAGCAGATTGACCGTCCCCAGCGTGCCGTTCCGAATCGTGACCGTGGCGCCGGAGATGGCGGTCCCCTGCACGTCCCGCAGCGTCACCTCGAAGTCCGTCACGAAACCACCGGGCACGTCCTGCGCGTCGATGTCGGCGGTCACGCGCATCGTGCGCGTGCCCGTGCCCGGGTTGTTGCGTTCGACCGCGGGTCCCGTTCCGTCGCCGCACGCGGCGGCCAGCAAGAGCGCCAGGGCGGCGACTGAGATGTTCCTCGTCGTGTTCATCGCTCCACTCCTCCTCGATGTCGTGACGTCAGATGCGACCGGACTGGGCGGATGGCACCCGGCCCGGACGGCGCTTCGCCACGTTAATCATCAACAAGCGTGCCACTCGAGGAGTATCGCGTAACTGCTTGCTATTATTGATTTTCGAACTTTGCTCGTCGGTGCAGTCGATATGCCGGATCGAGCACACTGTATCGTTTTGATGCGGCAAAGATCTTCACCTGGGTCGAAGGGGAGTGCCTCGGACGCGGGGGCCGGTGTGACATCGGGCGCCCCCGTTCGATCCGGGAGCGCCCGACTGGAACCCGCGAGGGGCCGGCGATCTCGTCCGACCCCATGCGCGTGCAGCGCTCTAGCTGTCTCGACGACCGTCGTGGTCGTCGTCCTCAAACGCCTCGATCGACGTCTTGATGTTGTCCCGCACCAGATTCTCGAACTGCCCGCCCTTGTTCGCGAGGCCGGGGTCCACCAGGCTCGTACCGTTCACGAACCAGGCGCCCACGTCCACCTGCACCGTTACCGAGACGTCCATCGGCAGGTTGTCGGCATTCGTCAGGTCCAGCAGCACGTTGTGCTCCTGCTTGACGTTCAGGTCCGACAGGAACGAGGACTCGGCGCCGCCGTTCCACGAGTATCTGACCCGGATGCTCTGATCCAACGGCCAGCTCGGGAAGCGCGCGCGGAAGTCCGCGAATCCGGGATCGTCGTTACTGATCTTGTGGATCTCGAACTCGACCTCGTCGTAGATGTCGGGGTCCACGTTCTGGATCGTGTACGCGACGTCCACCTGGCCCAGCGGCAGCGTGAGCACGTCCGCCGGGGTCTGGAACTTCTCGCACAGGTCGTGGCTCGGCGCGAGGTCGTCGCAGGAGTTGTCGTTCAACCGCTCGAGCTCCACCTCCCGCAACACGATTTCGACGCGGCGGATCTCGAGCGTGTTGGTCCCGTCGCCGCAGACCAAGAAGGACGTGGTCTGGTCGAGCGCGCACGTGATCGCGCCGCCGGCGTAGCCGCTGAACGCGGGGGCCGCGGCCGGTCCCACGCCGGACGTGAACGCGAGGGTGACCCGTCCGCCGGCGGGACCGCTGTCGCTACAGGCGCCGAGCGTCGCCGCCGCGGCGAGCAAGGGGAGCACTTTGGTGCGCATCGTCTGCCTCCAGTAATGAGTGTCGTCGGTGTGCCTTCGCTGCCCCGGGAGATACGCAAGGGCGGTGCCAGCAACCGGCGCGATTTCAGCGTGCGCGTAACGCCGTTCGTGAGCGTCACTTGCGTCTTGAGGGTGCCGCGTCACGCGGTCTCGCTGTGTGTCGAAACGATCCAGCTAGATCGCGGCGGTACGGGTCAGGTGGAGCGCGGTGGTGCGCGCAGAAGCTCGTGGTGTTCGGATTGCCGGGATGTCCTGTCGGCTGCCACACGCAAACGGGGCGCCCTCGATGGATGGCGCCCCTGGTGCGGTGAGACGGATGGGCGAGTGGTGTTAGTGCTCGATCTCGATCTCGAAGCCGTCTTCGATCTCCACCTCCAGCTCAATCAGGCTGTTCTGGAGCGCGGCGAGATTGAGCACGTTGGTGCCGACCTTGAACCAGAGGTCCGGCCGGATATTCACCATGATGCTCACCGCGTTGCCGTCGGTCACCTCGAACGGGGTCGGCGGCTCGAGCTCCACCTCGATCTCCGCGCGGATGAAGGTCGTAAAGGCCACCGGTTGGCCGAGGGTGCCGTTCGCGTCCTTGGGCGTGAAGGTGCCCACCACGGCCATGCTCGCCTTGCTGGGCCAGCTCGGGAAGCCCTCCTGCGTCCGGATCCTGTCCAGCAGCGCCAGGATAATGTCGGCTTCCGCCAGGTCATCGGCGTCGTCGTCGTCGATCTCGAGCTCGTCGATCTCGAACTCCAACTCCTTGTAGAAGCCCGCCGGCACCGCCTGGTTGACGACCGTCACTTCCGAGCCGTCGAGCGGGATGTCGATGAAGAGGAACTTCACCTCGAAGTCCTCGCACTCCGGCGGCTCGGGGGACACGTCGTCACAGTCGGCGACTTCCACGGGCTCGAGCTCGAACTCCTCGACGATGACGGCGATCCGTGAGATGTCGAGGGCGCCATTGTCGCCGTCGATCACGAGGCCCTGCTGCGCCTGTCCGGCCACGGCGAACAGCGCTCCGCCGGTCCGCGACGCGGTGATTCCCGGCGCGGTGCCGAACCGGATGGCCACGGTGCCACCGGGGCCCGTGCCGGAGTCGCACGCGGACAGGAGCGCGGCGGCGGCGAGTAGGGATACGGCTGTGCTGCGCATCGAATCCATCCTCCGTCATACGTAGATGCGGTGTCGTGAGAGGGCCTGCGTGTCCTACTCCTTGCAAGGACGATACCGGCGCCGCTCGGCGGCCCGGTGCGCCCCTTAAGTGACGCGCTCAGGCGGGACTGGGTAACGGACGTGCGTCGAGGCGGGGACGCGATTGCTTGTGTCGGATCGTGGAGGGTGATACGGGGCGAGACGGCCTTGTTGGGGGCCGGCGAGCGCGCCGGCCCCCCAATGCGGGGCTGGTATTACGAACGGTCAGGCAACTGCAGTGTCAGGCGCACGCGCCGTGGCGCGTGCGGGTACGGCGCCTCAGCGTACGTGCTTGCTCACCAACTTGGTCATTTCGAACATGCTCACCTTGGACTTGCCGTTGAACACCGGACGCAGCTTCGCGTCGGCGTTGATCATCCGGCGGTTCTTGGAATCCTGCAGCCGGTGGCGCTTGATGTACGTCCACAGTTTCTTGGTGAGCTGTGTCCGCGGCAGCGGCCTGCTGCCGACGACCTGCGACAGCGCGGCGTCCGGTTGCACCGGTTTCATGAACGCCGGGTTCGGTTTGCGCTTGGCTCTCCGCTTTTTCTTCTTCGCGGCGCGGCGCCGCTTCGGTCTCCGCCGAGCGGCCTTCCGCTTCGTAGCTTTGCGCCGTGGGCGCCGCTTCGTGGTCTTCCGGCGCTTCGCCTTCTTGCGCCGTTTCTTGGCGGCCGTCTTCCGACGCCCACGCTTCGCGGTTTTGCGCTTCGCCGCTCGGCGCTTCGGCCGCTTCGCTGCCTTTCGGCGGCGCTTCGCGGCTCCGCGTTTCGCCTTCCGACGCACCGTTCTCTTCTTCGCCCTGCGTCTTTTCGCCATTGGGGTCCCTCGGACAAGGTGGTGATTGAGTGACAATCAGCCCTGCACGCAGCCCCTGCACGCCCCCAAAGTAAGGGTTTCTTGCGTTAGGACAAGCTTTTTTCCCTCTGGAAACCCCCCAGGCGCACGGGCGTGGAACGTGGAGCGGGACGCCGGAGAGGCCGATTTAGCCCGTTGGCGCGCTCTGGGAACGCTGCTCCGCGCGCGTTTTGACGAGAATTATCACCGTGGGGTTCCCGGCCGTCGCGTCCCGCGCGTCGACCGTCGACGCCTGTGTATAACCGTGCCGCTGGAGAAAACGGATGCCCCGACGGTGGTGCGCGACGAGGGCGGTGCGGAAGCGGGCGGCCCCGTGCGCGGCGCTCCATGCCTCGTACGCCTCGAGCACGCCACCGCCCAAGCCACGCCCGCGGTGCGGGGGATCGAGCACCAGGCCGCCCATCGTCCACGTGCCCGGCTCAGGCCAGTCCGTCACCGCGTCGAGCACACCGACGAGCGCGCGCTCGGAGGTGAACACGCCGATTACGCGCTTGTCGGTGACCTGTTTGGTCGGGGGGCCGGCGACGAAGGCGCGCGCCGCCTCGTCCCGAGCGGGCGGCGCCCCGGTGGCGAGCTCGAAATAGTCGCGCGCGCGCTCGAACAGTGCCTGCAGGTCGCGGAGGTCAGGCGGCTCGAGCAGACGGGTGTGGTACGCCCCTGCGGGGCCGAGGGAGGGCACGCGCATGTCACAGAAGGTAGTCGGGCGTCGCGCCGCCCGGCGGCGGCACGGACGCCCAGCGGTGAAACAAGGAGCGAGCGGCCGGCCTTCTCCGGGCCCCGCTAGCGCTTTCGCCTCTCGGCAGGGGGCGCGCTGCGAGGTGTCGCTGGCGTCGGCGATCGGGCGCTGCCGGCGGCGTCGCCACCCGTCACCCGCGTGTCGCCCGCGCCGTGCCGGTCATTCCGTCCGGCAGGCCGGGAACCGTCCGCGTCGCCCCACGCCCTCCGGCCCCACGCGTGCTGCCCGAAGCCACTGGTGGAGCGTGGCCAGCCCCCGGTACGCCACCGGGAGTCGGCACGCTCGCGCCACCGGAGCGGTGTCTGGATCGCCTCGCCGGGCTCGCCCGATCGGTCGCGGGCCATCAACCATGATCCGTCGGCCACGACGGGCGTACGCAGGCGGTCGCGGATGCGTGCCGGGGGATCGTCGTCGCCATCGTCGCCGTAGCGCCGGTCGGCGAGCGAGTCACGCGCCGGCGTCACCGCGGTGTCCCGCGGCGTCGACGGCCTCCGCACCGACGCGACGCCGGCCGGGACGGCGGCCAACAGAATCCGCGGCGGGCGCGGCAGTGGAGAGACGACGAAGTACTCGAGCACGGACATGGCGACGCCTGGCCCGGAGATGTGGCGTTCGATCGCGTCGAGGACGGACGACTGGCGGAACGTGCCGGTGAGCACCGTATACTCGTTGCCTCCCCATCGTGCGACGGGGCCGATCCGCCGCAGGGTCCCGCGCAGGCGTAGCGGCTCGCGCGAAGCGATCGCGACCAAGTAGCCGAACCCGAACCCACCGGGCGCGTACCAGTACGGGCCGCGGAAGCCGCGGACCAACACGGGTCGGATGCCGTCGGCTCCCATCCAGTGGCTCCGGTCGATGTTGAACGGATGCACGACACGGAGCCCGCCGCCGGGCGTCACGTCCAGGATTGTGAGGTATGCATCCTCGGAGACCTCGACCCAGAGCGGCTCCCTTTGGCCGGGGGCCAGCGCCCCATACACCTCGACATTGGCAAAGGCGCCGAAGTAGAGCTGGACGGTGAGGTCGGGCGGTCGGCTAGCGGGTGTCCCCTGCAGGGCCACGAGGGAGGCGAGGGCGAGCAACGTCATCGTCGGACCTCCACGGAGGGAGTCGGGCGGTCGCGCATCTACGGGTTACGGCCGAGAAAATGCAGCAAGGACTGTACCGTCCAGCGAAGGCGGCGGTGCCTTGGCCGCGCGTACGGTGTGCGTCCGACCGCGGATCGCATGCGTCCCTCTCGGTGGACAGCGTGTGGCCCCTGGGGGACAGCGGCGCTGCCCCGTGCACTGCGACAGCGATCGCCGGACGTGCAGCATCCCGGGGAGCGGTCGGGTCGTCGCGGCGCATAACGTCGAGGTGTCGGCCGATCACGTGACCTGCGCGTGATCATTTCCACCCATGTGGAGCTATGGGACGGCACGGCGCGCACGTTCGTCCAACCGCGGGAACTGACGCTGACCCAGGAGGACGGGCGCGGGACGGTAACGCATGATCAACTGATCTTCCGAAGCTGAGCGGCACGCCGCCCGCGTGCCGACGCCTCTCACTCTCGCGCGATGACGAGGCGTATTAGATTACGTCGCACGCGGTTCGTGGATCTCCGACCGGGTAGCTCAGCTGGTAGAGCAACGGACTTTTAATCCGTAGGTCCTGGGTTCGAGCCCCAGCCCGGTCACTCTCCCTTCCTCGTTCTGATTCGCCGCGCGGAGCTGATGAGCGCGGGGGCCGCTCCCCGGCCGTCTCTTCTCCTGAAATCACGCGGCCCCTCGCGCGGGGGGATCTTGCGTCCCGACCGGCGGTGACCCCAGTGTAGGACTCTCTTTCGTCGGCGCCCCTGGGCGCGGAGGTCCCAGCGTGCGCCTCAGGAAATCCCAGCGGCTCAAGAAAGAGCTCGGGCTCTTCGACGTCTTCGCGATCAGCACCGGCGCGATGTTCAGCTCAGGTTTCTTTCTCCTCCCCGGACTCGCGGCGGCCAAGGCGGGGCCCGCCGTCGTGCTCGCCTACCTCCTGGCCGGGATCCTGATTATCCCGGCGATGCTGAGCGCGGCCGAGCTGTCGACCGCGATGCCGCGAGCCGGAGGCGCGTACTACTTCGTTGATCGCAGCTTGGGACCGCAGATGGGCGCGCTGGCGGGCTTCGGGACCTGGCTGGCGCTGGTGTTCAAGAGCGCCTTCGCGCTGATCGGCATGGGGGCCTACCTGGCGCTGTTCGTCCATCTGCCGATCGAGCCGCTCGCCGTGGGACTGACGCTGATGTTCGTCGCGCTCAATGTGGTTGGCGCGAAGGAGACCACGGGATTCCAGAAGGTGCTGGTGTTCGTCCTGATCGCGGTGCTGGCCTTCTTCCTCATCCAGGGTCTGGCGGCGGTTGCCTCGATGGGGCCGTCCCGGGTGGCGCGCGAACAGTTCACGCCGTTCGCCCCCTTCGGCCTCACCGGCCTGGTTGCGACCGTGGGCTTCGTGTTCGTGTCCTACGCCGGTCTAACGAAGGTGGCGAGCGTGTCCGAGGAGGTCAGCAAGCCGGACCGGAACATCCCGCTCGGCATGTTGCTCTCGCTCGCCGTCACCACGGTCATCTACGTCCTCGGCGTGATGATCATCGTGGCCGTGCTCGAGCCCGAGGCGTTGCATGGCGACCTCACCCCCGTGGCGACCGCGGCCCAGGCGTTCTTCGGTTGGCTCCCGGGCGCCACCGGTATCGTGCTCATCGTGATCGCCGCGATCGCCGCGTTCGCCTCTACGGCCAACGCCGGCGTGATGGCGGCGTCGCGCTATTTGCTGGCAATGGCGCGCGACCGGTTGCTGTGGGGCGCGTTCGCCCGCTTGGGGCGGTTCCACACGCCGACCCTGGCGGTGCTGGCCACCGGCGCGGCGATGGCGCTCATCGTCATCGTGATCGATCCCGAGGGCGTGGCGAAGCTGGCCAGCGCGTTCCAACTGCTGATGTTCGCGCTGCTCAACATCGCCGTCGTCGTGATGCGGGAGAGTCACATCGAATCGTATGATCCGGGCTACCGCTCGTTCGGCTACCCCTGGGTGCACCTCGCCGGCATTTTGGTCTACCTCGGCCTCATTGTGATGCTGGGGTGGTGGCCCATCGTGTTCACCGCCGGGGTCGTGGTGGTGGGGCTGGCGTGGTACGTGTTCTATGCGCGCTCGTCGGTGGTTCGCTCGGGCGCAATCTACCACGTGTTCGAGCGACTCGGCCGACAGCGGTTCGTCGGCCTCGATCACGAGCTGCGCGAGATCATCCGGGAGAAGGGATTGCGGGACGAAGATCCCTTCGACGAGGTCGTGGCCAGGGCCTACGTGCTCGACGTACCCGATCGCGAGCGCCTGACCACGCTGATCCGGCAGGCGTCGGCGCGACTCCACTCACGGCTCCCCGTGACCGGGGAACAGCTCGTGAAACAATTCATCGCGGGACTGGAAGGTGGCCTCACACCGGTGGCGCACGGCGCCGCCCTGCTCCATACCCGTGTGCCGGGCGTGCCGACGTCCGAATTGGTCCTGGGACGCGCGCCCCGTGGCGTGGAGTGGGACGCGACCGCGGTGGCCACCGACGGCATGCCGGTGCAGGCCGTGTTCTTCCTGGTGAGCGGCCAGGACAATCCCGGCTGGCACCTCCGCATCTTGGGCGCCCTCGCCGGGCGAATCGAGGAAGACGATTTCATTCCGAGTTGGCTCGAGGCGGAAAACGACGAGGCGTTGCGGGCGACACTGCTCCGGGGCGATCGTGTGCTCACACTCGCGATCCAGCGCGACGGCGCCACGGAGGCGCTCGCGGGGCACGCGTTGCGCGAGATCACCCTGCCACCGGGCATCCTCGTCGCCCTGATCCGCCGCCACGGTGACAGCATCGTGCCGAGAGGGAGCACGGTGTTACGGGCGGGGGATCGGCTCACCGTCATCGGCGAGCCGGAGAGTCTCCGGCGGCTGGCGCGACAGTACGCCGATGCCATTCCCCCGGTCGAGGAGAGCGGGCCGGAGGGGGTCGCCTGAGCGCGCCGGTGCTGCCCGCCCCGGCGGGCGCACTGCGACCCCACGAGCCGTCGGCGAGTCGGTCAACCGTCGAGCATTCCGGGCTGACGCTCGGCGTGGGGCACCCGACCGTGGGGTGGGCGGGTCGCCGCTCGATCTCCGCTCCGGACGTGCGGTCCTCACCCGCTCGACGGGTTCACCACCTTCCCCAGGAACAGGATCGTTCCCGAGAGGCGCTCGCGGATCGCCACCAGGAAGGGGCGGTCCACCACGATGCGCTGCGGGGCGCTCGTCGCGCCGATCCCCACCGACGTCGCCGCCGCCGCCTCCGTGCCCTCCTCGTCCACGCGCACGAACGTCTTGTGCAAGACTTCGTCGATGTAGAACCGTACCGACGGTGTAACCTGAAACATGTTGCTGAGGTCGGCGCGGTCGGGGTCGAAGGCTTCGGCCATGCCAAGCGCCTTGAGCGCCTCGTTGAGCCGGATCGTGTATTCCAGCTCGAACTTGGGTAGCGAGACGAATAGCGACCGCTCGCTCAGCGCCCCGAGCCACGCGTTCCACCGCTCCTCGGTGAGTTCCCGCGCGAGCGCGGCGGCCCCCGTCGGTTCGCTCGGCACCACGACCGTCATCACGTACGCCCCGCCGCCGTAGGGGAGCTCGGCCACGGTGACGTCGCTGCTCACCAAGGCGCGGACCGAGTGCTCCTGCTTCCGGGACATCATCGGTACGCCTACCGTGGATCCGCCCGCCAGGAGGAACGGCTGGTCTCGCGTGAGATCCTTGTCGAACTGTTGGGTCCAGTCGCCCTTGAAGTAGATCGCGTTGATCAGGTAGGCGATCACCTCGTCCGGGATGGGGTCCGGCACGATCGTCTTGATTCTCCCGCTCGTCTTGCGGCCCACCCAGCCGTTGATCGTGCCGGGTGTGGTGGGCGCACGGAAGTCGAGCGCGGTGACGTCGGCGTCGAAGTACGTGCGCGTCACGTCGAGAAACGGCGTGAGCGGCGTGAAGTTCTGGTCGTGCCACACCGAGTTGGCGAGCAGCCAGGTCACACGCGGATCGAGAGTGCGGAGCAGATCGATCACGCTCCGGTACGCGTGATTCACGTCCTCGATGGAGAGACCCTGCAGCTCAAGGGTTTGCTGCATGGCATCCCGCGTGGTTCCCGCGGCGCCGTTGTAGGCCATGCCCAGCGCCATTCCCACACTGAGCGGCGAGATGAAAACGTTGGTATCGGCAACCTGTTGAAGGTTGATCTCACGGAACAGCTTGAACGCGAAGCGGTTGTCGGCGTCGATCAGGCCGCGCTCGGTGACGGTCAGCTCCCGAGGGAGTTCGGTGATGGGACCGAAGACGTCGCCGCACGCCATGACGAGGAGCACGCCGAACAAGGGGAGCAGACGGAAGCGCCGGGACATGGTGATGTCTCGCAATTGGGTTCACCTCGGATACCCCGCTCAGGGTGGGGCGAGTCACCGTCGGGGCAAATCGGGTGCCGCCCGGCCGGGTGCCCGGCGGCGGGCGGCCACTCGCGCGGGGCGCTCCAGCGGAGGCGGCGCGCCGCGGCCCGGCCTCCCGTCGAGACGCTCCTCCATGTGTCGATGCCGCCACGCTCCGACGTGTCCGCGTTTGACCGGCTCTGTCGTGCGGGTGCACCTTTGGGATGCCACCTGGTGCGTGCGCCCACCCGAACTTCACGACTGATGGAGGCGTAGCGTGACGCGATCGCTCTGGCTGTGCCCGCCGCTTCTCGTGCTGGCCGCGCTCGGTGCCGGCCACGTGTCGGCGCAACAGCTCCCTCGACCCGAGGACGCCTTCGGCTTCCGTCCGGGTGCCGATTACCAGCTCGCCGACTACGACCAGATGGTCGCCTACTACCGCCGGCTCGACGCCGCGACCGACCGGGTGCGGATGCTCGAGGTCGGCCGCACGGCTGAGGGGCGGCCGATGTACCTGGTGATCGTCTCCAGTGAAGACAACATGCGTGCCCTGGAGCGCTGGCAGTCCACGAGCGCCCGGCTCGCCCGTGCTCGGATCGGCGACGACGAAGCGCGCCGTCTGGCCGCCGAGGGCCGCGCGGTCGTGTGGATCGACGGCGGCCTCGACGACCAGGAGTATGCCACCGGCCAGCTGATGCCCGAGCTGATCCACCGCGTCGCCGCCGAGGAAACGGACGAGATGCGGAAGATTCGCCACAATGTCGTGGCGCTCATGATGCCGCACATGAACCCCGACGCGTCGGCGAAAGACGTCGCCTGGTATCGCGAGCAGCGGGGCACCCCGTTCGAGACGACGCGCAAGCCGCGGCTGGGCCAGCCGTACGTCGGGACCGACAACAACCGTGATTGGTTCATGATCACGCAGCCGGAGACCTGGGCCGCGTCGCGCATCTTCTACCACGAGTGGTACCCGCAGATCGTCTACAACCACCACCAGACGGGGCCCTCGTACACCCGGATCTTCATCCCGCCCTACGCCGACCCCGTGAATCCGGACATCCATCCCGGCGTCACGGCCGGTGTGAACCTGGTGGGCGCAGCTATGGCGAGCCGCTACGCCGCGAAGCGCATGCCCGGGTACGTCTCCCGCGCCATCTACAGCATGTGGTGGAACGGCGGCATGCGCTTGGCACCCTACTACCACAACATGATCGGCATCCTCACCGAGACGTCGCACCGCTCGCCCACGCCGTACCGCTACGACACGGCCCGCTGGCCCGAGACCATCCCGATGCGGCGCGGCGAGGCGCCGCGCACCGATGGGACGAGCATCTTTCATCCGTATCCGTGGATCGGCGCGGAGTCCCGTTTCCGGGACGCGATCGACTACATGGCGGAGGCGTCGGTCGCGACGCTGAACCTGGCGGCCAACTACCGCGGAGAGCTGCTGTACAACATGTATCGGATGGGCCGCGACGCGATCGAGTCGGGCGAGGCCGGGCGCCCGTTTGCGTATGTGATGCCGGCCGAGCAGTGGGATGCCGGCGAGGCTCGCGAGCTTCTCGACGTCCTGCGCCGAGGCGGTGTCGAGGTCCACCGGGCGACGCGGGCGTTCCGGGCCGACGGCCAAGAGTACGCCGCCGGATCGTATGTGCTGTACGCGGCGCAGCCGTTCCGGCCGCACCTGATGAACCTGCTCGAGCCGCAGCGCTATCCGGAGCGGCGGCAATACCCCGGCGGGCCGCCCGAGACGCCCTACGACCTCGCGGGCTGGACGCTCCCGATGCAGATGGGCGTCGCCGTGGTCCGCGTGGACGCCACGTTCACGGCGCCGACGGAAGCGGTGGCGGACTTCGTTGCGGCGCCTGCGGGCGAGATGCGGGGGCGCGCCGACTTCGGGTACGTGCTCTCCCCGCGACTCAACGCCAGCGTCCGAGCCGTGAACCGCCTGCTCGCCGAGGGCGAGCGCGTGCACCGGGCAAGTGCCCCGGTGCAGGCGGGTCAGCGGCGGTTCGACGCCGGCGCCTTCGTGATCGAGAAAGGCGATCGCACCGAGGAGCGCGTGCGCATCGTGGCGCGCGAGCTGGGCGTCGATGCCGCCGGCCTCGCCGGGCGGCCGTCCGTGGAGTTGCGCGCCCTCCAACTTCCGCGCGTGGGACTCTACGCGTCGTGGATGGCCGAGGACGACATGGGGTGGACCCTGTGGCTCCTCGAAACGTACGGGTTCGTCGTGGACACCCTACGCAACCGGGATATCCGGGAAGGCGACCTGTCGCGCTACCATGCGATCATCCTGCCGGACCAGACTCCGGAGGAGCTCCTCGCGGGACACCCACCAGGCACGATGCCGGAGGCGTATGTGGGTGGCGTCGGCGCCGCGGGTGTGGCGGCGCTGGATCGGTTCGTGCGCGCGGGCGGGACGCTCATCGCCTTCGATGACGCCGCCGATTTCGCGATCGCGCAGCTGGGGCTCCCCATCCGGAACGCCGTGGCGGACATCCCGCCCGAGCGGTTCTTCATTCCCGGATCGCTGGTCCGCCTCGAGGTGGACGTGGCGCATCCGCTGGCACGCGGCATGGAGCGCGAGACGGCGGCCTCGTACCAGCGCAGCCGGGCGTTCGAGATCGTGCGGCTCTCGAAGGCGATGGAAGGCGGGAGGGTCGAGACGCCCGACCCGCCGGCCGCGCCGGTGCACGTCGTGGCCCGCTACGGCCGCGAGCGCGTGCTCATGAGCGGCTGGGCGATGGGGGAAGACACCTACCTCGCCGGACGACCGGCGATGGTGCGGGTGGCGCACGGTCAGGGCGCCGCCGTGCTGTTTGCGTTCCGTCCGCAGTTCCGCGGCCAGCCGCGGGGGACGTACAAGCTGATCTTCAACGCGCTCTTCGCGGCGACGGAGGTCGACCGCGCTGCCGATAGCGACACCCCCTAGCCCGGCGAGCGGGCGGCGACGCGCCGGCTCGAGCCCCGGCGCTCGTCCCCACGCCGCTCGGCGATGCGCTGGTGTCGAGGTCGTGTGAGCATCCGCCGGGATGCCGATCGCGTGCACCACGCGTGAGCCGTGGCATCGTGGTCCGGCCGCCGCCCTCCGGCTACATTTCGCTGTCCTCAGCAGACACTTCGCCGATCCGCTCCGGACCCCGGTCACTGTGACCTATTCCCTCGCGCTCCGTTACGCGTTGTGCGATCGTCCGGTCGAACTCGTGACGGACGATCCGGCGCTCGCCGAGCCGCTCCGACGGCTGTTTCCGGCATACGTGACGAACGGGGCCGCTCCGGCGAACCCGGACGTCGCGATCCGGCGTGCGGGCGACGGCTATCGCGTCGCGATCGGCTCGGGAACGCCGACCCTCTGCCGTACCGTCGTCGAGGTGATGGAAGTCAGCGAATTCGCGTTGTGCGAGGCCCTTCTCACGTCATGCCGCCGGTACATCCACGTGCACGCAGCCGGCGCGATCATGCACGGCGGTGCCGTGCTCGCGCTGGGGCGTGCGGGTGCGGGGAAGTCGAGTCTCGCCGTCGCGTGGAGCCGGCGTGGCCACGCGGCCCTGGGTGACGATATCGTGCTGCTCGACGTCGAGGGACGGGCACTCGCCTTCCGGCGGCTGTTCAAGGTGCACCCCGCGCTCCTGCAGAGGGTCGACGTGGACCTCGACAACACGCCGTTCTGGGTACCGGGGAGCACGGATGCGTGGTACGACCCCTCGGTGAGCGGCGGTTGGGTGGACGAGGCGCGGATCCGGGCCCTCGTGCTCGCGCGCTATCGCACCGGCCGCCCGCTCGCGATCACCGAAGCGTCCTCTGCGGACGCGCTGAACGCGTTGGTGCACAGCGTCCTCCCGTCGGGCGTGCGCCGGCGCGCCGCGTTCGACACGCTGTGTCGGGTGGTGGCCGGAGCCCGCGCGTGGGAGGTGACGTTCGGCGACGTGGTGGCGGCCGCCCAGGCCCTGGAGGACCTCACCGCGTGAGCGAGCATATCGTCGTGCGGTTCCAGCGCGCGCTGGAAGATGCGGCCGAAGTCCTGGGGATGCCCGAGGAGGCGGGCGCCCGGCAGCTCGCGGTACGGTTCGGGATCGCCGGCTATCTCGCGCGGCACCGGAAACGGGTGCCCGAGACGCCACCCACGCCTGAGCACGTGGCCCCCCGGCTGTACGCCACGCTGTTTCGGGAAGCCGCGGGCGAGATCACTCGGCTCTTCAAGCGCCGCGGCGTCCGCCACTTCTTCTTCAAGGGCGTGGCACTCCTCGGCCGCATCTACGACGTGGGCGATCGCGAGTTCGCGGACATCGATCTCGTCGTCGATCCCAAGCAGCTCAACACGGCCGTGGCGGCGCTCTACACGCTGGGCTACGTCGCCTACCGCGAGCCGGATCAGCCCGGGCCCGCGACCCTCCGGCCGGGGATGACCATGTATCTGCCCGGTCGCGGCTCCGACTTCGAGCAAGTCCTGCTCGACGTGCATTGGGGCTTGGAGCCCGTGACGCACCTGCTCCCGCGCGCCGACCTCGCGGTGCCCCAGGCCATCTGGAGCAACATCCAACTCGAGCGTGGCCTCACCGTGCCGATCGACGAACACCACCTCGCGTTGATCGTCCATCACCTGGCGCACCACGACATGTTGCACGTGCGTGGGCTGCTGGACGCGGCACTCCTATGGGAGACACTCCCCAAGCGCGCCGGCGGCGAGGTCGACCAGGTGGTGAGGGCCATCGGCGTCCAGCGATCCATGCAAGCGGTGGCGCGGGTGCTGGTGGACGACCTCGCGCTGTATCCGCTCCGTGGGCTCCAGATCGGCGTGGACGGCCTGCGGGGCCGCGCGCTCCAGCGCGTGCTCTCGCTGCGCCGCTGGCTCGTCTGGGCGGCGCGGGCCAGTGAGCGGGAGCACGTGATGGTGACGCCCCGGCGGGTGTGGCGGCGTCTTCTGCTCGCCGACGACCTGAACGGCACCGCGCTGGGGCTCCTGGGGGACGCGGTCAAGCCGCCCGACGAATACCTGCGGTGGCGCTGGCCCGACGCGTCCTCCGCGTTCAACGCGTGGATGCACCACCTGGGACGCGTCGCCGGCAAGCTCGTGGGTCGGTAGACGCTTGCCCGCCGTCGGGCGCGCCCTAATCTTGCCGACATGACGAGCGACGACCGCCGGGGGTCCCCCACCCGCCGCGACGACGTGGTGTTCCGCCAGCTGGACGACGATTGGGTCATCTTCGATCCCACGACCGATCGCCTGCACTCGCTCAACCTCTCCGCGGCGTTGATCTGGAGTCACCTCACGGGCGAGATGGATCTCGAGGAGATCGCCGCCGCGGTGGGAGCCACGTTCGATCCGCCCGTCTCCGGCGACCGGATGCTCGGCGATGTCGAAGTGGCCGTAGCCCGCTTCCGGGCCGAGGGCCTTCTCGCGTGAGCGCCGCGTACTACCGCGATCTCCTCGCCCAGCGGGAGCGGATCGAAGCGTTCCGCCGGGCGATCGCCCGCGTCGTGCGGCCCGGCGACCGCGTGCTGGATGTGGGAACCGGGCTCGGGACGTTCGCCTTCTTCGCGGCGGACGCGGGGGCGACGAAGGTCTGGGGCGTGGACGGCGATCCGGTCATCGCCACGGCGCGCGCCGTGGCCCGCGCGAACGGCTATGCCGGGCGTGTCGAGCTGATCCGGGGCTGGCTCCCCGAGATCGAGCTGCCCGCTCCCGTTGACGTGATCATCTTTGAAGATCTCCCGAACCGGCTGGTCAACACTCGGGTGCACGGCCTGCTCCGGGCCGTCCACGACAGGTACGCGGTGCCGGGGGCGCGGACGGTGCCGGAGGCGGCCGAGGTATACCTCGCCCCGGTCCGCTCGGACGCCCTCTGGCGCACGGTCATCCCGTTCGGCGAGGGCACGCCGTACGGGATGGATTGGACGCCGCTCCGCGCGCTCGTCGCCAACCTGCCCCTCGACGGTTCCATTCCTTCCGGAGCGCTGGTGGGCGAGCCGGCGTCGCTGGGCGTCGTGCGGTTCGACGAGGTGCCGGACGCCGCCGCGCTGGGTGGTGAGACCGTCTGGCGGCTGGCCGGCTCCACGACGATCCACGGCCTCGCCTACTGGTTCGACTTGGACCTGGGAGGGGGGGAACGGCTGTCCAATGCTCCCGGCGCGTTTCCCGCCTCGTGGGGGCACCTGTTTCTCCCCCTCGATCCTCCGCTCGAGGCTGTGGGCGAGGTGCGGGCCCGCGTGCACGCGCACCGGTTCGCTGACGGCGCGCCGGGGTGGCTCAGTTGGGAGGTGACGGTGGGGGGGCGTACGGTGCGCGGGCACGAGTTCGCCGCCGAGCCGGCCTCGCTGGCCGATCTGCAGGCGGCGGCGCCTGATGGCGTGCCCCGGCTGAGTCCCCGAGGGGCGCTCGAGGGCCGTGTGTTGGCGCTCACGGACGGGCGCCGGACGATTCGCGAGATTGCACGGCAGGTAGCGGCGGAGCATCCCGCCCTCGCCCCGGCGGCGGCGGAGCGGCTTGTCGCCCGGGTGTTGGCGCATAGAATAGCGAGTGGCGACGTCCTCGCCACGGTGCACGACGGGAGTGCGAGATGAGCGATTCCGACCGGCGGGAGTTCCTGAAGAAGCTGGCCAAGACGGCCGTCTATTCGGCGCCCGTCATCGCGAGCCTGGCGGCGCCGATCGAGCTGGTGGGCCAGGGACAGTCGCCGACCCACAAGCACCATGGAGGCTCGGCGTCGCCGACGTCGCAGGAGCTGCCGCCCAATCCACAGCCCGGCGGGCCGCCCCCGTGGGACCAGCCGCCTCCGGGGGGGCGCCGGCGGTAACCTCGACCTCCGAGCACGGGCGTCGAGTCTGTCGAGCGCCCGCGCGCCCTCCGGCGTGCGGGCGCTCGTGCCGTGTGTAGGTTAGCAACGGGAACCTCCTCCTCCTTCCGCGCGTTGAGGCCGGGGACATGGATCGGTTCGATCTCATCGCGATTGGTGGCGGCACTGCGGGGCTGGTGACGGCCGCGGGCGGTGCGGCGCTGGGCCTCCGGGTGGCGCTGGTGGAGCGCGCGGCGCTGGGCGGCGATTGCCTGTGGACGGGCTGTGTGCCCAGCAAGGCGCTCATTGCGTCCGCCCGGCTCGCGCACCAGATGCGCCACGCGGACCGCTTGGGGCTCATTGGCGCGTCGCCAGCGCATGCGTTCCGCTCGGTGATGGAGCGGATGCGGGCCGCCCGAGCGCGCGTGGCGCAGCATGACGACCCCGAGCGGTTCCGGCGAATGGGCGTGGAGGTGATCCTGGGCGCCGCTCAAGTCACGGGAGAGGGACGCGTCGCCGTGGACGGACGGACGATTGCCGGGAAGCATCTCCTGGTCGCGACGGGTGCCGAGCCGTCCGTGCCCCCGATTCCCGGTCTCGCCGAGGCCGGCTACCTCACGTATCTGGCGGCGTTCGACCAGGACACCCTGCCGCCACGGATCGCCGTGCTGGGCGGCGGGCCCATCGGGCTGGAGTTCGCGCAGCTCTATCGCCGCTTGGGCGCCGACGTGACGGTGCTGGAGATGCTGCCCCAGTTGCTGCCCCGCGAAGAGGACGAGGCGTCGGCCGTGGTCCACGCGGCGCTCGACGCGGAAGGCATCGGTGTGCTCACCGGCGCGCGGGTCGCGGGTGTCGAGACGCAGCCGGACGGTGCAAAGGTCGTGCGCGCGGCGTGTGCGAGCGGGAATGGTGAGGCGCTGGCGGTGACGGTGGATGAGATCTTCGTCGCCACCGGCCGGCGGGCGATCGCCGATCGGCTGGGACTCGCCAGCGCGGGCGTCGAGGTCGAGCGCGGCGCGGTGACGGTGGACCCGGCGCTCCGATCGACGCGCCGTGGCGTGTGGGCCGCCGGCGATGCCGCGGGCGGCCCGCAGTTCACCCACGTGGCGGAGTATCACGCCAAGATCGTGTTACGGAACATCGTCGCGCCGTTCACCGCGAAAGTCGACTACCGCTCGGTGCCGGCCGTGACCTATACCGATCCCGAGGTCGCCCGCGTCGGCCTCACCGAGGCCGAGGCCCGCGAGCGCTACGGCACCGTGGAGGTGTACCGCTACGCGTTCGCGGATCTGGATCGGGCGATCGTGGACGGCCACACCGATGGGTTCGTGAAGGTGGTAACGCACGGCCGGGGCCGGATCGTGGGGGCGACCGTGGTCGCGAGCGGCGCCGGCGAGCTGCTTCAGCCGCTCGTGCTGGCGATGGCGCAGGAGATCCCGCTGCCGAAGCTGGCGCGAATGGTCTACCCCTACCCCACGATGGTGGAGGGCGTGAAGCGGACCGCCGACGGCTACTACCGCTCGAGGTTCACCGGGTGGAGGGCGCGTCTCGTGAAGCGGGTGGCACGGTGGCTGGCGTAGGCCGGGCGCGTCCGTGGCTGAAACTCGCGCTGCTCGCGGCGATGCTGGGGGTGGCGGTGATCGTGGTGCGGTTCTCTCCGGCGTCGCGCTACGTGACACAGGAAGGCGTGTTGGACCTGCTCCGGGCGGTCAGGGGATCGGGCTGGGCGCCGGTCGTCTTCGTCGCGCTCTACGCGGGCGCCACCGCGCTGGCGTTTCCCGGATCGCTGCTCACGATCGGCGGCGGTGCGGTGTTTGGATTCGGGTGGGGAGTGGTGTTCAACACGATCGCCGCGAACATCGGTGCCAACGCCGCCTTCGGCCTGGCGCGTGCGCTGGGGCGTGACGGGATCGAGCGACTGGTGGGGAAACGCTTGGCGGGCCTCGACCGCGCCACTCAGCGACACGGGTTCACGGGACTCCTGATCCTGCGGCTCATCCCGCTCGTCCCGTTCAATGCGCTCAACTTCGGTTCGGGGCTCACGGCCATGCGGTGGCGGGATTACGCGCTCGCCACCGTGATCGGTATCTTCCCGGGGACGCTCATCTACACCTTCTTCGCGGACGCGCTCGTGGCAGGGTCGACGGAAGCCGGCGCCGCGGCGCGGACGCGCCTGTGGATCGCCGGCGGGCTGCTCGTGGCGCTCTCGCTGGTGCCGATCATCGCGCGGCGCCTGGGGTACAAGCCACCATCGGACCGCACACACGAGGCCGCATGACTGGATGGGTTCACCGCGTGCTGCTCACCGCTGCCCTGCTCGGCGGGGCGGTGCCCGGCGTGGCGCAAGAGCTGCCCGATCCCGCGGCGTTCACCGCGGTGCTCCAGCGGTACGCACACGGGGACCTCGTGGATTACGCGGCCCTCCGCGCGGACCGGGCGGGGCTCGATGCCTTTGTCGCCAAGCTGGGGCGCACGGATCCCGCGGCGCTGGAGCGCGCGTCGCGCGAGACGCAGCTCGCCTTCTGGATCAATGCGTACAATGCCTGCGCGCTCACGCTGGTGATCGACCACTACCCCATCAAGCCCGCGGGCTTCCCGGCGTCGCTGGTTCGCTCGCTGCAGGGCGTGCCGGCGAACTCGATCCGACAGATCCCCGACACGTGGACGCGGACGTTCTGCCCCGTGGCCGGCGCCCCGCGGGCGCTGGACGAGATCGAGCACGAGATCCTGCGCCCCATGGGCGAGCCTCGCATTCACTTCGCGGTGAACTGCGCCTCGCGCTCGTGCCCGGTCCTCGCCACCGAGGCGTACACCGGCGAGGCGATCGACCAGCAGCTGGATGCCGCGGTGCGGCGCCTCATCGCCGATCCCCGACAGTATCGCCTGGAGCGCAACGGCACCGCCGTCCTGCGCCTCAACAAGGTGCTCGACTGGTACAAGGACGATTTCGGCGGCACGGCCGGCGTGGTGGCGTTCCTCCGCCCGTACTTACCGGCGGACGACGCGGCGTATATCGCCACACACGGGCCGCCGACCGTGGGGTACCTGCCCTACGACTGGACGCTGAACGACACGGCGGTGTTCACATCCGGCGGCTAGCCGTGCCCCCGCTCGGCGTCGTCATTCCCACTCTCAACGAGGAGCCTTACCTCCCGGGTCTGTTGGACGATCTCGGCCGGCTCGCCGTGCCGGCGGATGTCGTCGTGGTCGATGGCGGCTCGACGGACGGCACCGTCGCCGTCGCCCGGCGACACGGTGCCCGAACGGTGACGGCGGCGCGTGGGCGCGCGACGCAGATGAACGTCGGCGCACAGATCGTGGCGGGCGATTGGCTGTGCTTTCTTCACGCCGACGTGCGGCTGATCGACGATGCCCGGCGGGAGCTTGCGCTCGCCGTCGAGGGGGGGGACCTCCAGGTCGGGGTCTGGCGTCTGGCGATCGAGGGGGCCGGTGTGGCGCTCCGCGTGATGGAACTCGGGGCCTGGGTGAGGGACCGTCTGGGCGGTCTCCCGTACGGCGACCAGGGACTCGTGGTGCGACGGGATCTGTTTGCGGCGGTCGGCGGCTTCGCCGGGATTCCGATCATGGAGGATGTGGCGATGGTGCGGGCGTTGCGGCGGCGCGCCCGCGTGCACCGGTTCCGCTCCGCGGTGCGGGTGTCGCCTCGGCGGTGGCGGCGGCAGGGCCCGTGGCGCACATGGCTGCAGAACATCGCGCTCCTTGCCGGCTACCTCGCCGGCGTCTCACCCCAGCGGTTGTCGCGCTGGTATCCGCCCGAGCCCCGATGACCGCGGTCCTGTTGTTCGCCAAAGCGCCGCGGCCGGGGCGGGTCAAGACGCGCCTGGCGGCGGAGATCGGAGAGGCCGCGGCGGTCGCGGCGTATCGGGCGGTGGGCGCGCGTGTGTCGTCACAGGTAGGAGCGCGGTACCCGCTCACAGTCTGGTACGATCCCCCCGACGCACTGGAAGAGATGCGTGACTGGCTCGGCGATTGGGTGTACCGGCCGCAACGCGGCGCCGACCTCGGCGAGCGGCTCAGGCACGCCTTCGCGGCCCACTTTGCAGACGGGGACGCGCCGGTGCTCGCGATCGGGGCGGACGCGCCTGACGTCCGCGCCGACACTATCGCGGCGGCCCACGCGGCGCTGGCGACCGCGGATGTGGTTCTGGGACCGGCCGTCGACGGCGGGTACTACCTGATCGGCTTGGCGCGGGACCAGCCGGGGGTGTTTGCTGGCGTGCCGTGGGGTGGGGCGGACGTGATGCGGGTCACACTCCATCGCTGCCGGCGTCTCGGGGTGCGCGTGCGACGACTCCCCGTCCTGCGCGACCTCGATACGGTCGCCGATCTCCGCACATTTGGTGATTTTCTACCTTGACCCAACCCGTTGCGGGGACGCATATTGCCAAACCCGCCCTAGCGCGACGGACCCGAGCGAGGTGTTGGACGATGGCGTGGAGAGTGATCGAGGCTGGTGAGGAAGTCTGGCATGTGCAACCCGCCGCCGAAATGCGCCCCGACGTGCGAATGTGGCGGCTGATGCTCTCCTTTCGCGCGCAAGCCAGTTCCCGCGAGCGTGAATCGTTCTGGGCGCCCTACCCGCTCGAGTCGAGCTCGAAGTCCTCGCTGTTCCAAGCCGCGGACCGTATCTCGAACGACGCCCTGAAGGAAGTCCTCGCACAACATCTCGGCTGAGCGTCAGGGCGCCGCGTGTCCGTCACACCCGTTCAGGATCTGCGACGCATCGCCGAGGCCGTGGAGCAGCTCCACGGGCGCACCGTCCACGACGTCGAGATCCGCTCCGACTGTCGGGTGCTGCGGGTGCTGCTCACCGACGGCGAGCAGCTCCTGGTGTCGGTGGTGGTCGACGATACCGGGAAGCCGCGGCTGGACATCGATCTACTGCACGCGGTAGACGACGCGGCGGCGCAGGGGCAACTCGAGGTCCGGTTCCAGGACCTCGACTAGCGGGTGGCACGGAGGCGGCATGACGGTGGGCGCTCCTCGGCGCGAACGCGTCCGGTTTCTCGAGTTCGAGTTCAACCGTCTTCCGAGCGGGCGCTGCCGGTCACGGGTGGTGCTGGAGCGCCACGCCGGCGAGAGCTTCGTCGGCACGGCGGAGGGGTTGGGCTCCCAGGCGGGTGAGCTGCGCTGCGCGGCGCAGGCCGCGGCGAAGGCGCTCGAACGCGCGGTGGACAACAAGCTCACCTTCGAGCTGCTGGGAGTAAAGGCGGTGCGCGCCTTCGATGCCATGGTGGTGATCGTGTCGCTGTCGTGTCACAACGGGACACCGCCGACGCGACTCGTGGGGTCCTGCCTCTCGGAGCATGACCACCACCGGTGTGCGGCGCTGGCGGTGCTGAATGCCACGAACCGGCTCCTCGGCAACATGATCTTCATGCGGTAGCGACGATGGCAACCAGGATGTATCGAGACATGTGGCGCATGGTGGTCGCGACGACCGGTGTCGCGGTCGCCGCCGCCTGTGCCGGCGGGGCCCACGACGCGGCCCTGGCGCCGGCGGGCGGGGGCATGGCCGTGCTCGGCGATTCCATCGGGCTGGACGCCGCCTGGCCCGTCACGCCCGAGGACTCCGCCGCGGACGAGGCCGCGCTGCTCGCCATCCAGGCGCTCGAGTTCAAGAGCCTCGCCAAGGGTGCAGAGCACGTTCGCGGGATCGTCTCGGCGCCGGCGACTCTGTCGCACGATGCCGTCACGGGCGTGCTGCGGCTGGGAGACGGCCCCCGTGGAGGAGCGGCCAGCGCGTCGGGGCCGAACTACGACATCGACGTCGAGTCGTTCCTCGACCACGACCGCGTTCAGTACTACATCGACTATTTCCTCGACCCCACCCGCGAGCGCTTCGAGATCTGGCTGGGGCGCCTCGTGCGCTACGAGGGCATGATTCGCGCGCGGTTCCGGGCGCTGGGCGTCCCCGAGGACATGGTGTATCTCGGGATCATCGAGAGCGGCTACTCGAACACCGCGGTGTCCCGCGCGAGCGCCGTCGGCATGTGGCAGTTCATTGCGTCTACGGCCCGCCGCTACGGCCTCATCGTCGACCAGTGGGTGGACGAACGCCGCGACCCGTTCAAGGCGACCGACGCCGCCGGCCGGTATCTGGCGGACCTGAACCGACAGTTCGGGTCGTGGTACCTTGCTGCCGCTGCGTACAACGGCGGGGAGGGCCGGGTGTCCCGCGGGATTCGCCGCCTCGCCGGCGATCCGGACTCGCTCACCGACGAGACGTTCTTCCACCTCGCGGAGCGGCGCTACCTGCGACGCGAGACGCGGGACTATGTGCCGAAGCTGATCGCGGCGGCGCTCATCGCGAAGGACCCGGTCCGCTTCGGTTTCGACAGCGTCCCCGAACTCCAGCCGCTGGTCTTCGACGAGATCACCGTGCCCGACGCCACGGGGCTCGACGTCATCGCGCGGCTGGCGGACACGACGACCGGGGCGCTCGTGGAGCTGAACCCGCACCTCGTGCGGCGCGTGTCCCCCCCAGGGCGCCCGTCCATCGTCCGCGTGCCGCGCGGCACCGGGCCCCTCGTGGCCCGACGCTACGTGGACCTCCCGGAGAGCGAGCGCGTGAACTTCGTCGAGCACGTGGTGCGGCGGGGTGAGACGCTCTCGGAGATCGGACGGCGCTACCGCGTGGGCGTGATGCTGCTCCGCGCGGCCAACGGGAATGTCGACCCGCGCCGGTTGCGGATCGGGCAGCGCCTCATCATCCCGCTGAGCGTCGACGGCCGGGAACGGGCGGTGTCGGGGCGTGCCCCGGCGCCCGCTCCGGGCGTGCCCGGCGTGACGTATCACATCGTGCGCCGCGGGGAGTCGCTCTGGGCGATCTCGCGCCGCTACGGGATCGGTGTCAACGACCTGCAGCGCTGGAACGGGATTGGCGCAAGCGAGGTGCTACGGGTCGGCCGGCGGCTACGGGTGGCTCCGCCGGGATAAGCGTGACGAAAAGGAGGGGCGCGCCGGGCGCGGCCCCCCCTTCGTCCTCACTGCAGTCCCGGATAGTCCTTCATGATCCTCGACGCATAACCATTGCGCGGATCCTTCCCCGCATCCATCAGGTTCTTCAGACGGGTCGGCCCGCGGTTGTAGGCCAACAGGGCCAGGTTCACGTCGCCGTACACCTCGATCAGATCCCGCAGGTAACGGAACCCGATCTGCAGGTTCGTCGTCGGATCAAAGAGACGCTCGGGCGTGATACTCGGCTCGTAGAACCGCGCCGTGGCGGGAATGACCTGTGCCAGGCCCAGCGCACCGGCCGAGCTGCGCGCCCGCGGGTAGAACCGGCTTTCGAGATTCACCAGGCGGAACGCCAACTCCGGCTCGATGCCTTCCCGGAGCGCGACGTCGTAAATCAATCCCGCCAAGTCGCCCGGGACCTGGTACCGCGCGGAATAGTCGAGCACGGCCTCGGCCCGCTCCAGCTTCATGCGGGTCAACTCGAGCTCGCCCGTGGTGGTGTCCAAGGTCTGCCGCAACTTGCGGAACTCCGAGCGTACCGCCGTGCCCGTGTACATGGCGGCGTCGGAGGCGGCCACGGCACGGTTCGCCTGGCCGCCCACGAGGCCGGCCAGGAGCACCACGCCCGTCAGCACGCCCAGACCGCGCAGCGTGAGCTGCTGCGTCGCGGAGAGTCGTTCCCACTGGGCGGTGCCCGCCCCGCGGAGGCTGCTCATCAGACGATATAGAGTCATCATGCGCTATGCCCTTCGTTGCGGTTCCAGTTGCCCTTGCTGCCACCGGTCTTCTCTAGCAGCCGGACCGGCCCGATCTCCATGCCGTGTCCGGCCGCCTTGAGCATGTCGTACACCGTAAGGAGCGCCACGGCGACCGCCGTCAAGGCCTCCATCTCCACCCCCGTGCGGCCCGCCGTCTTGGCGGCAGCCTCCACCCGGACCCCCGGCAGGCCCTCGTCGAGCGTGGCGGAGACCTCCACGTGGTCGAGGGGGAGGGGGTGGCACAGCGGGATCAGCTCCGCCGTCCGCTTGGCCCCCATGGTCCCTGCCAGCTCCGCCGTCGTCAAGACGTTCCCCTTGGGTCCGGAGTTTCGCCGAACCGCCTTCACGGCTTCCGGCCCCAGCCGGATCCACCCCTCGGCCCGCGCCGTGCGCGCCGTGACCGGCTTGCCCCCGACGTCGACCATATGAGGGCGCCCTTCCCGGTCGATGTGTGAAAGCGTCACAGGACGCGCTCCAGTTCCCGGGCCAGAACCGCGAGCCCCAGTTGTGGGTTCACGTTCCCCTGTGCAGTCGCTCGGGCCTCCTCCACCTGCCGGAGTCCCTCAACCAGGCCCGGCACCCGCTCGCCGCCCTCAGCCGCGCTCCGCTCGAGCTCGGCCCGCAACCGCACCGCCAGGGCGTCGAGCGTCGCGCTATAGTCCCCCCGAGCGGCCCAGGGCCGCTGCGCCAACACCTGCGGGAGCCACGCCGTTGGTCCGGTGCGGATCGCCGCCAACAGCTCGCCCCCGGCGCGGTCGGCCCCGCTGTCATCGTCCGCCCAGAGCGCCCGGCCGATGCTTCCCTCGGCCAGCAGCACGCGGCGGTCGAGCGCCACGCCCGCGAGCGGCGGCTCCGGCTCCCGCGAGAGGAACTCCCGCACCGCCTCGTCCGCCACCCGGGGCACCCTGAGGGGCACGACCCGTGACCGGATGGTCGGCAACAGCGCCTGCGCGTCGGCCGCCGTCAGGATGACCGTGGTGTTGGCCGGCGGTTCCTCCAGGACCTTGAGGAGCGCGTTCGCCGCCTCCGGACTTGCCTCCTGGACGACCAGCCGTTCGGCGTCACCCACGACGATCACCTTGCGGGACGCGACGAACGGCGTCAGCCCCACCACCCGCTGCAGCCACCGGACGGATGCCAGACCATGGCTCGCCATGCCGTCCGGGGGCCGCCAGAACCCGTTACGGCGCTCCGCCAGCGCCTCGCCAAGCGCCTCCCGCGCTTCCTCCACCTGCTTGTCCGAATCCCCCACCTTGGGCCGCGGGATCGGCACGAACCAATGAAGGTCCGGGTGGCTCAACGTTGCCGTCCGCCCACAGGCTCCACACGAGCCGCACGCGGCGCCGGCGCCCTCATCACAGAGCAACCCTTGTGCCACCCACAGCGCCAGGCGCTGCTTCCCTACCCCTGATGGCCCTACAAAGAGGGCCGTTTGCGGGAACCGGCTGGCGGCAAGGGTGCCGGCCAGCCGGTGCAATACGGTCTCATGACCGTAGATTGCCCGTAAACTCATGATGCCAAATGTACCCCAAGGCCCCGTCAACAGACAATTGGACAGTAACAAGTCGTTATACGACATCGAGATACGTACTCGATTTCGGCCGAATTCCATGCCTGTCATCTCCGTGTTTGACATATGTGAGTGCTCACTTTGATAGCTAGGGCGTGTGAGCAGGGGCTCACTGCCTCGATGCCGCGTGCTGGCTGTCTCAGCACTGTCATGATGAGAGCTGGTTTGAGTGCGGCTTACGGGCGCCTCCGGCCGCCACGTTTCGAGACCCGAAGATTCACCGTAGATCGTTAGCGCCGAACGCAAAACGCGGCAGATCGTGGCACCCGCTGCGGAGCCTCTCGACACCGGAATCGGCCTTGCGCAGGGTCACGCCGGGCCGAGAAGTTCCGTCCAATGACGCCGTCTGGCGATCGGTCTCGAGGAGGTGCGTTGTGGAACGCAGGAACCGGCGAGCGCTGCAGAGCTGGGGGACCGTCCTGGCCCTGGGACTCTGGATGCCCGTGACCGCGGCGAGTCAGGTGGCCGAGGTGGTGCTCGTGAGTGGGCGGGTCTGGACTGGTTCCGCTCCGGGAAAGGGGGTGCGGGCGCCCAGCGCCGTCGCGGTGGCAGGAGGGCGGATCGTGGCGGTCGGGCCGGATCGGGAGATTCTCCGCCTGGCCGGTCCCCGCACCGAGCGCATCGCGCTCGGCGGCCGGCTCGTCGTGCCGGGGTTCATGGACAACCACACCCACTTCATCGATGGCGGATTCGAGCTGGCGTCGGTGCAGCTCCGCGACGCCGCGACGCCGGAGGAGTTCGCACGCCGGATCGGCGCATTCGCCCGAGCCCACCCGGGCACCTGGATCACGGGAGGCCAGTGGGACCATGAACTGTGGGGTGGAGAGCTGCCCCGCCGGGCGTGGATCGATTCGCTTACGCCGGACACGCCGGTCTTCGTCACGCGCCTGGACGGGCACATGTCGCTTGCCAACTCGCGGGCGCTCGAGCTTGCGGGCGTCACGCGGGAGATCCCGGACCCGCCGGGCGGCACGATCGTGCGTCTGCCGGACGGCCAGCCGGCCGGCGTGCTCAAGGACGCGGCGCAGGCACTGGTCTTTCGAGTGATGCCCGAGCCAACCGCGGCGGAGCTGGACGAGGCGCTGGATGCGGCCGTCGCGCACGCCGTGGCTCGGGGCGTCACGCTCATCACGGACATGGGTTCCTGGGCGGGGCTCGAGACCTATCGCCGCGCCCGGCGGGACGGACGGCTGCTGGTCCGGGTATACGCGGTGGTCCCGATGCGCACGTGGGGGGACCTCACCGAGTACGTCCGTCGGGAGGGCCGTGGTGACGCCCGGCTGTTTTGGGGTGGGGTGAAAGCCTTCGTGGACGGGTCGCTCGGCTCGACCACGGCCTGGTTCTACGATCCCTACGACGACGCGCCGACGAACCATGGGCTCGTCGTCACCGACACGGCCGTGCTCCGGCGCGACATCGTGGCGGCCGATGCGGCGGGGCTCCAGGTGATCGTGCACGCCATCGGCGATCGGGCCAACGACTGGTTGCTCGACGCGTTCGCGGACGCGCGGGCGGCGAACGGCCCGCGGGATCGTCGGTTCCGCATCGAGCATGCCCAGCATCTCCGGCCCGAGACGATCCGGCGGATCGCCGCGGATGGGGTGATCCCCTCGATGCAGCCATATCACGCGATCGACGACGGTCGCTGGGCGGAGAAGCGGATCGGGCCGAGGCGCGTCACGACGACGTACGCGTTCCGCGACCTGCTGGACGCCCAGGCCCGGCTCACGTTCGGGAGTGACTGGACCGTGGCCCCGCTGGATCCGCTCTTGGGCATCTACGCCGCCGTGACCCGGCGCACGATCGACGGCGCCACGCCGGACGGCTGGGTACCCGAACAGAAGATCACGGTCGATGAGGCGGTGACCGCGTACACGGCCGCGAACGCGTACGCGAGCTATCTCGAAGGCGTCGTCGGGACGATCGAGGCGGGGAAGTACGCGGACTTGGTCGTGCTGTCGGACGACCTCTTCACGATCGACCCGGTCGCCGTCCAGCGGGTCCGGGTGGACCTCACGATGGTCGAGGGGACCATCGTGTATCGCCGCGAGGCGAGAGACTGAAGCTCAGCCGCATGACGTGTGGTCGAGCGTTGCGCCCGAAGTGACGCGGGGCACAGCGGGGCGCCCCATCTAGTTGTATTGACTGGGCTTACGAGACTTCTACCGAGCATGCTCACGCGCGTACCCTCCCGCCCCCGGCCGGAGCATCGGCCGTGCTGATTCCCCGGATCGACCTGGCCGGTGGGAGCGTTGTGCGCCTCACCCCCGACGGCGAGGCCGTTCCGACGTCCGACCGCGACCCGGCCGAGCTCGCCCGCGAGTTGGGGCGCGTCGGTGAGGTGGCGGTCATCGACGTGGACGCGGCCCGGGGCGAGGGCGACAACCTCGTGCTGCTCGAGGAGCTGTGCGGGGTCACGCCCTGTCGCGTGGGGGGCGGGATTCGAGACCTGGAGCGCGCCCGCCGGCTTCTCCGGGCGGGGGCCCGCCGGCTCATCATTGGCACCGAGGCCAAGCCCGCGCTCCTGGCGAAGCTCCCCCGGTGGCGCGTCCTGGCGGCCGTGGATGTGCGGCGCGGCAACCTGTTGAGCAATGGCCGGCGGACGGCGGGTGGCGAGTCGCCGCTCGAGCGCGCCAAGCGCCTGGCCCCCTACGTCGCCGGCGTCGTCTACACGAGCGTGGAGCGGGACGGGACGGAGCAGGGGCCGGACCTCGACGGTATCCGCGCGGTGGCGCGCGGGGTGAAAGTTCCGGTGATCGCATCCGGTGGCATCACGACCGTGGACGAGGTCGTCGCGCTCGACGGGATCGGCGTGGACGCGCAGGTGCCCGCGCCCACGCTGCAGCGGCAGCTGTCGCCGGCCGAATGCGTCGCCGCGCTCGTGAAATTCGCCGGTGATGGCGGCCCCGTTCCCACCGTCGTGCAGGACGCCGGGGACGGCCGCGTCCTCCTGGTCGCCGGCTCGACCTGGGAGACGCTCACCGAGACTCTCGACGGGGATGGCGTGGTCGTGCACGTCCGGGGCAAGGGGCGGTGGCGGGTGGGCCAGGACTCCGGTCATCTGATGAAGCTGGTCCGGGTGGAACTGGACTGTGACCGCGACGCGGTGATCATCCACGCCGTCCCCACCGGCCCCGTCTGCCGGCATCCTGGCGATTCGTGTTTCGGCGATCGGACCTTTTCGCTGGGAGAGCTCGAGCGGATCATCGACGAGCGGTCGGCCGCGCCCGACCAGTCCAGCTACACGCGGCGGCTCACCGAGGACGTGATTGAGCGGCGCGCCAAGATCCTGGAAGAAGCCCACGAGCTGGTCGACGCTCGGCGGCCCGAGGAGGTGCGGTGGGAAGCGGCCGACCTCCTGTTCCACGTGCTGGTGGACCTGCGAGCCCGGGGGCTGGGCATCGCAGACGTGCTGGCGGAGCTGGAGGCGAGGCGCAAGTGACGAAGGGTGAGGAGTGAAGGGTGAAGGGTGAGGGTGAAAAGTGAAAAGTGAAAGGTGAAAGGTGACGAGTGACGCGCCCGCGCGCCGCTTGTTTCCGTCTCAACTCAGTCTCTCCCGCGCCAGATCTTCCAGCGGTCCACCACCTGGTCCCCCCGCACCACGACATACTCGTCGAAGCACGCGACAGTGAGGCACGAATGGTTCGGGAGGATCCGCACGAGGGTTCCCACCGGGAGCCGCGCGTTCACGATCCCATGCTCCTGGCTGAGGGCGGTGAGCCGGATGTCCGACCGGAGCGTTCCCGCTCGGTAGTTCTCGGAGATCGTTCCCATGGTGTGGCGGTCGCCGTCGCCGCGACCGGCATCTTTCGAGAGCGCGAGGGCGCCCGCATCCACCACGGCGTGGCGGCTTCCGGGTGGTGAGGAGACCACGCTCGCCAGCACGGTGACCGCGCAGTCGGCCGGCGTGCAGCTTCCGAGCTGCACCTGGCCGTAGTCGTAGAAGACGTAGTTCCCCGGGCGGGCTTCCGTGACCCCCTTCAGGTGCTCCACGGCGCACAACGCCGGCGTCGATCCGACGCTCACCTCGGGCACCGTCACGCCGGCGCTCCGGAGCCGCTCGGCGAACCGCACCATCACGTCCCGTTCCTGAGCCGCTGCCCCCGCGATCTCCGCCCGCGTGCGTCCGTGGTAGGCATGGCCCGAATGGGTGAGAATCCCGTCGAAGTGGAGGGTATGGGAGGCGGCGAGGGCCTGGGCGAGCGCGAGCGCATCGGGGGTCTCCGGGTCGACGCCCGCGCGGTGATAGCCGCAGTCCACCTTGAGCCAGACGTGGAACGGATCGCCGGTGCCCTCGACGGCCGCCGCCGCCTCAGGCGAGTCGACGACCAGCCGGAGCGTCACCCACGCCGCCAGGGCCCGGGCTTCGCTCAGCCGGCTCAGGATCACCGGAAACGCCCAGGTCAGGTCGTCGAACCCGCGCTCGGCGAATGCTCGAGCTTCGTAGAGGGTGGAGACGGTGAGGCCGCGCGCGCCCAGGGCGCGCTGCCGTTCGCCGATCTCGATGCACTTGTGGGTCTTCACGTGCGGGCGCGCCGCCACACCGAAGCGCCGCAGGCGTTCGGTCATGTGCGCGAGGTTCGCCTCCACCACGTCGAGGTCGAGCAGCAACGCCGGCGTCGGGAGGTCGGCGATCGTCGGCACGGCCGGCGGCTTATCGCCCTTGGCCGAGGAGCTCGTTCACGATCCGGGTGGCGCCGTACACGTGGCGCAGCGCCTCGAGGATCGCGGCGGCGTGCACCGAGACCGCCCGCGCCGTCTCGGTGGTGTAGATGAAGTCGCCCGGTAGGCTCTCGACGTTCCCGTCGAAGATCAGCCCCACGATTTCTCGGTCGGTATTGATCAGGGGGCTCCCCGAGTTCCCGCCGATGATGTCGTTGGTCGAGACGAGGTTGAGCGGCGTGCTCAAGTCGAACCCGCGCGGCGGCGTGCGCCACTGCTCGGGGAGGGCCCACTCTTCTTCGCCACGGTGCGAGTAGTGCCGATCGTACAGCCCGTAGAACGTGGTGAACGCCGGCGCGCTGGTGCCGTTGTACTCGTAGCCCGCCACCATGCCGTCGGCGATCCGCAGCGTGAACGTGGCGTCGGGCGGGATGGCCGTGCCGTAGACGTCGAACAGTGCCCGGGCGAGCCGGGCGGTGCGCGCCTCCTCCGCGCTCTGGAGCTGGCGGATCTGCGACAGCAGTTCGCGCAGGCGCGGAAGCGCGTCCCGCATGAGCCGGAGCGCGGGATCGGTGCTGCTCATGATGTCCGACGGATTCGCCAGGAGCGCCGCGCGTCGCGCCCGGTCCGTGACGGCGGCCGACCCAATCACGACGGTGCGCGCCGCGACCGCAGGCGAGCGGCCCGCCAACGCCTGGCGCACGAAGGGGTCGGCGTCGCCGAGGAGCTCGGCCGCCTCGCCCAGCTGCGCCGCCAGGATTTCCGCGTCGAGTGCGGGGTCGATCGTGGCGGCCTCGAGCTCCTGTCGGAACTCCCGCAGCAGGCTGTCCGGGGCTTGGCCCGACAGCGCCGCCTGCGCGTACTGGATCATCGACGCCGCGGTCTCGAACGTCTGGGAGCGGAGCAGGCCCCCCTGGTTGAGGCCGTTGAGCCGCGGGGCGATCTGGGCGATCTGCCGGCGGATATCGGCGATCTCGTCCCACAGCCCCCCGTATTGGCGCGCAAGGCCGGGGTCGCGCTGCACCGCTCCCCGGAACTGGCGCTCGAAGCCGACCTTCCGTCCCATCAGCTCCGGAGTGCGCAGGCCACGCAGCTCGCCGCTGAACGCCTTGAGGGCATTCGTGAGGCTGAAGTAGTCGTTGATGTGCGTGGATCGGCTCTCGGGGTGCTGGCGCATGTACTCCTGGAGGATCGTGGCACGGCTTCCGATCAGCCGGATGGTGAACGGATACTGGACGTCGCGCTTGTACTCGAGCTGGGCCACCGTGTTCAGGCGGGAGGTCGAACCGGGGTTGCCGATCACGAATACCGGATCGCCCTCTTTCGCCCCGGTGCGGCTCCAGCGGAAGTACGACTGCGGCCGGAGCGGCTGGTCGTTCGCGTCGTACACCCGGAAGAACGACACATCGAAGGCGTAGCGCGGATAGGTGAAGTTGTCCGGATCGCCGCCAAAGAAGCCCATCTGGAGCTCCGGCACGAACACGAGGCGAACGTCGTCATACCGCCGGTAGCAGTACAGCGAGTGCCGGCCGCCGTGGTAGAGCGTGGTGACGTCGCATGAGAGTCCCAGCGCGCTGCCGGCCGAGTCGGCGATCGCCTCGATGCGCTGTTGGCGGGCGGCCTGCTGGGTGGCTTCGTCGGCGGCCGCCGGCGCGGCCGCGTCCACGAGCGGCGTCACGTCCCGCAGCTCGACGAGCTGGTCGATGTAGAGGTCCGGCACCCGGCGCTCGTCCGACCGCTGGGCGGCGAAGAACCCGCGGTTGAGGAGATCTTCCCCTTCGCGTGTCACCGCCGTGGCGCCCTCGCGCGCGCAATGATGATTGCTCATGACGAGCCCGTCGGACGAGACGAAGCTGGCGGTGCAGTTCGGGAGCCGCAGCGCGGCCAGCCGGGCCTGCGTCAGCCATTCCTGCGTCGGTCGGAAGCCGTACGCCTCCTGGAAATACTCCAGCGGTGGGTTCTCGAAGGTCCACATCTTGCCGGTGTCGAACCGGCCCGGCTCGACCGCCGGGGTCCGGGAGACGCCGCGCTCGACCACCACCGTCTCGGGCACGACGGCGACCGGCGTCGGCATGACGGCGGGCGGCGGCGCGCCGCCCGAGCCGCAGGCGGTGGCGAACAGGACCAACGTGGCAAGGATGGATGGGGCGCGTACGTGGACGCTCATCGGATGCCTCGGCGAGGGTGGGATACCACGGGACCGGATACGAACTCTACTGCCGGGTGGCGGGCGAGGCCACCGACTCGCAGGGAAACGCCCCGCCGCGCGGTGCGCGGCGGGGCGGGGGGTGGAGAACGGGACGGAGTCGCCGGTGGCGGCTACGGCCGGGCCCGGATGACCGGCGATAGCATCACCTTGCCGCTGCCCGTCGCCGTCACGTTCTGGAAGGTCGCGCCCACGTCGAACAAGAGATGCACCTCGGCACCTCCCTCGACGGTGAACGTGACGTCGGTCTTGATACCGGACTGGGCCGCCGACGGGCTGGTCACCGGGTGGCCGGGGTCGCCGGCGGCGAATGTGCTCTGGCCGACGACGATGTCGCGGCTGAAGACGATCGTCGGGACGAGCGCCGCCTCGTCGCTCAGGAACAGGCGAACCCGCCGGTAGTTCCCATCCGCGACGCCGCCGGACGCGATCACCAAGGGGGACTCGCCCTCGGTGGGGAGGGCCAGCAGATCGATGCGCGCGGGCTGGTCGAACGCGAGCGCCTCCCACGGTGGGTCGGGGTCGTCCGGCGTGGCGGCCGGCAGAAACTCGATCGCCGTGACGTGCACGATGAGCGACGTGATGTCGTCGCGGCTCAGCTTGCCCAGCGTCGCCGTTCCCTCGCCCGCGACGGCTGCGGCCGCCGCGGCCGGCGACGTCTGCTGCATGGTCACACGGACCGGCCCCGACCGCGCGGACGTCACCCCGTCCGCGCAGGCACCGACCGCGAGCGCGGCCACGGCCGCCCCAGTCATTCTGATGAAGCGTGTATGCATGATTTCACTCCGTTGGAGGGTCGCGCGGAGGATACTCTCGTCCGAACATTTCCCGGCCCCACCGCGGGGCGCAGCACGCTACAGGCACCGCCCGCAGCCGCGAGGTCACGCGCGTCACCGAACGAGATGGAACTCCGACTGCCGTCGATGGACCCATCGCATCGTCCCGGCGGGAGTCAGCTCGGCCTCCTCCTCGAGCGCCATGCGCACCCGCTGTCCGTCCCACTCCGGCACCGGGGTCGTGGCCTGGAGCTCGATGGAGTGCCAGGTGCCGGCGCGGATCGGCACGTCGCCCCGTCCCGGCACGCCGTCCTGGCGATCCCACAGGCCGATGAGCGGGCCCGCCCCATGCCCGTGGTCGCCGATCGGGTGGGTGTAGATCGTCCCGTCGATCCCCTCGGCGCGCATCCGCGCCTGGGCGGCGAACAGGATCTCGTTCCCCGTGCGGCCGGGTCGCATCTCCGCGAGCAGGATGTCTTGGAGCCGGTTGGAGTTCCGCAGAGCGCGCTTCAGACCTTCGGGAACATCGGTCTCGCCGTCCCGGAGCACGTAACCCATGTGTTGCGTGTCGGTGTTCAGCCCCAGCGCGGTGATGCCGAAGTCACAGTGCAGCACGTCGCCCCGCAGGATGACCGGCTGCGTCGAGTCTGCCATTTCCACACCGCGCCGCTGGATCGAGACGGACGGCTGGAACCACGTGCCCAGCCCCAGATCGTTCACGCGCTGGCGGAACCACCAGACGACGTCGCCGGTGGTCGTGACGCCGGGTGTGATCACCCGGTTGGAGAACGCCGTCCCGATGATCGTGTGCACGAGCCGTTCCATCTCGCGGTACACGGAATCCATCGCCTCGACGTGGATCGCCAGGTAGTCCACCGCCAGCTCCTCGGCCCGGACCACCCGCTCCCGCAGCGCGGGCCCGAGGGCGGCTTGCAGCTGCTCCCACTCGCCCGCCGTCAGACCGTCCGCGAAGTTGTGGGTGTGCGAGATATTGACCGCGATGCGCCGCGGGTCCCGCTCCTGAATCACCCGCGCCACCAGCTGCCACTGCGACGGGCCCCACAGCTCCCGGGGGCGTCCGTCAGGGGCGTGCTCCGTCTCCCGCACGGCGGCGTACAGGCCGCCCTGCGACGTTCCCCCCAACGCGATGCGCTCCACTCCCTGCTCCGGCCCACGGTCGAAGAACACGTAGACCGTGCGACGCCGCGCCGCGAAGGTCGTGGGCGAGACCAACGCGCGGAACACCGGGTCCTCGTTGTACTCCCGCATCGGGAGCACCCACAGGTCGATCCCGCGCTCCCGCATGAGGCGCGGCAAGACCGTCTCCAGACGCTCGGCGAGCCAGCTCTGCCGGAGGGCGGCCTGCTCCCGAAGCGTGCCGAAGGGGCGCTCGGGCGCCGGAGCTTGTGCGCGAGTCGGGTCGGGCACCGTGAGGACGGCGAGGACTGCGAGCGGTACGAACAGCCGGGCGCGTCGGATCATGGAATTGGGATGGGTGAGGGTGAATGCGTGCCCGCGTCGCGGGCAGAGGGATTCCCGCGTCACGCACCGCTCGAGCTGGCGATGCGAACCCGGAATCGGGCGGTGTCGAGGTGCACGCGCTCGCCACGAAACTTCTCCGCCGCCGGATCCCACGGGAAATAAATCAGCACCTCGAAGGCGACCCGGTCGCCGCTCGCCGCGAAGCCGAGCCAGTCGGCGGCGTGCGTGGCGGTGACGTCGGCTTCCTCGAACACCCCCTGAGGGCCAATCACGATGTGTCGCAGGTGGAACGTGATGTCGGGGAAAGCGGTCAAGATCTGCGTGTAGAACGCCTCGGCGCCGTGCAGACCTTCCCAGCGGTCGCCGGTGGGTACGACCTCGTAGACGCAATCGTCGGTCAGGGTCGCCAGGAGTCCGGGGATGTCCCGACGGTCTTCCGCGATGGAGTGAGCCTTCCAGAGCGCGCGGATCTGGTCGTACGTCTTCCGGCTCACCTCGCGCTTGAGGAGCTCGAGGGCGGTGTCGCGGTTGTCCATGCGCAAGAGTGTCCTCGGGTCGGGGCTCGTCGATCGGGGGAAGATATCGGGGCGCGCGCGGCTCGGCTACGAGCGGCCTCGCGGCCACCGCACCGTCCCGCTAGTATCCGGGCGTCCACGACCGATCCCACGAGCGATGAGCGTTCACGCCCCGTACCCGCTGGAATTGTCCGGTCCCGAGATGCGGCGCCTCGTCCACGCCGCGATGGAGCGGATCGTGCCGCACCTCGAGTCGCTGCCCGATCAGCCGTCGTGGGACTTAGACGGGGCGGAGGCGTTGGCCCGGTCATTGGCGGAGCCGATGCCGGAGGCCGGCGCGCCCGTGGAGCAGATCCTGGACCTGCTGTTCCGCGCCGTCCCCAAGAGCTTCAACACCGCCGGCCCGGGGTACCTGGCGTACATCCCGGGCGGCGGCGTGTTCCACGCCGCGGTGGCGGATCTGATCGCCGACGCGGTGAACCGGTACGTCGGCGTGTGGCTCGCCTCCCCGGCGCTCGTCCAACTCGAGACCAATGTGGTGCGCTGGTTCTGCGACCTCCTCGGGTACCCGCGCGAGGCGAGGGGCATTCTCACCAGCGGCGGTTCGCTCGCCAACTTCTCGGCCATCGTGACGGCGCGCCGCGACCGGCTCCCCGACGATTTCCTCCGGGGCACGCTCTACGTCTCGGACCAGGTGCACGACTCGGTGCAGCGCTCCGCCGCTCTGGCGGGATTCCCCGGGGCGAGCGTCCGGTTGGTGTCGTCGGACGAGCGGTTCTGCCTGCGCCTGGACGCGCTCGAGCGGCTGATCGAGGAGGACCGCGCGGCGGGCCGCACGCCGTTCCTCGTCGTCGCAAGCGCCGGGACCGTGAACACGGGGGCGGTCGACGACCTGACGGCGGTGGCGGACGTGGCCGCCCGGCACGGACTCTGGTTGCACGTCGATGGAGCCTACGGGGGGTTCTTCGTGATGACGGAGCGGGGCCGGCGGGCGCTGCGCGGGATCGATCGCGCGGACTCCGTGACCCTGGACCCGCACAAGGGACTGTTTCTCCCCTACGGCACGGGCTCACTGCTCGTCCGCGACGGGCGGGCCTTGGCCCGGGCGCACGGCCTCGGCGGCGCCTACCTGCCGGCGATGCAGGACGGCGACGAGTTCGTGGACTTCTGCCAGCTCTCGCCGGAGCTGTCCCGTGACTTCCGCGGGCTGCGCGTCTGGCTTCCCTTCAAGCTCGCCGGAGCGGATGCATTCCGTCGCAACCTCGACGAGAAGCTGGACCTGACGGTGTGGGCGACCGACCAGCTCCGGACGATCGCGGGGATCCGTATCGTGGCCGAGCCCCAACTCTCCATCGTCGCCTTCCGGCTCGAGCGGGGGGGGTTGGACGGGGACGGCCTCAACCGGCTCAACCGCCGGCTGCTGGAGCGGACCAACGCGCGGCGGCGGGTCTATCTCACGGGGACCACGGTGCAGGGCATGTTCGTCCTCCGGATCTGTGTGCTGTCCTTTCGTACCCACCGCGAGCGGATGGCACAGGGGATGGATGACATCCGCGCGGCCGTGGCCGAGGTGGTGGCGGACTGACCGGCCTTCCTTGCAGCTTTTCGTACCGCCTTCCCGCCCACCGCCTCCCCGACCGCCTTTCGCATGCAAATCTGACAGTGCTCGTCGCCGGGCATCTGTCAGCGGTGCCGAGTCACCTGTGCGTCGTCTGCAAAAGTGGCACGCGTGGCTGGCATGGGGTGTGCGTCCTGAACCAGCCGACGCCGGGCGGTTTCACCGTTTCGGCGCCTGAGGCACAGTCCCAACCCATAGGTTCAGGAGGTGACGCGATATGTTGTACCCGATTCTGCGGCGTGATCGTGCGCCGAACATCTTGGAGGACATGCTCAACGTTCGGGGCGACTTCGACCGGATTTTCGACCGTTGGCTGAGCGATCGCGGGACGAGCCAGTTGGCGGCGTGGATGCCGCCGGTGGATGTCCGGGAGACCAATGAGGCGATCCTCGTGCAGGCCGAGCTGCCCGGGCTCCGTCCCGACGACGTGGACGTCCGGGTGGAGAACGGCGTGCTGACGGTCAGCGGCGAGAAGAAGCACGAGGTCGAGGAGGGCAAGGAGGAGTCCGGCTATCACCTCTTCGAGCGCCGCTACGGCCGGTTCGAGCGGAGCTTCACGCTGCCCAGCTCGGTGAGCCACGATGCCATCAAGGCGCGCTTCGACAACGGGGTGCTGACGATTTCTCTGCCGAAGGCGGAGACGGCACGCCCGCGCCGGGTGCAGATCGAAGCCGGCAACGGCGTCAACCGGAAGTAAGACGCGCGCGGCAGCGCGCGTGGCGAACGCCCGGCCTATGGCCGGGCGTTTGTGTTGGAGGGGGAGCCGATTGTGCAGCGCTCGAACGTGCGGACGTCGCGCGCGCTGAGGTTGAACACGAGGCGCGTCGAGCGCGGCCCGATCCCGAGGTGTGGTTCCGCCTCGTACACGTCGCCCTGGACGCCCGCAACGGCGGCCCCGTGGCCGCCTACCGCGAACAGACGGCCGAGATCGCCATGGGGCCCCACCTGTGGGCTACGGTCAATACGCGAAACTCTACGACAAGCTCGGCGAACGGATGGACCGGTAGCCGGGCAAGCGAGAAGCGACCGCGGGCCTCGACCGCGGCACGCGGTCAGTCGGCCGTGTGCGCCAGGAAGATCTTGGTGGCCCAGCACCACCGACTGCCCCGCTGCTCGATGCGGATGCTGCCCTCGGCGGCGAGCTCCTCCAGGAGCGCGAAGTGCGCCATGAGCTCTTCGTTGAGCGGGTACCACTGCTCCTCGACCTGCGTGACGGTGGCAAATCGGGCCCGCGCCCGTGCGACAATGCACTCTTCCCTCGAGAGGGTCAGCACCGGGAAACACAGCCGGCCACCGGGGGCCAGGTAGTCAGGTGCCCGGTCAAGGATCTCCAGAATCCAGCGCGTGCCATCCCGGCCCGCGTCGCTGGGCACCGGTCCGGGATACCATCCGGAGGTCCGCGCCAGCGGCTCAGCCACGCCGGCCACGTCGTCAATGATGAGGTCGAACCGGCTCCCCTCCCACGGCTCGAGGAGACTCCCCTGCCGGCAGTCGATCGTCAGGCCGTGGCGTTGGGCGTTGAGCGCCGTCAGTCGGACTGCGGCGACGCTGACGTCGGACGCGTGGACCTGAGCGCCAGGCGGCAGCATCTTGGCCAACACCACCGCGTTGACGCCGCACCCGCAGCCGAGGTCGAGCACCGACCTGGGCGGCGGCACGAGCGCCCGGCGGGCGGCGCGCAACAGCACCACAGTGGTGGAGGTCGGTTGGAACACGTCGGGGGCGGTCACGAGCGTGATCGCCTGCGTATCACCGAGTTTCTTGTCCCGATA